>NZ_JBALBY010000132.1:0-33612 GCF_036919575.1 Nostoc sp. | reverse complement strand
CTAACCCTCCCCTTATAAAGGGGAGGGAACTGGATTTTCTTGTTTCCCCCCAATATATCGGGGGGATTAAGGGGGGTAAAACGCCTGTGGGATAAACGTTTGGGCTTAAGTTGACACCAATAAGCATTGCTGTGCCCCGAAGATAAATCTATATGTATCAGGGTTTGCGTGAAATGATATAAGTGGGTGAAATTAAATAACCTCACCCTGCCTCCGGCTTCCCTCTCCTTAATAAGGAGAGGGATTGAGGGTGAGGTTTGATCTTATATTTAATTACGCCTTCCTACTACTTAGTAAGTAACTGGGCGTGAATAATTAAAGGTTTGTAGTAAAGGCTTCGCCGTGAAAATAGCACTGGAGATGATGACTACGAGCCAATTTAATTAATTTTATATTGCGTAATATAGTTTCATTTATTCTTGCCCACTTACTTGTAGCAAGGGTGCATCTTACTCACTTTTGAAAAAATATCCCTAATGCATAGTGAATGGAATTCGCGCCCCAGTTGCTTCAAGTTAGGGATCTGTAGCTTTAAATTTTTACAAATCCAACAGGATTGCTATATATAAAATTCACAATAATTTTTGACTTTCCATAGTATATTTCTGAGAAATTAGCTTCTAACAAAAGACGTTTTAAAACTAAATAAAAATCTATCTGTGGATAAGTTACTAAAATTTACAAACTAGCTTAGGGTATATACAGCCTAAGCAATAAGTATTGGTTGTTCCAAGACATTTTCATGCCCCATCTTCATTATTCCCACTTACTGCGTTATGGCATAGTTGTCTTAATTGTTGCACTTGTATTAGTGCTGATGTTAATGCTAGACCCCTGGTTAAGCATGAGTCAAACTCCTTTTCTGTTATTTTATAGCGCTGTAATGGTGAGTGGTTGGTATGGTGGTTTGAAGTCAGGGCTGTTAGCAACCTGTTTGTCTGCGTTATTGAGCGATTACTTCTTTCTCTCCCCAGCTTATGATCTGAGTTTTGACTTATCCGATTTTGTGCGAATTGGATTGTTTGTATTACAAGGATTGCTCTTTAGTATCATCTGTGAGCGATTAAAGACTGCTAAAAGAAGCGCTGATGGAAATCTCCAAAAGCTGAGAGTTAGTGAGGAGCGATTTCGATTAGCCTTAAGTAGTTCAGATATTGTGATCTTTCAGCAGGATCGCGATTTGCAATATCAGTGGATTCATAATCCTCAAGGTCTAGAGACTGCTGAAGAAGTCTTAGGTAAGTCTGATGATGAATTATTTCCAGCTTTAGTAGCAGAGCAATTGAGAGCAATTAAGCTGAAGGTAATAGAAAGTGGTGTTTCAACCCGTGAAGAGGTTTATCTAACAATTTCTGGAGAAGACCGTTACTATGATTTGATGGTTGAACCGCTAAGGGATGCAGACAATAGCATTCAGGGTATTATCTGTGCAGGTGTGAATATTACTGAGCGTAAGCAGGCAGAACTGGAAAAAGCTACGTTGCACCAGGAACTTCAGCAAGCTATTCAGCAAAAAGACGAATCTTTGGCGTTACTCAATGCTTGGGTTACTAGTTCACCAATGGCGCTGGCTTTTCTCGATACTGAACTTCGCTACATTCATGTTAATGAAGCGCTAGCAGCCATCAACGGTGTACCGCAAAGTCAACATATTGGCCGCACCTTTAGGGAAGTACTACCGGAATGGGCAGGGCAAATTGAGCGTGTATTTGAGCAAGTGATGCAAACTAGGCAGCCCTTGCTTAACCAGGAAGTTAGCGGTGAAACTTATCCGCCTGGGGTCTATCGTTATGGTCTTGTCAGCTATTATCCCGTGTGTTTGCCGGATGGACAGTTGTTGGGAGTGGGCATTAGTTCAATTGATATTACTCAACTCAAACAAACTGAGCAAGCATTACGGGAAAACGAAGCGAAGTTTCGCAGCGTGGTTGAGTCAAACATGATTGGTATTGGCTTCTGGGATAGAGACGGCAGAATTACAGACGCTAACGATGCCTTGCTGAATATGGTAGGTTATTCTCGTGAAGAATTACTTGCCGGAACACTTCGCTGGCAAGACCTAACTCCAATAGAGTATGTGCCACTTGATAATGAAGCACTGACTCAAATTCAAAACAGTTCCTTTTGCACACCATATCAAAAGGAATATATCCGTAAAGATGGCTCACGCTTGCCGATTTTGGCAGGTGCTAGCCATTTTGAAGGGACTGTAAATCGAGGAGCTTTTTTTATTCTCGATATTACAGAGCGCAAACAGGCTGAGGAAAGACTCCGCTATATCGCCGAAATTAGTAGTTTACTCTCTACTTCGCTAGATTATGAACAAACTTTAGAACAGATTGCCAAAATCTCAGTTCCCCAACTAGCTGATTGGTGTAGCGTTGACATTTTAAATGAAGATGGTTCCATTCGCCGCCTACCCATTGCCCATGCAGACCCATTGAAAGCAGAGTTGGCGCGTAAACTTGAGCAGTATGTTCCAGATTCCAAGGGTGCAAGTACAATCGCCAAGGTACTGCAAACCAGGCAACCAGAATTAATTTCAGAAGTCTCTGACTCCCTATTGGTGGCGACTACTCACAATCAGGAACACTTAGAAGTAATTCGGCAAATGGGGATCAAGTCTTTGATGATTGTGCCTTTAATCGCACACCAACAAATACTCGGCTGCATCTCCTTTGCCACCGCAGAATCAGAGCGTCGCTACGATCGCACTGACTTAACTTTAGCAACAGATATTACCCATCGTGCTGCCTTAGCAGTGGAAAATGCCCGACTTTATCAAGATATCCACCAAGCTTTAGTCCATTATGCCGAATCTCTATCTCTTCTAGATGCGCTCTTAGGTGCAGCACCTGTGGCAGTATGCTTTTTGGATCGGGAACTGCGATATATCCGAATTAATCAAGTTTTCGCTGATATTAACGGTTTGACCATAGAAGAGCATCTAGGACGCAAATTTGGGGAAGTGTTGCCAGCGATGGCGGCTGAGTTGGAGGTACAGTTACAGCGCGTGTTGGATACTGGAGAACCCCTGCTAAATGTGGAAATTAGTGGTGAGACAAGGGGACAACCCGGACGTTACGGCTACTGGCTGGGCAACTATTACCCGGTCAACAACGCAATGGGTGAAACGGTAGGAATTGGAATTATTTTGGCAGATATGACCACAGCAAAACTAACAGAAGTTGCTTTGCGCGAAAGCGAAGAAAGGTTTCGGGCAATGTTCAATCAGGCAGCTGTCGGCATTAATCTAGTAGCGTTGGATGGACGATTTATTCAGGTTAATCCTGCCCTATGTGAGATTACTGGATACGGCTATGAAGAGTTAATGGAGATGAACTTTCAGGAAATTACCCACCCTGACGACTTAGAAGTTGATTGGCAGAATTGTCGGCGAGTTTTGGCAAAAGAAATTAGTGGTTATTCCCTAGAGAAGCGCTACATCCGCAAAGATGGTTCTATAGTTTGGGTAAACCTAACTTCATCAGCAGTTTGGGATGCTAATGGACAAGCAAAATATGCATTAGGGATTATTGAAGATATTAGCGAACGCAAACGAGTTGAAGCCACTCAAAACTTTTTAGTCGAAGCCAGCACCTTACTAGCTGCCTCATTAGATTATGAAATCGCCTTGGAAAGTGTGGCAAATCTGGCAGTTCCAACCTTAGCCGACTGGTGTATTGTAGATGTTTTCCAGGAAGATTGGTCAAGTAAACAAATTGCGATCGCAATTGCCGACCCCACAAAACTAAATACTTTAGACGAAATCCGACGGCGTTATCCACCCAAAAATAGAGCTAAACAGCTTGTAGAGCGTCTACAGTTGGGAATATCTATCTTTTATCCCGAATTATCTGAGTCTCATCTTGTACAGATGTCTCAAGACGACGAACATCTGCAATTGCTGCAAAGTCTAGGTATTCGTTCTCTAATGGTGATTCCAGTTCGTTCCCGTGGGCAATTGTTTGGAGCAATCTCTTTTTTTACAGCCGAGTCAGGTCGCCGCTACCAACAGGCAGACTTGGCTTTAGCAGAGGATATTGCTCGTCGGGCGGCGACAGCCATCGACAACGCCAGACTCTACCAGGAAACTCAACAGGCAAAACAGGCGGCTGAACGGTCTGTGAATCGCACCATACTTTTACAAAAAATAACTGCTGCCCTCTCGGAAGCGCTAACTCCCCAACAGGTAGCTGATGTGGTGGTAAACCAAGGAATTGCCGCCTTAGGAGCCACTGCTGGTTGCGTTGTCTTACTCACTGAGGGAGGTACTACCCTCAAGGTTGTGCAAGCAATTGGCTATCCGCCATCGCTCATCGATACCTGGGCAAATTATCCCATCACAGCACCTAACCAAGTCGCAGAAACAGTCAGAACTAAGCAGCCGATTTTTTTAGAAAATTTAGCAGCAATGATTGCTAAATATCCGAACTTAGCAGATGGAGTGGCTCTCACAGGAAATAATGCCTGGGCTGCCATTCCCTTGGTAGTAGAAGCCAAAGTAATTGGCGCACTGGGATTAAGCTTTGCCACTGCCCAAATATTTGATGAAGAATACCGGGGATTTATATTGACAATTGGGCAACAGTGTGGACAAGCGATCGCTCGCGCTCAACTTTACGAAGCCGAAAAGACTGCAAGGGCACAAGCTGAGACGGCCAACCGGATTAAAGATGAATTCCTCGCTGTCCTTTCCCATGAACTCCGAACTCCCTTGAATCCGATTTTAGGGTGGGCAAAGTTACTCAGAACCCGCAAATTCGACGAACCCACTAGAATCCGGGCATTGGAAACAATCGAGCGGAATGCCAAGTTACAAACTCAACTGATTGGAGATTTATTAGATGTTTCGCGGATTTTACAAGGTAAAGTCAGATTAAATTTGTATGCAGTAGATTTGAAAGTAGCGATCGCATCTGCACTAGAAACGGTGCGTTTAGCAGCAGAAGCCAAATCAATTGAAATAAAAACGCTGCTAAGTAATGATATCGGCAAAGTTCTCGGCGATGGCGATCGCTTGCAACAAGTGATGTGGAATCTCCTCTCCAATGCCGTTAAATTCACACCCACAGAAGGACGAGTAGAAGTGCGTCTAGAGCAAGTTGGCTTAGATGCCCAAATCGAGGTGATTGATACAGGTAAGGGAATCAACCCAGAATTTTTGCCCTACGTATTTGATTACTTCCGACAAGCAGATGCCAAGACAACCAGAGTATTTGGCGGACTGGGATTAGGACTAGCAATTGTGCGTCATCTAGTAGAACTTCACGGTGGTACAGTTCAGGCAGAGAGTCTGGGAGAAGGACAAGGGGCTACCTTTACAGTTAGGCTACCTTTGCTGAAAAATTCTGAGTTGCGAGTCAGCAGTGATGAGACTTCTCAACCAGAACTCACCACTGAAGACACATTACTTGCTGGAGTGCAAATCCTGCTTGTGGACGATCAAGCTGATGTGCGAGAGTTTTTTAGCTTTGCGCTAGAACAATATGGCGCAACTGTAACAGCAGTTGAATCAGCAGCCGAAGCGCTGGAAACATTAGCACTATCATTGCCAGATATCCTGTTAAGCGATATTGGAATGCCCTTGATGGATGGCTATATGTTGCTTGGCGAGGTGAGAAAATTACCGCCAGAGCAAGGCGGGCAAATTCCAGCGATCGCTTTGACTGCGTATGCTGGAGAAATTAACTACAACCAAGCAATGGCAGCCGGATTTCAAAAACACTTACCTAAACCCGTCGATCCTGTGGATTTAGCTACAGCGATCGTCAATCTTATCGGGCAGAATCAACCTTGATTTGACTACCTGCCTCGTTCCCAGGCTGCTGCCTGGGAATGTGATCACTGGGAGGGCTGCTGCCTCCTCTCAAACTGGGAGGCAGCAGCCCTCCTACAAGAGCATTACAAGGCAGAGCCTTGTAACGAGATGTGATGCATATTTGGTTATGTCTGTCAATGCGTAAGTCCTAAATACAACACGGCGTAAATAAATCATCCATTCCAAATTAATGAAACGCATACGCTGTATACCTGTTTGAATTTTGAATTTTGAATTGTTAATTGGTCAGTCTTGAGAACGATTTCGAGGGAACAGGTAAGCGATCGCAGCGTAACCCGAAAGACTGAGTAAACTAACCAAAAAAGCAGCCAGAACAAAAGTATACATAATGTTATAATCTAGGCATTTCCAAAATCTCGCCATCTATCAAAAAATAAGATTTTGGATACTTTCAAATTAGCAATTGGGTATGACACAGCCGTGACTACCTTGTGTCAATCCCTTGTATCTCAAGGGTTTTTACCTAATTTTAGATTTTAAATTTTGGTTCAATCTAAAATCTAAAATCTGTCTTGAAAAGTTTGCTCAAACTCCTCCACCCCCGCACGCAACTTTATGTCTCCGACACGCTCTTCGCGTTCGCAAAATCCAAAATCCAAAATTGTCAAGCTAAAGGTAGAAAAAACCGAAACGTACTACCAACTCCTAATTCGCTTTCTACCTGAATCTGACCGCCTTGTAGTTCAATCAAACGACGGGAAATAGTTAAGCCAATACCAGTGCCTCCCGAATGGCGATCGCGCGATTGGTCGGCTCGCCAGAAGCGCTCAAACACATGGGGCAAATTTTCTGGAGCGATACCAATACCTGTATCTATAACCGCAATCCAGAGTTGAGATGCTTCAATCCCAGCATGAATGGTAATTAAACCTTCATTAGTATAACGCACTGCATTACCTAGCAGATTAACCAATACCTGTTCTGTGCGGTCAATATCTGCCAATACCGGAGGTAGCACAGATGGACATTGCAAGAGCAGAACTGGCCCATCTTCTAACAGTTGGTCGGTAAATTTCTCCACTAATGACTCTAACAACGGACGCAGATTTAACCGTTGGATATTAATTGGTAGATAACCAGCTTCTGCCTTAGACAGTTCTTGTAAATCGTTCACCAACCGCTCTAAACGCCTAGTTTCTCTAGCTAAACGCCGATAGATTTCAGGAGACGCTTCAATTTGTCCATCAGCCAGTTCTTCTAAGTAACCGCGCACCACTGTTAACGGTGTTCGTAGTTCATGAGTCATGTCGCCAATCACTTCTCGCCGCCGCGCTTCAACCCCTTCTAAACTAGCTGCCATCCGGTTAAAACTAGCACTCAGTCCACTGAGTTCTGGAATGTCAGACACAGGTAATCGGGCATCCATCTGACCAGCAGCAAATTTTTGAGTGATTTGTTCCATCTCGGTCAATCGCTCCATAATCCGTCTGGACACCCAATAACTCAATCCTCCGGCGGCGGTGGTGCCAACTAAGACTGACCAAATAGTGCTTCGCTGCCAAGCAAGTTCAAATCCTGCAACCAATTCAGTACGGACATCGATTAAGTCGAACCCCTGATTTTCTAATCGTTCTAAATGCAAGACAAACAAGCGGGGGGAAGAGATTTTGCTGATGCTCACCAGACTAGCCACCCCCACGAGCATTACTACTAAGTGGGAGAAAAATAGGCGCGTTCTCAGCCCCATCTTCATATATTCACCGAAAAATTGGGTTTAAAGCCCCGTCGTAGAACAACGGCTTTCAATTAATTAGTGTACCAATATACTATACTAATGATGGTGGAAAGGTAATCAACCACTTAAAAAACCTAGCTGTCGAAAGACAAAGCGCTGAACCTTGATAATTGAACGCCACTTGCTACAACGGGGGGAAACCCCGCAACGCAGTGGCTCATCTATGCGGTTCTACTGCATTGTTCTAGTTTCCTCCTAGCAGTAGGTAAAAGATTCATAGGGGCTAGACGACTCAGAATTTTGGAACAAATTGTTTCAAGTAAAACAGGACTTGCACCAATGCAACTACCGAGGGGCACTCGGAAAGTTAACGCTTGGGGAGAATCCCACCTCTGGTCTAGATGACGCAAGGAATCACGCTTTAAGTGGTTTCGTTGAACCAAGAATCCCCGTCGATTTATCGCGGGGAGTGTCAAGCTACCGGAGGATCTTCAAATTTATAGCCAACCCCAACAACAGTTTTAATAAAAGTCGGATTTGCCGGGTCAGGCTCAATCTTTTTTCGCAACCGAGCTACATGAGTATCTACGACTCGTTCATCACCAAAAAAGTTATCTCCCCAAAGTTTATCAATTAGTTGAGTGCGGTTCCAAACTCGACCTGGATTGCTGACAAAGGTGGTTAGCAAGTTAAATTCTAGGGTAGTTAAATCCAAAATTTCAACCTCCTGAGAATTCAGCTGACGACTGGCTGTGCGCTGGTCTACATCGACAATAAAGTGTTGGGTACGATTGACTTGATTTTGTCCCCCTTGGCGGAGGCTACGCCGTAATAGTGCCCGTACCCTAGCTACCAACTCTCTGGGGCTAAAGGGTTTCACCATGTAATCATCAGCACCAGTAGACAAACCAATGACGCGATCGATTTCCTCACCCTTAGCCGTGAGCATCAAAATGTAAGGATCTTTTGCACCTGGTTTTTGGCGAATTCTGGCACAAACTTCTAACCCATCCAAACCAGGAATCATTAAATCTAGGATGATTAAATCAGGTGGTTGCTCCTGAAACATCCGCAAAGCATTCATCCCATCGCGGCTAATGCGACAAAAAAATCCTTCTTTTTCTAAAGATAGTTCAATTAAATGAGCAATTTCTGGTTCATCTTCAACTATTAAAATATCCATTTCAACTAGGTTCGAGCAAAATACGGAGATTAAAGATTTGAATTAGACTGCGTGCGATAACTATAGCCAAGATGAGAATCTTTTTGAATGTATGCTTTAATACTATCGAGGTCAATGAAGCAGTCAGCAACATCAATCAAGCTTTCACTAGTGGACGTTTGCAGACTGACCACTTCCACTCGAACTCCCATTCTACTGACAGCGTTCACAGCATAGGCTAAATCTCCATCCCCACTGACTAAAATCGCAGTATCATAATAAGGAGCTAAAGTTATCATGTCTACAGCAATTTCTACATTCAGATTTGATTTTTTAAAATTCTCTGCCGCCATAACTAGCTCTTTTGCCACTACACGATAGCCATTACGACGCATCCACAATAAAAAACCCTGTTGCTTTTCATTGCTGGTATCAACCCCAGTATAGAAGAAAGCCCGCAACAGTCTGGAACCGTTAGTTAAATGACAAAGCAATTTAACGTAGTCAATTTCTATACCGAGTTGTAAAGCTGTATGAAATAGACTTAAGCCATCAATAAAAATAGCAACTCGACCACGATTGAAGCTATTGAAAATCGAACTATCAGATGCAGGATCTCGCATCTTGGTATCTTTACCTTTGCCAGCAGTATCGCTCAAATTTTGCCCTTGCCAATGTGGTTTAGCTTTGAGTACTTTAGATTCCTTAAATTCATTTGTATGTTTGCTAAAATTAGTTATAATCATTGATACCTCTGATTTTAAAGTTGCCAAGAGTTTTGAGTAAATTGTCTATAGTATAGTCTGTGCTGATTTAGAACCCTAACAAGTAATGATCTTAAGTCACTACATAATACAGATAAACTAACAGGATTCAAAGTACATAGCGGAAGGGTTTTTCATTGTTCTCAGGGTTAGTTTGACCAGATATTGCCTCGTTCCCAGTCTCCGACTGGGAATGCCCCTCATTGAGGCTCCACCTCCGTAACTTGCGGCAGAGCCACCAGGAGTTGCATTTCCAGCTTCTTGCTGGAAACGAGATTTTAAATGAGTTTGGGCTTAAGTTGACACCAATGGAATCCGCGAAGGTCATCTATCTATATTTTATTTTACCTCTCTATTTTAATAACCTTACAGCCCGGAAGTTGAGATTTACGCAGGCTAAGGATGCTCAAATACTGAGAGAGTTAGAAACATTAATAATGTAATATGCGATGCCTGCGGCGGGCTACGCCAACGCACCTCAAAAGCTAAGTTGTCAGAAAGCATTGACGAAAATACCAGATTCCCGACTTCATTCAAAAGTCGGGAATCTGAATCTTAGCCTTTAGCTAACTTCTTCTGAGATGTGTAGTAAACCTTACTACCAGTATCAGGTACAAAATGGCAGCTGATACATGAATTCCATAATGACTTCCAAATGGGTTCTTCCGATTTGTGGAAATACTCACCCATCACTGGTTTTATTGCCTCAGTTGCTTTCAACAAATTGTAGTGAGGGATGTTAAGGAATATATGGTGAGCAACATGAGTACCGATATCATGATGGATATGATTGATCAAACCATAATTACGGTCAATGCTAGAAATCGCCCCTTTCAGGAAAGTCCAATCTTCTCCACGATACCATGCAAGGTCTGGCTCAGTGTGGTGCAAGAATGTCACCAAATCCAGCCAAATTATGAACACAAGGTAAGGTACAGCGTAATATTTCAATAACCACATCCAACCCCATTGGTAGGTGAGGAAACCTAGCAAACCTACCATGCCCATCAAAAGTACAGTACTAGTGATGACATCCCATTTTTCCGATGGTTTGAAAAGCGAACTGCTGGGCAAAAAGTGGGAGCCTTCCTTATTAGGAGAACGCTTAAACAAATACACAGGATAAGCCAAGAGGAAAACATAATATCTGCCGATCTTTTGGGCTAAAGGCATCTCCTTATATTGTGATTCTGTCACAGGATACCAGCTTTCATCGTTATCGATATTGCCAGTATTTTTATGGTGAGTTCTGTGGCTAATCCGCCAACCATGATAAGGAACAAGTATTGGTGTGTGAGAAAGATGTCCAATCAAATCATTGAGCCATTTATGCTTAGAAAAAGATTGGTGTCCGCAGTCATGTCCGACTACAAACAAAGCCCAAAACATTGTTCCTTGCATTAGCCAGAAAATCGGGAAGAAAACCCAAGAATCCAGGTAATGAGCTACTGCATAAAGCAGACCGATAATCAAGATGTCACGAAAGAAGTAAAAAAGTGATTTTGTCACATTGGGTTGAAAGCATTCAGCAGGAATTGCAGCTTTTAAATCCCCAAGTGTGAAAGGTAATTTAGTCGTATTCTCAGAGGTTTCACAACTAGGAGAGTTATTGAAAGCGATGGTATTTGATTGCACTGGATTCTGTTGTTGAATATAAATCGGAACTTTATCGAACAGAATTCAGGAGTCAGGAGTCAGAATTCAGAATGAATTCTGTGCGAAAAAGCGGATGAATAATCGGCGTTTTTGCACCCCCACCAAATTTTCTTGTTTTGTGGTGCAACAATTCAGTCGCGGGTCTGAATCCCCGACTGATTGATTCTGACTTCTGAATTCTTCTTCAATTGAGAGAAGATCATCTCACTTCTAGGATGCCCGAAAGCTAGCGATCGCTAACACACAATCGGATCATTTTTGGCAATTTACCTAAAATGTTAGTCAGTAAACAATTGCCAGATTCTATTTAAACACAGCATGATAAACGCTCTTGTCGGTTCAAGAGCGTGAGTGTAATCACAGTGCTATTTATCGCTCTGTATAATATTCGTTGAAAGTCTTATAGCCAACATCAGTTGTGTATAGTTGACACTGGTCTGTGATCTGCTTCATTAAAGACCAAGAAAACTGACACTCATCATGTAGATAAGGCTGCCAATTTTCTTTGATGCTGCTGTAAGCTAGCCGCAAATTATAAGAAGGAATCGCAGTGGAAATATGATGAGGGACATGAACATTGATATCGTGGCACAGGATTTCTACCCAACGCGGATAATCGCAATGAATAGTGCCAAATAGCTGTGCTAGAGCCTCATTCCACTTGTTCACTGTCACAAAAGGAACATCTGCGGCAGTATGGTGAACAATAGTAAAAGTACTCATCCAAAAATGGTAAATCATCCAGGGTACTAGCCAAAACTTGACAAATCCCCAGATACCAGTTGTGGCGATCAGAATCGGGAAAGCGATCGCTGCAAATACAACGACTACAGCCACAGAAAGCTTGATACTCGATTGGTCTTTAGTTTTGAAGTTCCGCCAATCAAAATGCACCACAGCCCAATGTCCAATGGAACCTACCCACCATAAGCGTTTACGCATGAACAGTTCAAAAGCAGACTGTCGGGTTTTATCCCAATTTTCAAACACTTCCGGTTGGATTGGATGCCAAGCGTTGTCCTCATCCAGCTTGTTGGTATGAGTATGGTGATAATTATGCTTAATGCGCCAACTGTGAAAGGGGTAAATTAACGGCATCATAAAGAAATGCCCCACCAAATCATTTACCCAACGACGTTTGGCAAAAGACCTATGACCACAATCATGGGCAATTACAAAAAAACCTGTTAAAGCAGTGCCCGTAAAAATCCAAGCTAGGGGCAAAAGAAACCAAGGAGTGATGCTTAGGCTGTAGTAGCCCAAGGCAACTGCCAAGACACTTAGCAGTACTTGTGTCCAAGCTTTGCGACGGTTCTGTTGAAAACATTCCCGTGGCACGGTTTTGACAATATCTTTGAGCCTTAGATCGGAATTACCAGGCTCGTCACTTACTTTCTGGCTGTTAATTATTGATGTAGTCATGGACACCTGAAAAACAACAAACTCCTCCACCAAGTCACCAAAAAGCAACTTGCCGCAAAATTCCTTGATATTAGCGCTTCGGATTATAGCAACCTAACCGACACAAGCGCACCCGTAAATAGACTTTTGAAAAGTTAGGAGTTAGGAGTGATAAGTTATGAGTTAAAAAAGATAGACATCCTGTAGCCTTTTTTAATCTAGTCAAGTGCAGCTTAACCTCACCCCGATAAAGCTGTGCTTTATCTCCCCTCTCCTTAGTAAGGAGAGGGGGTGGAGGTGAGGTTTTGATATATACTTCATGCACCTGGAAACCGCCATAGCTCCTAACTCCTGTACAGACGCGATTAATCGCGTCTCCTAACTCCTGTACAGACGCGATTAATCGCGTCTCCTAACTCATTTTGCTTGGGGCTAACTTCACATTAGTAGCCAGACCAACTGCTTGCAGCAATTGAACAGTCATCCAAGTTAAATCGATTTCCCACCATTCCAGCCCATGACGAGCTGAGTATTGAAAGGCATGATGGTTATTGTGCCAGCCTTCACCGAAAACTAGTACGGCTACCCACCAGCAATTGGTCGATCGATCACCAGAATCATAGCTCTGATAGCCAAATTTATGAGTAGCACTGTTCACCAACCAAGTGCAGTGGTAAACCCAGACAATGCGAACAAAAATTCCCCAAACAACGAACGGCCAGCCACCCAGAAGCAAAAGCAATACACCCAGAGCAACCTGGATCAAAATGAAATATTTTTCCAAAAACTGATAAAATGGGTCTTCGGCAATGTCCTTGGTGAAACGAGGAACATCAGCGTGAGCGGGACAATAGTGAATCAGCCAATCCATGTGGCTCCACCAAAAGCCTTTATTGGAATCATGGGGATCAGCGTCAGTATCTGAGTGCAAATGATGGATACGATGTGTTCCTATCCACTCAATGGGGCCTCCTTGACAGGAGAGTGTCCCGAAGAAAACCAACAGGTATTCTAGCCACTTGGGAGTTTGAAAACTGCGGTGGGTAACAAGGCGATGAAATCCCAGAGTTACGCCTAAACCGCCAGTTACCCAATACAGCAAGAAACCCACACCAACTGCTGTCCAGCTAAAGTTACCAGGAACAAAGGCAAATAAAGCGCCGATATGCAGTCCAATGAAAAACAGGGTATTAACCCAGTTAATTTGAGGTTTAGTTGAAGTAGCAATTGTCATGCATTAACCTGAATTTGAATTTTTTGGCCTAGTCTGTGCGATCTAAAAATCCGCATATCTATAATTTTATTTTGAACAAGGAACTGATGAACAGCTTAGAACAGCTGCGGCAAGCAGAACAGGCACTATTAGAAATTTTTTCTGGAATTGACGCTCAGGTCAAGCATAATCTAAAACGAGTCCTGGATGCTTTTCGTAATCACCGTGTGGGCGCACACCACTTTGCGGGTGTAAGTGGCTATGGTCACGATGATTTAGGACGAGAAACTTTAGATAAAGTTTTTGCCGAAGTTATGGGTGCCGAAGCTGCGGCGGTGCGAGTGCAGTTTGTTTCGGGAACTCATGCGATCGCCTGTGCTTTGTTTGGTGTCCTCCGTCCTGGAGATGAAATGTTAGCAGTGGTCGGTTCTCCCTACGATACGCTTGAAGAAGTCATTGGTTTACGGGGTCAAGGTCAAGGCTCTCTGATCGAGTTTGGCATAAAATACCGCCAATTGGAGCTAACCCCCCAAGAAACTATAGATTGGCAAGCAATAAGTACTAGTGTGGCTGAAAACACGCGTTTAGTGTTAATTCAGCGTTCTTGTGGCTATTCTTGGCGTCCGAGTTTATCAATTGCTGATATTGAAAAAATCGTCCACTTAGTCAAACAGCAAAACCCGAACACCGTTTGCTTTGTGGATAACTGCTATGGCGAATTTATTGAAACCAGGGAACCTACAGCCGTAGGTGCTGATTTAATCGCTGGGTCATTGATTAAAAATCCTGGTGGCACCATTGTCAGCGCTGGCGGTTATGTCGCCGGTCGCGCCGACTTAGTGGAAGCCGCCGCCTGTCGTCTCACTGCTCCCGGTATCGGTAGTTATGGTGGTGCTACTTTTGACCAAAATCGTCTGCTGTTCCAAGGACTATTTTTAGCGCCGCAGATGGTCGGAGAGGCGATGAAAGGGACTTATCTGACTGGTTATGTCTTTGACAAACTCGGTTATCCAGTTAATCCCGGTCCCCTGGCTCCCCGTGGGGATGTAATTCAGGCAATTAAACTCGGTTCTGCCGAAAAGCTAATTGCTTTCTGTAAAGCCATACAACAGCATTCTCCTATCGGTTCCTACTTAGACCCTGTTCCAGATGAAATGCCGGGGTATGAGAGCCTGGTAGTCATGGCTGGGGGGACATTTATTGAAGGGAGTACTTTGGAATTATCAGCAGATGGACCTTTGCGTGAACCGTATGTGGTTTATTGCCAGGGGGGAACTCATTGGACTCATGTGGCGATCGCATTGTCAGCTGCGATCGATGCAGTCGGAAGTTGTGAGGTTTGTTGAGAAATTAGTTAAAGGCGATCGCTAGCTTATTCAACCTATATCGCCTCACATTTTGTACGATTTTCTCTAACCAACACGCTATAGGGCAGCACAGCTAGCTGTGCTACCCTACGAAATACCTAATTTACAGGCAATTTCAAACGACTATAGTAGGTTTAACCAAGTACCGTGGGTTTAAGTCCCCCGGTTCAATAACCGGTAAGTTTTGGGTCGGGGTCTAAATAAGAGTCACAAAACTTACTTGCGACTTGCGACTTGCGACTTGCGACTTGTTTTAAATTTCATCCCGTCCGTGAACTTGAGCCGGTGGACTAGTTGCCTCAACAGCAGTAAATGGTTCAAGGATTTTGTAAGTGTGGCTAGCTCCTTTAGGCACAACCCAGGAATTCCCAGGCTCTAGTAAAATTGTTTGCCCTTCAATGTCCAATTGGGCACGACCATTAATTACATAACCAACTGTTTCATAGTCGCGCGAACTTGGCTCTTTGTGTTCGTTTGGTTGTTCGTCTTCCCAAAGACGGATCGCAACATCTTTGCCAGAGGCTAGATATTTTTGACCAAGTTTACCTTTAGGGGAATGGGTAGAATCTATTTTCGTAACGGTGCTATCACTCATATTAAACTCCTAAAATTAGGGTTTGAGTACAACTTTGGTGCAGTTTTCTTTCTTGTCCTTAAAAATTTCGTAGCCGTGGGGCGCTTGTTCTAGAGGTAATGTGTGGCTGATGATGAATGTTGGATCAATTTCACCGTTTTGGATGTGTTCTAGCAAAGGTTTTAGATACTTGTGGACGTGGGTTTGTCCCATTTTTAAGGTTAGACCCTTGTTCATAGCAGCACCCATCGGCACTTTGTCTACAAAGCCACCATACACACCCGGAATTGATACGTGACCACCTTTCCGACAAGACACAATTACTTGCCGTAATGCTGTTGGGCGATCTGTTTCTAGACGCACCGCTTGCTTTACTTGATCGTATAATGCCATAAAATCTGTGCCGTGTGCTTCCATTCCCACTGCATCAATGCAAGCATCGGGTCCACGACCGCCAGTCATTTCTTTGAGTGCTTCGCCTACATCCACTTCTTCGTAGTTGAGAACTTCAGCTTTGCCGTATTCTTTAGCCATTTGCAGACGTTCGGGAATGCGGTCAATGGCAATGACATGATCCGCACCTAGCATATATGCGCTTTTGATCGCGAATTGTCCGACTGGGCCACAGCCCCAAATAGCGACAATATCACCAGGTTTGATGTTGCAGTTTTCAGCTGCCATATAGCCAGTGGGGAAAATATCTGTTAGAAATAGCACTTGTTCATCCGTCAAACCATCGGGAATTTTAAACAAGCCTACATCGGCAAATGGAACTCGTGCATACTCTGCTTGACCACCGGCATAACCGCCGAATAAATGAGAGTAGCCAAATAGACCTGATGGCGAATAGCCCATTTGCTTTTCTACTAACCAAGCATTGGGGTTAGAGTTATCGCACAACGACGATAAATCCCGATTGCAGAAAAAGCAGTTACCGCAGGAGATGGTGAAGGGAACAACGACGCGATCGCCTACGTTGACATTTTTAACTGCGCTTCCCAGTTCCACGACTTCCCCCATGAATTCATGACCAAGGATATCGCCCTTTTCCATTGTGGGGATGTAGCCGTTGTAAATATGCAAATCAGAACCGCAGATTGCCGTAGACGTAATTTTAACAATGGCATCGCGTGGGTTGATAATTTTCGGGTCGGGAACTGTTTCTACCCGCACATCATTTGCTCCATGCCAGCAAACTGCTTTCATAATTATTTAGTCCTTAGTTATGATTGTTGGCTGGTTAATATCAAGATAAATACTAGATTTATCGTGATGTTGAGACGCGATAATTATCGCGTCTCAGTAGCTACTCAAAAGTTATTTGACAACAATATATAGCTGACTTTTCACGGTATCTGGAAAACCTCACTTCTATTTCTCTCTCCTAAAAGGAGAGAGACTTTGAATTTTCCCCCAACCCTGGTAGGGAAGGGGGTTAGGGGGTTAGGTTTTTGTGGCTTTTCCACATAACGTGAAAAGTCCGCAATATATAGCGGTTCTCGGTTGTGTAGGTACGAACCCCACCCCCAACCCCCTCCCCGCTTGCGAGGAGGGGACTATGATCTACCTCATGTGATTAGGAAACGCTATATGAGTCAAAAATTTAGACTCAAAAGTTGCCACAAATCTAGCTTCTGTCTCTCAGTTGTTTGCTAGCTAGAATGATTTTGGGAATAACCTTCTGTATCTTTATCAGATGATGAAGATTTATCTCCGGCTTCGTTGTTTGCAGGATCAAAAAACTCTTTTGTAGCTTTAGGAGCTTTTTCATCCAAATTTAGCTTTTCGCGGATATTATCAGCAACGCTTTTTAATGGATTTTCGGTATCTTTGATTTGGGTATCGTTTCTGATTTCACCTTTGTCTGGTGTTCCCTTGTAATAAGTACCTTCTGGAGTTTTAACATCAGCTTGTGCTACATTAACGTAGCTAAAAGCCTGACCCAGTAAAAACATAAATCCTACCAGAAAAACTACAAGGATTTGGGAGATCCGAATATTCCGCAGCCATGAAATTACTCGATTCATAAAAACCTCGATTGCATTATGTTGGGTGTACAATTCAAAACGCTGAATGACTATTCACCATTCAGGGTTTAAGAACAACTTTGATGCAGTTATCCTTTTTTTGTTGAAATATATGATAGCCTTCTAAACGAACAGCATCGATGCCACGGCTACCAATCTTCTCTTTCAACGCTTCGCCAGCATTAACTTCTTCGGTCTTCGGAGTTAATCACTTCTGCTTTGGCAAACTTTTTCGCCATTTCCAGGCGTTCGGGAAAGCGATCGCTATTGATCGCTTTTTCAACACCCATCATCTAGGCGCTAATTATATGGCGTCATTGGGGGAATAACTACTTGCTTCCCCTTGATTGACCTTCGGTGGTGGCAATTTCGCCTGCTTCCATTAGCATCTTGAAGCGGCGCAATTCATCACCAATTTGCTGTTCTGGTTCTTCACCAAAAAGTTTAGCTACGGTAGCTCCCAACGCTCCACCTGGCGGGTTATACTCCAAGACAATCTTTACTTCTGTACCGCGATCGCCTGGGGCTTTTTTAAAGCGAACAAAACCAGAATTATCAACGTCTGCACCTTCCACAGAAGCCCAAGAAATAAACTCATTTTCCCGGTCTTCGAGAATTTCGGCATCCCATTCTACGCTGTTACCCAAGGGTGCATTGGATATCCAATGAGAACGTTTTTCGTTGTACACGCTTACAGATTTGAGATGCTTCATAAATGTAGGCAGATTCTCAAAGTTGTGCCAAAAGCGATACAATTCTTCTGCCGATTTATTAATTGTTACCGTCTTTTCAACTTTGATGGGTTGGTTTATCCCGATTGCTTCTTGTGCTTGCTGGATTGCGCTTTGTTTAGTTGCACCTTGATATAGCAAACCCCCACCAGCTAAAGCCGTCAGCACTCCCCGCAAAGAGCCTTGTCTTAAACCCATCAGCACCATCGCACCACCACCGATGAGAGATGCCCAACGCTCTACTTCACTAGCTTCACCTTGACTGGTAGTCAGTTTATCACCTGATGTCGAAGTCACTTTTTTATATCTCCATCACAGTAAATTAACCACAGAGGCGCAAATAAGTAAGTCGTTGGAAATAAACCCAATTATGTTACGAAACGTAAATAGGCTTAAAACCTTGACCAATGACCAATGACAAATGACAAAGCTGCGGTTTGTTAGATTGATACAGCAGCCCCTGTAGTCGGCTTAGGAGGCTGAATTTGAGCGGCTATCCGCGCCCGATATAGTTCTACCAATCGCTGTTCGGATTTCAATAAATCGTGGTAAATTTCTTTGAAAATAGCAGTTGCTACTGGGTCAGTTAACATCGCAGACAAATTGCCAATATCGCCAATACCCGTTTGCACATCCCCCAAAGCGGAACGTAACTGATATATATCATCACTTCCGGTTAAGGCAGTTTTCACCTTGGCATACTGATTGGCAATATTTGCCCCCAAAGAGGGTTTTTCGCCCAGTAGCTGAAGGTAGGTTTCCAGTTTTTCAATGTGGCGCTGTTTATTAGCAATGATTTCTTGAAAAACTGATTTTACTTCGCTATCTGATTCCTTTTCCAAGTACTTCTCAAATGCTTCTAGCGAATAACGTTCACCAGTAAGGGCACTATTTAAACCTCTGCTGATCTCACTTTTAGTTGAGCCACCCCAAGCATCAGCTAGCTTCCACCATTCAGCAGTTGTGTCTTTCTCATTTGGTAATGCAGCATCTTTGCCACCATAACCCAAACGGCTTAAAATAGCTGTGGTGAAAATTGGCAAATCTCCGGGTTCACGAGATGTAATTAAATTTCCGTCAACTACCACCGGTTCGTCTAAATAATTTCCACCAGCGTTAATGATGTCTTTAGCAATAGCGCTAAAGCCTGTAACTTGTTTACCTTTGAGCAAGTCGCCTTCAATCAAAACTTGTGGGCCGTGGCAAACCGCAGCTACCAATTTTCCTTGTTGTATAGCCTCTTGTACAAAGCGTACTGTGTTAGGGTTTCGCCGCATTTTATCGGGAGCCATCCCACCAGGAATCACTACTGCGTCGAATTCGGCTGCGATCGCTTCTGTCGTAGTACCATCAGCTTGTACGCTAAGTTTACCGCGTTTACCCTTATATTTTTCATTGATTCGGGAACCGAGAACTACTACCTCGATTCCTGCTTGTTTTAGTCCATTATAAGGAACTGTAAATTCTGCATCCTCTACTGCCTGTTCAATGAGAATGGCAACTTTTTTATTCCTGGAATGATTGTTATAGTCAGTCATAGATGGTATTACCTGTTTTTTTCTAGTTTTTAACTAGCTAAAATATTGATTGCTCAAAAATACAAAATAATTATGAGTTAGAAGTTGGCTACTGAAGAATTTCGGTTTGATAACCCCTAACTCATAACTAAAAAACTTCAACTACAAGTTGCTTGACCATGATTTCATATTTCCAATAGTATGGCGCGATCGCTAATTCAGCGTCGTTCCAAGGGGATAGATTATTTTATTTCTAAAGCTATACCTCTCTAGTTAGACAACTTCTTGACAAGAAAACGTTATTGTGAGAATGCAGAAAAGGACTAGTATCATGGCAGAAAAAAATCATCATGACAAAATTAAAACCAATGATTTGCCACAGGAAATTACCGAATCCTATGGTACTGGTGTAAAAGACTTGTCGGGATACAATCTTGGCGGTACTTCAACGGAAGCAGAAACAGAGGAGTACACAGAAACTAGTCCTGAATTCACTGCTGGGGATGTTGATACTTATTGGCAAGATGCAGATGCAGTTGGGGATAAAGCCGTTGGTGGTAGTACTTCCAATCCCGATCAAAATGTAACTGAGGAGCTAGAAGCAGCCGTAGGGCTAGAAATGGATGACTCTGAGTTTCTGCATACCAACGATATTTTAGAGGAACGTGACGGCGATCGCTGGGAGTTAGATCCAAAGTCTTCTGAAGATTATCAAGACCGGCGAGAATAAGCTAAATAAAAGCAGAAGCGGTATTTCTACTGTATATATTACAAATTGGATATAGCCGTTTACAAATTAATGTCGCTGAATTGGGCAGTGCTTAAAAAAGCACTGTCACAATCAAATTAACATCTATCCACCGAAATATCTCTTAAAAATCTCTCAAATTTTTAGCATTCCAATTCTGACTCCTGAATTCTGACTCCTGAATTCTGAATTCTTCTTTATGATTCCAAGACATCTGTCTTCAGTAGGGTAAAACTCCAAATGTAAATTTGATAACGTTATTGATAACACTGATAAATTGCAACTGGAGTTAATAATGACATACACGCAAACTAACGATCCAACTATTCGTGAACATGTTCAAGCTTGGCAAAAGTTAGATGTGGATCAACAGCTTGCTTTGTTTTGGTTCATTTACAAAGAAATAGGGAGGTCAATTACTCCAGCCGCTCCTGGTGCCAGCACTGTCTCGCCAGAAATAGCTGAAGGTTTATTTAATCAAGTTAAGGACTTAACTCACGAACAACAATTACAAGTTCAGCGTGATTTGATTAATAAGGTGGATACCCAAATTTCTCGTGAATATGGCTCTTTGGGTGATACCACCAAGCTACTGTTTTGGTATCGATTATCTCAAGGTATGGAAAATGGCACTATCATTCCTATACCAGATGATTATCAACTTCCTTCAGAATCTAAAGCATTGTTTGGCAGAATTCAAGGATTAGCCTTTGAGCAACAGATTACTCTTTTCCGTGATTATGTTTCGCCAATGGGTGCCGAAGCAAAAGCAGGTGCTGGAATTTAGCAAATTTCTAACTTTTGAGGCTGCTTGAGGGTATCTCTTAAAGCTTGCTATATCCGCCAGTCGCTTAATCTAAAGCTGAATTTTGATTTTTGTTGATAAATAAATACAGAGTAAAAACTAAAACTCTTACTCTGTAATTATCTATATCAACAGCTATTTACTTGACATGAATTATTACCAGCAGAACAGATTTACTCAAATCAATTCATGTTCGTTCTGTTTAAGAGCAAAGCGATAGTCGAACTGGCTGAAGGCAGGATTACAATTTTCACTTAATAATTTTTTAGTTAATTAAGTAGTTAATTACTTCGAGGTGTTTATGACTTCTACCAACATCAATTTTTTAGAACAAAGTGTAACAAAATTTCAGAATTTGGATATAGACGATCGCCTGACGGTTCTAGCGTTACTGTATACTGAAATTGCTGATACAATTCCAGCGATCGCTCTCAATGATATGCCAAATGAAAAGACTGCGAATTTAGTTGCACGAATTCAAAATCTACCCCAAGCAGAACAGCTTTTGGCTTTGCGTCAGTTGCTAAACCAAGATGAAGTACGGGGAAAGGCAATTTCTAATGAAGAGTATGCTTCAATAAGCGTTGACGAGAAATTGGCTTTTTGGTATCAACTAGCCCAAAATTTGGGAACTTCAATCATCGGTGTACCAAATGACTATATACCTTCTGAAAAAGCTACAGAAGTATTAGATTTACTTCACACACCGAACATTGAGGATTTAGTGACTTTCTTCAAGCGGGTGCTGTAACAGTTTTGAGTCAAGAATCGTAGGTGGGGCTATGCCTCACCTTTATTTTTAAGGACAGTAACGACAATTAAGGGACTGACAATTAATGAAGTCGGAAGTCGGAAGTCGGAAGTACAGTTTTGTAACGGGGATTTAGATTTAGACATCAAAACTTAAAGCCGTGCAAGAAGCACGGGGTTTTAAACCCAATTTTTTGATAAAAAAATACTCAACTACTTCTTGTGGGGTGGGCTACACGAGTGCACGTATACAAAGGCGGGCAAGATGCCCACCCCACAAGATTGGCTAATTTATTTGTTGGAAGTCCCTAACACTCTTGTCTCGTTCCCAGTCTCCGACTGGGAATACCCTTCATTGAGGCTCCGCCTCAAGACTTGCGGCAGAGCCGCAATGATCTGCATTTCCAGCCTCTGGCTGGAAACGAGGTTTTGAAAGGGTTTTGGCTTAAGTTGACACCAATGGCTTTTCGGCCCACCCCATAAGATTGGGTAATTTATTTGTTGGAAGTCCCTAACCTTTTTTAATCACTGCTTGATAGCGACCTAACGCGATTAAAGGAAAGTATTGTTGATACATATGATACTTGAGATAAAAATGGCAGGGGAAGCCGGTACCTGTAAAGTCTGCCTCAAACCAAGTCCCATTGGGCTGTTGAGTTGCCACTAAATAGTCAATTCCCCGCTCAATTACATCAAGAGCTAATTTACCAGTTGCTTCACCTGCTGCTATCAACCCTATTATTGCCCAAGCAGTTTGAGATGCAGTACTATTTCCTTTCCCTTTAAGACTGGGATCATCATAGCTGCGGCAAGTCTCACCCCAACCCCCATCTGGATTTTGACATGCCACTAACCAAGCTGCTCCCCGTTGTATACTGAGTTTATGCCTTTGAGGAGCAATTAACGCCAAGGCTGAGAGGACACCACTTGTGCCGTAGATATAATTTACACCCCAACGACCAAACCAACAGCCTTCAGTTTCTTGTTCGCGCAGAAGATAAGCAAGCGATCGCTCTAAATTATCACTATCAATTGACAGATTACAAGCACCCAGCATTTCTATGACTCTAGCCGTAACATCTGCGGTGTTTGGATCAATCATGGCTTTCAAGTCGCCATAAGGAATCGAGTTGAGCCAATCTTGATCGTTATCCAAATCAAAAGCAGCCCACCCGCCCGGTTTACATTGCATAGATGCAATCCAGTTTAAGGCACGAGCGATCGCAGCCTGTTTGATTTTTTCATTAGGAAGTTTTACAACATCTAGAGCCATCACCACCACAGCCGAGTCGTCTACATCTGGATAAAAGCGATTGTCAAACTCAAACGCCCAAGCCCCTGGTTTTCCTTGGCGATTTTTTACAGCCCAATCTCCGTAATCTAAAATTTGTTTTTGCAATAACCATTCTCCAGCTTGCACCACAGCCGAATGATCTGGTGCAAAACCAGAATCTACCAAAGCACGTATTACCCAAGCTGTATCCCAGATAGGTGAAATACAGGGCTGTACCCGGTAGTTATTTTCTGTTTCAATGCCAAAGTTATCAATTGCTTGCAAACCTCGTGCCACAATCGGGTCGCTTGGGTGATAATTCAGACAGCGTAAAGCTAGCATTGAATTCAACATCGCCGGAATAATGCCGCCCCAGTCGCCTGTAGCTTCTTGGCGCTCTAAAATCCACTTTTCGGCGGCTTTGATTCCTTGTTCACGGAAGGGTACTAAATTCAGGCGTTCTGCTAACTTGAACCCCCGATCGAGAGTGAGAAATAAATCTGTCCAATCGCCAATTTGGGGTAATTCCCACCGGACTTGATCAACACCTTCAACGTATAGTTCATCTAGGTTGATAGTTGGATCGGTGATAAAAACAGGTTTGCGATCGCATACAATCAGTAATGGCACTGTGCTGGAACGTGCCCAGCTAGACATCTCGTAGATATTGACCGGGAAAGCCTTTGGCAACAGCATCACCCAAGCTGGTAGTGAGGGAATACCGCGCCAGTTGTAGCAGCCAATCAAGGCTAAGTGCAACTTGGTAAAAATCCGAGTTTTGCTGATACCGCCCCGTTTGAGAATAAAAGCTTGCGCCCGAATCATCGCCGGATCGCTTGCTGGTACACCTAGCAACCTCAACGCCATGTAAGCTTCAACCGAGGTGCTAAGTTCTCCGCCATCACCATAGTAAAGTTCCCAGCCGCCATGCTGCCGTTGCTGTTGACGCAGATAGGCTGCAACTTTGTCTAAAGGTCTGCCTTGGTCAGTTCCCCAAATTTTATGTAGGAGGACGACTTCAGCAGTGATGGTAACATTAGATTCCAACTCTGCCCACCAGTAACCTGCGGGATTTTGAATCGAAAGCAAATATTCTTGGCTAGCTGCGATCGCCGTTGCAACTTGATTGACTTTTACCCTGTCTTGTGTTTGCATCAAATACTATTTAACCTCAACACCCACTTATAAACACGGTAATACAATGAGTGAAAAAATTTTTCCTCAATCAGTAGAGTTAGTATTGTGTCTGAGTCACTGAAAATTTGCAATATAGCGGTTCTCGGTTTAGTGAGTTATAAGAACCCCACCCCCAACCCCCTCCCCGCAAGCAAGGAGGGGGCTAAGATATACCTCATGTGATTAGGAAACGCTATAGGTCAGCCCCCTTCGTAGGAATTAAAAATTAAATTCTTTTATTTTGAATTGGAGCAAAGCGACGGTCATGGGTGTAATTGTATTAGAATTGCAACTAACTAGATTGCAAGCATTTCTAAGCTATTTTTTAGTAGCAGGTGAGTAGCATTTAAAAGTCTGGGCACTCAGCTTTAGTGACATCTGGGTGGCAGTAGTACCTTAAAACTGTTTGGACGTTATCCCCGATCCAGTAAGCTACCTTTTCTGGGGACGATCCAGAAGCGATCGCCCAAGTAGCGAAGGTGTGCCGAGTACTATAAGCATTTAGGTAGGGAATCATGCCTTGGTCGGCTAATTCTGTTACAACACCGCTATAGCGATATTCCCCAGTGTCGTTGTATCTCCAACATTTGTTTAAAATATTTAAATTGAGTCTCTGCCCAGTCGTGCTTTTGAAAATCAATTCTTTTGGGTCGGGGGAATTAGGTTGAACCTCTTCAAGCAAAGATTGCAGTTTGGAATCTTGCAGGCAGGAGAACACCCGCCGTTTGTTATTTTTGGTTCCTTTTACAATACGAACGCGAGAGGCATAGGCTTTTGTAATAGAGATCCTGGTGCATTGATGGCTGACATCCCCCCATGTCAAAGCAAACGCTTCTCCGTGTCGGCATCCAGTCCAAAATAAAAATTTAATCAGGCTACTGTAGTGTGAAAATTTGGGGTGAGATTCAAAAGCAGCAATGATTAGATCCCTTTGTTCCAATGTGTAAGCTTTTTCGTTACTGCGACTTTTGGGACTTGGTAATTGCATTTTTTCAAAAGGATTGGAATTAATTAAGCACGAATCAATAGCCCATCTACAGCACCTAGAAAAAGCCGCAAGTGTTTTGTACGCTGTATGGTAGCTGTATTCAGCTAACAACCAATCTCTGATTGTTGGAGCATTTTTGATTTCCTTACTTGATAGCTTTACAACAATTTTAGTTATTTGCTTGTAATCACTCTCTAGTGTTGATAGTTCTAAATGTTGAGATTTGAAATCTAAGAATTTATCCCATAGCTTATCCAAAGATATTTTCTCTACGGGGACTACAGTATTTTGATAATTTCCAAATTTGTAGGATTTTAGCGTAGAATCAAATCGCCCCAGTGCAATGTCTCTCTGAATTTATTCCCAGCGAGGCTCTACGACAATTCTATTTTTAGATGAATCTTTAAGCCCGCTAGACAAATAAAATTGCTTGCTATAACCATTGACTCTAAAGCGAATATTTAGTTTTTTCGTTTTAGGGTCTACGGTTATTGCCATATTTACTCCTCGTAGGACTCATCAAAATCACCAAGGAAACGCAATAGGAAGTCACGGTAAAATCCATCTTTTTCGATGTAATCAGCAGTAAAAGGATGTCTACAACCCTCTAGCGGAACAGGTCGCATAAATTCTTCCCAATGGGTAGGGGCACAGTTATACCGCTTCTTGGGATTGAAAATCCAAGGCTCGGAAAAAGTCACATCTCCGTCGAGTTTTAGATCGTGGATTACCAGCAGTCCTCCTTCTGGATGTACTTCGTATGGCAAATCAATTGCATACCAGAAACCTCCCATCCACATCTCATTGCGGACACTTGTAACCCAATTGTTATATTCTTCATTTTGAGCAATCAGGTGTTCTTCAGTGGTGCAATCCCATTCATGACTTGGAACGATAACTAGCAGTCCCACGCCTGGCATCCAACGAGGATTTAGGTAGTAAGGCAATGGCCACGGATCAGCTAAATTTTCGCAGTAGCGGCGATTGCACTCAAAGTCACTGCAAATTAAACCAATTGGACAATCTCTCAAAACGTTCCCCTCCCACCGCACAAGGTACAGGAGTAAAAATTCACTCCACCAAAGGAAAGTACTCCCTTGCCGTGGCACTTGGAACACAGTTCAATTTCGTCATAATCTGGATCATCTTCATCAAACGCCCCAAATGTTACCGCAGTCGTCACACTCCCAATATCCGTATTTTTCTTCGTATTGCAGCCATGTACAATCGCATTTTGGGCAATTCTTGTTAGTCATCCTTCTCTTTCTCTAAACTACAAATATCCAGTGCCTTTACAGGTTGAGCATCTACCGGGTTGACTGTCGCCGATATAGGCATAAATTTTCCCAGTGCCCGCACAGTCCCAGCAAGAAACAGACTCCTCATAAGCGTCTAACTCTTCTTGGGTTAGTGGCTCGTTTTCTTTGTCAAGTTCCGCATCGATGAGCCGACGAAGCTCGTCGATCGCTTCTTCTTCTGAATCGTATTCCTTGCTTTCTAAGTCGAATGGATGATTACAGGATGCAAACCATTTGCCCTGCCTGTCTGAAGAAATTCGGATAAGCACCCATCTGTGATGCCTGCAATCATTAAGGATTGTTAATGATTTACTCTCTCTGCTTGGCTCCCAACTCATTGGTTATAAAAAAATATGTTGATTTTTTAAGTTTTTTAAGCCCCAAAAATTTTGTCTACAATCACTAAAAAGCTTTCTGGGATTAACAAAAAATGGTAATGGACACCCCTCGGCTAAAAAATTGCAGAAGGCGCGATCGCACTTGAAATCGCTACAAATCAAACCAATTGGGCAGTCTGAAGTAGTCATGTCTCTAATATCTGTTTGAACTGGGCATAAGCTTCCTTCCAAGCGGCTGAACCGCCCTTCTTGCACTGCCAGAGATGCTCTATAATCTCGGTTTGGTTCAGTTCAGATCTCAGGGCGTTAATCATGGCTAAAGCCTGTGAACGGGTTAGGTTCAGAGGCGTGAACCTTGGTTCCGAACCGTTACCAGAATCGCTGTATTCCCTATCAGTTGGTTGGTTCAGTGGTTCAGAGTCCGGTTCAGGTGGTTCATCTTGAACTGCATCCAAGCATCCTTCTAGCATCGCCCTGGCGTCGCGGTCATAGACAGAGTAATTAGGCAGTGTTGGCAGTGAAAACCAGTTATTAAATTGTCCGTAGTAGTAGCATCGATTAACAGGAGATTCTTTGCATAGATCCTGGATGTCCTCTGATGGCAATTTGCGATCCGCTGGCAACCATTTGGTTCCAATTAAAGCAGTATAGGTCGTTAAGCTCTCATTCGTGATTAGGGTTAGTGGCATAAATTGCGATCGCACCCCACCGCTAACGCCAATGTCTTCAGTATTTGGGTTTAACGCCAGAATCCAAATGTTCCAGCCTTGAGAATCGCCAACGCTAACCAAGCTCATAATCACTGATTTAAACCAGTTGCCCTCACCGCTCTGTTTCATCAGACTAGATAGATAAGTTGCTTCGTCCAAAATCAGCAACTTCTGCCCCGCCGCACTCTGAAATTCTTTAATGGCTGCCTTAAACCATTCAACCACCGCAGATGGTTTCTGTTCTAGTGCCTTGGTGCGTTTGAGAATATCTACTCTACCAGTAAAATAACCCGTTTCTTTTTCATCACCTTTGGGGTCGATGTAAAAAATAGTCGTGTCTGGGTGTTTAGCTTTGATTGCCTCCAGGGCGTTGCTAACAGTTAATCCCTTGCCGCTGCCTTGGGCTCCAATTATCAAGTGGTTGCGAATCCGATCGCTCATTGCACCGATTAAATCATTGGCGACTGGGATCTGCGGGGCGCTTAAGGTAATTACCCCACGCAATCGGCTAACGGCATTCGTTGCACTTCCCACAAGCGCCGTGACTTTTTGGGTAGCAGATGTAGCGCCCGAAGACTTCGGGATTAGAGATTGGGCATCAGAGTTTGGGCTGTGTCCTCGGTCAATTGCCCAGCGGATTTGGTTAATGCACTCTTCTAAACCAACTTGTTGGGCGTAATCTTTCAGGTCATTACCTTCCAGAAATGCCGCAACACATCCATAATCTCTAATTGCCGACTCAGCTGAGTTGACAGAATGAGTTTTCCGAAAAGAACGGTACAAAATCAGCGAGAAAGCCAGCACCCCGGTCAGAGGAGAGGCGATCGCCCCCAGAACTAATCCAGCAATAATTGCACCACCGACACCAAGGTTGCTATCTGTTGAATCAACCCGCTCAACCGCTAATTCTTGCCAGTCTTCAGGACTGCGGGATTTTTCCGGTTTGAAATTAGTCATAAAAATATCCCAAAAAGGGAGGGTGTCCCTCCCCGCCTCCGTCTCTACTTCAGGTATTTGGTAGTTTCTGCCCACCAAAGCGCTAGATTCACCAAAATTTCAATTGCAAACATCGTGATTAGCATCAGCGCAACCCCACTCCAGTCAATCAAATTCCACTGTGCAGTTGCCAGAGCAAACAATAATTGTCCGATGTCACCCCCAGGAATTGGGGGATAGGCGATGGAACAAAACAAGGCGTCTACACCATAAGAAACCTTGGCGTAGGTTCGGGCTTTCCGCATAGATTGCAGTGGCAGCAGGTTGTAGAGCCGTTTTAGCTGTTTGACTACCGGATCATCTTTCTCGCCGATTTGGTAAACTCCCCCGGTGGCAACTTCATCAAGTACATTTTTCATGTATCTCCTGTTATGTTTCAGGAGTATGGGAAGAATTTGGCAGACTTGAATTACTGCCCAAATCAGTAAGCCTATCCCCCAATGGCTGACTAAACCGATAGCCTGAAATAATTTACCTAGTATAGGAATTGCGTAGAAACCTTGAATTAATGTAGTGTCAATTACCCTACTAGAAAGGACTTTGACTACATAGGCATAAGGACCAATGTTCAGGTAACATATCCACAATCCCAAACCAACCGCACCCCAGCCAGCAATTTTTAGAGCAGTTTTTGAAAGGTTGAATTTGATTCTCTTACGTCTAAAAAAGGTGGTCATTGGTACGATGCCCTCCTATTGCTTTCTAGGGATTGCTTGATTAGCTGGCTATTCCCCGTAAACGCCTCAGAGGCGACGACCGGCTGAAATTTGCCGTCACCGTCAAAATCTCGCGGTTCTAAAATTGCGCTGGTTCCGTACCCATCACAGACTACAGTTCCTTTCGGAAGTGGCTGTTTTGTTATGGGGTCGTAGACTGGTTTACCTTGGGCGATCGCCACCAGTCGCCCTTTGTACAAAAGAATTAAACACCCATTTCTGTAGCGTTCTTCGGCGATTGCAGCTTGGTTCTTGGCCGATTGCTGGCTAGCTCGTAGCTCGTTATTCTTGGCTGTGGCTGTTTGCATCATCTCTTTGGCATTACCAAGAGAATTAAAGGTGTTGGTGATGTTACCACTGCCAAACAGCAAGCTTGTGCTAGTACCGACCGTTAACAGCACTGTTATGAAGTCAAGCTTCATCGCCACCCTCCCCAGTTAAAGGATTAACGGTGCTGACAAAATGAACTTTTGCGATGCTGGCTTGGGCTATAGAAAGTGCCTTTTCTGGATCGTCAGTGGGAGTTACTTGGGTTACTCCCTTGTCGGCGCTGCCCTCACAGACATAATATTTTGCCTTAAGGTTGATGCTATCGAGTGTCATTTTGGTAAAATATCCTTTGTGATGTATGCGCTGCTTCTTGCGGGAATCTGACATTGGCTAATGGCTCTGGACATCAGGTAGAAGCTGATAACAACAGAGGTAATGCCAATGATGATTGCTAGCCAGTTTGGTTTTTGACGCTGGTTAGCGGTTAAACGTCGGATTCTCCGCTTGGCGGCAGCAGGTATTTTGGGGAGCGGTGCCACTCCTCCAAGGCTTTTATTTCTAGCTGAAAGTCGGCGGTAATTCCTTTCCCAAATTCTTTAATCATTTGAGGGGCTAACGTTCCCATATCTCCTTGTCCCAGGCGTTCAAAGGCTTTTTGCAAGGCATCAGCCCAAACGTAGTCAACGATGTTATCAGCCAGTTGCTCAGACATAACTGCTAGCTGCCCTGTGGCCACTTGAGCAGCATTCTCTCCAATTTGCTCAGTCCTGGTGGCAGCCTGTTGATGTTTTTGATTACGCAGTGCTTGGGCTACGGCTTCTCTGTCTCGTTCGTTCATGGTTCCAAATAATGGCTAATTTGTTTTATGGCTTCGGTTCTGCCTCGCTGGCTGACAAGTTGACGAAAAATCCATAGAGATTCCAATGTCTTTCTTGTAAATCCGCCGCTATGGCTGGTGTAGTCGATTAAGTCCAACTCTTGTAGTACCGCTCTATCTCGTCTAACTTGGCTGGGATGAATTCCTAGCAAGGATGCTGCCAGGGACATCGGTATCCAGTCAATTTGTGAGTCAAGTTGGAGTCGTTGAATGGTCATGCCTTGTTTTTGACTTATATTTGACTCCTGAATGACTAAATAAAAAGCTATTCGTTACCCACTAGCAGTGATGAAGCTGCATCTAATACCGTTTGCTGTTGTTCTAGGCTGAGTTGGTCGTTGCCGTCGCTCTCAATTACTTCCATCTCGGTTCCCGCACGGTAAAGGTAATTGTTTTTTAGGTCTTGGTTGTCCGTGCTGCTGGCTTTAGCAATGTAATGTTGGACGTAGGATTTGTTGATCTCTTCTGTCATTGGTAAAACTCCTTAAGAAATTTGAACAGTTGGCGATCGCTACGACTTACGGTTAGTGGACAGTTACAAAAGAAACATTCAGCATGGATGAGAGCTACGTGTTGAACCGCGATCGCCTTTTTGCTGTTTGACTAGACATCTGTTAAGCTGTCCTTTTCTAATCTCTGTAATAAGTTTGTGAAAGGACTCCGGGGCATCTATTCGCTCTGGAGTTTTAATTTGCCAGGAATTATTTAGCCCTGGCGCCGAAAATTTAACCTCCCTCTTCCTCCTCTTCCTCCTCCTCTTCTTCATTGCTGATGACAATGGTCACTCTGTTGTCGCCTGGGGCAAAACTGCTGATGTAATATTCCTGATCGTCGTCCAGGTCTTCGATCGCAACCTCTGCATCTGGCGGGTACTCGTGCAGCTTTTCAATTAGTTCTTTGACTGTCACTTTCATGTCGGTTTTCTCCGTGGGTTTGTCAAGTCAAGTCAAGTCAAGCTAAGTCAGGGTAAGTCAAGGTCAAGTCAAGTTTCCCCCTAGCAGGTCTTTACGATCGCTCATTGCGGGCAGGCTGCTATCTCTGCCTGGTTTGGGGTGAGGCTATTACGCGGGCTTGCAAAAAAAGTAGTTTGCGCGTACAACTAAATATAGTCTAATACTGCACGCAATAAATGTAAAGATAGTGCGCGTATACAATAAGGAATAGTGCATGGATACAACAAAAGATGAGAAAACCGTTACACGGACAGAGGAAGCGAAACCTAAACCTGTCAGTTTCTCCAGAGGCCGTGGAATTGTTGGAGGAGAAAGCGAATTTACTGGGAATCAGCAAAAGCGAGATAATCGAGCGTATCGCTCGCAATCAAGTATCTTCAGCCCCGGAACAGCAGTTACTGGGGGAGTGCTTGACAACCTGATCGATGAATATTGTGATCAGGTCGAACTCAAAGAGAATGAAATTCAGCGCCTTAATGACGAAGTAACTCGGCTTAAGTCCAGGGTTCAAGAGTTCAAAGTACTCCGAGACGAACTTCAAAAACAATTTCAGGAAGCTTCATAAAAGCCGTCCTGCCTACTATGGCAAGGACGGCTTTATTCATGGATATGTCGCCTACCCATCAGCAGGCGACGCATCTGTGATTATTCGGGATTGAGTTGCGATCGGAGATCAGCTAGCGGAGATTGTGGCTCACTGGTAACTGTCGAAGGCTTTGGCTCAGGCACTTTTGGCTCACTAGGGATAAACTCTAGCCGAAATCGAATTTTCCCAGCCTGCCATCCCCCTCCCTCTTCCAATAAAACCTTACAAGGTATACCGTGAGCAATCCAGCCAGACAGATGCGATTTAAACCAAGTTTGCATCAGTGAATTTTTGATTTCATTAACTTTTACTGTCTGTGCATTAGCAAAGCTGTAATCCACCCCCTGAAAAGACACAACATCATTATCGCGCAAGTAAATTTCGTCACTCATTTCGATTTTCTCTTTGGGTATAGCAATTGGCGGATCAAGCTACCAACTCGATCCGCCTTCCCTAAGCTTTCCCATTTCCCGCCAATTACTAAGGAATCAAACCAATGACTGTCCGAGCTAAATTCACTTGCCAATACAACAAAATTGACCAAGAAGACGGCGGAGCGACTGTTATCTTCCACCCAGTCACTACCAACCTACCTAGCGAAGAAAACCTAACTTTCTGGAAAGCAACACCAGCCGGTAACATTACACTCCAAATCACTAATCCACAGGCATCAGAGCAATTTCGAGTGGGCGCCGACTATTACGTTGACTTTACCCCTGTTGCGTGATGCTAAAAGCCATTTTGACCACAAGCACAGGGCAAATACTGCAAACCAAGGAGATGGTAGGCGTTAACGATTTCCCGCCCGCCTTAATTCTTGTCGATGGACTCTATCTATTCTTAATGCTCAAAACTCCCACCTCGGCTTTTTACCGAGAAACCAGTTACTACCTTTTCGATCCAACGCCAAGAAATCTAGCTAGCGAAATGGGACATCAGCTTGATCTAACTCCTAACTCCTAACTCCTAACTCCTAACTGCGATCGCACTTCTTAAAAACGATGCATCCAGGATTCCCGGCACGGATACCCAACGCCCAACGCCCAATGACCAATGACGAACCGAAAAGCCCGAAATTCACCGACCTGATGAACCAGACCGACACCGAAATGCAGCGAGTAGGCTGGACAGAAGCCCAAGGTCGAGAGCATTTGATGAAATGTTTCGGGGTGCGATCGCGCTAGCTCCTGACCGAGGAG
>NZ_JBALBY010000131.1:0-137498 GCF_036919575.1 Nostoc sp. | reverse complement strand
CATTTGTCATTTGTCATTTGTCATTTGTCATTTGTCATTTGTCATTTGTCATTTGTCATTTGTCATTTGTCATTTGTCATTTGTCATTTGTCATTCTCCTCATCTCCCCCATCTCCCCCACTCCCCACTCCCCACTCCCACACTTTGATCAAGCAAACACCATCTGTAACTTTACATTACAGAGTTCAGCCCTGTAAGCTGCTAACTGATAGCTGAGAGCTGATAGCTAATTATGAAACGGCGCAGTTTTTTACACAGAATTGGCTCAATACTCGCGGTATTGGGGGTAACTGAAGCTGAGTGGTTGACTTTGGGAAATCGCTATTATCAGGCTTTGGCAGAACCCAGTCCGCGCAAGTTGGCATTGTTAATAGGTATTAACCAATACCCACAAATTTCAGCCCTCAGTGGTTGTCTGACGGATGTGGAATTGCAAAGAGAACTTTTGATTCATCGCTTTGGCTTCCAAGGGTCAGATATTTTAACCTTAACTGAGGAAGAAGCTAGCAGGGAATTCATTGAGGCGGCTTTTTCGGATCACTTGAGTAAGCAAGCTAAACCTGGTGATGTGGTTGTTTTCCACTTTAGTGGCTATGGTAGCCGTGTCAAATTGGAAACATCGCCAGAGACAATGAAAAATGCTCTAGTGCCAGCGAATGCAAGTAAAAAATCACAAGATGAGAAAATAGTCAACTATATATTAGAAGAAACTCTACTGCTATTATTGCGATCGCTCCCCACAGACGTAACAGCAATATTAGATACTAGTTATGACGCTCCTAGCACAGTCTTAGGATTAAAAAGTCGCGCCCTTCAGGAGTCAGTAGAGGCAAAGCTAGCAGCAGAGGAACTCGACTTGCTCAAACAACTTAAAACTCAGAAGTTACCCAGCACTCCGATTGTTTTAACAGCTACCTCAGAACCAAAGCAGTCGGCGAGAGAAGGACTCTTTTCTGGTTTTAGTGCTGGGTTATTTACCTACGCCTTGACGCAGTATTTGTGGGAATTCACCCCAGCCACTACAATTCAAGTTGCGCTGTCTCATGTGGAAAATTCTCTATCCAAATTGGGTAGCAAACAGCAACCAGCATTATTAGGTAGTCAGAAAAATCAACATATAAACCTCTCTCCAAACCTCTCCCCTAAAAAGGGAGAGGCTTTGAATTCTCCCCCTTCCCTAGTAGGGAAGGGGGATGGGGGGTTAGGTTTCGTGTTGGCTAGTGAGCTACAGCCAGAGAATATTATTGGTGCAGAAGGCGCGGTGACAGCCATTGAAGAAGACGGCAAAACAGTGCATCTGTGGTTGGGAGGATTACCTCCACAAGTGCTGCTATACTACGGAGTGAATTCTCGATTCACCCTAGCAACAGGAGAAGAGTTAATATTGCGATCGCGGACTGGGTTAACAGCAAAAGCGCAAATTGCCAAAATTGAAGGTGCAAATTCCCTGCAAGTCGGGCAACTCGTCCAAGAAGCAGTCCGGGTTTTACCCCGAAATATTAATTTAACAATTGCTTTGGATACTGGATTGGAAAGAATTGAGCGAGTAGATGCGACAAGTGCCTTTGCCGCATTTTCCGATGTGTCCACCGTAGTAGTAGGAGAAAAACCAGCTGATTATTTATTTGCCAAATTACAGCAAACACCTAGTCATTATGGGCTATTTTCTCTTGGTGGCGAACTAATTCCCAATACCACGGGGGAAGTAGGAGAAGCAGTGAAATTAACGGTGCAGAGGTTAGCGGCGAAATTATCAACCCTGCTTGCAGCCAAGTTATGGCGACTCACAGAAAATCAAGGTTCTTCCCGCTTGGGAGTCAAGGCAACCTTAGAAATAATTAGTGACACATCGCCAAGCGTCGTCATGCAGCGCCAAACAGTGCGAACCTTCAAAACTGAAACTTCGATTAAAAAATCAGTACAGACGGGATTAATCGCGTCTCTGCCCACTCCCATTGTCCCTATCGGTAGTCGAATGCAATATCGAGTGGAAAACCAGAGCGATCGCCCAGTATATTTAATCTTGCTGGGATTAAACAATAATCATACAGCGATCGCCTTCCACTTTTGGGACACCCCCCAAGAACCCAACACTGCGGACACCAAGCCCCTCCTCAAAGAAGTCGTCATCGCCCCAGGTGAAACCCTCACCTTACCCCAAACTAATGCTGCTTCCGCATGGGTGATTTCAGAACCAGCTTTCTTTGACGAACAACAACTAATTTTTAGTACTGCCCCCTTTAGCGAAACTCTCGCCGCTTTGAACACTGCTAAGTATTCCACAGCCGAACAAAGCCCGATTAGTCCATTGTTGAATTCCTTAGACATTGCCCAAGCCTTGCTACAAGACTTGCATAACGCCAGCGCCCTCAAAACAGAGATGAACGGCACAGCAGCCGACTCATATATCTTGGATGTGAATAATTGGGCAAGTTTTAGCTTTAGTTTTCAAGTAATCTAAGCACATAAACCACAAAATATCTCAATTAAATTCAGTCGCTAGTACGAGCAGACACGCCACAATATTTTTTACATTCGCGTCTCTAGTTAGCTATATGGCATAGAGAAAAAATATCTATAACTTTTGATTATTTAAATTTAGAAATAATTCATTCGGCAGAAGGAGGTAAAAAAGTAAATAAATGTCTACTTTAGTTATTAAGAGATGAAGAGAAAATTTTTGAGGTTAAATAAATATAATGGTTCTTCACAAACTAGAAGATTTTGAGCCTAACTATCAGGATAGTTTTGATGGACATGACATTAAGGGTCTGGGTGTCTATACACAAGGAACTGATGAAAAAGTTGGCACTATTAGCGATGTTTTAGTTGATGAGGAAGGTCATTTTCGCTATCTAGTCGTTGACTTAGGCTTCTGGATTTTTGGTAAAAAAGTATTACTACCAATTGGTCGTGCCCGTATTGACTATAACACTGATCGTGTTTACACAATTGGCTTGACTAGAGAGCAAGCAGAAGATTTACCTGAGTTCAATGAACGCCAAACCCTTGATTACGACTATGAAGAACGGGTGCGTGGGGTATATCGCCAACCGGTAGACTACGCCCTTCCTCTAGATGCATCATTGACAGCACAACCGGGAGACTACGCCCTTCCTATAGATGCATCATTGACAGCACCAGTGGATAAAACCTATCAGCAGCCGGTTACGCCTACTTACAATCGTGATAGCTACACTTACGAAAATGAGCCTTCTTTATACGGGTTAAATGAGCAAGATCATCAAACCCTGAGATTGTATGAAGAACGGCTGATTGCCGGTAAGAAACGCCAAAAAACTGGAGAAGTAACGATTGGCAAGCGTGTTGAGACTGATACTGCACGGATTGCAGTGCCAGTAGAAAGAGAACGAGTTGTAATTGAACGTGTAACCCCAGCAGATGCCGGTACTGCCGTTTCTGGGCGCGAAGCAGACTTCCGTGAAGGCGAAGTTGCTCGCATAGAACTTCACGAAGAAACTGCTGATGTTCGCAAAGAAGCATTTTTGCGTGAAGAAGTCAGAGTTAGAAAAGTGGTGGATCAAGAAACAGTTGAAACTCAAGAAACTGTGCGTCGTGAAGAGTTAGACGTGAATTCTGGTAATCTTCCGATTGAAGAACGCTAACTAAATATAGTCATTAGCTAGTCTGACAATTCAGGTCATGTGGAAAAGCTAACGATTGACCTAACCCCCTAGCCCCCTTCCCGTGTCGGGAAGGGGGAAAATTCAAAGTCTCTGACGCCACATGCAACAAGAGTGGCTCGCCGCCCAAGGCAGTGGCTCCTCCTTGTAGGAGAGAGATTTTGCAGATAAGAGTGAAAAGTCAGATTAGCTAGTAACTAATGACTAATAATTAATTCTACACGGTGCAGGTAAGGCTGTTGAATTAGCTTTACCTGTACTTGCGATCGCTGATACCAGTTTAGATTTTGGATTGCGAATATTGCTCTGGTTGAAGAAGAATGCAGAATCCAGAATTCAGAATTCACCAATCTTTCAGTCGGGGATTCGGACCCGCCACTACGAAAGTTGACCACCAAATCATAGATTTGGTGGGGGTCTAAAAAGAGGTTATTCATCCGCTTTTTCGGTCAGAATACCTAACATGAATTCTGAATTCTGACTCCTGACTCCTGTTCGATATGGGTTGTATAAATATATATGTCGCAAACATTTTCTAAATTGTATTCAGATGAGCAATACATTTAATATAGTTAACTAGAAAGCAGTTCAGAAATTTTGCATATGAATAGCCAACCGATGACAAAAAACATTGGACAGGCAAATACGAAGACTCGCACTAGCACCTCACTAGCAGATTTAAGAAAGAAGGTGAAGGATTTTGCTGTCATCGATAAGCAAGGTCAGTTAGTAGGAGTAGTTCATGATTTAATTGTGGATGCCAATCGTCGGTTAAACTTAGTTATATCTAACCAGGCGAATCAAAAAACCGGAAAATATGGCCAGCAGTTAGCCGATAAACATCCTTCTTTATTTCGGTTACAGAGCCAGAAAATCAAACAAATTGACAAGCCGACTAAATCTGTTTTCATTGACTTAAACAAATCAGAAATCGAGTATATGCCTGAATATTTAGAAACAGAAACACCAGGCGAAGCCTATGGGCAAGCTGCTCCGCATCTACCCACACTATCAGAAAACTCAACTGAGCAACTAGTCAATAATCAAACTACAAATAGCCCAGTTGAACCAGTAAATTTAGAACAGGTTAGCGAAGAACAGATTATTCGTTTACTAGAAGAACGGCTAGTTGTTGAAAGCAGTAAGCGTAAAATTGGCGAGGTGATTGTTCGCAAAGTCATCGAAACCCGGATGATACAAGTTCCTGTCCGGCGTGAAAAGCTGATTGTGGAACAAATTAGTCCAGAACACAAACAACTTGCAGAAATTGATTTAGGAGAAGAGGAAATTTCTGGCGTTGACTTGACTGAAGTAGAAAGACTTGAAGTTACAGGTTTTGACAGCAGTTTAACGGTAAGCGGTGAATTTAGCTCGCCTAAAACTGCTAGTTTATTGTTGAATGCGATCGCGCTAGAGCGAAATCACGGATGCAAGCAGGTGCGTGTTACCATTGCTGTTGAAGATGAGTCACAGCAGAAAAAATACCAGGAGTGGTTTGACCGTTGTTCTAAAGGTCAATCGCTAAAGCCGGAAAAATAAGTTTCTAGAAGATAAATTAGTAGGGTGGGCATTGCACACCCTATTTTTTTGCCGATTTACAGCAGGTTTCATTTATTTGAACCACATCGGTCATAGGGGCACAGCAATGCTGTGCCCCTACAGCCTTGGCGAATGGAATAGAGCCTCCGGCACGCTGACGCGAACGCGGCTATACAAACAAAGTCCACCTCCGTGGACTAATAAATTAAGGATTCTTAACCCACGTTCGCCCTTGGCGTTCCGCAGGAAAGGTGGGTAAAGTCTCGTGTAGACGCGGTTTCTAAGCGCCCTTTTAACGTTAAGTTGACACGCATGAGCTTTTTCTGTGCCCTTACCCCGCTATTTACCTGAAAATAGCTCTAAAAAAAGAAAGGTGAAGTTTCCCGTTTCCTAGCGGGTAAGTGGAATGTCTGCAAAGCAACTTAATTTACAATACTAAGCAGTTGCCGTTCTTTTGGCTACTTGCAATGAAATTTCGACTCAAGAGACTTTCACGGAAGAAACAACAGCGTCTGATCCCACCGATTCAGATTCAAGTTCGAGATGGAAAATTTGAGATTATGGGTATAGGTGCATGGCATTCCTACTGGCGCGATCCCTATCATCTGCTGCTAACGATTCCCTGGACTGCCTTTCTGCTCCTGATTTTTACTTCCTATATAACTATTAATGCTCTATTTGCCCTAGCTTACTTGATTGGAGGAGATTGTATTGCCAACGCCCGACCTGGATCTTTTTTAGATGTCTTTTTCTTTAGCGTCCAAACCCTAGCATCCATCGGCTATGGGGCAATGTATCCTAAAACAACTTACGCCAACATTATTGTCACTATTGAAGCAATGATCGGTTTGGTGGGAATTGCTGTGATGACAGGACTAGCGTTTGCTCGATTCTCCCGACCTACAGCCCGTGTGGTTTTTAGCCGTGTTGCTGTAATAACACCTCATAATGCGATGCCGACTCTCATATTTCGCAGCGCTAATAAGCGTCGCAATATAATTCTGGAGGCGCAGATGCGAGTCTACTTAATGCGCGACGAAGTAACCCTAGAAGGGCAGTTCATGCGTCGGTTCCACGATCTCAAACTGCTGACGAACCAAACACCTAGCTTCACTTTAAGCTGGTCAGTGATGCATGTCATTGATGAGTTTAGTCCTTTATATGGGATGACACCAGAATCCTTAACCCAGACAAATACTATTCTGATCGTCTCTTTGAGTGGCCTTGATGAAACGGTTTCACAGGTCGTCCATGCCCGTCATACTTATGGTGCTAATGAGATTTTGTGGAACAATCAATTTGCCGATATCTTCCACCACACACCCGATGGACATCGCTACATTGATTACAACCGCTTCCACGATGTTTTCCCTTTAGACGAAAACAGTTGAAATGCCGGAAAGTTACTCGGAAATCTGATTAAGTGGTGGTTGCAAGGGTTTAACCACAACCCGACCATTTTCAACTACAGTGCAACTTTTAACCATGCTCTTGCTGTGGTTAACTGGCACATCCTGGCACTGCTTTTGGAGGCAGACATTTTGATTTTGCTCTTGTTGTTGGTTGAGGACGACAACACAACAGGCACCGGAGGGGAAGGACATATAAACATATTTTGATCTCTATATCTATTATCGCTCTACTGATGCTGTTTGGCTCAAAAATTTGCTAAGGAATAAGAATTAAACGAAGTCGCAAGTCGCAAGTCGCAAGTAAGTTTTGTGACTCTTATTTAGCGAGAAACGCGGTCTTGGGCAAAGCCCCAAGTGGAGCGTTTTCTCAAGACAGACCCCGACCCAAAACGTTCGGCAATTGATGCTATGCTACTTTTACCCCTAAACTTTGTTAAATAACATACAATTTATCAAACAGAATTCAGGAGTCAGGAGTCAGGAGTCAGAATAGTTAAAGAATCAGGAGAATATTTGATGAATCAATATACCAATTCTGCTGGATTCCTTCTAAATTCTGACTTTTGACTTTTGACTTCCCCGAACGCGAGTGCGTCTCCAAGAGTTGGGGCTGACTCCTGGGTGCTGAATTTTTAGCTGATTTATTTTTGATCAGAATTGCAGAGACTTATTTTAATTGAAGTCTCTACAATGAACTATAAAGCTTTTTATTCAGTTTTGTTTGGTTTTCTGATGTCTGTAGGAGGTTGTACTTTCTTCTTCTTTGTTCCGCTAGCCTGTGTTTGCTTCAATGCTTTGTTGGAATTTTCTTCTTGACTGGACATAATACTAAATTTTAAGGTCTAATACAATTTAATCTACATTACGGGTATTGTCGACTACTGAAATATCTCAGAGAAAATTTAAGTAAATAGACCAGGCGGTGGGATAGCACATCTGTGCTACCATACGACAGATGTGGTTCAAATACATGGAAGCTGCTGTAATTACATGGAATACAGACCTAACAAGAACAGCCCGTTAAGAGCTAGCGTTGGGGAGTAAGTCTCAAATCCGTACTTCTTGAAATCGGAGTAGTAGCTATTAAGATACTGGAATCTTAATGACAAATTCTGTTCCTTCACCAAGCACAGAATTGCAACTCAACCGCCCATTGTGGGTTTCCTCGACAATTTGACGAGCGATCGCTAATCCTAATCCTGTTCCTTTCCCTACCTCTTTAGTTGTAAACAGGTGGTCAAATATCCGCGATCTAATCTCCTCTGGCATTCCGTGACCGTTATCTCTGATGCGAATTGCTACCGTGTGTTGGTCACTGGATACTTCGGTGTGAATCAGTATTTGCTGATGATCGGCTCTGACTTGGGCAAAAGAACGCCCCTGAATGGATGTATCGAAGGCATCAATTGCATTAGCGAGGATGTTCATAAATACTTGATTTAGCTGTCCTAAAAAGCACTTTACAGGCGGTAATTTTCCATATTCGGTGATGACTTCGATCGCTGGACGTTTTTCGTCAGCTTTGAGGCGATACTTCAAAATCAACAAGGTACTCTCAATCCCTTCATGGAGGTTACAAGCAACTTTTTCGGCTGTATCGGCTCTGGAGAAGGTGCGGAGGCTGTTACTAATGTCTTCAATGCGATCGCTTGCCATCTTCATCGAACTTAATAGCTTTGGTAAGTCCTCAGTTAGGAATTCTAGATCAATTTTTTCGCCATGCTTAATGACTGCGATCGCCGGAGTGGGATAATGTTGTTGGTAGGATTGGATATGGGCGAGTAAGTCTTCAGTATACTCTTCGGCATTGTCGATGCTGCCTTTCAAAAATCCGATAGGGTTATTAATTTCATGTGCCACCCCTGCAACTAAATTGCCCAAGGTTGCCATTTTTTCATTTTGCACCATTTGTAATTGGGCTTGCTCAAGTTCTTGCAGCGATCGCTCTAACTGTTGTCCATAATTTTGAGATTCTTGATAAAGACGAGCATTTTCTAGAGAGATGGCGGCTTGGGTGCATAGCAGTTGGATAACTTCAGTGCGATCGCTCGTAAATGCACCAATTGTCAGCGGATTTTCTAGATATAGCAGCCCGATGATTTTGCCCTGATTTAACATCGGCGTACACAACACACTCTTAGGTTGTTGCTGCATGAAATATGGGTCGGCGATAAAATCAGTTTGTGCTGTTACATCATCGAACACAACAGTTTTTAAGCTGCGTTTGACAGAGTTTACCAGTGTAATCGGAATGCCTTCGCTGGTTGACAATGGTACAGATAGTAAGGTGACTCCTTCATTGATGCTGGCTACGGCTTTAACCATTAAGTTGCCCTGTTGGAGTATAAGCAGGGCAGCCTTTTGTGCCCCAGCATTTTCGATCACCACTTGCAAAAGGGTAGTGAGTAATTGCTCTAATTGAATTTCACTGGAGAGAGCTTGTGAGGCTTTAAAGATGGTGGCAAAATCGAGGGCTTTAGAAATATTGTTGCTAGAAAGGTTTGTGTGGATGGTTTTATTTGGGAATGATAATGTATTGACAGTTAAACTCAGTTGAAATTGATTAAGTTGCCCTTGTAGGATGGGAGCCAGAAGTTCAGGATAGCGTTTTTCTAAATCCTCGGTTTTGGCTTTAGCGCCCCAACGGGCATAGCAGTAATAAGCTTCTTGCATATAAGCTTGAGCGATTTTTTCTTTGCCCCACTCATGGTAGAACTTGGCAGCTAGTTCATTGCTCAAGGCTTCTTCTTGGATATATTCGTTTTCTTTAGCTAGAGTTATGGCGCGATCGTAGAATTCCATTGCTTTGTTTTTTTGCAGCAAAATCCGATGCCGTTCTGCTTCGACTAAGTAAAATTTGTGTTGATGATTCATTGGGGCATGATGCGCCCATTTTTTCAGCTTTTTCTGATGGGACGTTACTTTTTTAAGAGTCTGTTTTTGCTCAGTAGTCGTTGCTGTTGGATAGAGAATTAGTTGGGTTAGCGCCTGATAAAAATAAACTATTGGTACAACTGACGTCGATGTTATCCCATCTAAATAGGTTATTGCATTAATTGCTGCTTCAGATGCTCCGGTATAATTTTCAAACAGGTAGCAAAGTATTAGTTCATTGGCATAGCTAAAGCACAATCCAGTGCGATCGCCTGCTTGCTCTTGTAATGGGCGAATAGTTTGGGCATCATAAACAGCACCTGATAAGTAACTGGGATTAGTAGATCCCAACAAATTCAAGATGGCTTGACGAAATGAATTAATATACGTATGAGGTTTTTCTTGTTTAAAGTGGCTGTAGACTTCAGCATAGTCACCCATCTGTTTTTCTAACTCAGCCAATTCGTGCCCCATCAAGTATTCTTGAAAACTACTGCCATAGCTAGCCCAAGCAGCATATTCAATATCTCCTGTTTCTAACCCCACTTGATAGGCTTCGGCTAATGGTGCAATTGATTCTTTAAGGGGTTGATGCCAGTGATTAATAAATGCTTCAACAATGAAGACGGTTCTAGCTTTCAATTCCTTGCTATGGAATTTTTCGAGAATTTGTAATGCTAATTGGCCAAATTCATAACCTGTCTGAATATTTCCCAGAATCCCACACTCAATCAATCCATACCAGGCATAGCCAAATGCAGATGCCGCCGCATTGCCGTACTGCATCGATAAATTGACTTCACTCAAGATTATTTGTGGTAGTAAATCTGGACGACCAATATAAGCCGTTGAATTTGTACTAGCCAGAATTCGGATTGCTGCCAGTTGTTTGTCCCCCGTCATGTCAGGTAAATCAATTAAATTTAAAGGAGATTTACCTAAAAGTCGTAATTTTGTTTGGCCTAAACTGAGGAATGTTTGCGTTTTATTTTCTTGATGAGATAGTTTTACACCTAAAAGATTTAGCAGTGCGATCGCAGTCTGAATCGAATCATCAAAACGACTCTGAGCTAAATAAGATTGGATTTGAATCTCAATCGATTTCACCTGATCTAATAAGACGTTAGCATGTTGTTGCACTTGCTTAACAAACTCTTCTACTTGGTCAAATTGACCCATGAGATAGGCTGCCGAAGCTGCTTCTTCATACAAGGCTAATGTGAGTGAATACTGTTGTTTCCAGCTATCTGTTCTCAATAGCTGAATACCGCAACTGATATATTCTATTGTATTAGCATAAGCAGTAGATAGTTTGGCTTTTTGCCCAGCCAGCAAATTTAACTGGGCTAATTGATCTCGCTCAGACTGTTGAGTGATTAGCTCTACACCAATATTCAATTGATTAACAATCTCAAAAATTCTCTCTTCCTGCTTTTTAATAGGTATTTTGCTTAATAGAAGTTGGCCAATTTGCAGATGGATAGATTGCTTTTTATCCTCTGGGATTAACGCATAAGCCGCTTGTTGAACGCGATCGTGTAAAAATTTATAGTTTACAGTTAGCGAACTTTCTACTAAATCCTGTGTTTCCCGCCCAACATAGAATTTATAAACTTCACTTTGCGGCAGGATTAATCCTTCTTGTAATGCTTTCCAGAGGTATGTTGCTGTTTCGGTTTCGGAATTTTCTGAAACAATTGCCAATGTCGCCAAATCAAATTGATTACCAATACAAGCCGCTAATTTCAAAACATCCTGCGTTGATTCTGGCAATTTACGCAACTGTAACACCATAAAATCAACCACATCATCTGTCAGGGCTAACGCCTTCAACTGAGTAATATTACACTGCCAACTTCCGCTATCCAAATCAAATTTAATTAGCTGGTCTTGATGCAGTGCTTTGAAAAATTGCGTACTAAAAAATGGATTTCCTTTGGTTTTCTGATAAACAAATTGTGTGATTATTTGTGTAGTTTCTAGCGAACAATTTAGGGTATCAGCAACCAGTTGATTTAAACTTGATTCACTCAGTGGAGCTAATGTAATTTTGTTAATGCTAAAATTGGCTTTGGCAATTTCATCTAATGTCAACATCAATGGATGAGCAGCAGAAACTTCATTATCCCGATAAGCTCCAATTAAAAGTAAAGCTCCACTTCCTGACTCACTCATGAGCAACTGCATCAATTTGAGTGATGTAGAATCGGCCCACTGCAAATCATCGAGGAAAATTACTAATGGATGTTCTTTTGTGGTGAATACCTGAATGAAGTTTTGGAAGAGTAAATTAAAACGATTCTGGGCTGCATTGGGTGAAAGTTCGGTTGCAGGTGGTTGTTGACCAATAATTTGTTCTAGTTCGGGAATTACCTCAAGAATGACTTGCCCTTGATCGCCCAGCACTTGTAAAATTTTATTTTTCCAAGTTGACAATTGGACATCACTTTCACTCAGCAATTGCCCCATTAAGTCTCGAAACGCCTGCACAAAAGCAAAGAAGGGAATATTACGATTAAATTGGTCAAATTTGCCTTTGATGAAGTAGCCCCTTTGCCGGACAATGGGTTTATGAACCTCGTTGATCAAAGCAGTTTTACCAATACCAGAAAAACCAGCCACCAGCATTAGTTCTACCCCCCTTAGTCCCCCCTTGGTAAGGGGGGGCAGTGCGTTGGTAACGCGGTCAAATGCTTCTAGCAGAGTTTCAACTTCTTGCTCACGACCATAGAGTTTTTCTGGGATAATAAAGCGATCGCACACATCCCGTTGGGCAATTGGGAAACTCTCAATTTTCCCCGCTTCTTTTAGCTGATGTAAACAAATTTCTAAATCATATTTCAGCCCGAATGCACTCTGATAGCGGTCTTCGGCATTTTTTGCCATCAATTTGCTGACAATAGATGAGAGTACAGGCGGAATTTGGGGATTAATCTCATGTACTAAAGGCGGAAGTTTGGCAATATGACAATGTACCAATTCCATCGGATCGTGCGATTGAAATGGTAATTGCCCTGTTAGTAAATCGTAAAAAGTTACACCTAGAGAATAAAAATCAGTACGGTAGTCAATTCCCCGATTCATGCGTCCGGTTTGCTCTGGAGACAAATAGGCGAGTGTCCCTTGTAGGACATTAGGACTCATGAGGATTTGAGTTTCTCGTGGCAACAGAGATGCAATACTAAAGTCAATTAACTTAACTTCTTTAGTTTCTGGATTAATTAAAATATTGGCGGGTTTAATATCTTTGTGAATGATGCGATTACGAATTAGAATATCTAATGCATTACACAGAGCGATCGCTACATATAAAAACTCAATCAGAGCTTGTGCTGTTCCCCCCATCCCCCCATTCTCTCCTCTCCCTTCCCACTGGTTGAGAGAAATTCCCCCAAAGTCTTCCATCACTAACGCATAGCCATTCTGATAGGGTTCCAGGCTGTAGGTTTGGATGATTCCAGGTAGATTTAGATTTTTGGCGATCGTGAACTGGTTGCGAAACTGTACTAATTCGCTGAAACTGGGATAAGCAGTTTTCATCAGCTTAATCACCACAGATTTTTGGTCAGTCTCTCGATTAGCGCGATAAACTAAAGTTCGAGAACCGTTGTATAGTTCTTCGCTAACGTGATATCCGGGAATGCTGACCATAGGGCTTAATTTTTGATACCTTATTATCTAGGGTTCCCATAAATAGGGGAATATTTACAGCTATAGATTAAAGCATTGCACCCAGATGTGAACAATGGGTTATACCAATTCTGTATGAAGATGCGCTAAAGCATATTTAAGTTCAAGAAAGAAAAACGAACCGCAAAGGACGCAAAGGAGAGGCAGCGCGTTGCGGGGGTTCCCCCCGTTGTAGCGACTGCCGTCACAAAGAAAGAAAGAAAGAAAGAAGTTAAAAGGGTTTGGCGCAGCTTTACAAAGAAATGGTATTAGTGATACCAAGTAGCTCCGTCATCTTTGCATTGATTCAGGTTGATGAACTGGTATCTCAATTACAAATTTGGTGCCCTCTCCTAGTGTGGAATCACACCATATCTTGCCATGATGTTTTTCTATGACTATTTTGTAGCTGATGGATAAGCCCAAGCCAGTGCCTTTACCGATGGATTTGGTGGTGAAAAAAGGATCGAAAATGCGCGATCGCACTATTTCAGGTATCCCGGAGCCATTGTCGGCGATCGCAATCTGCACCCAATTATCAGCCATAACTTGAGTTGAAATCCAAATTGTACCGGCTTCTTGTGTTTGTTGAGCAGATTCTTCCAGCGTATCGATCGCATTCGCCAGTATGTTCATAAATGCCTGATTTAGTTGTCCGGGATAGCACTCAACCAATGGCAACTGACTGTAATCTTTAACAACTTCAATTGCCGGAGACTCTGGTATTGCCTTGAGGCGATGTTGCAAAATCAGCAGCGTATTGTCAATCCCCTCATGAAGGTCAACAGCTTTGAATTCGGATTCATCTAGGCGGGAGAAGTTACGGAGAGATAAAACAATTTCCCGAATCCGTTGACTGCCAACTTTCATTGATTGCAGTATCTTGGGCAGGTCTTCATTCAGAAAGTCGAGATCCACGTCATCCAAAGTTGCCTGGAGCGTTTGGGGCGGATTGGGGTAGTGCGCCTGATACGCCTGAACCAATTTCAGTAGGTCTTTACTGTAGCTATTAATATAAGTAATGTTGCCATGAATAAAATTGACAGGGTTATTGATTTCGTGAGCAACTCCAGCGACCACTTGCCCCAGACTTGACATCTTTTCAGTTTGAACAAGTTGCTGTTGAGTGTTGTGCAGCTTAGTTAAAGCTTGCTGAAGTTCTTCTGAATGCTGCTCTTTTTCAGTGAGCAGTGTTTTCACGCGTTCGATCAAATGGTTGAATGCAGTCGCTAGAATGCCGATTTCATCCTTGCTAGTGACGGGGGCTTGCAGGTCAAAGTTAGACTCTTGGGTAACTCGCTGCGCCACCTCTGTCACGGATTGCAGTGGTTTGGCAATGCTGCTCGAAATTCTCAATCCGATGATCAATGCCAAAATAACACAGCCGAAACTGGTGATACCGATCACAATCATTGTCGGTCTGGCTTGGGCGATCGCATTATCATACAGCGATGACCACTCTAAAATCACGGCACCAGTGACCTGTTTTTGATTGTTTGTCAGGCGAACGACAATTAATTTAATCCCTTGGGGATAATCAACGCTCTTTTCCAAAAAAGTTCTGGATTTGCCATCCTGCATCGTTTTCTGGATTTCATTGTCCAAGTCATGGTCAAAAATCGTGCCGACATTTTCAGGAACAGCATCCGCCAAAATTAGCTTCTGCCCATTGACCACCACAATGTCACGCTTTTGCAGATCATGCAGCAAATTGGCAAAGTTTTGCAGTTCATCGGAACGTTGAACAGAAATGGATTCGCGATCATCAGGCATATGGTGGACAATGGAAGCAGCAAGCACTTGGGCAACCTGTTCAGTTTCCGCGATCGCTAGAGTTTTAGCAATTTTCTGGTTTTGGGCGATCGCAACCGCACCAACAACGCTCATTAATAAAGAAATACCAACAAAGCTTCCAACCAGTTTCTGAGAAATTTTCATCACGATAAATCAACCATAACCATGTCAATCTAAAGTTAGTATTCCCAGATATTTGAACCACAAAGTTTTGAAAACTGGATGATCTTGATAAAACTGGTAAAATTTCTCTACTGTAGGCTTTTAATTTGGCGAAGGTATTGCAGATATCGCGGGTTAAGCCCAACGTAAGGGATCTTACGGGGAGGCAAAAAGGGCTAGTAGTCTATCAAGCTTAAATTGATGGGTAGTGCGAGCATCTTGCTCGCGTCGTGAGCGAGACGCTCACACTACCAACCCGTCAAAATGAATTTGACAGACTACTAGTATCTATTTCGGGCGTTGATTGGTAGAGAACTAAGGCATTTTCACGTAAAATTGCGACAGCGATCGCCTCTGCTTCAGCCACAGTAATGTCAGAATCTGCAATTGCTTGCTCTAGTACTTCCCCTAAAAGCTGGCGACCCCACTTTGCACCCAAATAGTACAATTCTGGAATTGAGTGTGCATCAGAAGAATACATTAATTTAGTAGTGGGAGTTAATTCTAACAGCTGCCTAATTACTTCCCGCATCCCGGACACGCTTAAAAAAGGTATTGCTAAACCGAAATCTAAATAAACTTGGGGATATACAGAAGCCAAATAACCAGCCTGCTGCATGTAAGGATAGGAAGCATGTAGTAATACTAATGGTACATGGCGGTACTGGGGTAACTCTAGTAAATATCGCAGATTTAGGGGATTAGCCAATCGTAAATCCAAGTCGGGATCACCATAGCCAGTATGGAATTGCACTGGTAGGCGATATTTAGCTGCTACTAATAACGCCTGTTGTAACAGAAAATCAATCAGGGATTTATCAGTCAGTCGCAGAGGTTGATTTTGCAGTTGTTGTTTGAGTAGGTCAAAGTGAGCCGCCGCCACCTCCTCAGCTACAGGTTGAATATCCAAACCACTCCGGTAACAAGCAATACTTTTAAAAGCCACCACTCCAACCGGTGGTGGATCAAGTTCGCTGATGAATCTTGCTAAGAATTGTGCAAAATCTTCTGATTGCGGAATTAGCTGTTCTGCTAATATTTCTAATCTCAGAATTCGTCGCACAGGAATAAACCTTTCATGCCACGATATCGGTAGGATAGTTTCAGGCTGCAAACCATCATCTAAGTAAATCGCCTCTAGGTTAGCGGCCCGAAAATAAATCTGCGTCAGTTCTTCTAACCCTAGACTTTCCCGCCGTGCCAAAATTGCTGCTTCTTCAGCTTCGCAGTTTAATAAAGCTGCAATCTCGCGCAAACTACGCCGATAAAAGAACGTATGACGGGCATGGTAGTTGATGATTTCTGGATCATAGCTCTCAGTGAAGGCACTCGCGTAAGGATATTGGGCAACAACTTCTGGTCTTAAGATGTTGTGGGCGTGTTGGTCAATTAAAGGAATGTCAGCTAGATTCATTGGTAGGTAATCAAATCACTAGTATTTCTCTAATAAGGTTTTCACTTCTGCCGTTAATTCCCAATCTTTCATCGCTAGCCACTCCGCTTGACGCACTGCTAAGAAAGCTTTCGCTAACTGGGGATTTAAAGCTGTTAATAGGATATCGTCTTGCTGAAGGTGAGCGATCGCTTCCCCCAGATTATCTGGTAATCGGTCTATTTGATTAGCATTGCGTTCTGCAATTGATAAATATCCAGGGTCTTGATTCACCGGGTTTCCAGGTGTTAGACCACGCTGCACACCATCAAGTCCGGCGGCAATTACTGCACCCATTGCTAAGTAAGGATTAGCTGAGGCATCCACAGTTTTCAATTCCAAGTTGCTCGGACAGCCCAAACCAGGGTTACTGGGGACTCTCACGGCTGCCTCTCGATTATCTAATCCCCAACAGCGAAAAGCACCACTCCAACTATGAGGAACAAGGCGGCGGTAAGAATTAGTACTTGGGGTAGTTAGTGCCATCAGTGCCGGAAGATGGTGTAGAATGCCAGCAATAAATTGTAATGTTACCTCAGAAAGACCACAGATTCCCTGTGGGTCAGGTAAGAGGTTTTTCTCGCCATGCCAAAGGCTCAGATGGATATGACAACCACTACCAGCCGCATCCGGGAAGATTTTGGGTAAGAAGGAAGCAATCAGGTTGTGCTTGTAGGCGATCGCTCTGACGGTTTCTCGAAAAGCAATTTGCCAATCAGCTGCTTGCAAAGCATCGGTATAGCGTATGGAAATTTCCTGCTGACCGGGGCCTGCTTCAGGATAATACTGTTCTACAGGTATGTCTTGAGCGATCAGTGCATCAGCGATCGCATCAATTACTTCTCGGTTAATATCCATTGCCTGAGTTGAGGCAAAAACTGTGGAGTCAGCAGGAATGATTCCTTCAGGTGTTTGCCGAAGTAAGTAAAACTCATTTTCAAATGCTGCCCGAACTTCCCAGCCATTAGATTCGGCTGCCGCAATCATCCGCTTCAAGAAATTTCGCGGGCATAATGGCCAAGCAGAACCATCTAATACCATATTGCCCATAACACGAGCATGACCAGGAGCATAAGGTAAAGGCTTGAGGCTAGACCAATCTGGCACTAAGCGAATTTCACCTACTGGCCCTAAACCAGTTTCTGGCACAACTGCATCATACATCACAGGAATTCCCTGCTGACCTACAGAAATACCCACCCCATGCTCAAAGTACTGATCTAGCATCCCCAGATGTACGGCTTTGCCACGGATAATGTTGGCATTATCGCACCAAAGAACTCGCACGAATTTGACACCAGTTTCTTCAAAAGATTTACGTGTTTTTTCCCAGTTATTTTTTTCAACCATTCTAAAATTGAGGTATTAGGGACTCCCAAATAAAAAATATCCCAAAACTGACATAAAAATCCTCTCTATTTCTCTTCTCTCTGTGTTCTCTGCGTCTCTGTGGTTCGTTTCTTTGGATTTATTTCTTGGAAGTCCCTTAATCTCAAGCAAAAGTAGAAAAACCTAGATTTGGTGGAATATCCTGAATCCGCCCTGGCCCGATCGCTCGTAATGCTTCTTTGAGTAAAATATCCCCAGTATACAAAGCACGTCCGACAATCACACCAGTTACGCCTTGAGGTTCTAACGCCAACAAACTTAACAAATCGGTGACAGAACTTACCCCGCCAGAGGCAATTATTGGGATGGAAATTGCTGCTGCAAGTTCTCGCAAAGCTGACAAATTGGGGCCTGTTAACGTCCCATCACGGTGGATATCTGTGTAAATTATGGCGGTTGCGCCCAATTCTTGCATTTGTACAGCCAGTTGGGTTGCTAAAACTTCTGAGGTTTCTAACCAACCGCGAGTTGCTACGAGGCCGTCACGGGCATCAATCCCGATGATAATTTGTTCGGGAAATTCTGTACACAATTCTTGCACTAGCTGGGGTTGTTCTACGGCGATGGTTCCGAGAATTGCCCACTGTACGCCTAGATTAAATACTTGTTGGACGCTGGTGCGATCGCGCAATCCTCCACCAATTTCAATCGGCACTGACACTGCATCTGCGATCGCTTCAATTGCCCCCAGGTTTACTACTTTACCTGCTTTGGCACCATCTAAATCAACTATATGCAATCTCGTAGCACCTTGATCTACCCACTGTTTGGCAACATCAGCCGGATTTTCGCTAAAAACTTGTGAGCGATCGTAGTCTCCTTGATACAGTCGCACACAGTGACCTTCTAGTAAATCAATCGCTGGAATTACATCCATTTACCTTCTCCTCATAACTCAATGCAATAAAATGCTAGCTATAGCAGTCCTAAATCATTTGTAAAAATAAATTAACCGCAGAGGCGCAGAGAGCGCAGAGAGGAATCGGAGATTTTCACGACTCATTTAGGATTGCTATAGCGTTTCCTAATCACATGAGGTAAATCATAGTCCCCTCCTCGCTTGCGGGGAGGGGGTTGGGGGTGGGGTTCTTGTACCTCACTCAGAACCGCTATATAGCTGAATTTACTATTTTTCATTTTTCATTTTTAATTGCCTGACAGCTTGTCCAAAACCCAGCACAAGCAAGATGTTAGAAAGCGTCAAAAATAGTTCTGCACCGCCGTGCAACCAATCTACATTGGCCAAAGACTCGCCATAATGCAATTGGGCGTAAATTCCGGCTGGGATGGTGACGGCAACAAATACCAGAGTGCCGTAAAATCCATATAGCGCTAAACGCGGCATTTGCGGACTGCGGCTAATAAACCACAAGAAACCCAAATAGGGAAACAGTGAAAGTGCAAACAGGGTTTCTTTAGAAATCATTGCTCTAATTTGATAGGTTTTGGTTCAACAGTGTTAGGAGATTTGGTAGAACGCCAAATCAAAAACGCTGCTGCCCAAAGCGTAAAATTACCAACTAAGGTCATGGTAGCTTGAAGCGTTACCAACCATTCTAGAGATTCGGCGTTCTCAAAATAATGCCAGGTACAAGCACACATAGCGCTGACCAAAGCTGGTAACATGGCCAGGGATAATCCCCACCAATTGCGGTTATTAGTGAGTTCGCCGTAAGTCCAGATTAACCAAATGGCGACAATCCACTCAATAACGCTAGAAATATGAATAATCCAGGTGGGAATTGATAGGGCGTTCATAAAGTTGGGAGTGGGGAGTGGGGAGTTAGGGACTGACAAATAAAAAAATACTCAACTACTTCTTGTGGGGTGAGCGACACCAGAGCCCGTATACAATAAAGATTCTTATTTGTGAGCGTCTTCTCAATTATCTAGTTTGTCAGAATTGTTCGTTGAGTTGGAAGATTTGGAAGAGAAACCACCTACCTCTGCTAAAGTATAGAGGGGTCTGGCTTTAACTTCTTCGTAGATGCGTCCTATATATTCGCCTAAAATACCAATACTGACTAACTGCACAGATCCGAGAAAGAAAATTGCCATCAAAATAATCGTAAACCCGGCTAAAGGCGAATGGGGGACAAAAAGACGCCAATACAAAACTAATAAAGCCATGAAGATGGCCGCCGCCGCCGCGATTAACCCTAAGTAGGTTGATAACCGCAGTGGCACTATTGAAAAGGACACTAAACCATTGATGGCAAGCGCCAAGGATTTACTGAAAGTGTATTTAACTTGCCCAGCAAAGCGGGGGTTGCGCTCGAACCGAATTGCTGTTTGCTGAAAGCCAACCCAAGAACGCAGACCACGAATATAGCGGTTGCGTTCTGGCATAGAATTGAGAATATCTACGATCTGCCGATCCATTAAACAAAAATCACCAGTATCAGTAGGAATCTCTACATCTGCAAGTTTCTTCAGGACGCGATAAAATAAGTAGGCAGTAAAACGCTTAAACCATCCTTCCTTGAGGCGTTGAGTGCGTTGAGCATAGACGACCTGATAGCCCTGTCGCCATTTTTCAACCATATCGGGGATTAGTTCTGGTGGATCTTGTAAGTCAGCATCAAGGACGATAATAACTTGACCCCGGACAAAATTAAGACCAGCAGTAACTGCAATTTGATGACCAAAGTTCCGAGCAAAGCTCAGATAGCAAATGCGCGGGTCTTTTTGATGGAGGTCTCGTAGTAGTTGTAGGGAGCGATCGCGGCTACCATCATTAATTAAAATTAATTCCACAAGACCATCCATCCGATTCATTACTGCACTCAGTCTGCGGTATAGTTCGGGAATAATTTCTTCTTCGTTATAAATTGGAACAATCAATGAATACTTTGGTAGCATTTAAAAACCTTGTTTAATTTTTGAACAGCCAAGCTGACAGACTGCTTGTAATCATAAAGGTTTGCTTCTCAGTATACCTAGCAAGACTCAAGTCAGATTGTTATAGTTTATTTATTCTTTGGGTTGATGTCATCTAAAGAGTCTGATTCTTTAAGCTTTTCTACAGCTTTTTTGGGAAAAGTCCGACGATGGCGATACCAAGTAGACCCTGCTACCAGCGTTCCAGTTAAGCCTAAAGCGAGTACTAGCGGCAAGAAATCGCCTGTATTAACTGCCTTCAGACCAGAACTACCTAGTAATACAAAAGGTAAGACACTAGGAACAGTACCAAGTGTTGTACCTAGAACATAATCTTTAAAACTGATCGAAGTTAGTCCAGCGACAAAGTTGACCAAGCCATAGGGCATAATCGGTACTAATCGGATGGCAAACATATAAAAAAGCCCTCCACGACGCACCTCAGCATCCATAGCTTGCCAGCGTCCTGCTAGTCGTTTTGCAACTGTTTGGCGTCCAATAGTCCGAGTAAAAACAAAGGCAATTATTGCCGCAATGATAGCTCCAACACTAGTCCAAACAGTACCCAGCCAAGGGCCAAAAATTGCACCTCCAGTCAAATTGAGTACCGTTGAGGGCAAAACTAACATGGTTGCCACAACGTACAAAGCAATATAAATAATCGGTGCCCAGATACCAGAAGATTTCAGCAAAGCTTGAATTTGTGCTGGTTCAATGCCGCCAAGAAGATATACCGCTATACCAGTTGCAATTATGCAACTCAGTGTGAGTAGCAAAATACCAGCTTTCAAGTTCCACATTAGAACTCTACTCCTACTTTTTGTGTAACAAAACCCATCTTTTTCAAATTTAAATCCTTGTAGAGACGCGAAATTTCGCGTTTCTACATTCTTTTTCGCCAGATGTCTATTGTATTAGATAGTTTTAGCGATCAGTGATCATAACCTTTATCCAAGCACAGACCAAAAAACCGCAAGGTAGCAAGACTTCTGTCGATGAAACCGGAAGTGAACACTTCGGAGTCGCAAAAATGTCGGTAATTATAGCGGCTGCCATACTGGTTAGAACAAGTCTGCTATGGAGAGCTGTGACAGTAGCTTTCTGACGATTTGCCAATATCCTAAGCTGTCTGACCACTGCGATAAACTTGGGAATGAGTTTACCATCTGTATGGGGGACAGAGATTTATTTAACAATAGCTATTAATCCAAAATCCAAAATGGTCAAGATGCGGGCATTATTGTCTGGATATTACGGTAAAGGTAATGGTGGTGACGAAGCTTTGTTGGCAACACTTTTGCAAATGTTACCATCTGACGTAACGCCTGTGGTGCTTTCTGGTAATCCAGAGGAAACGCGCGATCGCTACAATGTAGAAACCTACGATCGCATGGCTCCCTTACCTGTACTGCAAGCTTTGCGCTCTTGCGATGCCTTCATTTGGGGCGGCGGGAGTCTCATTCAAGATATTACCAGTACTGTCAGCCCATTTTATTATGGGGGACTGATGGCATTGGCGCAGAAAATGGGTTTGAAAACCATTGCTTGGGCGCAGGGTATTGGCCCTTTGGTGCGTCCGCAAACTCGCTGGTTGGCAAGGCGAACCTTTAGTAATTGTACCAAAATCAGTGTCCGCGATCGCGCCAGTGCTGCTTTATTATCTGATTGGCAAATTCCTTGTATTATAGCTCCTGACCCGGTTTGGGCGTTGGAGTCAAAACCAGTACCGGGACTTTGGGATTTACCTGCGCCGAGAGTTGCGGTAACGTTGCGATCGCATCCCCAACTTACAGAAACACGTCTAGCAAATTTAACCCGTGCTTTGGTTGACTTTCAAAAAGCCACACAAGCATTTATTTTATTACTACCATTTCAAAAAAGTGAAGATTTAAGTATTGCCGAAGCTATTCAACCACACCTTAAAGATGTCAGCCAGATTTTATGTCTTGAAGATCCGCAACTTTTGAAAGGTGTGTTTCGCGGTGTCGAGATGGCAATTGGGATGCGCCTGCACAGCTTAATTATGGCAGCCTCTGAAGGTTGTCGCTGCTTTGCTCTCAGTTATGACCCGAAAGTAAATCGGCTTATGGAAGACTTGGAAATGGCTGGATGGGATTTAGCAAGTTTACCCGATGACCCCAATTTGATTGGTCTGACTTGGATGGAGCATTACGCCAATGGTGAGCCGTTATCACCAGAGCAAATCCAATCTTTAGTAGATCGGGCATTAATGCACCGCGAGTTATTCAGCCAAGCTTTTTGTAATAATTAAGACCAAAACCCCAATAACTGGGCATATTGCACGCAACCGAGAACCGCTACAGGTAATCTTAGAGGAGGTTTCAAAAGTATTATTGCTAACACCAAAACCTCAGAAACCTAACCCCCCGAACAAGCCTTACCTACAAGGGAATCGGGGTTTAAAAGCCTTTTTCCGAAGCGGGGCTACCGTGTACACACAAGTCTTCAAATTACCCTGTCATGACTTTAATCCCTCTCCTTGCTAAGGAGAGGGACAGGTTTTGCCTAACATAAACCAGGGTGAGGTTTTCTTAAGCTATTCGATAAACCGTAAATTGTGTCTAGAGAGACTTATGTGTACACCGTAGCCGAAGCGGGGAGAGGAATGCAAGCAGGCTTTTTGGTATACTCTACGACTTTTCAAACATCCTATTATGGCGGGAAGAGAGTAATTGTCAAAGTTTTGTAAATTTATCATGAAAATACTATAGTATCGTTTATTACGAATGACTTCAGCGATATTATGTAGGATATACAGAAATAATTAGTGAGATCATTTGATGATAAGCTTTGGCTTTTGGAACCTATTTATAGTAATTGTAGTTGCTTTAGTTCTCAAAAATAATTGGCGATTAGATGATGAGAAGGCAGTGTGGAAAAATTCTTTATTCTTAAAATCTTCTGTAATCCAACGGTTGATGCAATTTTTCCGTCAACCAATTGTTAACTTTCTGATCCAAGCAAGTGTTGTATTAGTCGTTACAAGATTCCTTTGTTATACAGGTTGGCTAGTTTATTTACTAAATCAACCAGATCCACCTTTATGGGATTTTAAGTGGTTTTATGTGGCGAGTAAATTGGCTCATCAGCATTTGAGTCCCTTTAATGTCGAGATTTTTAACCAAAGTTTCTGTACCCTAACTAAGACGTGTGGTTTTATTCCACCCTTTGTCTATCCACCTAATATTATTCCTCTGATCTGGTTTCTCGGTTATTTTTCGAGCAACACTGCATTTACAATCTGGATTGCAATGCATATATTAGCAATCGGTTTGGCCTTGTGGGGAGCGAATATCCTGCTGGAATCGAAGTCGCCAGCTTTCAGAACTATTTGCACAATCTCGGTTGCCTTAATTTATGGCTTAGTTCGCGATCTTCAAGTTGGGAATATTGCGATTTTCGTTGTAGTTTTGATCTTATGGATGTTTATCTTGGCTAGAAAACATCAGGATATTCCAGCCGGAATTTGCTTAGGTATTGCCGTTTGTAAACCAACATTAGCTGTATTATTCATTCTGTATTTTCTACTTAAAAGACGGTTTTCTCTAGTTGTTGTATCTGTTGTCACAGCAACTTCTCTAATATTTTTAGGTCTAGCCTTGACGGGCAATTCTTTGACACAATTCCTACCAGATGCATCTAGGGGATTTTCACTCTGGATAAATGATCCATCGAATAGTCCCTATCTTTCGATTAGTCGCCTTGATTTGATGGTTGTGGGTCCAAGATTATTCCCCAATAATCCATTGCTGGCAAAGCTATTCTCAGACTTCATTGTTTTAATACTTGTTGGTTTGGTGGGTTGGTATTGGTATCTACAACAATCTCTCACAGCCTGGTCAAAGAAAATCTACTTAGCAGAAATGGTACTAGTTTCTTGTTTGAGTATTGCCATCAACTATTCACAGCAAACTAGTTCTGTGATGTTAATACCTGCTGTTGTTTTTTTGCTAAATGATTTGCTGCATCAGATTAGGCATTGTACATTTTCTAGGAAAAGAATGTCTGTTTGGTTAGCAGGGGTTTGCTGTCTAGCGGTACAAACAGGAGTCATTCATGGCTGGCTCATCGGTTCTCTAGCAAAACGATGGAATGTAAAAGCAGGGGAATTGCCATACATTATCAAAGTAACAATCTTCGCTCTACCAAGTTATGCGATTTTAGGAATCACCCTGAGTATTTTAGTCTTAGCAATTAGTTCCCTGCGTCAAAAACAGGGTGTGAAATTTAAACCTTTGAATTGGATGTCAACTTAGTACATTAGGAGTCATACAGCAGAATTCAGAATTAAGGAGCAAAGCCGGAGACGCTCCTGCCTTGGCGTCAGAATTCAGAAGTAAAACAGGCTTCATACCTGTCTTTGAGACGAATCGTTGTGTACTTCACTTTCCTTGAAATCTGCTGTAAGTAAGTGGGCGTGAATAATTAAATTTACATTGCGTAACATAGTTTGATTTATTCTGGCCTATTTACTTAGATTTGAAGCTCTTTTTTGGGTGTTTTTTGTCTAAGTCCTACTAACAATACTTGACCACTGCACTTTCTTCTCTTTCTCCCGGCGGTAAGAAAAGAAATGCCCTGGAGTTTGGAAAGTACAATCAGGTGCAAGGTGCGATCGCAATTTATTCTACACTAATCCCCAAATTTTCCTGTAAGCTATTCACTCGCCGGACATCCAGCCGTACCTTACCTGGATTGGGATCTTCTAGCAAAGGTGAATTTAGTAGCTCATGTAATGCAATTATAATTTTTTTTGCTCGTCGTGATCTGGTATAATGCTGGAAATTAATAATTAATTATTTAGATCATTCTGATGATAAGCTTTGGCTTTTGGAACCTACTTATAGTAATTGTAGTTGCTTTAGTTCTCAAAAATAATTGGCGATTAGATGATGAAAAAGCAGCCTGGAAAAATTCTTTATTCTTAAAATCTTCTGTAATCCAACAGTTGATGCAATTTTTTAGTCAACCGATTGTTAACTTTCTCGTCCAAGCAGGTGTTGTCTTAGTCGTTACAAGATTCCTCTGTTATACAGGTTGGCTAATTTATTTCCTAAATCAACCCAATCCACCCTTATGGGATTTTAAGTCGTATTATGTGGCGAGTAAATTGGCTCATCAGCATTTGAGTCCCTTTAATGTCGAGATTTTTAACCAAAGTTTCTGTACCTTAACTAACGTGTGTGGATTTATTCCACCCTTTGTCTATCCACCTAATATCATTCCCCTGATCTGGTTTCTCGGTTATTTTTCGCTCAATACAGCATTTACAATCTGGGTTGTAATGCATATATTAGCAATCGGTTTGGCCTTATGGGGAGCGAATATCCTGCTGGAGTCAAAGTCGCCAGCTTTCAGAACTATTTGCACAATCTCGGTTGCCTTGATTTATGGCTTAGTTGACGATCTTCATGTTGGTAATGTTGCCATTTTCGTTGCAGTTCTGATCTTATGGATGTTTATCTTGGCTAGAAAACATCAGGATATTCCAGCAGGAATTTGCTTGGGGCTTGCCCTTTGTAAACCAACATTAGCTGCATTATTCGTTCTATATTTTCTACTTAAAAGACGGTTTTCTCTAGTTTTTATATCTGTTGTCACAGTAACTTCTCTAGTATTTTTAGGTCTAGCCTTGACGGGGAATTCTTTGACACAATTCCTATCGGATGCATCTAGGGGATTTTCACTCTGGCTAAATGATCCATCAGTTAGCCCCTATATTTCGATTAGTCGCCTCGATTTGATGGTCGTGGGTCCGAGATTCTTTCCCAATAATCCATTCTTTGCCAAGCTTTTGTCAGACTTAATTGTTCTGATACTTATTGGTTTAGTGGGTTGGTATTGGTATTTACAACAATCTTTCACAGCCTGGTCAAAGAAAATCTACTTAGCAGAAATGGTGCTAATTTCTTGCTTGAGTATTGCCATCAACTATTCACAGGAAACTAGTTCTGTGATGTTAATACCTGCTGTTGTTTTTTTGCTAAATGATTTGCTGTATCAAATTAGGTATTGTGCATTCTCTATGAAAAGAATGTCTGTTTGGTTAGCAGGAGTTTGCTGTCTTGCAATACAAACAGCAGTTATTCATGGCTGGCTCATCGGCTCTCTAGCAAATCACTGGAATGTGAAAGCAGGGGAATTGCCCTACTTGATGAAAGTAACTATCTTCGCTCTACCGAGTTATGCGATTTTAGGAATCACCGTGAGTATTTTAGTTTTAGCAATTAGTTCCCTGCGTCAAAAACAGGTTATGAAATTTGAATCATTGAATCATTGAATCCGGTGTCAAATTAGAACATCAGGAGTCATAAGTAAGTGGGCATGAATAATTAAAGGTTTGTAGTAAGGCGGCTCTAGTCCTTAAGTTTTTATCTAGATATGAACAGGGAAAATTTTAGTTATGACGATTAATGAGCGCACAAATCGAGATGCAGACAGCACGAGGGGAAGCACGATTTGATGTCTATGAAGGCAAACTCATCATTGACGGAACTGAATTTGTAATTCCTGTTCATGTTGGAGATGATATCCCTGATACCATCATAGGTTGCTTGTGGCTGGACATCATGCAGTTGATCGTTAACAAACCGAAAGGAATATTAACCCTTGAGATAGTGGTGAGCAGTTAAGTTCCCTAAACCAATTCAGTCAAGACTTAGCAAGAATATTTTCCATATCCAAGTTCCGATCTCATACAGTTTCACTTTAATAATGATACAAATACGTTGGTAGGGGCACAGCAATGCTCATGCGTGTCAACTTAAGCTCAAACCCCTTTAAAACCTCGTTTCTAGCCTCTGGCTAGAAATGCAGATCCTGGTGGCTTTGCCGCAAGTTACGGAGGCGGAGCCTCTCCGACGGGCATTCCCAGTCAGAGACTGGGAACGAGACTATCTCTAAAAGCTGGTTTTAGGCTGGCTTTCACGTTAAGTTGACACCAATGAGCAATGCTGTGCCCCTACGAGAAATCTATATGTATCAGGGTTTGTCTGAAATGGTATCAGACGAGAATCTAATTTGAAAATAGGGATTACTGATTTGTTTTGCCACTAACAATCCCTGACCATTGAACTTTTTTCTCTTTCTCTCGGCGGTAAGAAAAGAAATGCTCTGGAGTTTGGAAAGTACAATAAGGTGCGATCGCAATTTGTTCTGCACTAATTCCCATATTTTCCAGTTGTAAAATATTCACTCGTCGGACATCCAGCCGTACCTTTCCAGCATTGGGATCTTCTAGCAAAGGTGAATTTGGTAGTTCATGTAATGCAGTTATAATTTTTTCTTCCTCGTTATGTGGTATAATGCTAACGCCAATTTCGGCAGCCACATCGATAGAGACTTGGTAAACCTCACCAGCGATCGCCGGACCCATTGCAATTCTCAAATCATCGAGTTTACTGCCTTGAGATTGTAACCGAGCGATCGCAAGAGGCACAATCTTTTTAGCAGTCCCCCGCCAGCCTGCGTGTAATGCTGCCACCTGTCCAGTTTTGATATCCCCAATCAGCACAGGTGTACAATCTGCACTAGCTACCCAGAGTGCTTGTAGAGGCTGTTCGCTAATTAAACCATCTGCCGATGCTAAATCCTCTTCATGAGTGCTTAAGAGGCTGTCAATTTCTTGGGGGGTGAGAACAGTATTGCCATGAACCTGCTTTAAGCGATAGACTGATGCCTCTGGTTGCAATACTTCTGTGATAACTTGTGGCGATCGCGGCCAAAACTGCTGGGTAAAGAAGCCGTGATGCCAACCTTCCAGAATACTACAAGTTAGATAGGGCAGTCCTTGCCAATTGCGCCAGTACCAAGTGTGCATCTTCAACCAAACCTAAACGGAACATCACTCATCAGCCAATCAATGCTAACTTGAACAACGGAATTTGGGTTAACTGCTGTGGGATTTAATCTGCAAAACTTGGAAGCAGCCCTGAAAGCAGGGCGTAAGTATACACATATACCATTTTCCCTCCACTTTTTTGAAAGCGTCTCCTCAACTAACCAAACTCTTTGGGACTTGCTCAACCAAGGAGCTATTTCAGGAACAGTAGTAATCGCAACTGAGCAATCTGCTGGGCGGGGACAATGGGGACGCCAGTGGATTTCTCCTATTGGGGGATTATATCTTTCCGTGGCGATTTCTTTCGACCATAAAATAGAGGCTACTGACAGCTACCAGCTAACTTTTGCTACCGCTTGGGGAATTGCGTCTCAATTGCGCCAGCGCGGTATAGATGTTGGGATAAAATGGCCCAATGATTTAGTTTTAAATGGTCGCAAACTAGGCGGCATTTTGACAGAAACCAAAGTAAACAAAGGACAAATTACGCAAGCAGTAATTGGTGTTGGTATTAACTGGACAAACTCAGTACCCGAAACTGGAATCAATCTGGAATCGTGGCAAGCTTCCCAAGATTTCAGACCAATTTCTTGTCTGGAAATGCTAACCTCTACAGTCTTATTGGGAATAGAATCCGGTATGGAGTGCCTTTGCCAAGAAGGAGTAAACATACTCTTGTCTCGCTATCTAGACTTGCTTACAAACATGGGCGATCGGGTGTACGTTAATAATCTTTCAGGTATTGTAGTTGGGGTGACATCTCAAGGAAATTTACGAGTTGATTTAGAAACTCATGATACAAAGGAACTAATTACACCGGAAATTTATATTGAACCCGGTACAATCAGTTTGGGGTACCATAAATCTTCCGTTTAAATTTGAGGTTTGTTCAAAATTTAGCTCTTTGACTGACATCATCTCTTTAGGCTAATTACACACAACTGAGAGAACAAATGACGCAGCGCAATAATTCTGCCCATGATCGTTTGCATTACTTATCGCGGCGAGGTCTGACGAAAAAACGCTTTGCCTCGACGCTACCAGCACAGAGCCTCTGTTGGCTGAGTAGCGTTAGCCTCCTCAGTGGCGGCTTCGTGTTTGCCCAAACGGAAACACAAATAGATAACATCGTTCCCACTGTTGAAAGTTCCCAGCCAACAGCAGTTACAAATCCAGTTAAAGTCTCGACTCCGCTCGGCTTAAAAAAACAGGCTGTTGCACCAGAAGCAGTGTCAGCGCAACCGGAATTTTCCCAACGGCGAGCCAAACTCAGACAGAGATTAGGTAAGCCAGAGGTTGCTCAATCAAAAGAGCCAGTTAGCCAGTCTACACCCAAAATCGAAGTTGCTGAACCTGTTGTAATTATCAGGCAGTCAAAGCCGAAAGTAGAAACCTCCCAGGTTACTCCTGCAAGGGTGAGACAGGAAAAACCCAATACCCCTGCCCGCTCTTTACCTGAAAAACTTCCAGAAGTTGCTCAACCATCAAATAACTCGAACAGTACTGTCAGTGCAACGGCGGAGAAAACCAAGGATTATAATAACGCCTATATTGATCCTAATAGTTATGACAGTGGTGCTACAGGTACTTATCAAGCACCAAATTCCGTAATTCTCACAGACCGTTCCAGTGGTTGCCGAGCCATTTTGCCGTCAGGACAAAGCGTATTAGGCGGCGTTTGCGCCAAAGTACCCCAAAGGAATGTAGCTGATTCTAATGGTAAACCAGCACCTACTTGGCTCAGAAGAAGTCAAAACGCACAATTAGCAAACGTTCCACCAGTGCGTCAGGTTGCAACTACTGGCAACACTAGCAGATGGCGTCCTACTCAAAGTGATTCTAGCGGTAACACTAAGAGCGCATTTCGCCCGAATCGGTTTATCCCGAATCCCGGCGAGTTCAGCCCCACAACAGTGAGTGCAACTCCCATCACGCCGAGCGGTGGGACTTTACCTCCACCAATGGCAGATGGCAACATTGCACCCCGCCCCAGCACAGTAGCTTACGACTTCTCACTGGCATCAGTATTGCCGCAAATCCCCTACACGGGGAGAGTCGCCTATAGTGGTACGGGACTGATGTATCCATTGTCTATTCCCGCTCCCATTACCTCGTTGTTTGGTTGGCGAGTTCATCCAATCACAGGTAATCAACGCTTCCATGCTGGTACAGACTTGGGTGCGCCTACGGGAACACCAGTTTTGGCAGCTGCTGCTGGTCAAGTGGAAACTGCTAACTGGATGGGTGGTTATGGTTTAACCGTTATCCTAAATCACAAATCTGCTGAACAAACTCTTTACGGTCACATGTCAGAAATCCTTGTTCAACCCGGTCAGTGGGTACAACCTGGAACTGTCATCGGGCGAGTTGGCAGCACTGGGGCTTCCACAGGTCCTCACCTGCATTTTGAAGTCCGTCACCTAACACAAGATGGGTGGGTTGCTGTTGACCCAGGTGTGCAATTACAGTCCGCCCTCAGCCAGTTAGTGCGCGGCTTGCAAACCGCCCAGGTAAGCCAACAACCAGGCGGCTAGAAGGGGACCGGGGATGAGGGAGATGAGGGAGATGAGGGGGATGAGGGAGAAACCAATGCCCCATGCCCCATTCTCAATACCCCACTCCCTACTCCCTACTCCCTATTCCCCAATTAGAGATACCCATGTTCTGCTAAGAATGTGGGCGTAATGCCATCTATACTAGTTTCATCAGGGGCTGTGGTGTGTGGGTTGCCAGAGTAAAGGAATTTTTCGACGTATTTGCCGAGAATATCCCCTTCTAGATTCACTAAACTCCCAGAAACTAAATAGCGAAGATTTGTCTCGGTGTATGTGAGGGGAATTACCGCCACTTTGAATTGGGAGAGTTCTGGCTGATATGCGGCGACTGTGAGGCTGATGCCATTGACCGCTATACTACCTTTAGGGACAATGTACCGTGCGATCGCCTCGGATGCAATAAAGGACATTTCCCAAGAGCTAGCCGTTTGTTCTGTCACTAGCAATCGACCGATGCCGTCTACATGACCCATCACAAAATGACCGCCAACTTTGCCACCGACTCTTAGCGACGCTTCTAAATTGACATATCTCTGTTGGGTTTGTTCACCTCCCAACGTCGTGCGGCGTAGAGTTTCCGGTGAAGCAGTGGCAATAAACCCGTCTTTTAAAACTTTTTCCACTGTCAGGCAAACACCATCTACAGCAACACTGTCACCATAAGCCAAATCCTGCATAATTACTTCACCCGACTGGCTTACACAAGTAATTTGCCAAGAATCGCCCCCTAAGGGTTCCATCGTTCCTAATGCCTGGATTAATCCTGTAAACACGGCTTTTTTGTCAAACTAACTCTATTTATTGCCTAATTTTGGCTGAAATCAATTGGTAATTGTCACAGAAATCTCAAATATCCAAGTATATTTTTTGACTTTTTTTCGGATAGGGATATTAACACATTAGCATCCTTCACAAGGCATACTTGGGTAAGAAGGTTATTGTCTAAGAAGACCAATTTGACTTACTCTGGTTTTCACCACAAGTTCGGAGTTTAATAGAAGCAATTATAGAGAACGAATGCTTATGTTTATTCCTGTCGTCAAACCGCCCAAGAAATGGTGCTATTTATTACACAGCATCCAAGGCTCTCAAAGGATTGTAGAGGCTTAGGCAATGATTGAAATGAAAGTCGCTGGCATAGCATTAGATGCCATAACTCGCAGCCCGATCGTACTTTTGAAAGATTCTTCAGATCGGCGGGCTTTGCCAATTTACATTGGTCAGGAACAGGCTAGGGCAATTATGGGCGCACTGGAGAATCAGAAGCCTCCTAGACCCTTAACCCACGACCTGATTGTGAATCTTCTGGAGACTTGGAACATGACTCTAGAAAAGGTGATTATTCATTCCCTACAAAAGGATACATTTTATGCAGCTTTAATTGTCCAGCAAGGCGAAGTCAAAAAAGAAATTGACGCACGTCCTAGCGATGCGATCGCCATTGCCCTCCGTACAAATACCCCCATCTGGGTCATGGAAGAAGTGATTGCCGATGCTTCTATCCCTGTTGATCGCGATGCAGATGAAGCCGAACAGCAAGCCTTCCGTGAATTTATTTCCAATCTCCGTCCTGAAGATTTGATTAAGCGCTTTGGTAATGGCGACAGCTAAATAAAGTTATGAGTTATGAGTTATGAGTTAGGAGTTATGAGTGATTTTGCTTCAACTCCTAACTCCTAAGCAAAAAAAGTTAGGAGTTAAAGTTATGAATTACTTCCTTCAACTTCTAACTCCTGTACAGACGCGATTAATCGCGTCTCTCCTAACTTCTAACTCCTAATTTTTTGTTAAAGATGCAATACCGACGCTTTGGGAAAACGAATCTGCACCTCTCGGTTTTTTCTCTGGGAACAATGCGCTACTTGGCTTCTTTTGAAAATGCTCACCAGACCATCGAACAAGCCTTAGCGCTAGGAATTAATCATCTAGAAACCGCCAGAGGTTATGGCAAAAGTGAGGAGTATCTTGGTAGGGCGCTAAAAGTTGGGTTGTCAGTACCCCGAACGAGGCTTCACGTCACTACCAAAATCTCAGCCACAGCAGATGCTGACACCATGCGTCGGTGCATCGACGAGTCGCTAGAACGATTACAGCTAGATTATTTAGATTGCTTAGGTATTCATGGGTTGAACACTTGGGAACATTTGGAATGGGTGCAAGCCAAAAATGGCTGTATGCAAGCTGTAGAAGAAGCTGTTGCTGATGGTCGAGTGCGACACGTTGGTTTTTCTACCCACGGATCATTAGAGGTAATTCAGGCTGCAATAAATACAGATTTTTTTGAATTTGTCAATCTGCATTATTACTATTTTTTCCAAAGAAACGCACCAGCGATTCAGCTAGCAGCTGAGAAAGATATGGGCGTTTTCATAATTTCCCCTGCTGATAAGGGAGGACGCCTCTACACGCCACCCCAAATCCTAAAAGACCTATGTCAGCCGTATTCACCCTTAGAATTAAGTTATCGATTTTTACTTGCTGATAAGCCTATTACTACTTTGAGTATAGGGCCAGCAAACCCAGATGAATTAAGGGAACCTTTGCGAGTCGCTGACCATGATGGAGAGTTAATATCAGCAGAAATTTCTGCTTTCCAGCAATTAGAAAATCATCAAAAAGTTGCTTTGGGAACTGATAAGTGTAGCCAGTGTTATGATTGTTTGCCCTGCCCAGAAAATATAAATATTCCAGAGGTATTGCGGTTACGTAATCTCGCAGTGGCATACGACATGAAAGACTATGGACAATATCGTTATGGAATGTTTGAAAATGCCGGTCACTGGTTCCCTGGAATGAAAGGCAACCGATGTACAGAATGCGGTGACTGTTTGCCTCGCTGTCCAGAAAAGTTAGATATTCCGGCTTTATTAGAAGATACTCACGAAAGATTAAATGGGAAAGCAGGTAGGAGATTGTGGGGATAAAAATCTAAACAGGAGTCAGAATTCAGAATTCTGAATATCCGTTAAGGACTTCCAGAAAATAAAATAAACAAGTGGAACCATTGACTATCGCAACAATGGCAAAAACCAAAAAAGAAAAGTCCTTGAACGGCATTCAGTAGAACTTAATACATTGCAATGCTGACATACAGCAGATTTCAAGGAAAGTGAAGTACACAACGATTCGTCTCAAACCCAGGTATAAAGCCTGTTTTACTTCTGAATTCTGACGCCAAGCCGACGAGCGTCTCCGGCTTTGCTCCTTAATTCTGAATTCTGCTGTAAAAGCTATCCTGACTTTTCTATGCTAACAGTCGAATAGTTTGCATAACTGGGGAGTTAGTCAATACTTTTCAAACATCATCTCACAGTTAGCTATACAGGAGCCGCAGTCAGGCTGTAGTTGATCGGGTCGCCGGAAGATTGATAGACCTGGACAAAGTAGTTATCACCAGGATTCAAAAAATTGGTAATTACATCATTTGAGCCGGAACCAAGATCTGAAGTGGTAATGACCTCGCCAGGATCAACCACGAAATTGCTATTAATATCCTGAATAAGTCGGAGATCAGGATCCTCAGACTTGATCGGATGGAGGGTAAACGTGAAACTGCCAGCCGTGTTCACAACGAAATTATAGATATCAGAGGTATCATTGTTGCTCAAGGAGTCTTTAAAGCTTCTGGAACTCGTTAGAGGGCCAATTAGGACATCGCTGGGCAGGAGGTTACTGGCTGATCCAAAGGGAGTGGTTGATAGGCTCAAATCATAATTACTATTGTTAGTAGAATACCGATTAACTTGAGCTACGTAAGCTCCTGCCGCCTGGTTTGCAATGTTAATTGAATCATCCGAGGTGCCATCACCAGATGAACTACCAACCTGCGTGTCACCAGCATCAACAATTCCATTACCGTTCAAGTCCTGGAAAACTTTGACATCAACATCAGCGCTCAAGCCCGTGAGAGCCACGTTGATGTTACCGCTAGTAGCTAGGCTGAAACTAAAGGTGTCTTGCGGGTCGCTGTCGCCAACAAAGTTATTAACAATGGTTGCGTTATCACTGAGTGTACCAAGGCTAAATTCTGCTGCCATTTTCTTACTTCCTTAGATATTAAAAGTGATTTATGATACATAATACGAGGCAGATAGAAAAACCAAGAGAGCAATGCTCCCCCTAACTAAAATGTTAGGAACATAATCATAGCATAATATGTGCCGTAAGAGGTTGTTTGAAAAGTGTTTCGCTATTTTATCGAACAACAATATTGGCGCCAGTCGTCAGAATTCATGTTAGGTATTCTGACCGAAAAAGCGGATGAATAATCGGCGTTTTTGCACCCCCACGAAATTGAAAATTTGTTGCATTGGCGTAGAAGGCAGAGATTGAGCAAGTATTGACTTTGCAATTGAAGCATCAATTGCAAAGTCAATACTTGCCCTAGGCGATCGCCCTACTTTGACCTGTGCAATTGCACCCTCTGGAGCTATATGTATAACGACGTATAACAGTTCGCTTGAGCGGCTGTAAGTAACCTCGAACTCAGCACCAAGATATTTCGGCAGTCCGCTCCAAGCATATTGTTATGCCGCGCTGTCTGCCAAGTTGTCTGAGAGCAATACTTAAAGAGTCTTGTATTACAAGATTTGATTAGACTAAACTAAGTTTATAGACTTAGTTTCATAAGAAAATGGAAACTGTAAATATCCATCAAGCCAAAACAAACCTCTCACGCCTGTTGTCCCGTGTAGAACTTGGGGAAGAAATTATTATTTCAAACCGAGGCATCCCAATTGCAAAGTTGGTTCCGTTTCATATCTCATCTAATCGGCGAACCAGTTTAGGGCTGGATCGAGGGCGTTTTATTGTGCCAGATGACTTTGATGCTCCTTTGCCAGAGGAAATCTTGGCAGCATTTGAGGGTAATGAAGAGTGAAACTCTTGTTGGATACTCAATGCTGGTTGTGGTGGTTTGCCCAGCCAGAGCGGTTGAATGAGGAAGCAATTACAAACATTGCCGATCAAACAAACGAGTTGTGGTTCTCTGTTGCTAGCATTTGGGAAATAGGTATCAAAGTTGCGATTGGAAAGCTACCATTGCCAGAACCACCAGATAGCTACATTTCTAGCCGTATGGGTCAGTTAGGTGTGAAATCGTTAGAAATTACAGCAACTCACGCTTTACGAGCGGCTGCATTGCCTTTGCATCACCGAGATCCGTTTGACAGAATGTTGATTGCACAGGCACAGTTGGAAGGCATGACACTTGTGAGTGCTGATACAACACTCAGGCAGTACAGCGATGTTTCAATTCTTTGGGCAGCCAATTCGTGAAAGTTAGTCGTATCGCGGGATTGCCATTCCGCTATCGGCAACCCCTCCTTTGGTGATGAGCGATCGCCCTACTTTGACCTGTGCAATTGCACCCTCTGGAGCTATATGTATAACGACGTATAACGGCTCAAATCAGCGACGGCAGCTAACCTCAGACTCAACACCAGTAGCTCTCAACCGTCCGCTGCATTTGAATTGTTATGCTGCGATCGCTACACAGATCGAGTTGAGCTTTACAAGAATTTGTAACGAATTCAATCAATCGATTGCCAATCTAACGCAGTAATGAATCGGTTCAGATGAGCCACATTAGTTGTCGCAATGATCCCCTCTGTCGTCTCATCACAGAGAAGACGCGCTTGAGAAGACAAAATAACATCTCCATCCAATGCCTTGGGATCTGCGGTGGGTTGTCCGGTTTGTCTTGCTTGGGCCCAAAGGCTTGCAGCTAGCAATATTGTATCTGTCTGAATCGGAATATATTCGAGAGTCTGCTTCAAATTATCGAGACGGCGCAAACTTTGCAGCAAGCCTGCCCGAAGCAACTCTCGGCGCACTTCATAATCTGCAATTTCGGGAATTGCAACCCTTTCCCCTCGTCGTAAAAGAGACTTTAGCCACAGTTGACAAGCAAGAGGAATACCTTTGGCTTTGGGATTCGTCACCATTCCTAATGGACCAGAATCCAGTAAAATCAGACGACTCATGGAAACAAGGGACGATCGGATAAACGATCTTCATCGAGAGCAGTTTTCAAAAAGTCCCAAGCCTGTTGATGTTCAGAAGCGTCTTCATCATCATCAAGCCAAGAATCCAAAAGGTCGATCGCGGCTTGATTTTTCCGTGATTGCTCGGTATTGACAATAGGTGAGGTATCTAATGGAATTCTCTGCCGAAACTGGCGCAAGGTTTCCAGTAAATCTGCCCAATACTCTCTGGGAGTTGCTTCAACTTCATGAAGCAGCAATTTGAGAGATATTATACCTGAGTTAGAACAGTCTGCCATAGATTAAAGATCGCAATGACTATTGGCTTAATTTTAACGCAGATACCGATGGAGTACAGAGAATTGACATTAAGCTAAAGGCGATCGCCCTCTCATTTTAGCCTCGCGATCGCATCCACGGTTGCAGCTTAAAGTGCAATCTGGCTTCTGGTTAGTACTGCCAGAGAAAAGTGATGCTGGGTTTCCTGTTGTCAACCCCGCCTACGGCGATAGGCGATCGCCCTACTTTGACCTGTGCAATTGCACCCTCTGGAGCTATATGTATAACGACGTATAACGGCTAAATTGAGCGGCTGCAAACCATCTTCGCAATACACCAATATCTCTCGACAGTCCGCTCCAATGATTTGTTAGGCTTAATGTAAGGTAGTCATTCTTTTAATAATGCCCGAAATCCTGCCTGCTGAAAATGAGTATCGGCAGTCAGTGCGTCAGTGATTCCTCGATCCTGCATCACGATGAATGATATACAGTCTACTAAACCCCATTCTTTGTCTTCTCGTTGCTTAAACAAATTGAATGCTGATCTGTATAGGCTATTGGTTAATAAAACAACTTCGACACTGGGATCAGTTTCGAGGGATTCCAAAAGTTGGATTGCTGCCGCTCTGTATCTTTGCTTTGAAAGCGCATTACCTATTTCTAGCAAGATCGCCTGAGTTGTCACTAAACGGGTTCTGTTAGTCTCAATTTGATTAGCAAGCTTAACAGCAAGTACATGATTTTGATCGGTGACCGAAGATAATGCGATCGCAAAAGAAGTATCTAAAAAAACTTCAGTCATTGTTCAGAAAGGGTTTCTCCATACAAGTATTGATCAATTTTTTCTGACCAATCTGGCTTACCCTGTAACTTTAAAGACTGAGCAGTTTGAAGAAACGTTTTATGTGGTTTTACTTCATTAGGTAAAACACTTTCAACGATAATTCGCACCCTCGTACCTGCGGCTAGGTTTAAGGGTACTTCTAGTTGAAGGGCTGTTCCATCAAATACGGCTTCGAGTTCTTGTGGCATCATTCTCTAAAGGCTGAGGGCTATTTTAGTATAGCCCGACCATTACCTTTAGCCGTCAGGCGTGGCAACAGCCCTAATAATAGCGAGCAATAGTTGAAAAAAGGTGCGTTACATTTTATTAACGCATCAACTTGAAACAGCGGCACTTGCAACTGTTGCAATAACAGATACTATAATTGCAATATTTTCTGGATTCATTGCTTTTTAATTGCACTCACTTCTAAGCCGATTCACAAAGTAATACAGTATCTTGCAGACAACCTTAATACTCTGCCGAAGCAGATATCTTAGTAGGCTAACGATTGAGTTCAGCGGTGGCAGATAACCTTGAATTCCCTGCCAGCAGCTTTCAACCGTCCGCTGCCATGACGTGTTAGCTGGCTGTTGACCCAACCAACTACTCTCTTCTGAACCTTGCACTACTGTCTTCATTAACTGTTATATTTTTGTTTTAATGTACTGTTTTGCTACATCACGAATGAAATCATGAGCTTCATTGAGTTTCATCGCTGATGTTCGATTCTCCTTAAGATTCTCCTTAAAGCCATGACGAGAATGAATGCCGGACAGTGAATAGTTATTTGCAACATTAGTAAATCTTTTTCTGGCTTCTGAATCAATAGACAGAGTTATTTCTTCTTTTTTTGAAAGGTACTCTATAGATTCGAGAATCTTGTAGTATGTAACCCAGTTGTTCTCCATGTTGAAATATTTAAAAATCAGATATATGCCTTCATCTTCAGTTGCTTTGTTCAGCAACACAAGACGAATATCAGACTTTGCTTTTTGAAGTTCATGGGCTACAGCTTCTTCTGAAATATCTGGTTTCCCTAGCAAACCAAAGCAATCAGGATTTTCATAGTAATCCTGCCTTAAGCCATTATTCCATAACTGCTCTATCTCAACCTTCCAGTAACTACTGTCGAACAATGAGCGTGCCCCATTAAAAAGAGAAATTAGCTCGTAACCTATCTGCCATACAATTTTATAATCGTTCTCGTCGTTGCAATATATACTTTTAAGTCTATAGTCGTTTACTGAGCAATCATTCCAAAAATCTGGCACTTCATAAATATGAAAGTAATTGCTCCCTATTTTTTGAGACAGATCCCATAAGGTTTGTGGCGAACCTCTCAATAAAAATTCCCACTCATTGTTTATAAACAATGACACCTCCAAAGATATATTGATAAAAATCAACAATCGTAAATAACCTTAAACGCAGTTTCAATCACCTCTCAGCCTCATCGATCGCCTTCTAGATACTTTGCATATCCTATAAACCATCTCAACTAACTGCCACAACAGACAACCTCCTGGGTGCTTTCGCGCTCACCAACAACCCTATATCCTTTTTTATAATAAGCGCCATCCTAAAGATATGGGGAGTAAGGAAATTGAAGAATTTTTAACACATCTTGCTGTAAATAAAAATGTGGCTGCATCAACGCAGAACCAAGCACTTCATGTTGTTCTTTTTCTCTACAAAGAGGTATTAAAACAAGATTTAGATTTGAAAGTCGATGCGGTTCGTGCAAAGAAATCTAAATATTTACCAACCGTTTTGACAAAAGATGAAGTTTTAGCAATTATTCAAAAATTATCCGGCGTACATCAACTTTTAATTAAGTTACTTTATGGCACAGGATGTGAAGTTCGTCGTCATCACCTTCACGAAACTAGTTTACAAAAAGCGTTAAAATAAGGGGTTCGCCAAGCTGGTATTCAAAAAAAAGTGGGTTGTCATACGTTTCGCCACAGTTTTGCTACCCATTTATTATAAAACGGTTACGACATCCGCACAGTGCAGGAATTACTCGGACACAAGGATGTAAAAACCACGATGATTTACACCCATATACTTAATAGGGGTGGCAAAGCTGTTCGTAGTCCGCTTGATTAGAACTACTGGCATATATATATTTTGCATGAATTTTGAACACCTAAAATGGTACAAAGTTAACACCCTAGTGCGTCAGCCTACGGCATAACACACCCTACAAAACTAGTTTTTAGGTTTCAACTTCGGGGTTTTCAGCCAACATTCTGATAAAAATGTAAAATTTATAAAGATTAATATAGAGTTAGGTAGATCCGCCCAAGCTGGGGTATCTCGCGCAAAGAAATATGAAAATTAAAAAAAAAGAAATATCTTACGCCAATCACTGACGGTTTTCCGCTACAGTGGACGGGCTGTAAACTTAGTATGGACTACTAGCCGATCGCTGACTATTCTTCTGGCTAGTTTAACAATAGTTGGTGGTCTTTTACCGGCGGCGATATCTTACATTGGTAAGTTAATTGTTGATGCGGTGGTGTTTGCCTCTCAAGTTAATTCACACAGCAATGGTTTTGTGAATATTTATCCCTCTCTGTGGTATGTAGGATTAGAAGCGATCGCTGTAATTTTACTAGCAGGCAGTCAACGGGGACTGATTATTTGTCAATCGCTATTGCGGGCGCTAATGGGTCAACGAGTGAATGTACTCATATTAGAAAAGGCGCTGACACTAGATCTTAGGCAGTTTGAAGACTCAGAATTCTATGACAAATTGACCAATGCACGACGAGAAGCATCGGTTCGTCCTCTTTCCTTAGTAAACCGCACATTTGGGTTAGTGCAAAATGCTCTTTCCCTTGTCACCTACGGTATTTTGCTAGTAAATTTCTCAGTTTGGGCGGTGGTAATGCTGATTGTGGCAGCTATGCCCGTATTTATTGCGGAAACTAAGTTTGCTGGAGAAGCCTTTCGCTTGTTTAGTTGGCGTGCGCCCGAAACTCGTCAACAGCACTACTTAGAAAACCTGCTAGCAAGAGAAGATTTTGTCACAGAAGTCAAACTCTACCAGCTGGGAGAGATGTTGCTAGGACGTTACCACGACCTGTTCGATCAACTCTATGGCGAAGACCGCGATTTGACTCTGCGGCGAGGATTGTGGGGGTATCTCCTAAGTTTAGTCAGTACTGGTGCTTTTTACGTAGCTTACGCTTGGATTGTGCTGGAAACAGTTCTCGGTAAGATTTCCTTGGGAGATATGACGCTGTATATCACAGTGTTTCGCCAAGGACAATCTACTTTTTCCAATGCCCTGACTTCTATTGGAGGGATGTATGAGGACAACCTATATCTATCAAATCTCTATGATTTCCTGGAAGAGGAAGTACCAAAGTCTTGGGGGAAGGCAACTATTGGTTTAAATCCCGAAGATGGTATCCGTTTTGAGAACGTATCATTTACTTATCCAGGAAGTTCCAAGCCAGCGTTGAGAAACATTTCGCTACACTTGAAACCCAGAGATAAACTGGCAATTGTGGGTGAAAACGGTTCTGGTAAGACTACCTTAATCAAACTACTTACCCGACTCTATACCCCGGACTCTGGGCGAATTTTCTTAGATGGCTTGGACTTACAAGAGTGGGATGTGGATGTGTTGCGGCGCCGCATTGGTGTAATTTTTCAGAACTTTGTCCGCTACCAGTTCACTGTGGGAGAGAATATTGGCGTGGGCGATGTCGAATATCTCGAAAACAAAACCAGTTGGCAAACTGCTGCCCAAAAAGGCATGGCGCAATCTTTTATTGACCAATTACCCGAAAGCTTTCAGACTCAGCTTGGTCGTTGGTTTAAGGGAGGACAGGAACTTTCGGGGGGACAGTGGCAGAAAATTGCTTTATCTCGTGCTTTTATGCGATCGCAAGCAGATATCTTAGTATTGGATGAACCAACATCAGCAATAGATGCCCAAGCTGAGTTTGAGATTTTCAATCATTTTCGCGCTACTACTCAAAATCAGACGGTACTTTTGATTTCCCATCGCTTCTCGACGGTACGAATGGCTGACAAAATCGTAGTTATAGAAGACGGGGAAGTTATAGAACAGGGAAGTCACGAAGAGTTGTTACAGCTAGGGGGACGTTATGCCAAGTTGTTTCTGTTACAAGCAGCTGGTTATCAATAAGCAGTCTTTGTGAATTTAGATAGCGATGCCTAGGTTGAGCTGCGCCTACGCACACTTTGTACAAAGTACATAACATCTCTATCTAACCACGTTAAACTGTTCGGTAAACATGGGTAAAATCTCTTTCGTGCCTAGACGCTCCGTATCGTTAAACATTGCTACCTGATAAAATTATGCAAATAACACAACAGCGATATTATACTCCAGAGGAATATTTAGAGCTAGAAGAAGCTGCTGAGTACAAAAGTGAATACATTGATGGGCAAATAATTTCTATGGCGGGTGGAACAGTAAATCACAATCGTATAGCTGGTAATTTCTATGCTGTGTTAAACTTCGCGTTCAGACAACAAGAATACGAAGTGTTTAATAGCGATATGCGTCTGTGGATACACCAAAAGCGTATCTACACGTATCCAGATGTGACAGTAATAGTCGGTGAACCAGAATTTTTCAACAACCGTACAGATATTATTACAAATCCCCAAGTTATTGTTGAGGTTTTGTCTAAATCTACTAAAAACTACGATCGCGAAGATAAATTTCAGGCTTACCGAACTATTTCCACTTTCCAAGAATATTTATTAATTGACCAAACTCGGATTCATGTAGATCAATTTTCCAAAACTGGGAAAAAGCAATGGGCGCTTCGTGAATATGATGAAGAAGATGATGCGATCGCACTTGCAACCGTACCCTTTGAGATTTCTTTGCAAGATTTATACAACAAAGTGAAGTTTGAGCTTGTTGAATCGGAACGGGAAAGTGCTGACGTTGAGGAATTGGGGTAAGGGTGCGTAGGCGCAGCCCATCGTTCGCGTCTTGCAGAGAAGATATCGCGTAATTTATCTTACTTGACAAGGGCGTAGGCGTAGCCCGTCGTAGACATCGCCTGTTTTTGCTAAAGTGACCCGAAAAGATTTGGTGAATTGAAAAGAGTGCTTAATTACAGAAAAATTAAGTTCCTGTGAGGCTGTTGGTAAGATAGTGCTTTAAGAGTAGTGATAGGGCAATTTTTAATAAGTTGGTGTAAGCTGTTGAATATCTAAATATTGAATTAACTATGAAGGCGACTAATACAAACATTATTGCTCAACTGAACAGAGCTACAGAGGGTTTAAACTACTCATGTGCAGGAGATTCATCAGTGGGAACTTTTATTTGGGAGGTAGCCGATAAGGGTGAGTTCAGTCTAGAAAATATGTTTAAGTTATTACCGTTAGAAGTAGATTGGATTGAAGAGATATATACAAGATGTAGCCAGTTAGTCAAAGCAGCATCAAATAATTGGACTGTTATAGTAGATGAAGAAAGATGTGTTTTGGAACTCTATCACATTTATCTAGAATTTGGAGAATTTTTGTTGTCTTTTTTGCCAGATTTGGAAATTTATAAAATAACTATTGATAAGACTCTTCTTCATTCTCACATAGACACCAAAGATGGCTACTGCAATGCTGGAAAATGCTACATAGGAAGAACAATAGACGGTGATTGGATTGGTCTAGCTAACAGATATCCTGTTGATTTTCTAGCAACTAGCGATGAAGATTTCTTCCCAAAAACATCCAATTTATTTGGACAAAATACACACAAGTTTTTGCAAGAAATAGCAGGATTTATGAAAGTGCTATATCAGTCATGTCTTTCTCATTACCTCGCATTTATACAAGGTAGAAAATCTTTTGATCCCAATCCATTTTACATATTCAATGATATTACTTGGGAAGTTGCAGTAACCAAAGAATTGCTCTTAAGAAAACTGCTATATTCCATAGGTATTATTAGTACTCGAAGATTTGGCGGTACTAGTTTTCCAGATGTTGATGATATTCTACGGCTACATTTAAAAAACCTGAGAACATATAATTTTCTAGGGACAAATCTTTGCTGGCTAGGCGAAACTCAGGAAGGTGACTGGATTGGTGTTAAAGCATACTGTTACCCATCAGGGTAAGCACATATTGTCAATCAAAGACCTTAATCTCAATAAAGACTAAAATAATCGCATTAATGCCTACTTATTCACAAGATTTTAAGCGTAGGCGTAGCCCGCCGCAGGCATCGCCTGTTTTTGCTAGAGTGAGGAGTGTTAGGACTGCTTATACTAATACCAGTCATTAACTCTTTGTTGTCTCCGGCTAGCAAAATTATGTTGAAGACGATAAAAATAGAGAATTTCCGTGGTTTCCAATCTTTCGAGCTTCAGAAAATTGGTAGAGTCAACCTACTTGTTGGTAAAAACAATAGTGGTAAAACATCAATACTAGAAGCTATTCAACTTCTATGCTCACGGACTAATCTTGAGCCACTTGCTGAGGTTATGACTAACCGAGGTGAATATTCTTGGAATGATAATCAAAGAAAAAATCGTGAGCTTGATATTTGTCATCTTTTTTATGCACATGAGATTCAACCAGACAGCAAATTTTGTATATCCGGTATGAATGATAACATTAAAGAAGAGATTACTGTTAATATAGGAGCGCGTTACTTTCATCTTGATGATGATTTTGGTAAAGAATTCAATGGAGAATCTAGTAGTTTCAATGAATCTTCAATTCAAATAAAGGGTCTTAATTTGGGTATCAACTGGACTCGTGGTGAGGAAACAGAAATTTTGACCTTTCCCTTATCAAATAATAGTGGTTTGGATTTAGGTTATGTTCAACGATTCCGTCGAAATGGTAAAAATCCACTACCAAATACCCAATTCGTCACATCATCTTCTTTAGGAACTGAGAAGATGATTGAACTATTTGATCAGATAGCACTAACGCCTGAAGAAAAACTTGTAGAGCAAGCACTTCATAGAATAGACTCTAAAATTCAACGGATTGCTCCCGTTAGTTCTCGAAAGTCCAGGTATTCCTTAGATTCGCGGGGTGGTTTCCGTGTGCTTCTTTCTGATAGTAATCAGCGTGTACCAATTGGCAGTATGGGTGATGGTATTTGGCGTATTTTAGGACTAGCACTAGCTACAGTGTGTGCTAAAGATGGATACTTATTTGTTGATGAGATTGATACTGGACTACATTTTACGGCAATGTCTGATATGTGGAAACTGATTTGGGAAACAACCAAAAGATTAAATGTGCAAGTTTTCGCAACTACTCACAATAGTGATTGTTGGACAAGTTTAGCCAGTATTGCACAGCAGGAAGATGCAAATGAGGATGGTATTAGAATTCACAGAATTGAAAAAGGTAAAGAAACAAGTGTTTTCTTTTTGACCTTGTGAAGTTGGGCAGCATTGTAAATGCCTACACCAAGATTGAGTATATTTACTCCTAGATTAGCAATGTTAAACATATCAATAGCTGGTGGTCTAACGGATTGAATAGTCTCTCCACTTGCTCTATGGCGAGTACCCCAAGTACCTGCTTCACCTTCGACTACCTTATAATCTGAGGCATCTCCTCCCTTAAACAAATGTGGTTCTGGTTTCTGAGTGAAAAGATTATTCATAATTGTTTGTCAAAATAGACTTAGTCTTAGTATTCCCAGAAATAATCTTGGTGTATCACTCCTTCTCTACAAAAGAGCGATCGCCCCTTCCCCACCAACTTAGATAAAATCACTATGGTGCTACTTAACCCGAAGACTGATGAAAAGCAATCACGAGAGAATAGGGCTTTAGGCTAGGGGTATAGTAAGCGATCGCTCCATCAAGGAGATAACGGGAAAAGTCAGAACATATATCAGGATGTTGGGTTACGCAAAGCCTCCACCCAACCTACAATTTTTTTGCAAAATTTTAGCCAATAGGGTCTACTACAAGACTACCGAGATTTTTTCAGAAATCAAATATGATTCCTATAGATGATACTGCTATCTCTAGTAATGTGGAATTTGTGTGTCGTAACCCTCAAAATCGAGCGGGTGTTCGATTGCTGTTATCCTGTTGTTTGGCAAAATCTCATAAACCAAATCTAGATATTCGCAAACCTTATACCGAAATTAGTTGGTTTAGACTGTTATTCAGGCCGGACATACGATGAAGCATATATCACGAGCTTTATTAAAGATGAAATCAGATTCACAAACACCGCTAGATTTAGAAGAATTGGCTTTTTCCCATATTCCCGTTTTGGGGCGAGAAGTAATTGAGGGTTTAGCGGTGCGTCCGGGCGGGCATTATTTAGATGTGACGGTAGGCGGTGGTGGTCATAGTCGCCTGATCTTAGAAGCTGCGGCGGATGTGCGGGTAACGGCTGTTGACCAGGATGAAGATGCTTTAGCAGCAGCGCAGAAGAATTTAGCTGAATATAGCGTTAGCGTTAGCGAAGCGTCTCCGTCAGGAGAAGTTCCTGCGAAGGAGGCTCGCATACAATTTATTCATTGCAACTTTGCTGACTACGAGTTTACGCCTAATACTTTTGACGGTATTATCGCCGATTTGGGGGTGAGTTCTTACCATTTAGATCAGCCAGAACGGGGTTTCAGCTTTCGCCAAGCCGCAAATTTGGATATGCGAATGGATCGAGGGCGATCGCTAACTGCTGCTGATGTGATTAATAATTGGGATGAAGCAGATTTAGCAGACATTTTCTTTAAATACGGTGAAGAGAGATTGTCGCGGCGCATTGCGAGACGCATTGTAGAACGGCGTCCGTTGCACACAACTGTTGAATTGGCTGATGCGATCGCTTCCTCAGTTCCTCCCAAATACCGTTATGGTAGAATTCACCCGGCTACCCGTGTTTTTCAAGCTCTGCGAATTGTCGTCAACGATGAGTTAAAATCCCTAGAAACCTTTTTGGATAAAGCCCCAAATGCCCTTGTCCCCGGTGGCAGAATTGCGATTATCAGTTTTCACAGTTTGGAAGACCGCCCGGTGAAACATGGTTTAAGAAATTCACCTTTATTAAAGGTCTTGACAAAAAAGCCGATTATTGCTAAGGAAGAGGAAATTGGTCATAATCCGCGATCGCGATCGGCGAAACTGAGAATAGCCCAAAAGCTGCTGTAACTACAATGCAGGCTTAACCGGCTCCATCTCGTGGTTCAGAACTGCTGCGAATACGCTCAATGAACTTAGGATAATTTTCTAAATCCTGTTCTGACTGTAACGGCGGCATTTCAATCCAATTACCTTCGACATGCAGCTTATCCACATAAGCGTAGAAGGCTTCCTGATCTTCCCGATGAGCAAGAACGTAATCATTTGACACTCTCCGGGCTGAAGCCACGGAGATTCTTGGTTCAGCGAGTCCACTTAAATTAGACCCCTTGCGGTATCTAACCCAGAGGTGGTTCTCTCCCCAAGCGTTAACTTTCCGAGTGCCCCTCGGTAGTTGGATTACTCCAAAAATTTGCTTGATTTAAATTCTGATTGTCTAGTCTCCATGAAGATTTTACCTATTCCTGGGAAGGAGCTAGAACTATGGAATAGAACCCCATATCTTCAATTGTCAAGGTGCAGATTGCCGTTAGGCAGTTGGGTTTTTATACAGGTTAATTACCGTTCCTGTTGAGTTGAATTATACTATATATTGGCTCAGGCGTAAACGCCTTTTTTAGCCTTCAACACGCAGCCTAAAGTACGAAAAACGCAACTGTGTTGCTGTTTCTCAAGGGTTTTCGGCATTTCCCTTATAATATTTTCCTCACCTGCCAAGAAGAATAGATTTTCTGTCCGTTCATCCATCCGAACGATATTTATAGGCAAGTAAAGCTTAGTAAACCAGCAGCACAATATGTAGCACTGTGTTTTTTGTTCTGGTGTAGGAATAATCTGAACTCCAAAACATTTGTACCCCGACTGATTGATAGTATTCTAAAATGACGAATAGCTTTTTTCGCTAGACTTTTCGAGGGAATACTCCATGACTATTTGGGTAAATGAGCAAATTGATCCGTCTGGGATGATTCATGCCTGTATTGCCTGTTGTAATGAATCTCAAGCTAAAGATTGTCATGATTCCTATGAGAATAATTTAACTGAGACACAAAAGGCAGCAGGTTGGGTAGCACGATTGCGGACAGTCGATTCTTGGGATGAGGTGCCAGTGAATTCTTTAAAACTCGATTAATTCGGGTCATTTTTGGGGATTTTGATCGGCCAAATTTTCGGAGATCCGGCGTAGGCATCGCTTGTCTACCCCACGCTGCATCTATGCTAACGCCTACAGCGATCGCTGCAAATCCCATTAGAACAGGTTAATAAAGGATAAAATTCGGATTAAAATTATCAACTTATTAACAACTGCTGACAAAAAAACTGACATATTAGAGAAGATTGATGATTTTTTGGAACTTTTAAGAGCTATCATCTATACCGGAGATTAAATTAAAAAACTTGCATAAACCGAATCAATTTAGTGAACTATCCCAAGGTTTACACTTCGGAGCAAGCCTGTCCCATTAACTTAGTTGCCGAAACGGGACAAGCGGTTCAAATTTCAATTCATCCTCCCAGTCAATATATCTGTGCCAACTGCGAACGGATATTACCAGATTGGAAACGGCAGCCATTTTTACGAGTAGTGATTGTCTTACAGCAATCGCGTTATCAACTAGTGGAAAGGACGGTAGAAGTAGAGACAGAGAAAGAACGCTTGCGAGAAAAGTTTATGAGATTTGGCTGCGATTTAGCATTTAATCTGCGCGATCGCGGCTATTTAACCGACCTGATCGACCCTCGTACAGGCTATCCTTTATTGTCCCATCCCGGAGCAATTCCCCATGATGATACAGCAGTTGTCAAAGCTTTGCTCAACTATCCAGTGATTAAAAATCAATGTCGTGTGTTAGTGCATCCCGACTGGGGTGCAGCAGTTTATCCTAGCATTTTGATATCAGAAGCTCCCCCAATTGCGATCGAATTGGTTACTAAAAGCATAGCAGCCATGCATGGGTGGAGAGAAATTGATTATTAGTCATTGGTCATTTGTCATTTGTCATTTGTCATTTGTCATTTGTCATTTGTCATTTGTCATTTGTCATTGATTAGCAAAGATGTGTTAAAACCTAGTAATGACTAAAACGCAGCCTAATCACATCAAAATTCGTCTAGCCCAACCGCAAGATAGAAATCAGATTTTTGATATCCAAAGAGATGCCATACAGATACTTTGTTGTAGAGATTATAGTCCTGAACAGATTCAAGTATTATTGCATTATGCAGAGTTAGAACAATCACAAACAGAAGGAAGAAAAGATATAGTTTTTGTTGCTGAAATTGGTGAAAAAATTGTGGGTTTTTCTGCCTATTCCAGATATTGGGTGAATGCACTTTATGTCCATCCTCAATATGTGCGACAAGGAATTGGCACAGAGTTGCTAAAAGCAATAGAAAGCGAAGCTTGTTCCCAAAATGTCAATACATTAGCTGTCTGTGCTTCAATCACTGCCAAACGTTTTTATGAAGCATCTGGCTATCAAGAGTTTGGCAAAGCTTATCTAAATTCAAGTAGTGGAATTTATCCACTGTGTATCCGTATGCAAAAATGGCTCTCTTCAACTACTGAGGGAGAACAGTTGCCATCAGACAGTTTGACAGTTATATGCAGATTTTTCCAGTGGGTATTAACTGGTAAGTGAACTCCAAAAGAAAGCAGAAGTTAAAAGACCGAAGAAGTAAATCATTCTAATAGAGGAAACCTTATTAATTGCGATCGCTCTCCTTTATATTTGGGTTACTCTTTCAGAGTTAATCTGACGGCTCTCAGTTCTGAAGCTAATCAAATTTACAAATAGATTCTGGTTTTACAGGACATATTTTGCGTGCGATCGGGTTACTTTTAATAATAAGAAAATTAAATTTTGTCAAAGCGGACAAAATGTTGATATTGTTGACTTTATTTGATTCCAGGTCAAGATAAGTCAAATTAATCAGAGTAGACAAAGGCTTGATATCATTGATTTCATTTGAGTCGAGGTTGAGAAAAGCCAATTTTGTCAGAGCGGACAAAGGCTTGATATCACTGATTTTATTGAAGTTGAGGCCGAGAAAAGTCAATTTTGTTAGAGCGGACAAAGGCTTGATATCGCTGATTTCATTTAAGCTGAGGGGGAGAGAAGTCAACTTTGTCAGAGCGGACAAGGGCTTGATATCGCTAATTTTATTTGAGCCGAGAGAGAGATAAGTCAAATTAGTCAGATTGGACAAAGGCTTGATATCGCTGATTTTATTGAAATTGAGGGAGAGAAAAGTCAAGTTTGTCAGAGCGGACAAAGGCTTGATATCACTGATTTCATTGAAGTCGAGGTTGAGACAAGTCAAATTAGTCAGCTTTTGGTTAGCCTGTTTGCAATTTTGAGTCTGGGCAATTTTTAACAGTACCTCAACAGTATGTTTTGTCTGTGGAGGTAAAGTTGATTTCTGCTGGCACCAATCTGTAAAGCTTTTGGGAGTTGCTAGAGGAGCAGCAATAGTCTGTGTGGTGTAAAATACCAAAGTAAAAGTAAATATTGTGGCGATGCTTAATGTAAGTTTCATTGTGATTTTTTATCTTGATTTAGTAGACTATTTGCTAGTTTATAAATGGAATCAGTCACTAAAAGCATATAGCAATCCTAAATCATTCGTGAAAAGTTAGATCCCCGACTTCTCAAAGAAGTCGGGGATCTGGACACCGATAATTTTCACAAATCAGATAGGATTGCTATAGCACGATAGACAAAGTGAGTTAGTCGTCTCATTTAAAGCTCATCAAATTGACAAATAGATTCTGGTTTTACAGGACATATTTGGGGTGCGATCGCGTTATTCTTAATATTCAGAAAAGTCAATTTTGTCAAAGCAGATAAAGCCTTTATATCGCTGATTTTATTTGAGTTAAGGGAGAGTTCAGTCAATTTTGTCAGAGCGGACAAAGGCTTGACATTGCTGATTTCATTTGATTCAAGGGAGAGAATAGTCAAATTAGTCAGATTAGACAAAGGCTTGATATCGATGATTTCATTTGAGTTGAGGTAGAGATAAGTCAAATTAGTCAGAGTGGACAAAGGCTTAATATTGCTGACTTCATTTGAGCGGAGAGAGAGAGAAGTTAAATTAGTCAGAGTGGACAAAGGCTTGATATCGCTGATTTTATTTGAGCGGAGTCCGAGAGCAGTCAAATTAGTCAGAGCGGACAAAGGCTTAATATTGCTAACTTCATTTGTGTCGAGGTTGATAGAAGTCAAATTAGTCAGAGCAGACAAAGGCTTGATATCGCTGATTTCATTTATACCGAGGTCGATAGAAGTCAATTTTGTCAGAGCAGACAAATGCTTGATATCACTGATTTTATTTGAGTGGAGGGAGAGAAAAGTCAATTTTGTCAGAGCAGACAAAGGCTTGATATCGCTGATTTCATTTGAGTTAAGGTTGAGAGAAGTCAAATTAGTCAGAGATGACAAATGCTTGATATCGCTGATTTCATTTGAGCCGAGGTCGAGAGAAGTCAAATTAGTCAGAGTAGACAAAGGCTTGATATCACTGATTTCATTTGAGTTGAGGGAGAGTTTAGTCAAATTAGTCAGCTTTTGGTTCGCCTGCTTGCAATTTTGAGTTTGGGCGATTTTTAACAGTACCTCAACAGTATGTTTTGTCTGTGGAGGTAAAGTTGATTTCTGCTGACACCAATCTGTAAAGCTTTTGGGATTTGCCAGAGGAGCAGCAATAGTCTGTGTGGTGTAAAATCCCAAAGTAAAAGTAAATATTGTGGCGATCGCTAAAGTAAGTTTCATTGCATAATCTTATACTATCCGCTTATGCAATTACACTATGCAAGAATTACCTAAATTTAGTATAAAAAAGTAATTAAGAAAAAATAAAATCAGCTATTTTTTTTTCGGTTTACGCAATTTCTGAGAACCAATTGGGCCGAGAATTTGGTTAAGACTCCGCAACTGATCTGCTGTACCCATCCCAATCAGCCGATCTCCCGGCATTAACACCGTATCGCCAGTGGGGCCACCAATTAAAGTCCCATCAAGGCGGCGAATTGCCAGAACTAATGCCCCAGTTTGCGATCGCAATCTCGCTTTTTGCAAACTCTGACCCACAAAAGGACAAAAAGCCGGGTCGAGTAAAAATTCTTCCATATACAACTGACGGTCTGTACCTGTCAAAATCCCGTCTACAAAGTCCAACACTTGGGGTCTGAGAGCCGCAGCAGCCATGCGCTTCCCACCAGTAATATAGGGGGATATCACTTCATCTGCGCCACCGCGTTGTAACTTCTGCAAAGCCTCTTCTGTACTCGCCCGTGCGATCGCCCGAATTCCCGAATTTAGTGTTTTTGCTGATAATACAATATATAAATTTTCGGCATCGGAAGGAAGTGCTGCAACGATACAAGTCGCTCTTTCAATGCCAACTTTCAAAAGTGTCTCATCTAACGTAGCGTCACCTTGGTATGCTGTGTAACCTTCCATCTGCGCCCTTTGCACAGATTCCATTTCCGAATCAATCACCACAAAAAGTACATCTTCTGCCTGAAATTCCTTGGCAATTTGACGACCAGTCCGACTAAATCCACAGATGATGTAATGATCTGATAGGGATTCCATTAACCGCCTCTGCTGTTGTAGCCGAATTCCTTCGTGAAAGTAGCCTTCAATGATCGCTTCTGTAAATCTGTTGACAATGTAACCGATATTGACTACACCCAACAAAATCAGGGCAATTGTAAACAACCGTCCTCGGCTATTCAGTGGGTGCGTCTCTCCATATCCCACAGTCGCTAAAGTGATAACTGTCATGTAAGCCGCATCTTCCCATGACCAGCCCTCTATTATTCGATACCACAAAGTGCCAATGAAGAAAACACCGCCGAGAGCGATCGCCCCGGCCATTAACTCCTTTTGGATACGTTGATATTTTTGCTCAAGTGTTGAGAATGAGGTAACAATAGTACTTTTAACCTACTTTTTCTAGTTTTCTGCTAACTTTTTAGCATTCGTCCTTTTTAGTATATTTAAACTAAGTACAACATTTCATTTAACCGCAGAGCAGATTTTTAATGCTGGTAATCAAGTATTGAGAATAACGTAACAATAGTACTTTTAGGCTAATTTTTCTAGTTTTCTACTAACTTTATAGCATTCGTCCTTTTTAGTATATTTAAACTACAAGTTATCTAAATAACTCAGGACTACTTATCTTTTTTCTTGTCTAGTGCTTCCTGGATAGCGCGTCTACAGAACTCTGGGGGGTCATCTTGTGCTTTCACCTCTTCCTTCATATCCTTAGTAACCCGAAAGTTGAGTTGTTCGGTTAGTTCTTTGCTTGGTTGATTTCCGAAATTTTCAGGTTTACCCTTGGGGTTAGGCATTATTGAGAGATGTAAATAACGATTGAATCGATGTTAACAACGATATAAAGTTTTAAATCGGTGGTGTTCTCAGTCTGACAAACGGTTCACCACCGATACCACTTTTACCAAGAGGTAATTCTATTTTATGTTCACGCGTTCCGAGTTAGAAATCAAAACCATCCCAGAATTACGCGACTTATGCCGTCGATACGGTATTAAGCCTACAGGAAGTGCAGCATACAAAGTCAGCTACATGACTTCTCTGATGGCATTTCCTCAGCTAGCACTCCAGCAGATGAGAGAAGGAAGGGGATTAAAATCTCCTGGATTTAGCATCATTCAATTTTTTGAAGGGGTGATAGATGAAATGAATTCACCCACAGATGAGCAAGCAGCACTGATTAAAATAACCTTGGAAGGTAGGAGGATGGCTTACCCTGATCGGTTTGATCAGGAGAACCTGCTAAATTTGCACAAAGCTAAGATGCACCTTGAGATTGCCGTTGGCTTGCTGAGTCAATAGCGATCGGCAAGATCCCCGACTTCTTAAAGAAGTCGGGGATCTGTGGCTTTCAATTGCTCAAGTCTTGAGTACAAAGTTTTTTCACCACCGCCAAGCGTTTGAGGTGATATAAGTTGCAAAAAAAAATTGTAGGTTGGGTGGAGGCTTTGCGTAACCCAACATCCTGATAATCAGTTGGGTTACGCTCCGCTCCACCCAACCTACGTCTACGTCTAATGCACTTTGAGGTTATATAAGCGTTAACTTAAGAAGAAGTACGAGTTGTGCTAAATAAAAAGTATTTTTTAGGGATTTCTAGGAAACTAGTAAATAACTATATAATGAAAAACTTTCAGGAGGAGCGGTAGTGAGCCTACAAACTCTCGTTGACCAAGCCACCATCCCCCCAGATTCAGGGTCAGCATCTAGTCCCTTTGATGCAGATAGCTTTAATGAAGCTGTCATGTCCACCTACGCGCGGTTTCCCTTAGCCCTAGAACGGGGTGCTGGATGCCGGGTTTGGGATACACAGGGGCGAGAATATCTGGACTTTGTGGCGGGAATTGCCACTTGTACTTTAGGACACGCCCACCCAGCTATGGTAGAAGCAGTGACACGCCAAATCCAAAAGCTGCACCATGTCTCTAATTTGTACTACATTCCTGAGCAAGGTGAATTGGCAAAATGGATCGTTGATCATTCCTGTGCCGATCGCGTATTTTTCTGCAACTCTGGAGCTGAAGCTAACGAAGCCGCTATTAAACTGGCGCGGAAATATGCCCACACAGTATTAGACATTGAACACCCGATTATTTTAACCGCCCATGCCAGTTTCCACGGACGGACTTTAGCAACCGTTACTGCCACAGCACAACCGAAGTATCAAAAGTATTTTGATCCCTTGGTTCCTGGGTTCCACTATGTAAATTACAACGATATTAACGCTGTGGAAGTAGCGATTAGCGAGTTGGATGAAGGCGATTATCGGGTAGCAGCGATTCTGATCGAGCCATTGCAGGGAGAAGGCGGTGTGCGTCCCGGAGATATTGCCTATTTCAAAAAGCTCCGGCAGATTTGCGACGAAACTGGCATTTTATTGATTTTTGATGAAGTACAAGTTGGCATGGGGCGCAGTGGCAAGTTATGGGGTTACGAACATCTCGGCGTTGAACCGGATATCTTCACCAGTGCCAAAGGCTTAGGTGGCGGTATTCCCATCGGTGCAATGATGAGCAAAAAATTCTGCGATATTTTTCAACCAGGGGAACACGCCAGCACCTTTGGCGGAAATCCTTTTGTGTGTGGTGTGGCACTCAGTGTTTGCCAGACATTGGAACGGGAAAATATTTTGCAGAATGTGGAAGATCGGGGTGAACAATTGCGGGCTGGATTGAGAGCGATCGCCGCGAAATATCCTCAGCACATTGCCGAAGTTCGGGGTTGGGGTTTAATCAACGGTTTGGAGTTGCAAGCCGACATTGGGCTAACCGCAGCCGATATTGTCAATGCTGCCATCAACCAGGGCGTATTACTAGTACCAGCCGGGCCAAAAGTAGTTCGGTTTGTGCCACCGCTAATTGTGACAGAGGCAGAAGTAAACACTGCTTTGGAAGCTGTGGATCAGGCGATTGCGATCGCCACAAAGTAGGCAATCTGGAAAATATAGTTAAAAGGGCGGTTAGAAACCACGTCTACACGAAGCTTTAGCCACCGACCTGGGTTAACACTCAGTTTTTCCTTAGTCCGCGCAGGCGGACTTTGCCTGTGTAGCCAAGCCACTGCGTTGGGCGGGTTCCCCGACTTGAAGCAAGTGGCGCGTGAATTCTATTCGCCAAGGCTTTTTCATGCTTGGGAAATTTCCCGAAAAGCCTGACGACACTGCTGATAATTGTCTGGCAAAATCTCGGCATTACCAAAACATAATTGCTCGTGGGTAGTAATTAAAGTTTCATAAGGCTGTATGGGAGTCACAGACGATCGCAGCAATTGTAGATATTCTCCATCTGTGCGGCTGAGTTTGTGAGGTGCGATCGCTTTTTGATCCAACTTCTGCAACATCGCTAAATAAACACAACGGCAAGCCTCACGGTAGTTACCTTGACGGTAAAATTCTTGCGATCGCTCCAACAAAAGGGCTATGGATGACTCACTAGAGCGATTTTTTCCGCGAAAATCAGTGACATTACCACTTCTATTCAGCCAAGAATATACATAAGGACTGAATTCTCGCCATAATCGCCAACCCACCCAAGCTATAAATAAGCCTATTACCACCCAAAACAGGAATTTCAGCAACTCACCAAGCCTTGGGCTAATTGACCATCCAGTAGGCAATTCGGGCAAAGAATGTTCAAAGCGGTAAAACTGGTATTCCCACCATTCTCCCGCTTGTTGTTGAAATTGAGAAAGCTGCCAACTCCAGCTAGTTTTTTCAAAAGTATCTGTCATAGGAGGGAGTAAGAATTTTAGATTTTAGATTTTGGATTTTAGATTGAAATTTAATCCAAAATCGTCAATCCAAAATCCAAAATTGAATTGCCCAATGATTAATTGACTACTGACTGTTTTTTGATCATTATCCAGCCGATAGCAATAAGTAGCGCACCGAATGCAAGAAATCCTAGATCCCAAGCTAACTGATTTGGGCCTGGTTTTACATGATGGATACCGAGAATTTGATGGTCAATTAAACCTTCAACGAAGTCAAACAACCCAGTCCCAATCACTATTGACCCAATAAAAGTCTGTGATGACCAAGGAACATCATCACGCCCTCCTGCACGCCATAGCAACACAAGTCCGACTACGGTGAATACCCAATCCAAGGCATGAAATAACCCATCCCATACCATGTTCAAATCTATATTCGCCGTGTTTGTCAGAGGTCGAATGCTACTGACCATATGATGCCACTGGAGGAGCTGATGCAGTAAAATTCCATCAATAAATCCTCCAAGACCCACACCAAGAAAAATTCCCGCAGTAATTAGCGGTGCGCGTCGGTTGAAGGTTTCACTTTTTGCCTCCATTGTCAACCTCATAGATAGGCTTTTTTACCAAAATACAACTCTTTTGTGAGAAATATCTTCTATCTTGAGGCAAGTACGATCATTAAACTTAAATATTATTTTCACGGTAACTGAAAGTTTAGGGATTTGAAAACCCTTGATCATCGTGAAGTTCATAGCCGATGAATGTATTGTAATAAAAGCGATTCCTGAAATAAAACAAAAAATTTATATGACCTCAGTTTCTCCTCACAAAAAAGCCAGAGCTTTAAAACCTACCAGCCGCCGCCCTGCTAAAGAACTCTGTAGCGAGTGCGGACTATGCGATACATACTATATTCACTATGTCAAGGAAGCCTGCGCTTTTATTAATCAGCAAATAGGCGAACTTGAAGCAGAAACACACACGCGATCGCGCCATCTCGAAAACCCTGATGAACTCTACTTTGGTGTTCACCAAGACATGATAGCGGCGCGGAAACAGCAGGCGATCGCAGGCGCACAATGGACGGGTATTGTTAGCAGCATTGCCATTGAAATGCTGAATCGCGGCTTAGTTGAAGGTGTCGTCTGTGTGCAAAACACCAAAGAAGACCGCTTTCAACCCATGCCCATCATTGCCCGAACTCCAGAAGAAATACTAGCAGCGCGGGTAAATAAACCAACACTTTCGCCCAATCTTTCCGTATTAGAACAGGTGGAAAAATCGGGGATGAAACGGCTGTTGGTAATTGGTGTTGGTTGCCAAATTCAGGCATTACGAGCTGTAGAAAAACAACTTGGTTTAGAAAAGCTGTATGTTTTGGGTACGCCCTGCGTAGATAATGTTAACCGCGCCGGACTGCAAAAATTCTTAGAAACCACCAGCCGATCGCCTGATACAGTTGTGCATTACGAATTCATGCAAGACTTCCGGGTTCACTTCAAACATGAGGATGGCTCATCAGAAACAGTACCTTTCTTTGGCTTGAAGACCAACAAACTTAAAGATGTCTTTGCCCCATCCTGTATGAGTTGTTTTGATTACGTCAACTCCCTAGCCGATTTAGTCGTTGGTTACATGGGCGCACCCTTTGGTTGGCAATGGATTGTAGTTAGAAATGACACAGGTAAGGAAATGCTAGATTTGGTGAAAGACCAGTTAGACACCCAGCCGGTAATGTCCAAAGGCAACCGGAAGGAAGCTGTACAGCAAAGTATTCCCGCTTACGATAAAGGCGTTACCCTCCCCATGTGGGCAGCAAAACTTATGGGTGTCGTTATCGAAAAAATCGGCCCCAAGGGTTTAGAATATGCGCGGTTTTCCATTGATTCTCACTTTACTCGGAACTATTTGTATGTGAAGCGGAATCATCCAGAGAAATTAGAAGCGCACGTTCCAGAGTTTGCCAAGCGTATTGTTGGGCAATATAAGTTACCAGAATAAAGATTGGGCAATTCAATTTTGGATTTTGGATTAAATTCAATCTAAAATCCAAAATCTAAAATCTAAAATTCTTACTCTCCCCACTCCCACTCACTTGTAACTACTAGCTTGACGAGTGAACATCAAGTGATACTGTCCACCTAGTGCGATGAGTTCGTCATGAGTGCCTACCTCGATAATTTCACCGTGTTCTAGTACTACTACTCGGTCTGCTAGTTTTGCCAAAGCGAGGCGATGGCTGACTACAACGGCTATTCTACCCTTCGCCAAGCTCTGCAAAATATTGTAAATTTCATGTTCTGTCTTCGGATCAAGGTTCGCTGTTGGCTCGTCAAGTATGACTAGTTCGGCTGGAGACAGTCGCAACAAAGCACGAGCGATCGCTAATCTTTGCCATTGTCCCCCTGATAAATCAATACCGCCTTCTAGTTGTTTCCCCAAGAGGGTTTCTAAACCGCGATCGAGGTTTTGAATTACTTTAGCCAAACCAGCCTCAGCGATCGCTTCTGTGATCGCCTCGTCATCCTGCATTTTCGCTAAATCTCCAAAAGCAACATTCTCCCGCACAGTAGTCGGAAAGCGAGCGTAATCTTGCATAACTACATCAATCCGCGATCGCAAATCTTCTAACGGGAGCGATGCCAAATCCTGCCCATTCCAAATAATCGCGCCTTGGCTAGGATCATAGAGGCGACATAATAACTTTGCTAATGTGGTCTTACCAGCACCATTCTCACCCACTAATACAATCATCTCGTTGGGGTGAATCGTCAGATTGATGTTTTTCAGGATTGGGCGTAGTTTACCGCCGTAGGCATCGCTGTTGGGATAGCTAAAGGACAGATTTTTGATGTAAATACCTGTCTGCGATGCTTCATACTCAATTGCATTCACACCTGATAAAGCTTGCCGATGATCAGATGAATTATTTCCATTTTTTTGAAAGTTCCGATTGTTAGCAGCCGATTCCCTGACTTCTCCCCATACCTTCTTTGATTGCAACTCTGGATGAGAACGGGATAACTGTGGCTCTAACTCCAAAAGCTGGAAAATAGGTGTCGTTGCCAGTGCAATATTATACAACTCTGACCCGCCAGACATCAGATTGTCCAAACTCCGACGCACTTCCAAAATTACCCCGGTGTAAAGCGCCAAATCCCCCAAAGTATGGGTTCCACCGATCACTCCCTGGACTACGTATATATATGGCAACGCCAAACCTAAACCACTCAATAAAGACCAGCCAATAACGGCTGTTGTCCCCCGACGGCGGATTTGTTCCATTGCCCGAAAAATAGTCCGGTAAAGCCCGTGCCAGCGTTCTAGCAGTAAGGGTTGTAAGCTAAACAAGCGTATTTCTTTGGCGTATGTCTCTCCGGTTAAAACGGTTTTATATAAGTTCATTTCACGAAGAACACTCGCTTGGGTTCTTTCTACTCCCCAAGCTTGCTTACGGTATTTCATCTGCACATACATCACAGGGGTAACGCAGCTAAACAAAATTAGTGGTACCCACCAAGCAAGGGACACCGAAAGCAGTATGGCTGGAATGAAGATAAAAATTCCCTCTAACATCGTCACAAGCCTGATACAAAGCTCTGGAAGTCGTTGCAGTCCCTTTTCGGTCAACTGCACCAAATTGAGCAAATCGGGTGTTTCAAACAGGGCAATATCTTCAAAAGTGGCAATCTTTTCAATCACTTGTCCTTGGACAAAGCCGGAAATGCGATCGCGCAGAGAAGTATATACAAAGGCATTGATGTTTGCGATCGCATCACTTACCAAATTCACTAGCAGGGAACCGGCAATACTTGAGAGTAGCAGTGGTTGGGAAAGTATCAGAGCGATCGCATTTTCCGTTGTGCCGATGCTCAATAAGCGGGTAATTTCATCAATGATCACCTTGTTGAGCCAAATGGCGATCGCTGGGCCTGCACCACCCAGTAATGACAGAATTGTTACATAACGTAGCTCCTTTGGAACTACCTGCATGACTGTTGCCACACTGCGGCGAAATGCTTGGAATGGAGAAATTTCAATTATTTGCATCATGTTTCAAAGTAGCAAATAATCGCAAAACTCTCACTCAAATGATCAGCAAGTGCGATCGCACTGATATCAATAGTAAACCGCTTTGATTATTGAACTAACTTGCGTAGGCTGGGAGTAGGGAGTGGGGAGTGGGGAGTAGGGAATAAATGCATTAGACGTAGAGGTAGGTTGGGTGGAGCGGAGCGCAACCCAACTGATTATCAGGATGTTGGGTTACGCAAAGCCTCCACCCAACCTACAATTTTTTTGCAACATTTTAGGCTAGACGGTCCACTACAAGACTACTGAGATTGGTTGAAAAATCAAATAGGAGTCCTATATATTTCACCTCGACAGAGCTACACCCAACCCCTAACCAATCTCTAACAATATCTTCAAAACACCCGGACTCTGAGCGTGTTCAAAAGCCGCAAGCCCTTCAATCAGGGGGTAGGTAGCATGAATCAGGGGTTGCACGTCAACTTGTCCTGTGGCTAGTAGCTGGAGGGCTGGGGGAAAGGGACCACAACGGGAGCCGATGAGGGTGATTTCATCCACTACTAAAGAAGAAGCATCCAGGCTGAGGTTGCCAGCATAAGTACTTTTAAGTACAAGCGTGCCACGAGGACGTAGAGCGCGACGAGCGATCGCAAATCCTTCTGGGTTGCCAGTACACTCTACTGAGATATCGAAATATCCATCTATAACAGCGTCGGCTAGACTCGTTTTTATTCCCCGTGCTTCTAAGTTAGCCAGTTTGTCTCGATGACGCCCCACAGCTAAGAGTTCACAGCCAGTTAGGGCTAGTGTCTGGGCTACCAACTGCCCTAGTTTGCCATCTCCAACTACTAGCACGCGGTCATTTGGATGCAATCGCACTTGCTGCTGAATTTCCAAAGCTGCTGCTAAAGGTTCAGTAAATGTTGCTACTTCTGTTGGCACATTATCAGGTACGCGATGCAAGTTCTCCACCGGCAAACAGAGATATTCACCAAAGGCTCCATGACGGTTGACAATACCTAGAACTGTGCGATTTTCGCAGTGAGTTGGTTGTCCACTGCGACAAAACCGACAATGCCCACACACAGCGTTGATTTCTCCAACTACGCGTTGGTTAACTAAGTGTTCTGGTCCTTGTTCGACGATGCCGACAAATTCATGACCTAAAATACCACGGTAAGGATAGTAGCCTCTGAGTAGTTCCAGGTCAGTGTTACAGATACCTGCACGCAAGACACGTACCAAGGCTTCTCCCGGTGGTGGTTCAGGAATGGCAATATCTGTGCGTAATTGTAACTGTTTGTTTTCGAGCCAAAGTCCTTTCATTTTTCTTCACATCCTTTGCCTAATATTTTGTCATACTATTTTCAAAAATCTTTGCAACATAATCAATCGACTGTAGGGGCGTACATCTGTATATAGGTGTTAACTTACAGCAGAAATCATGTATTTGAACCACATCTGTCGTAGGGGCACAGCAGTGCTGTGCCCTTACCGCGTGGTCTATTTACCTGAAAATAGCTGTCTGTATTAAGCGATCGCAATCAAGTGAGGATTTTACAGGCAAATAGGTATAAGTAATTAAGACTGCCATTGTTAGATCGGCGATCGCATTTGCGACATCAGCGATCGCATTTGTTAGATCGGCGATCGCATTTGCGACATCAGCGATCGCATTTGCGACATCAGCGATCGCATTTGTTAGATCGGCGCTGGCATTTGTTAGATCGGCGCTGGCATTTGTTAGATCGGCGATCGCATTTGTTACATTGGCGCTGGCATTTGTTACATTGGCGATCGCATTTGTTACATTGGCGATCGCATTTGCGACATCAGCGATCGCATTTGCTATATAGCGTTTCCTAATCACATGAGTTACATCATAGCCCCCTCCTCGCTTGCGGGGAGGGGGTTGGGGGTGGGGTTCAGTACCTACGCTACATCGGCGATGCCTACGGTGATAACAGAACCTGCGTTGCCTTACTTCCTTCCTCCTACCTTTCTTGATAAAAAACTAAGGAATCATCGCTACCTTAATAACCTGACGCGCCTTCATCTCACAAAACACCTGTTCTAAATCTTTTAACGATCGCTGTTCACTAATAAGTAACTCAAAGGGAATTTTGCGACTAGCAATCAGTGCAAGCGCCTGCCGCACATACTCCGGTGTATTATGAAACACGCCTTTAATAGTAAGTTCGCTGTAATGTAACTGTTCTGTATTGACGGTAATGCTAGTATCTCGTGGACATCCACCGAATAAGTTGACTGTTGCACCAGGACGGGCGCAGGCGATCGCAGTTTCCCAAACACTTGGTACACCAGTTGCTTCAATCACTACATCTGCGCCCCATCCTTGAGTAAGTTCTTTCACCACACCGGGAATATCTGGGATTTGATGATAATTAAAGGTCTGGATTGCACCCAATTTCTGACCAATTTCTAGCCTGTGGTTATTACCTCCCCACAGCAAAACCTCAGCTTTCTCACTCAACGCCGCCACAAACATCAACCCGATCGCCCCATCTCCTAAGACGACTACTTGATCTTTGGTTTTGACATCAGAACGGGCTATACCATGCAACACACAAGCTAAGGGTTCCGTCATCGCTGCCAATTCCCACGGCAACTCATCGGGAATTTGTAACAAATTATGCTGTACTATTGGTGCGGGAATTTTCAGGTATTCGGCAAAAGTTCCATTATTCCACGTCAGGTTCGGACATAATGAATACTCTTGACGTTGACAAAAAACACACCGGCAGCATGGGGCGGAATTATTAGCGACAATGCGATCGCCTACTTGCCAATCAGTGACACCTGCACCCAAGGCAACTATTCGCCCAGCAGCTTCGTGACCAAACAGCGACGGCGGTTTCAGCATCTTGGCATGACCACCACGCCGCCAGACTTTCAAATCTGTACCACAAGTTGTTGCTACCCCCACTCGGATCACAACTTCACCAGCCGCCGGAGTGGGGTCAGCAACTTCCTCTAAGCGTAAATCTTCTTGGCCATAAAGTAACGCTGCTAACAAAATTTTAAACCTATCAATTAGCTCCATCCGATTTTATCAGTTGGAGCTAATTGATAGGTGTAAACTCGATTTTTATTAGGCTTTATATGTCAAAAAACTAAGTATTCACCACTGGCTGGGGAACCACTCCGGTGTTTCGGGTTTCCAGATTAGGCAAACGAGTAGCAGTTAATAGCGGTACTTCTTGTCGGCACGACAGGCAAAACCAATATAGTTCACCATGACGGGCATGACGCAGCAGGGAACCACCGCAACATGGGCAGGTGTTAGTTCTCGTACTCATACCAATGTGCTCCTTAAAAAAAGTTATTGTTTAAGCTGGATAAAAAAGCAGTTGATTAAAACTGGATTTTGGCAGCACGAATGCGGCCATTCGATTCTATGCGGTCTTTTATAATTTGTCTGTAAACAGCTTCATATCCGTTAACCATTTGGCTAACGCTAAAGTTGTTTTGCACATATTTTCGACAGGTTTGACGATTCAGTTCCAAAGCTAGTGGAATCATTGCCGCCATTTCTGCATAGCTTTTGCAGATAAAACCTGTTTTATTGTGGGCAATCACTTCTGGTACGGAGCCGAAATTCATGGCAATCACTGGTGTACCAGTTGCCATTGATTCAATCATTACTAAGCCAAAAGGTTCTTGCCAGTTAATGGGGAAAAGAGTTATGGCAGCATTCCCCAGAAGTTCAGCTTTTTCGGCGTGGCTAATTTCGCCTAGATATTCGATTTGCTGACCATCTATCAGGGGGGCAATCTCTTGTTCAAAAAACTTAGAGTCTGCTAAATCAACCTTTCCTGCCATCTTCAAGCGCCAACCACTCTGTTTCGCAATAGCGATCGCATATTGTGGCCCTTTCTCTGGCGAAAAACGGCCTAGAAACGCCAAATATGGAGGTTCTGACGGTTGGGCTACGAATGGATAATCTGCTAGCTCAATACCGTTATAAACCGTGTCAATATAATTGAGATCGATTTGACGCTGAGAGTTACTAATGCTGACGTAGGGTTGATTTTGGTGGTAGCTAAATGCGTGACGGTTGTCTGTTGTAAAGTTACCGTGCAGGGTGTGGACTGTAGAAGTTGCTGTTATCAAACTCGCTAAAGCTAATGCCGAAATTCCTACATGAGAATGGATAATATCGAATTGGGCAGCACTTTGATAAACTTGGCTCAGTTCCAGCATTTCGTACACTGCATACTCTTTGATCTTTGGATCTAAGCGCAATGCCTGCGGATAAACTGCTTCTAAGTGAGCTAAAGTTTGAGAATCGCCAGAAGCAAACAAAGTTACCTCATGACCGCGACGAACAAGTTCATCAGTCAAGCGACTCACTACCAGTTCGATTCCTCCATAATTAGGAGGTGGAACTCTTTCCCATAAGGGGGCGACTTGAGCGATTTTCATAAGTTGTTTTGGTTCAGTCTCTGAAATTGTCCTCTATATAATGAGCAACATCATTATATTATGAGTAAAGAGGATTTATACTTACTCTTTTGACATTTAAATTAACCTAACGGGCTACCAAAAGCGCAATAACGGTTAACCGTACCCCAAAATTTCTACCGACAAATCTAACCGACTATCGGCAAAAGTGAACCCTGAGCTACATTTATAACCGTATCGCTAATCGATTACTTATTGCATCTGTCTTGGGGATCATAATCAGGTAAAATCTTTTGTAGCAGAACTTACAAAATGGGAGAATTTGTAGCTGAGAATACTAAAATACTGAATGGGATCAAGTCATTAAAGCTTAGTTTAAACGTAATTGGGAAATGGAACAGAAATTATAAGTATTAAGTAATTGTACAAAAATTACATGATGTGTAATTAGTAATTTACAAAAATTCTGATAACTAACGAATGAAAATCGCTACTTGGAACGTCAACTCAATTCGCACTCGCCTTGAACAGGTTATCGATTGGTTAACCCTAAATCCTGTTGATGTTCTCTGCTTGCAAGAAACCAAAGTTGTGGATGCCGAGTTTCCGCGATCGCCTTTTGAGCAGTTAGGCTATAACCTTTATATATCAGGACAAAAATCTTATAACGGTGTAGCTCTGATTAGCCGCCAGCCACTCCTAGACGTAAGTAGTGGGTTTCGGGCGATTTTGCCAGATTTACACCACGAATGGGATGACCAAAAGCGGGTGATTACAGGTGTAATTGATGGTGTTCGGATTGTGAACTTATATGTTCCCAATGGCGCAGCAGTCGGAACTGAAAAATACGAATACAAACTGCGCTGGTTGACAGCGCTACACGAGTATTTGCGATTGCTCGTCCTGTCAGAACCTAAAATTTGTGTGTGTGGAGACTTCAACATCGCACTGGAAGACAAAGATATTCACGAGCAAGTGAGTACAGAAAATCACATTATGGCAACAGAAGCAGAGCGCCAAGCCTTACGAGCTATTCTGGCACTGGGATTTGCCGATGCTTTTCGCAAATTCACTACAGAAGGCGGAAATTTTAGCTGGTGGGATTATCGCGCCGCCGCCTTCCGTCGCAACTTAGGTTGGCGGATTGACCATCACTATCTCACACCCGTACTATATGAACGTGCTAAAAGTTGCATCATCGATGTCGCACCCAGAAAATTAACCCAACCCAGCGATCATGTGCCAGTAATTGTAGAATTTTGAATGGGGCATTAGGCATTTGTCATTTGTCATTTGTCATTGGTCATTTGTCAGAAACTCTCCCCCTGCTCCCCCATCTCCCCCATCTCCCCCATCTCCCCCATCTCCCCCATCTCCCCCATCTCCCCCATCTCCCTCATCCCCCACTCCCCACTCCCCACTCCCCACTCCCCACTCCCCATCAATTTAACGGCTTATATATATCCTCAGAACTGGGATTGAGATAAGGACGCCGCAAATCTATTAGGTGTCGCGTAAAGTGTTGCTCAATAACCCTCATCCGTTCCTCCATCGTATTCTTACCTTTTTGCCAAGCTTCTAACAAAGCATTAGCGACAATTTGGCAACGGTTCATCCCAAAACTTTCTTGTGCTGCAAATTTTTGGGTTGGTTCTTCGGCGAAACCTAACCCTGGTGCTAAAAATTTGGTAAACAAAGGAATTTCGGGCTGAAAATGGGATTGATTTTCTGGATAAATAACCTGAAGGATTGCGCGGATTGCTGGATAGTCGGGGAGTTCAAAGTAGAGTAGCCCGGAATCATAGCGTCCGTATGCAGAAGGGTTGTGGAGAACCTGAAAGCTAAAGGGAATCGAGGCTGCATTCAATCGCAGTGTCAAGCTTTCCATGAGAGCGATCGCACCAAATGCCGTAAAATTAAAGTAAATTCGCCCTGCTCCCAAATCAGCATCAGGGTTGCTCTGGCGTTCCTGTCCAACATTACTAACTGCCAAATAACAGCCATTTTGCAGACGATTTTTGGGCATCCAGATTGCTACCATCTCACCCACTTTCGTAGATTTCTGACTAGATTCTAGATGGCAGTCTGGCTCAACATAAAGTGTTAAACCGCCTTTAGTCACCGCCATCGTCCCATCAGGTTCTTTCCGCAATACCTGCCATTGCGGGTCAAAGTAACCTAGTCCCTGATTACTGGCGTGCAATTGTTCGTAAAAGTTCCAATCAATCTCCAAAATGGAATTATCTGCTAAATTATGCTTTGGCGGGCGATTAGTACTATTAGTATTGACCACTAAAGTACTTTGCAGCGAGCCATTGTAATAGATTCCATAGAGAAAGTTTCGCAGCAATAGAGTGAGATACTTCTGTTGTAAATCTACAGAATTGTGCTGAAATCTATCGGCTATTTTATTCGGCAGAGCAAAGGGTTGATAATTAGGATGGTAAATACAAAAATTTGACTCAATCTGGATATTCTTAGCAATGTCCAATAGAGAAGTTAGCGGTTGATTGATTCTGAATTCTGAATTCTGAATTCTGTATTCTGTGTTCTTCTTCAAATTATTCTGCTCCCTGCCATTAACAACCGCGAAGCCGAGTTTTTTCGTAATAAATGCGAAGTAACTGCGGCTCTTTTACAGGTTGAGGAAGTTTATGGATTTCTGACTCTGATATCCCGAAAATAGTCAGCACAGCTTGCTCCGGCATAGTGAGTAAACTTTTAGCAACTTGGAGCATACAAATGTCAGCATTATTAAAGTATTTGCGACACGTAATCATCTCCTGTATTTGATGAATCAGTGCCAGTCCCGCAAACTGGATAACGCGCGAAATAAAATCACTGCGGTATGACAAAATCATGGGAAAAGCATTTATATAAGCCCTAATTAGGGCAATAATTGAAGGTTGTAAAATCTCCAACGGTGTCAACGCTAAATGTAGAGATTCTTCTAACTCAATGGTGGGGTCTACTACCAGACTCTTGAGCCAAATTCCTAAATAGCTTGCTAATAAAGTTCCTAAATCAAAAGCTGGATCTCCCCAAGAACAAGCTGACCAATCAATTAGTCGTACTAGACAATTGTCTAGTTTCTCCCACCTGGAATGAACTAAAATGTTGTTCAATTTCAGGTCGTTGTGAGTCAAGCAGCAAGGATTCCAGTTAGATGCCAAATCTGCGATCGCAGATTCCAAACTCTCGTATTGTTGATAGAGAACATAGAATTTCAGTGCATCTGTGGGAACAGTCCCAAAAATCTCCGGCTCAATTGAGCCAACCCCTTGCGCCGGATTGTAAAAGCCATAGCGAAACTCTCCTTGGGGAGCAGTTGCCATAAAATCCTTATATTCTCGGCGGTTGAAGGTTGCGCGATGCAGTCCCGCCAAAGTAGTGCCGATCGCAGAAGCAATTTCTTGTGGAAAAATCTCATTGTTGTGGTAGAATATCGCAAGCTCTTGATATTCACTCAGGTAATTGCGGACGAGGATAGAATTTTCTTCGTCAAAATGCACTACCAACGGTGCGATCGCTGAAATATTGCCGAGAACTGGAAACTGCTGGAGCAACTGGTGAAATAGCCACTCCTGAAACAATTCATGAGGCGGCGCGTCATTATTATTAACGTTACGTTCTTGTTTAACGAGCAGTTTACGATTATCTGCTAGAGTCACTAGTAAATCGAAATTGTTCTTACTACTTCCTGGCAACTCAGATTTATCTGATGCGCCATCTTCTGAGCTACACAGACCCGCGTCTTGCAGATACTGGATAACGTTATGAGAAGACAGTGATAATACCATGTATTATTTCCTACTTCATGAATTACTTAAACTTATCTGTGTCAAATTTACTTGGTCTTAGCAGCTTTCGGTAGATAGTAACTGATGTGTAAATAACAATAAAGATTTGTACAATCTACTAATATCCCATATTTTGGGTAGAAACCTGCCAAAATGGCACCAAGTCTTTTACAATTCCTTTAAAATTTGCTCCTAGATAGCGTGACATCTTTACAAATACATCTAGTACCACTTCTCGTAATTCGTAATTCGTAATTACGTTTTAGCAAGGGTTTCAGATATTACAAATGGGTGGCTTATTTACGCCGTGCTGTACTAGAGTAAGTTTTGTAGTTCAGCCTTTTGATGTAGCTCCATCTACTTTTTTGTGGTAAAGAAGCATCCCCAGCAAAAATTTGATGTTCAGTAGTCATCATGAAAGCAGCGAAGAATTTCAGTAATCCTTAGCGATCGGAAGCATGACATTCAACGCTATTATTTTTATTTATCATCACAAGGCCAAAAAAACCGGACTTTTTAGGCAATTAGTGATGATTTTTTTCTTTAATTTTCAGAATTTAAGTCTGGAAACCTTGTGATTACGTTATTTGTGTCACCTACAAATTGTAGATGACTAAAGGCGATCGTAGACAACGGCTACATGAGTGTCCCTGTTCATAAAAACGTTGATAAATTTTTCATAACCAAAGAAGTTGATAAACTCGTATCGCATTTCTTTGAATAAATATACCTCGCTTGTTTCAGAGTAAATGCAAAAATAAATGCTTCTAGCTTCAGTAGAAACCCCTCATACGTAACTGCTTGGATTTTAGATGCTGAGGAGTACCTTAATTCAAAACCTCATAAGAAAGATGTCAAATGGTTTCTATAATGGCTAATTAGACAGATAAGATACAACCTGTCGAACTCACGTTAAACAAGACTGACAGCCGCCTCTAACATTCGTATTATCCCAAGTTCAGCATCTATTTCCACTTCCACACCGATTGGCAAGGTAAATTTATCTTTAATATGACCAATCATTGAACCATACCAAGCAGGAATCCTTAAAGGAAGTATATGATCTTGCAATACTTGCATTAAGGTAAATGACGGTTCATCTCCAAGACTACAATTAGTGCATTGCCCAAAGATAAAGCCAGCAATTTGATTAAGTATCCCAGCAGTTTTTAACTGTGTCAGCATCCTATCTATACGGTAAACATCCTCGCCAATTTCTTCCACAAACAGAATGCTTTTGTTCCAGGAAGGTAGATAAGGCGAACCTACCATTGCTGATAGTACTGATAAGTTTCCACCCACAAGTTTACCTCTCGCCTTTCCCGGTGCGATCGCCTCCACTCGCACTTCGCTAGGGTTGAGATTTTGCATCGTCACCGCTTCACCATTAAATAGGATGCGCTTGAAGTAATCCACTGTAAATTGATTCCAAGTAGACGTAGCAACTGGCCCATGAAAAGTAATCACTTGACTACGGGCATTAATTGCTAACAACAGCGTCGTAATATCGCTGTACCCCATGAGAATTTTCGGATGGGAGCGGATCAGCGAGTAGTTGAGTAGAGGTAAAATGCGATTACAACCCCAACCACCACGCATAGCAATAATTGCTTTTATGGTGCGATCGCTAAACATCAAGTTTACATCATCAGCGCGATCGCTATCTTTACCTGCTAAATAGCCGTAACGATCTAAAATATGTGCCCCCAGCTTGACTTTTAACCCTAACTGTGAAATTGATTGCTGCGCTGTTTCGATGTCTTTGGCATCAACGATACCCGCAGGGGCGATTAATCCTACGGTGTCGCCCACTTGCAGGCGGGGTGGCTTGCGGATGGTGTTTGGAGATAGCTTACCTTGGGCGCTAAATGCTGGTATTTGGGTGGCTAAGGTAGCTAGTCCACAGGTTGTAAGAAATTCCCGGCGTTTGATAGTCATAATCATTGAGTTGGGGATTAGGGATTGGGATAGTAACGAATTTTAATAGGTTATAGCAACGCCTAAATCATTCATAAAAAGTTAGATCCCCGACTTCTAAAAGAAGTCGGGGATCTGGACACCGCGAAAGTTACTAACTACAAGCTACAAAAATCCAAAATTATCTGTGTTTAACTGACATTAATACTAAACTTCTGCTACCTCATTAACTAACCCATTAATAGCAAATTTACCATCAGCGTCTAATAAACCAGGGGTACCATAATCTGCATTACCAATTACAGGCAAAAAATGGTCATATAATTGCATCGCCTGTAAACAACTATTGATACTAGAAGCTGCTGAGTTATATGCTTCCATATTTTCTTCAACAACACTCAATAATCGGCGATTATTCGCAATTTTTTCTTCAGCCTCTTGTTCCAATGTTTTCTCTAAATAAGCACGCGCCTGCGGGTATAGCTGCAAAATTTCATCCGCTTGCTGATCTGCCATTGGTAACAACTGAGTTTTCAAGGTTTGGTTGATGGTTTGACGGAAAGATTTACGAATAGTTTGGGATACTTTTGGCTCAAAATCTAACTTCAATAACTGCCTAATTGCTGGCTCTGCTTCTACAATACTTTCAGCGTCGTAACCTTGAGAAGTTTGTAATAAAGTTTGGCGAAATTGATATATAGAAAAAGTGCCTTCATCATAAAATCTGGGACTTTCTCGCACAAAGCGATCGCACTCTACACTAGCTGCACTCACCAATGCTTGAGTAACTCCTTTTTCTAAAATTCTGATCTGTTGTTCAATTCCGCCATCATGATCTAATAAACGATATAACTGGCGATAATATTCTGACTTGCGAATCTTTTCAATCAACCTCTGGAAATAATTTGCAACTACTTGCTGAGAAGATTCAATCAATATATCTTCTAATTGATTTGCTAAGTAATAAAATGCCTCTACTAAAATAGCAATTAAAGGCGCGGTAGCGTTGCGAGGATGGCTGATGGTTGCACGTCGATAAGCATCAGCTACAGAAAAACTATCTAGTAACTCATCTAGACGGCGAATCATTCGTGATTGCAATTGCTTAAAATCTGCTTCAAAAGCATCACAGGAATTATTAATTATTTGGTTAACTTCTTCTGTGATATGCTGATTAAATTCTTTCCCAATTTGCTGGAGTTGCTGATTTAGGCGTTGCAACTCTTGCGCCTTCATAGTCTCAATTTCTTGGGGCTGACTATCTAAATTACGTTGTACACTCTGATAATGTTTTTTCAGTTTAATACAAACATCTTCCAAGTCATCAGCAAGATTTTTAAACAATTGTGGACGCTTTTCTTCAGCAAGATATCGAGTGATCGCTGTGCGAAATTCCTCAGTACCACTATCTTGAATTAGCTTTTCTATAAGTTCATTTCCCCAATCTCCCATAATCCGCACATAATTTTCATTTGGGGTTTCAAAGGCGTTAACAGAGACACGGAATTTAGTGGAAGACAGCTTTCCTGAATTTACACAATAGTTGTTAAACGCATAGACAAATTGTGGTGTTTCTTCTTTACCATCTAAACCTTTAAGATTCTCTGCAAAAACAGAATCTAAACCAAATCTATCTCGTTGAGTTGTCTGTTTAATTTGACTACCGTAAAAACCTAATAATCCACTGGTTTTATAAACCTTGTTTGTATTGCGAAATTGCCCACTAATTAAATCATCTAATCGTTGTCGGAGTTCGGTATTGTACCAAGTTTCATCGATGCGATTGAAGATATAGAAGACGCGATCGCGTACTCCCCCATTCTCCCGCATTAATTCCAAAAGTTCTGTTTCTTCTTTTGTCATGTCACCCGCCGAAGCCGGTTTTAGCACACATACCACCGCCGAAGTATCAGAATGTTGAATTTTAGCATAAGTTAGCTGTGCATCTTTCTCTACTGGTGCATCGATACCCGGCGTATCAATAATAACATTACCATCTTTTAGCAGTGGATGATTACAGTAATATTCTATCCGCTTCAATACTGCACTATTACTACCACGGCGGGCATATCCAGCAGCTTCCTTCAGGTTAAAAAAGTTAAATTGCTCCATCGAGTATGTAGCATTATTAACCGTGTTGATGCGATCGCGGTTTGCTATATATCCCTCTAGCAACAAGATTAACGCTTTCGCCTGTTTTGCACGTTCTGATTTACTCTCACCACCCTCCTGCTGAATAATCACTTCACAACCTTGACGTAGCAAGTTAATTACATCAGCTTGGTTGATATTAGGTACTGTCTTAAATCCTAGCTGCTGGCACAAAGAAACTGCTTGTTCCCGAATCTCTGCTTCACTTAAAAACGTCAAAACAACACGTTCTTTATCTACTTCTGCATACTCAATTTTGCATTCTGTACCTGTAGCGTGTCCCTCTGCACTGTAGAGTAATTCTCTCTCCAATAATGCATTGATTAGCATTGATTTCCCAGCACTAAACACACCCGCAAACACAATCTCAAACTTGGGAGAAATTGCCTTACTTAAGGAACTTTGTATAGGTGTAATATCTTGGGAACGTAGCGCTGGTTCTTGCTGTAAAAGTTGTAATATCGACTCAACCTGCTCTTTCAAATTTTGGCACTGAAGCGGTAAATCTGACATATTTAGCATCCTGACAATATTTATGTATATATTATTAATATTTATTGTCTTGGAGGCTCAGTATAATTGCCGAGATGTTTGATATGGTTTGGCTGCTGGATATCACCGAATTTTAGATTTATAATCTAAAATCCAAAAGGACCCGATCACCCAAAAGGTTCAGCAAGTGGCTAAGAAGTGTCATCAGGCTTTGGGTTGTCGTCACTACAGTTTATTTGACTTCCCCATCGACCCAAAAGGACAACCTTGGTTCTTAGAAGCCGGGTTGTATTGTTCTTTTGCCCCCAAAAGTGTGATTTCCTCTATGGCTAAAGCAGCCGGAATCCCTCTAAATGAGTTATTAATAACGGCTATTAATGAAACGTTGGGCAATGTTAAATTAAATTCTAGAAACTCTAGACAATAATAGATAGGCGTCTTATGATTAGGTAATCAGCTTGATGTTTGGCAAGTCGAAGCGGGGGCTAAAACCCTGGGGGATCTGCCAAAATCGCCAGAACCTTGACAAGTAAATAATTACAGCGTTTCAATAATTCGGGAAGTTGCAAATTACTTGCAATAAGAGTGGCTGAAAATGACCAAAATTTTCGATCCGTCAAAACCCTTCCCAGGAAGCTTGCTCCATAAGAGTTTCAGCATGGAGCGGTTTCTACTCACAAAATCCCCTCACGGGGACTGAAACTTTCACTGCTTTTTATATTTTTGCTTGACAGATAAGTTTCTACTCACAAAATCCCCTCACGGGGACTGAAACAATTAAAAAGTCGTCCGCAAATTTGCCAGGGCCGCGTTTCTACTCACAAAATCCCCTCACGGGGACTGAAACAATATACTAACTGAGGCAAAGTTAGTTTGCTAATCAAGTTTCTACTCACAAAATCCCCTCACGGGGACTGAAACATGACTTGTGGACATTTTTCCACGAGGCTGACCAATATTGCCGTTTCTACTCACAAAATCCCCTCACGGGGACTGAAACAACAAATCCATGTCGGCAGATGTGAGCATTCCTGAAAAGTTTCTACTCACAAAATCCCCTCACGGGGACTGAAACCCTGATTGAGTGGTTTGAGAAATTTTACCAGGATGGTTTCTACTCACAAAATCCCCTCACGGGGACTGAAACATAAAATTACCAACACGCGCCTTCGCCATATCGCCCCAGGTTTCTACTCACAAAATCCCCTCACGGGGACTGAAACTTTTTATCAAATTGATTTAAAAAATTGATTTTTATCAGTTTCTACTCACAAAATCCCCTCACGGGGACTGAAACTGCCATCTTCTTGCTTTTTGCTCATGATTACATAAATTAAAAGTTTCTACTCACAAAATCCCCTCACGGGGACTGAAACATGCGTTTACCCGCTGCGCGGATATAATTTAAAATTGTTTCTACTCACAAAATCCCCTCACGGGGACTGAAACATTTTCGTCTACGAGCATCAACAGATAGTTCTGACGTTTCTACTCACAAAATCCCCTCACGGGGACTGAAACACTAAAAGATACTCTTCTTGATTAGTCGTAGCTTCCAGGGGAGTTTCTACTCACAAAATCCCCTCACGGGGACTGAAACAAGCTTGTAGATGTTTTGAGCTTCGATTTGGTGGGGTTTCTACTCACAAAATCCCCTCACGGGGACTGAAACCAGTAATGGTTGGGCATCCATATTTAAGTCCAAGTTTCTACTCACAAAATCCCCTCACGGGGACTGAAACTCTACTTCGGCTGCACCGTAACGAGTGACACTCCACAAAGTTTCTACTCACAAAATCCCCTCACGGGGACTGAAACATTCTATATCGTCGTCATTATATATGGATGGCTCGAAGTTTCGACAAACAAATTTTCAAATAGGATTGAAAAATTTAAACAAGATTGTCCTGGCACAATTGACTAACAACCCGTTTTAATTCCTTTGTCATCCAATCAGAGCCTGTTTCTTGATAAACCTGCACTAGAGATTGGTAGAACCACAAAGTTTTCTCTTTCCCAGCGCTAAAATCAGCCCAGATGACATCACCATGTTGTTGCCAATCAGCAAGCAAAGACCTAGCATTATGTAATTTATCTGCTAGAGATACTAGTCGAACAGAGGGCAAAGCATCGCGCAGGTTTTCTAAATATCGCTGTTTACGTTCTAGCCAGGGAGGTTTGGGTGGTGTATCCCACTCTGTGCAACCATCGACTATTGCTAAGACTATCTCCCCAAAACGCTGACGTATTTCTTCACGAGTGGATTTTCCGCCTTGATCTTCGATGCTATCGTGCAAAAGAGCTGCGATCGCTTCTTCTTCAGTTCCTCTAGCTTCTAGTACTAATGCTGCTACACTCAGTAAGTGAGCTACGTAAGGAATACCGCTAATCTTGCGGGTTTGGCTGGCATGGAGACGGGTTGCGTAGACTAGTGCTGCTTCAAATCTTTCGGTCAATTTTGGTATTGTCATACTGATTGTTAATTGTGATACATCTGAAATTGGGTGGCGATATCAACAGCAAAACTTTGTCGCAAATCCCAAGGTGTTAAGACTTCAACTTTTGGTTGCCATGCTCGTAAACGCATGACGATGTTATTGTCTCTGTGTTGGTGATCTTGATAGCGGATGAATACTTGATAGTAAGCATCTGTTGGCGATCGCTTGCTAAGAATTGTTAGTAAAGCCTGCTGTTGTTGAGGCTGTTTGATTTCACATTGAATTAGACGCTTTACTTCGTCGTAACTGATTTCTTTAAAAGTTTCGTGGCGTTCAGTGCCTTTAATATAGCGATCGCAAAACTCTCTCTCAAATCGCAGTAACATCAATTGCGAAGGCAAGTAGAAATCAAATCCCCAAGCTTTAGACATTTCTAAAGCAATATAATCTGGAGTAGGTAAAGATGTCTTTTGATAGTCCCGTAGTAGATTTAAAGGTAGTTTGAGGTTTGTCCACTCTAAACAAGTCATACTTTGAATATGGTCAAGGCGAAAGTTATACCAATCACTTTGTTTTTGCGGGCTTTGACCATAGGCACACAGATAAACTGCCCTCTGTACGTAGTAGATGCATACGGGATAAACGATACAATCAACCTTATCCCTAAGTCTGGCACTACCATAAGTTAGTTCAATCGGTGGAACTGGAGTTTTAGCCCAAAGTTGTCTTAACTCGCATTCCAAATCCTCAACTGCATCCAGGGTACTATGGGGAATCACATAATCGAGTTTCAAAAAAAAGCGTTGAACACCATTGATTTTTTGAGAATGATATTCTGCGATCGCTGCTAAATCTTCATGCATGAAGTTCAATTCGTAAGCACCAATTTTGGTAGCGGTAACGTCATCTTTAGCAGTTATGGGACGTGGTGGAAACTCGTACACTCGGTAATATTTCTGGTATTTGTATACCAGCCAACCCAGTTGAGCGAGAATTTCCAAATCAGCTTGCAACGAACGCCGAGTTACGCCAAACAAACGCTGCTGCAACAGTTTGTCTAAAGCCGATGCATCGATACCAGTGTAAGCAAGTATTGATTTCTGCCACTGGCTAGCAACTATTCCGGTTTTTTCATTAAACAACCATTGAGCTGTGGTTTTGATACAGGGGCAATCAGAGTCATGTATTAGAGGAATTTCTTCTCCTTTAGGATGTGTGGGAGTAAAGAATGCATCGCGCCAGTTTGCGTAAGAGAAAGAATCATCTAAAACTACACGGTCTTGATTATCAGCGTAGAGCGATCGTAGCCACACCCACAACCGAATTGCCCGCAGCAGGTTTTGTTTGAGATATCCGCGTCCTAAACACTGCAATAGTTCTACTTGGGGAATATCTTGAAAAACTAGTTCAGACACCAGCCGAATCTCGATAAAAATAACAATATTAAGATACAGCGTCTTGGAAGACACTTCTTCCAGGTGCGTGTATGATGTAGCCATCAAATAAATCTAAAGGTAATGAGTACTTACAAAATTGAGCTAAAAGACGGAATTCTAAGTGTTAAGTTCGGTGAACCTGCTCAAAATGACCAGATTGTGCGTGATGCAGCAGCCCGATTGGAGGAAATGGCAACATCAGGAGAACTCACAGGAGGGTCGTTACTCAAAATTAATGGGCCTATTTCTATTCCTGTAGCATTCGTTTTAGCACATAAGCTTGCTCATATTTACGGAGCAGTTGCTTTTTACGATCCGAAATTAGGTAAATATGTCATTTGTATCACACACAATCCATCGTATAAACTAGGAGACTTAATTGATTGATATTTGACTGATAGAGGAGGTAAATGTAGTTACTAATAAGTTCTATGACAGCGTATCACATAAGTCTGGAAGGCGACGTTTTGAAAGTCAAGTTTGGTAAAGATGCTAATGGCGATCAAGTAATACGGGATGCAGCAGCACGTTTAGATGAAATGGTCGTATCGGGTGAACTTTCAGGAGGAAAACTACTAAAGATTGATGGCCCAGCATCTGTGGCTGTGAGTTATCTGATAGGCCATAAGATATCTCAGCTTTATGGTGCGATCGCTGTTTTTGATCCTAAGATTGGTAGGCCAGGATACAAAACTTATATAGTTGCGGCTACACAAACTCCGGCATACAAGATAGGCGAACTAATTGAAACGGATGAACCCCAGAAGAGTAAACCAATTCTCAAAGTTGTACTTTGTGGTCCGCCACAGTCTGGTAAGTCATGTCTGCGTGAAGGTTTAAAGCAAGCAATCTCTCAGATTGAAGGCGCACCGTATCCTTATGTGATTACAGCTTGTCCAGATGGCGAAGGTGCATGGTTTTCTGATGCCGCACGGCGAGATCCAGATTTAGCAAGACGATTGAAGGATGAGTATAAAGTCAAGTTCACCCCAGAGTTTGCACACAAAGCTGCGGGTTGGGTACGGAGTGCTAATACACCACTCAATATCATTGATGTGGGCGGGAAAATCACGGAACAAAATCGAGTCATCATGCGTGAGGCGACTCATGCAGTAATTTTAGCTGGCGATCGCAGCAAGGAAGAAGTTCCGCTATGGGAAGAGTTTTGTCGGGATTTGAATATACATATCATTGCGAATCTTCACAGTGATTATCACGGTAACGAAGATGAGATTGTTAGCCAATCACCGTTATTAACTGGTAGCGTTCATTACCTCGCACGGGGAGAGGATGTTTCTTCTCGTCCGATGGTGCAGGCTTTGGCGCGGGTTTTGGTGGGGTTGTGTGGTGGGTTATCAGAAAAATCCGCCATCTGAGGATTTATTGCTGACACAAATTTGTAAATTCAATCTCTAAAAACTAAAAATAGATTATGCAATTAGTATTAATTGAGACATCTGGAAATCAAAACTACATTTTTTCAACTAACAAGCTCAAGGAAAACATTGGTGCTTCTGAATTAACATATCTAGCTGGTACAAAATGGGTTTTAGAAGCTGTTCAACAAGTAACTAATTCTGCACTTTGGACGCTATGGGCAGATAATTATCAACTCATAAATAAACTACTAGATGAAACATTAAATAAACCTATTACTTCATCTGATGATGTTAAGGTTGAAGTTATTATTGCAACTTCAGGTAAAGCACTGTTATTAATAAAAGACAAGGTAACTGCTAAACGAATTATTCAATATGTCACTCATAAAGCCCTAATTGAAGCACCAGGTTTAGATATCTGTGGTGTTATACATGGATTTGATTGGTATCAGGAGACTTTAGGAGAAGCCAATCGTAAAATACATCAAGAATTTGCAACATTTCGCTCTCAAAGACCCGCTCCTGATTTACGGTTTTTGCGTTTACCAGTAATAGATGAATGTTCTACGAGTGGCTTACCTGCTTCTGAAATAGGCTTTGATTTTGAAAATAAGCCTGTAATTAGGTCTGTAGTTAGTAGCAGTAAAGTCAACTATAGTGAAAAAGGGTTGGAACGAATTAGAGAATTAATAAAAAAAGAGAACCCTGGTATAAATTTTCCTGGTAGTATTCGAGAATTAATTGCATATCCCGATAAAGAGGGAAGATGGTTATCTGTTATTCATGCAGATGGAAATGGTTTAGGAGAAATTTTTATAAATTTTAATAAGCATATAGAAATTTGCAATCAAAATTGTGCAGAAGCCAATAGAAATTATGTAGATAAATTAAGAAGATTTTCTATTGCTTTAGATATCTGTACAGAAAAGGCTTTTAATTCAGCTATTCATGCTTTTGACTCTCCTGATAAAAAATTAGTTATGGTAATACCATTAGTCTTAGGAGGCGATGATTTAACTGTAGTATGTGATGGTAAAAATGCTATCAAATTTACTCAAATATTCCTAAAAAGTTTTGAAGAAGAAACTCGTGAAAATAAAATTATTTCAGCAATTGCCGAAAAAGCATTAGGCGTTAATCGTCTTTCTGCTTGTGCAGGAATAGCAATTATTAAACCCAAATTTCCATTTTCAGTAGCTTATAAATTAGCTGAATCATTGATGCAGTCTGCCAAAGAAGTTAAGAAAAAAGTAACTCATCCAGAAACAGAGAAACCTTATCCTTGTTCTGCTTTTGATTTCCATATACTTTATGATTCTAGTAATATTGATTTCAAAAGTATCCGTAGCAAGCTAGAAAGCAAAGGTCAAAAATTACACGTCCGTCCTTATGTAGTTACTGCTGAAGCTGATATTCAAGGAGCAAAAGATTTAAAATGGGCTAGATTTCATCAATTTTATAAGTTAAAAGAGAAAATACAAGTTCTTTTAGCTAAAGATGAGAATAATAACAATAAGCGACAATTACCTAATAGCCAAATCCACGACCTTAGAGCAGGATTGTTTTTAGGTAAAAGTATAGCTGATGCTAGGTATTTATTAATAAAAAATCGTTATATTGAGCAGGGAATTATTACGCTAGCAGGTAGCGAAGATTCTTTATTTCAAAAAGAAGAAACAGATTCAGAAATTTACATTACTGGATTATTAGATGCTATAGATGCAGCAGAGTTTTTAAATGTAGAGGAGAAAAATAATGAGCAGAAAGGATAAATATAAAAAAAGTCATATAAACCCATCTCAAACATCAAATAACATCATAGCAAATAAATTTACTACCGCACCTTTGAAACTAGAAAAATTAACTATTAAAATAAAATTTACCAGTGATTGGCACATTGGTTCTGGTACAGGAATACCTGGAGATATTGACAGCTTAGTGCAAAAAGACCAAGATGGACTTCCCTATATACCAGCTAAAAGTCTTACAGGGATTTTGCGAGATGCTTGTGAATTAGTAGCTTTTGGTTTAGATAATGGTATTGAAAATGGTGCTTGGCAACAGTGGGTAGATTATTTATTTGGAGAACAACCTGCTTTAGCAGAAGAAGCAATAGAAATAGCCCCTCGTCCTGCGGCTTTATCAATACGTCCAGCATATTTTTCTAAGGCTTTAAGAGCAATTCTGAACAGTAAACCTAGTCTCAAAAATGCTGTAACTTTTGTGAAGCCAGGAATTAGCATAGATGCTGAATCTGGCTGTGCTATTGAAAAATTTCTCAGGTTTGAAGAAGTAGTTAGAGGTGGGACTGTACTTGAAGCAGAATGTGAACTCAATTTGCCGGCAAGTAAAGACCAAAAAGAAGTTGCTTATTCTTTGTTAGTTGCCGGAACTAAGTTTGTAGAACGTCTAGGTGGTAAACGTCGCAGAGGAACAGGAAAGTGCCAAGTAGTAATTAAGGAAAGTGTCAAAACGCTTACTAATTGGATTAATTGTATTCAAAAATATCCTCAAGCAACATCAATTCCTGATTTATCAGAGAAAGAAGATGCAACAAATACAGAAAATATTCCCAACACTGAAAATAAAGAATGGGTGGAAGTCAGCTTAGGAATTACTACTAAATCTCCTTTGATTATTTCCAATCGAACTGTTGGTAACGTAGTTGAAACACTCGATTATATTCCTGGAACTCATTTACTAAGATTAATTGTCAAAAAAATAAGTGGTCTAGGAGTAGATTTAGGTAATGCTATCGCTCATGGTGAGATAATCCTAACTAACGCTACTTTAGAAGTAAATGAACAGCAAGGAAGACCTGTTCCTTTAGCACTTTTCTATGAAAAATTAGGAGGTGGATTAGATAAAGGAGGTAAAGTCTATAACCGCTTTTGTGAAAATGAACCAGAAGGACAATTAAAAGGTTATCGAGCAGGGTATATTGGCTCTACAGATGGAAACGATCTGCCTAAACATAAAACAGTCCAAATGACTGTGGGAACTCATAACACTATTGAAGATAAAGTTCAACGTCCTACCAGTGATTTAGGAGGCATTTATAGTTATGAAGCTATTCAACCAGGAACTAAGTTACAAGCTAAATTGAAGTTGAGTAAAACCATCGCAGATGTTCTAGATAAAGATACCAAAAATTGGCGCAATTCTTTAAATGGTAATTATCGTATTGGACAATCAAAAAAAGATGATTATGGCGAGATATGTTTAACATTGCTAAATCATCAAGAATCTAAACACCAAGACCTAGAAACTACCGATGATGAATTAACCGTATGGTTACTTTCTGATGTATTGTTGAGAGATGAAAGATTACGACCAACAACTGACATAAAGTATCTCCAAAAAGAGTTAGAAACTCATCTACAAGTTAAACTCGCTCGTAAATCTTGTGAAGATAAAAAACTTTCATTTATAGCGAGAACACATCGAATAGATTCTTGGCAAGTACGCTGGGGATTACCTCGACCTTCATTAGTTGGACTTGCTGCGGGAACTTGTGTTGTTTTTAAATTTACAGAAACACTTGAGCCACAATTATTAACTCAGATTCAATCAAGAGGTATCGGTGAACGGAGAGCAGAAGGCTATGGTCAAATTTGTTTTAACGATCCAATCTTAATAAAACCAATCTCAACACTAGAGCAACAAGAAAAAGCAATAGATAATCAACCAGAAGATTCTCCGAATAATTCCAATCATTATCTTGAAGATGAGCAAGATATTATTGATTATGCTCGTATCATTGAAAAAGCAGCCTGGAGAGAAATTATTCATCGAGCATCTTTACTTTTAGCTTCTGACGATACTTCTCGTACTCAAATTTTAGATATAAGAATTGAAAATGGAGAAAGTCAACCCCCTATGAGTCAACTGGGAAGTTTACGCTCAGTTATGACTCGCCTAGAATCACCAGAAGATGCAGATATAAGAAGATGGATTCAACATTTACAGGAAACTAAAAATCGTGCTGATAAATGGCCAAGTGGTAGTTTAGATAAACTTCGTCAATTAATCACCAATCCTACAGAAACTTGGGAACATCTATCATCAGCTTTAACAAAATTAGGACATAAACAAGGATTTGCTGAATTTACCCTGACTAAAACAGGAGAAGAAAAACTGAAACAAGAATTGTGGTCAGAAGCGGTACAAATTCTGATGGATGCTTGTATCCGCGCTCATAAACGTAAGCTTGAAAATCAGCAAAAAAACACTCAAAAACAAAGAGAAAAATTCTATGGCGCGTAAAATATCATCTCGAATTAAAGTTAGTGGTATATTAATTGCCCAAAGTCCTATTCATGTAGGCGGAGTTGGCGGTAATCCTCAAATAGATTTGCCTTTAGCTATTAATGGTCAAGGTCAATATTACATTCCAGGAACAAGTTTAGCTGGGGCTTTTCGTAGTTGGATAGGAGAGTCTCAGCAAGGAAATAAGGTATGGGGTTCTCAAGAACAAGAAGATTCTGATGGTCATGCTAGTTTTATTCTTGTTGAAGATGCACCTATCCAGGGTGTAAATGCTGAAATTAGAGATGGTGTAGGTATTAACAGAGAATGGGGTACAGCCGCAGAACAAGTTAAATATGACCGTGCAATACTACCTAAAGGCTCTAAAATACCATTAAATATCACCTTGGAAGTACCTTTAGAATCTGAAAAGGCAACAGAATATAAAAATAGTTTGGCTTTATTGGTTGAATCTTTGAAAAATGGGGAAATTCGGTTAGGTGCTGCAAAAACAAGAGGATTAGGGAAAGTCAAGTTACTTAATTTCAGCATCCATGAATCTAAGCTGAGTCAACGCGACGGTATATTAAAAGCATTGCAGGGTAATGATGATATCGTTACTAATAGCTTTTTACAAAGCAAGATCACTCCTTCTCAAAAGCCAAAATTAACTTTTGAAATTAACTGGCAACCACAAAGTCCGTTAATGGTAAAAGCTGAAGGTAATGGCATTGCTGTAGATATTCTTCCTTTAGTTAGTGCTGTTGAAAATAGCCTTACCTTTGTTTTACCAGGTAGTTCAATTAAAGGTGCTTTACGTTTTCAAGCAGAACGTATTATTAGAACTGTTTGTGCTTTATCAATAAAGGAATCTTCTAATTTTATGGAGCAAATCGAGGCTCCTTTGGTTGAGTATTTATTTGGTACAAGAGCAAAAGCCAATCACGAAACTAGAAAAGGTATTAGTTCACTATTTATTGATGATTGCTATGCTAACAAACCTATTACTCCTTCAGATTGGGGGAATATAGAAGCTGCTACTAACGAAAAAAATCTGAGAGAAGCACTAGATAATGCTAATCTTCAAAACGTCCAACAAGCTTTTCATGTAGCAGTAGATAGATGGACTGGAGGCGCTGCTGATGGTATGTTATACAGCAATTTAGACTTGATGAAAATAAACTGGCAACCTATATATCTTACTTTAGATATTAATCGTCTTCATGAAAATAGATTATCTGCTATTTCTCTACTTTTGTTATGCTTACGTGATTTAGCAGATGGTCGTATTCCTTTAGGATATGGAACAAATAGAGGTATGGGTTCAATTAAAGTCAATAGTATTGTGATTGATGGTAAAAATTTGCCATCTGATTTAACTAAATTCACAAATTTAACTCTACTAAATGGTAGTCTAACTGGCTTAGATACTGAATTTTTAGATACTTTAAATAATGATTGGAAAAGTTGGATTCAGGCACAAAATAAGGCAGGTAATTAATGGTAATTTTATACGGAAGATGTACAAAAGACAAGATTACTCTCAAATCAGCTATAGAAGAGTGTAAAACAGCATTGTCTGAAGGAGTCGCTATTATTTACTCTCCTACTTGCTGTCAATTTGCTAAAGTTGAACAAAATGGAGATTTAAAAAATGCAAAAAATGAGTCTTTATCCCTTGATAAAGTTTTTGAATTCCGAGCATTTAATCAAAATTTTGAGTTACGTTGGTTAAATGAATGGAACGGTGAAGGTAAAGCAGTTTTGATTTCTGAACAAAATATTTCAAATTATTTAGATGAAGATATTTCTGAAATAGAGGTATTAGATACTGTTAAGCAACAATATATTTTATGGGGTAAAGGAGTTAAAACGGTATCAACTTCGGGATGGGGAAAACTAGCCACTGCTCGTATCGGTTCTATAGATGTTCCAGTCACAGGGTTAACTACTAATCAACGAGTTTATTTGAAGGCTGTTGAATATCTAAAAGCTGATGAGGAATATGGGAATGTATCAGTTGTAGAAGAAAGATTACTAAAATTGGTGGTGGAATAATGTTAACAGGAAAATTAAGTGTTACCAAGAATGGAAAAGTTCAATTGCAATTTACTAATAGTAAAGGTGCATTCAGTAGTTGTGTAGTTGCCGATTCTGCATTATCAACAGATTTATTAGAAATTAAAAAAGCAGCGATCGCTAAACTCAATAATGTAGAAGTTGAATTAGAAGAAATTGGTGGACAACCAAAAAATATACGCGAAAAAGGTAAGCCTTTTGAATCTGCTCAAACTGTCACTCCCACAGTAAAAAAAGAAGTAACAGCACTACCACAACCAGTTCGTTCATCTCATAGTTCACCTAAAAATAATACACCAGGAGACTTTCACAACCCCTATAACTTTGTTCCTGCACTTCCACGTAACGTAGATGGGGAATTAGGCGATCGCACTCCTTGCGGACACAGTTCTTATCTAGATAATTACTGGAGTGGTAGAATTTCCGTTACCTTAACCACAGTTACACCCTTACTGATTCCTGATGCAGCAAAAGCACAAGGAACAGATCACAAAATTTATCCAATTCGACTAGATGCGGATGGTAAACCATATTTACCACCGACTTCAATTAAAGGAATGTTGCGATCGGCTTATGAAGCTATAACTAATTCTCGACTTTCAATATTTGCCAAGCATGAAGACCGTTTAGCTTTGAGGATGTCTACCAAAAATGATCTTATCCCTGCTAGAGTTGAATGCAAAAATAATCAATTAGTTTTAAGACTAATGGAAACACCTGATCTGCTAGGTAATACAGCCAGATTACCACGCTATCAAAAAAGTAGTAATTTACGAGATAAAGGTGAGAGTAGAGAAGCTGTTAGGTATGATGACTCAAACGAATTACCTCAATATGGTGATGAAGTTTGGGTAAGGCTTAATAAAGGGATAGTAACGCGAATTAGAAAATGGGATGCAACTTATCCAGGTGAGGGTGAATGGTTGAAAGGATGGGTATTAGTAACAGGTACAAATATTAATGGTAAAAAATATGAGCGAGTTTTTGTCGAGAGGAATGACAATGAAACAATAATTATTACAGATGACATTAAATCTCTCTGGCGAGAACTTATCAATAATTATCAAGAAACTCATGCCAAAGATTTAGACAATCGTCGTAAGAATAATCAAACCCCACAAGATTATCTTGGTGGTACACCAGGAAAAACAGGATGGTCGCGTCATATCTATGAAGCTAGTGAACTAGAGCTAGAAGAAGGTACTTTATGTTATATAGAACTTAAAAATAATAAAGTTACAGCGTTATTTCCTGTATCTATTTCTCGACGATTATATAATGTATCTCCTGATGAATTATTAGACAGCAATCTCAAACCTTCAACTAAAATTAATTCTCTTTCTCCAGCAGATAGAGTATTTGGTTGGGTTAATCAAGATGGTCAAGGTTCTTATAAAGGCAATTTACGAGTTAATTCAGTAGAATGCAATTCAGATGCTTCTGTAGAATCATTTGGAGATAACGGTTTTCCCCTCGCCATTCTTGGAGAACCTAAACCACAACAAGCCAGATTTTACATAGCTAAAGACAACAAAGGAACACCACTTGATAAAGGAATATCAAAAGAAGATACTTATCAAAGTAGTTATGCTTTAAGAGGACGCAAAGTTTATCCTCACCATAGTAATTTACCTGCACAATATTGGAAGAATCCTGTTGATGATAGAACACAAAAACCACAAGAGGAGCATTTCCAAGAATATCGTAGACCTAAAAAAAATAATATAGAACAAAGAGATGATCAAAATCGTTCTATTAAAGCTTGGGTAAAACCCAATACCAGTTTCAGTTTTAATGTTGACGTAACTAACCTTTCGGATGTTGAACTTGGCGCATTGCTTTGGTTGTTATCTCTTCCTGAAAATTATTCTAATCGTTTAGGAGGTGGAAAACCGCTAGGTTTTGGCAGCATAAAGTTAGCTATTAATTGGGATAAAACTGACCTTCGTAAAGGAGAACATTGGCGCGAGTTCTATTCTTACCTAACTTCAATTCCTAATTCATCCCCAAAGGAAGCAGAAACATCAATAAAACTTTTCAAAGATACCGTAACTGAAGTTTATGGTAAGGGCAAATCTTTTGAAGAAGTTCGTTTTATTCAGGCATTTTGTTGTGGATGTCAAGGGTTTAATGACAATAAACCTGTTCATTATCCTAGAAAACGTCAACAACCAGGACAAAATCCTGTACCTCCTCATCCAGATGGAGAAGCTTTTAAATGGTTTGTTGAAAATGAACGCACTGGTGGACTTAAAGTTTCATTACCTGCACTTTGGAATGAAACTGGTTTACCCTTATTACCTTAGTAACAATTATAAGGAACAGAAAAAATGAGCAAAATAAATATTATCACATTTTTAGGCGATCGCGGTGCGTTGCAAACTACCTATATTCATAACAAAAAGGAATATGTCGGCGGAGTTTTTGCAGAGGTCTTACGACAATTTTGCCAATATGACACAATGTTAGTTTGCGTCACAGAAAAGGCTAGAGAAAATACTTGGCCTGTTCTAGAGGCTTTGGGAGATTCACGCATTAAACCAATTGATATTCCAACTGGCAGAAGCACTGAAGAGATGTGGCAAACATTTAAAATAATTGCAGGAGAAGTTAATGAAAATGATCATGTTATTTTTGATATAACTCATGGACTTCGATCTTTACCTTTTCTTGTATTCTTATTCGCTGCTTACTTGAAAGCAGGTAAGAATGTTACTATTGATGCTATTTACTATGGTGCATTAGAATTAGGTAATTTTAAAACTGGTTTACCTGCACCTGTAATTGATTTATCAGAATTTGTAGGAATGCTTGATTGGATTACAGCTACTGATCAATTCATTCAAACTGGTGACGCACAAAGACTTGCTAAACTACTTAATCCAGATGGCGCAGCTAGTAATATAACGAAGAAAGCAGCAACAACACTATCAGATGTATCTCTTGCTACCCTTCTTTGTCAACCATTACAGTTAGCAAACAAAGCTCAAAGTCTTGAGTCTGATTTGCTAAAAGCACAAGAACAATTGCAGCTTACAGCGCCACCATTTGAAATGCTACGACAGCGTATTACTGATACCTTTGGTAATTTTATCGGTGACTTTCAGCAAGATACTAAAAAAGCATTAGAGGCGCAATTCCGTTTGATTATGTGGTATCACAATAACAATCGTTTAATTGAGGCGATGAGTTTAGCTCGTGAGTGGCTAATAAATGCAGTAACTCACCGTCTCGGTTTGCCATTTACCCTGAAAATTAGTACTCGTGAAAATCTAATTGCCAGAGCCATATCTGGTGTTGAGATGGTTAGCCGTAATGATCTTACTGTTGAAGAACTAAATGAGTACGGCAGAATAATCCATGATACATGGGCTGAGAAGGATAAATTGATTCAGTTATGGAATGCTCTCCGACCTGTGCGAAATGGCTTAGATCATGCCGGACATCAAGAAGGAGCAATGTCTGTTAGTAAAATTGTCAAGACAGCTAATGAGAAAATTAAACCACTTCTTTGCGCTCTTGCAAAAACTTGGGATTTTGAAAACTGTTTTGAGAGCATATAGAACTGTCAAGATACTATTCTCTGCTTACTCATAATTGAATATCCAAACAGCGATCGCACCCTCCACCCAGTATCTTATCTAACTCATCTGTCCCCTTACCCACTCTCTGATTGCTTGTCGGAAAACCCGTCTTCCTACCATACGATATCTTTCAATTAGTGAGGGAATCTCTTGAATTTTTAAATTAGGAAACACTAAACTCCTTTCTCTTTGGAAATATTCCTCACCTTGTAACCGGTAAATTTTGATTTCTCCAGAATCATAACACCAGATTTCAGGCACACCTAACCGCGCATAAATAGGAAAGCGATCTAATGATTTACTAGTAACATCAATTTCTAAAGCTAAATCAGGAGGTGGATCTTGATTTAAATCAAACTTGAGCTTACCTCGAATTAAGGCTTCATTTTGGAAATAAAAACAATTATCAGGTTCTATCCCTGCCTTTTTTAGCTCTAGTTTGCAGGTACTTGAGCCGTAACATTCATAGTCTAGTTCTAAAACCTCAGCCGTATCTTTGATGATGTCACCAATTATTTCTTTGTAATATTCATGTTCTGATAATGGTGTCATTATCTCTAACGTGCCGTCATCATAAGCCACCCTAGTTGCACGGCTTTCACCTAAATCTACTAATAAATTTTCAAATTGTTGCCAACTGATATTATAGAGAACTACCCGATCAGCGCGATGTTCCGTTGGCAGCATAACTCCTCACAAAATCAATGAGTAATAAACAGCAATCAGTAAGAAATTTGGTATAATTTATCAAATTTACAACTGATAACTGAAGACAATCAAAATTCATCCTGATTTATTCTATCAATGATAGTTGATGAATATTTCCAAACCCTCTAACTCTATTACCCACAGTAATTGTCGTGAGCTTTTTTAAGAACGTCTCTAACTTGTTTAGCAACCCAAGGCGGATCTAAAACTTTAGCACTGGAACCATATTGCAGCATTCTTTGGTGGAACCAAAATATACAGTCATCTTTGGTCAAAATATCAACGTAGTCTGTAGTTTCTTCTGGCGAAATGATTGTTTCATGAGGTCTACGGGGTTGGTAAGTTGCTAAAGCGCCCGTAAGTCGATAGATAATGTCCAAGGTCGGGAATTTGCTATAAGTCCAAGGGGTTTGGGAAGCTGCACCAATTCTGGTGATCCGATCAACTCTAAATGTACAGTTCTGCTCAATATTTGGAATAGTTTCAATATGATAGCTACGAAAGTCTGGAGCCAAAGCGAATAAATAGAGTGTGCCATTGTGCAATCTCAGTTCTGATTTGTCTAAATCCCAGATTGTCTCTTTCCCTTTGTTGTTGTGATACCAAATCACAAAGCGGCGTTTCTCTTGAAAGCGTTGTTCCAACTGGCGGACAATTTCAGACAGCCCGGATTCACTGTAATCAGCAGGGGGATGAAAGTCTACCGTCAGACTGTGAGATTGAGTTTTTTTACTAAAATTGCCAATTCGGTAAATTTGGCTGGCTGGGGCAGAAAATCCCAAGTCTGCAAGTAAGTCTGCTGCCATTGCTAAGGCTTGTCGCTGTTCTGCTGAAAGGATTACGGGAAATACGGACTCTACTAGTTTATAAGGACGATTTGGTACACCTTGAATCTCGAAACCGCAGTCTTTAAGTTTACCAATGACGCGACTAATTTTCTGAGATAAATCGCCACAATAGAAGCCGCGATCGCACAACAGGTTTTCTAACTCGGCTTTTTTTCGAGGTTTTTCAGCTATTAGCTTCAAAATTTCTAGGGCAAACCGAAACTGGTTAGAGTTAACATCATTTTTTGATGACATCTCTATTTTATCGAGTGTTACATTGATGCAAAGTTACATCACTAGGGTACTGTGAAAGTTTCTATACTGCCGCTCTATTCTCAACTCAATCTTGGAATCGGTGCTTGTCCTCTCGGATGTACGCAAATTTGCAAGGTAAAACAGCAAGCTCCCAACTTTGCACCCGGTTCTGACTGTCCCCTCTCTTCTCACCAAGCGCAGACTTATGCAAAAATTCTCAGTGGAACGGTAGAAGTCATATTTAATACCTCTGCTACTGGTGATGGAAAATCCTTGGCAGCTTATTTGGTGGCGTTGCTCAATCCTGGGTTTCGGATTATTGGGCTATATCCAACGATTGAACTGGTGACTGACCAAGAAAAGCAAGTTATTGGCTACTATGAAAAGTTTCAACCAGAGGGGATTACATGGGTAGACACTTTCTATGGAGCCGAATTAGCCCGTCGAGTTGAAGAATCAAATAAAGGTAACAAATTTAAAGAACTGCTACTATCATTTAAGCAAAAATACGTTATTCTGACAAACCCAGATATCTTTCATTTAGTGGCTCACTTTCGCTACTATAACCCCGCCTACAATCGGGGGGTGGAATTACCGCTCACCCTCGCTAGAAACCCCGATTTATACGTTGCTGATGAGTTTCACATTTTTGGGGTGCATCAAGAAGCCGCAATTCTCAACGCTATGTTATTAATTCGCCATAATCGCCCCCGGAAACGTCCGATGCGGTTTCTATTTACTTCCGCTACTCCTAAACCAGAGTTTATCAAGATGCTCAAAACTTCTGGATTTAAAGTTGCAGAGGTCGGAGGAAATTACGTTAGTCAGTGTACCCCAGGATTTCGGCAAATATCCCAAGCTGTAAATTTGGAGTTCGTCCAATTAGACCAAGATACTGATTCCCTAGCTTGGTTAATTCAGCAAGTAGAAACCATTCGCACTATTTTGCAACCAAAAGGACGAGGATTAATTATTCTCAATTCTGTAGCTCTTGTTAGTCGGTCAGTGCGTCAATTGCAAGCATTACTTCCTGATGTTATTGTCCGAGAAATTAGCGGTCGAATTGACCGTCAAGAAAGAGCATTAGCACAGCAAGATTTGCAGAATTCTCTTAAACCTGTTTTGGTGATTGGTACAAGTGCTGTTGATGTGGGTGTAGATTTCAAAATTCATCTGCTGATTTTTGAAACTAGCGATTCTGCTACCTTTATGCAACGTCTAGGTCGCTTGGGTCGTCATGCTGGTTTTTTGAATTACAAAGCATTTGTTTTATTACCAAGTCGGACTCCTTGGATTATGGCGAGGCTAAAAGAAAAGCTAGAAGATGGACAAACTATCAGCCGAATTAAATCTAAAAATGAAGAGTTAGATTTAACAGAGATAATTGCAGAAGCTTTTGATCCTCCTAAAGGATTTGAGCAATACCGCAACCATTGGGGCGCTCTCCAAGCTCAAGGAATGTTATTTAGTATGAGTCCTAAGAAAAATGGAGTCATGCAGCAGTTGAAAGATAGTATGGCTGAGGATTTACGCCATGTTTACGGTGAGCAACTGGATAAAAAACGCGGACATTGGTTTGCTCTCGGACAAGACAAAACTAAGACAGGTGAAGCAATCCAACAGGAGCTTTTACGGTTTCGGGGTGGTTCGGATTTGCAAGCAGCTGTTTGGGATGAAGGACGTTTCTATACTTACGATTTGCTGAGATTATTACCTTATGCTGAAGTCGAAGTAATTAACCGGGAAGGATTTTTACAAGCTGCAAAACAAGCGAATCATTCAACTACAGAATTTCCAGAGAAATATATTCAAGTTTACCTCAGAATTCGGCAATGGTCAGATGAACGATTTCCTATTAGCTTAGTATGCGATCGCGGTACTGATGAACTCAAACAATGTACCCTCTCTCTCATTGAGAAACTTAGCATTACCGGACACCCACAAGCTGAAGTAACTCGTTGTCTGGGTAAACAAAAATTACTCACTTTCCTAGTGCAGGTAAATCGTAGTCAACCCAACAGCCATTGGGATATTAGCCGCGCCCTTCATCTCAGTCCCACTTTTGGGCTATATCGCCTCGAAGATGCTGATGAACAATTTCATGCTTGCGCTTTTAACCAAGATGCTTTACTTTTGGAAGCCCTGAAATGGCGAATTCCACGCTGCGATCGCACCAAACCTTACATCTTTTAATAATTCGTAATTCGTAATTCGTAATTCGTAATTTTTAAACACCATGCCAACACTACTACAAACACTACTAATAGAAACTCTTCCGTCTGACACAGACCCAATTTTGTATTCGTTTATCAATACAGTGCTACCTGCAATGGAACGAGAATTTGGATTAATACCAGCTTTAGGCGGTTCGGAAGCAGCCCATTATCAAACTTTAGTCAAACAAGGCGATCGCTATGCCAAAGAAAATGCCGAACGCTGGGCTGCTAAACCCGACCAAAGCTTATTAGTTCATGTCCTCAATGGACTTTTAACAGCTTGGAATTTGAGTAGACATTTACCGAAACATCTGCAACTAGAAGAAGTTGAAAAACGACTACTTTGTTTAGGTTTAACGTTACACGATTATAACAAATATGTGCGTGGTCATGGAGAGGATCAACCGCCACCAAAAGCCCATGAGATTGAGGCAATTCTTAACTTATGCCGAGAGTTAGGTGAGAAGCTAAATTTTCAAGAATTTTGTCATCAATGGCAGGAATATTTATTAGAAATTGCTTTTTTAGCTCAGAATACTCAATTTAGCATTGATAGTAATCCGATTATTTCTAACTGGGAAAATGACGAGCGAGAATTCACTCTAGATGACCGCCGCTTAAATGATGTCTTACGGCATTTACTGGCATTTGGGGATGTGGCGGTTCATATGGGCGATCCGGCAGATGTTGCGATCACTACCAAGGGCGATCGCTTACAAGATCATCTGGATTGGCTGACTATTCCTAAAAAACTAACTTACCATCGCCTCCGAGATTGTCGAGGTTTAATCACGAACCAAATCCACAATGCAGTCGTGAGTTTTGCTCGTCAGCTTGATTGGGAACCAATTCTCTATTTTGCTCAGGGTGCTGTGTATTTGACTCCTAAAAATTACGATGCGCCGGACTTCGCAGACATTCAAACATCTATATGGGAAAATCTAATCCAAGGAGATATTGAAAATAATCAAAAGGGATTAGCGGACTATTTTAAAAGTGGCGATGTGGGATTTGTCCGTGATGGTAAAGGACTCAAAGTTGCTCCCCAAACTTTAGAACTTTTTACCCCTGCTGATTTGATTCGGCTACTTCCTGATGTGGTGCAAGTTAAAGTCGCTAATGTTAAAGTTCCAGCTACACCCAAGCGGTTGGAGAAGTTAACTCTAACTGATGAAGAACAAAAATTTTTGTTACAGGGCGCAGACATCCGGGCTGATCGGCTAGCAGAGTTTATTATCCTAGCACAGCGAGAGTTTTTTGAAGGTTGTCAAGAGTATACGAATTGGATACTGACAACTTTGGAATTGCAAAATCAAATATCTCCAGAACAAACACAAGTGCAGTCTGGAGGTGTGAATTATGGTTGGTATCAAGCTGCGGCTCATTACATTGCAACTCATGCCACCTTAGACGAAGAACAGGTTAGGAATTTTTTGAAAGATTTAGGCGATCGCTTGGCAATTTGGGCAGAAGAAAATAATTTACTCAAGGGAATAACTAGCCCCACTCATGAGGCTTTTGTTAACTATTTAGCCCAGTATTTGGAAGTTTCAGGACTTCGCCATCAAACCACTGACTTTGAGAATGAATTAGCTGCATATTCGGAGGCAAAAGTTAATAATCAACCTATTTGTTCTTTAAGTTCAGGAGAGTCAAAGGCAGAGGATCAACTAGATACTGTGGTGCTATTTAAACCTCAACAATATAGTAATAAAAACAGCTTGGGAGGCGGACGAATCAAACGCGGTATATCGAAAATTTGGTCTTTAGAAATGTTGTTGCGTCAAGCTTTTTGGGCTGTACCTTCAGGAAAGTTAGAAGAACAACAGCCTGTTTTTCTCTACATCTTTCCTGCTTATGTCTACTCGCCTCAAATTGCTGTTGCAGTTAGGCGACTGGTGAAAGAACTCAAAAGAGTTAACCTCTGGGAAGTTTGCAGACAGTGGCGAGATGCTGGGATGAATTACAACGGATTGCAAAACTTGCCTTGGCGAGATGAAAATGAAGCAGAAGCAGGGCGATATGGTGACAGTTACTCTACTAAAGACTTGCCGTTTCTGGCAATAACTTATACAACTACTAGAGGTAAAACCACTACAGATGCTTGGGTAGCACCCGCTTTTTTGGCATTAGCTTTACCCATACTTCTCGGTGTAAAAGTTGTGGCAACTAGCAGCCCTGATCCGCTTTATGCCAGCGATCAAGAGTTCCCCGATTCAGTGATTCTTGATGGCCCGGCGGGGTTTTGGAATCTTTTGGGTGTAAAACCGTGCCTAAGATTGCAGGATTTAGCACCTACATTAGAACGGCTACTTGTGGCTTATAGTTTACATCTAGAATGCCGCAGTTCACCACCAGATGCGCGTTGGCAAGCCTTGAGTGGTACGGTGAGGGATTTGGCAACCGATGTATTAAATGTGTTTGCGATCGCAAATGAGAGATTTCGTGAAACCAAACCAAGTAATGAAGATGTCAAACGAATTTGGAATTATGCCCAAATCTGGGTAAAAGGAAACGTAAATATGCAAGAAAAATTGAAGTTAATTGAGCGACTGGTAACAGAATATCGCCAGTTTTATCAGGTGAGAGTTAATGAATCTAGTCATGCAGTTTTATTACCTATCTCTAAAGCTTTAGAGATGATTCTCACCGTTCCAGAGCAAATAGATCGGGAAGACTTGATCTTACAAGCGGCGGGACAACTCAAAGATGCTTTAGAACGGCAAGAAGTTTATAAACGTCCGTATTTGCTAGATAAATCAGTAGATTTCCCGACTCGACAAGCACAGGAATTGATGGCAATTCATGCCTTTATAACTACCTGTGTTGATGAGTTATTCTTGGGACTTTATAAAGGCGATCGCGCCTTACTCCAAGAAAACCGCAACCGGATTAAATCTGGTGCTGAATTTGCCTATCGTTGGCTAGCTTTACAAGAAAAACAATCTGAAAAAACTCAATTATCAGGAGAAGTAGCATGAGCCTTATCAACACTTTAAAATCAGAATTTCAAACAGTTTTCCCCCGTTTAGCATCTGGTAAATATGTCCACTTTTTAATGGTGCGTCATAGCCAATCTTTTCCCGTCTTTCAAACTGATGGAGTCTTGAATACAGCCCGGACTCAAGCTGGTTTAGAGAACCCAGACTTTATAAGTCGCTTGGTGATTTTCAAGCGCAAGCAGGTGACACCAGAACGTCTTTCAGGTCGTGAGTTATTACGTTCTTTAGAATTAACTAGTGCCAATATCGCAGATAAGGAAAAATTCTGTGAATATAATGGCGAAAACTCCTGTAAAAAGTGTCCCGATTGTATTATCTATGGTTTTGCGATCGGTGATAGTGGCTCAGAACGATCTAAAGTTTACTCAGATTCAGCTTTTTCTCTAAGTCCCTACGAACAATCTCACCGTAGTTTTACTTTTAATGCGCCCTTTGAAGGTGGCACTATGAGCGAGAAAGGGGAAATGCGGAGTGCTATCAATGAGTTAGATCATGTATTACCAGAAGTTACCTTCCCCACTGTTGAAACTCTGCGTGACCCTACTTTTGAAGGTTTCCTTTATGTGTTGGGTAACTTGATGCGAACTCGTCGCTATGGCGCACAAGAATCACGCACCGGGACAATGGCGAATCACATTATTGGTATTGTACTTTGTGATGGTGAAATCTTCAGCAATTTACATTTTACCCAGTCACTTTATGATGCTTTAAAATCAGATTTAAATGCACCCATAGCAGATATTATCATCAAAGCAACTGAAGTGGCAACCAACTTGCTTAATCAAGAACCAATTCGCAAAACTCAGGTAATTAGCGGTTCACAATTAACTGATTTTTTGGGTGAAGTGACAGCAATTTATCAAGATGAAACTCGCTTGCGGGATACACTCACAAGTCTGTATCAGCAAACTAAAGTATACGCTGAAACCTATGGTGCGATCGCTGGTAAAAAAGCTAAAAGCAAATAGGTTGACAAGATAAATTTTGTAGTGTAGGCAATGCTTACACTACTTTCCTAATCCATAATCGCCAGCTTATGATTCTTTACCAATGCAAATTAACCCTCCACGATAACGTATTTTTTGCAACTCGTGAAATGGGTATTCTCTATGAAACCGAAAAATATCTGCACAATTGGGCATTGAGCTTTGCCTTATTTGAAATCGAGTACATTCCTAAACTCTATCGACTTAAGGGAGTAAATGCTCAAAAACCCAGTTACTTAGATGCTACTCAAGAGCAAAATCTTTTGCACCTTAACAAAGCAGGAATCTATGTATTTCCGGCATTACCTCTAATTTGGTCTTATCAGGTGAATACCTTCAAAGCAGCACAAGTTGCTTACTATGGTAAATCTGTGCAATTTGGAGGTGACGGAGCAAAACGCAATTACCCAATTAACTATGGTCGTGCTAAAGAATTAGCAGTAGGCAGTCAGTATAAAACCTATATTGTCAGCCGTGAATCTATCAAAATTCCTCGTTGGATCAGGTTAGGTAAATGGGCAGCGAAGGTGCGAGTTGAAGCAACAGAAATTGCAGATTTGAAAGAGCGAACTGGACAGTATATCACCAAGCATCCTTTAAATCCGTTGGATTTGCCAACCTCATCCAGATTGTTACTATATAACCGAATTGTGATGCCGCCTGTGAGTTTAGTTAGTCAGGCGCAACTGTCTGGTAACTATTGGCAACTACCTGATAAAACCTGTTTACCTGTTGGAGTTTTTTATGGAGCCAGCACTGTTGTCATCGCCTCCTAAATCCACTAGTTTATATGCTTTGGTGATTCAACTGGGTGCTGCAAATCAGCAAATTATTGATGCTACAAGCTGGGCGCTCCATACTCAAGTGATGGACTGGCTGAGTTTGGGAGATCCCCAAATTGCAGATGCGATTTATCATAGTCAAGATACTCCTTTCAGCCTCTCAGAATTGATGGGATACCGTCGCCAACGAGGAACACAACCGGGAGATGATTTTACTTTTCGCATCTCTCTACTTGATGGTGATTTAATCGATCCACTATTGAAGGGTATAGAACAATGGGGTAATAAACCTCTGTTTTTGGGACAATGTTCTTTTGTTATTCGCAATATCTATACTTTACCAGGAACTCATCCTTTAGCAGATTTATCAGATTACGCTATTCTGGCAAATATGGATAAAATCTCTGATGATATCACCCTCAAATTTTTGTCCCCTACAAGTTTTAAACAGAAGCGAGAAATTCAGCTTTTCCCTTTACCAGAATTGGTTTTTGGTAGTCTCTTGCGGCGCTGGAATGTTTTTACACCGGAAGAACTGAAGTTTGCATCTGTGGAGTGGAAAGCTTTAGTTTCTGCTTATGAACTAAAAACTCATGCTTTGAAGTTGGAAAGTAGTTCAGAAATAGGTGCTAAAGGTTGGGTAAGATATCGCTTTCAAGATGCTGAACAGGCGAAAATTGCGACAACTTTAGCTTATTTTGCTAACTTTGCAGGTGTTGGACGCAAAACAGCGATGGGTATGGGTCAAACCTGTTTAGTTAATTCGTAATTCGTAATTGAGTGAAGTACAAGAACCCCACCCCCCAACCCCCTCCCCGCAAGCGAGGAGGGGGCTATGATGTACCTCATGTGATTAGTAAACGCTATAGGCGAATAGAATTTGCTACTACGCAAAGCTTAGTCCACGGAGGTGGACTAATGCAAAATTTAGGGTTTTTTAACCCACGGAGGTGGGTTTTGTCTATGTAGCCGTGACTTCTAGTCGCCAGGGCTTTTCAAACATTCTTTAAGAAAGAATTGATAAACAATGATTGAAGATTACTTACCATTGGCATATTTAAATGCTTGGGAATATTGCCCACGCAGATTTTATCTGGAATATGTGTTAGGCGAAATGGAAGATAATGAACATATTATCTTGGGTCGCCACATACACCGCAATATTAATGAAGAAGGAACTATTCAGGAAGGGGAAACGCTGATTCATCAACAACAATGGGTCTGGAGCGATCGCCTAAAAATTGCAGGTATAATTGATGCTGTTGAAGAATGCGATCGCCAGCTTGTCCCAGTGGAATATAAAAAGGGAAAGATGGCACACCATCTAAACGACCATTTTCAACTGTGTGCAGCTGCTTTGTGTATAGAAGAACGTACCGATCGCAGCATCGCCTACGGAGAAATATTTTATCACGCTAACCGCAGAAGACAGAGAGTAGAGCTTACACCTCAACTACGGCAAATGACCGAGCAAGCGATCGCTCTTGCTCAACTTGCAGATCATAAACCTATGCCTGCACCAATTGACAACACCAAAAAATGTCTTTCGTGCAGTCTAAAAGGCATTTGTTTACCTTTTGAAGTTAAACAGTTACGAGCGTCAACCACTGCTGAAATTGATGATTGAATTCATCGGAAGCAAATTTCCTGATCACTTTTATCCCAATACCCTTGGATTAAGGCTAGGGTGTCCACACAAGTCATCGAATTAGCCCCTCAACCCGTCCTGACAAACATCCCTCTCCTTACTAAGGAGAGGGACAGGTTTTGCGTAGCAGAACCAGGGTGAGGTTTCTTGGGGCTATTCGATAAACCATAAATTGCGTCAAGAGAAACTTGCGTGTACACAGTAGCTTTTTAAGGGGGGATCTTCCGGGGCGAAATATCACTAACACCAACCGTATTTACTTTTATTCACTACTAATTACCACAACTCTAAAATGACAATTCTTTACGTCACTCAACCTGATGCCGTTTTAAGCAAGAATTACGAAGCTTTTAATGTTGCTCTCAAACAATCAGATGGTTCTTGGAAAAAACAGAGTGTTGCAGCACAAACCGTCCAACAAGTTGTCTTGATGGGCAACCCTCAAGTCACAGGAGATGCTCTAGTTTATGCTTTGGAATTGGGTATGCCTATTCACTATCTTTCCAGCTTTGGTAAATATCTGGGTTCCGCACTTCCGGGTTATTCACGCAACGGTCAATTGCGACTAGCACAATATAAACTTTATAACCATCCCGTCGGACGTTTAGAATTAGTCAAAACAATTGTGGCAGCGAAAATTCACAATCAATATCAGGTTTTGTATCGTCATAATGAACGAGATAATCCTCTCAAAGAACGTAAAAGTCTCGTCAAAAGCCAAAAAACTCTAGAGCAGGTCAGAGGAATTGAAGGTTTAGCTGCACGAGAATATTTTGCCTGCTGGCCACGGATGGTTGGAAAAGATTGGACTTTTGCTGGTCGAAATCGTCGTCCACCTACTGACCCCGTAAATTCACTTCTCAGTTTTGCCTATGGTTTGTTGCGAGTTCAAGTAACAGCTGCGGTTCATGTTGCTGGGCTAGATCCTTATATTGGATATTTACACGAAGTCCATCATGGTCAGCCTGCAATGGTTCTCGACTTAATGGAAGAGTTTCGTGCTTTGATTTCTGACAATGTAGTATTAGCAGTATTACATAAACATGAAATTAAACCTGACGATTTTAACGAAAGTTTAGGTGCATATCGGCTCAAGGATACTGCTAGGAAAACTTTCTTAGAGGCATTCGAGCGCAAAATGAATGATGAATTTAAACATCCGGTTTTTGAATACAAATGCACTTATCGGCGAGCCATTGAACTACAAGCGCGGCTACTGAGTCGCCATTTGCAAGAAGGGATTCCTTATAAAGCTTTAGCTTTACGTTGATTATCATTTCTCAAAAAATCTTGACAATGACGGAAACAGACTCATGATATAGGAATCATATTTGATTTTTGAAATTATTTGCGTGGACAGGGAGTGGGGAGTGGGGAGTGGGGAGTGGGGAGTGGGGAAGATTGAGCGATCCTAATTATTGATTGCATGATCTCTTGACAGGGAGTGGGGAGTGGGGAAGAAGCCTTTTCGGGGTGTACTGATTTTTTTCATAAATCAAATACTAGTCCTATAGAAGCCTCTAAATTTATTTATAGCGCTTCTCAACCTAGTGCCTGAAGGCGCGATCGCAATTCCTCCTCAGTTTATAGAAGCCTCTAAATTTATTTATAGCGCTTCTCAACCCCACCCCCAACCCCCTCCCCGCAAGCGAGGAGGGGGCTATGATGTACCTCTGTGATTAGGAAAGGCTATATGGGGATTATTAATTTTGAATTTTGAATTCGGAGCGAAGCGACGTGACTACCCTGTTGTATTTGATTATTTATGATCTACCTGATAACAAAGCTGCAAATAAACGTCGCACTCGTTTACATAAGATGTTGTCTGGTTACGGGAAATGGACACAATACAGCGTTTTTGAGTGTTTTTTAACTGCGATACAATTTGCTACACTGCAAACCAAGATAGAAAAACTGGTTAAGCCTGAAGAAGATTCGATACGATTGTATGTACTTGATGCTGGAGCAATCAAGCGAACAATTACATACGGTTCAGAAATTCCTCGACAAGAGCAAACAATAGTATTATGATTAGTGTATCAGCTTGATGTTTGGCAAGTCGAAGCGGGGGCTAAAACCCTGGGGGATCTGCCAAAATCGCCAGAACCTTGACAAATCAATAGTTACAGCGTTTCAAGAATTCAGAATGTTGCAAATTACTTGCAATAAGGCAGGCTGAAAATGACCAAAATTTTCGATCTGCCAAAACGCCTCCCAGGAAGCTTGCTCTGTAAAGGTTTCAGCACCGAGCGGTTTCTACTCGCAAAATCCCCTCACGGGGACTGAAACACTTAGCCACCTGGAGGTCAGATTTTAGGTGGCTATGTTTCTACTCGCAAAATCCCCTCACGGGGACTGAAACTTTTGGCTATCATTTTCAGTATCGGTTCATGGATTTGGTTTCTACTCGCAAAATCCCCTCACGGGGACTGAAACATTTTACGGGTTCATTTTTTCAGAATGATTTTTACCGTTTCTACTCGCAAAATCCCCTCACGGGGACTGAAACTTTTCATAATGATACGACTTACCTGTGCTGATTTCGTTTCTACTCGCAAAATCCCCTCACGGGGACTGAAACATTTAGCTAGTTTGCAATATCCCCCCATCATAAAGTTTCTACTCGCAAAATCCCCTCACGGGGACTGAAACCAAAATTTCTATGAGGGATGTACCAATTTTTTGGTTTCTACTCGCAAAATCCCCTCACGGGGACTGAAACTTTGCTTGTATTGATGCAGCAAACCAGTGGCGATCGCGCGTTTCTACTCGCAAAATCCCCTCACGGGGACTGAAACGCGGCAAAAGTTGGCTGAAGTTGCTTGAATATCCTCTGTTTCTACTCGCAAAATCCCCTCACGGGGACTGAAACCACAATTAGCTTTCTTGCCAGCTAGAATAATTAGGTTTCTACTCGCAAAATCCCCTCACGGGGACTGAAACAAGAACTCTATAGGGTTAGCAGGAGTCCATATTAAAGTTTCTACTCGCAAAATCCCCTCACGGGGACTGAAACAAAGCTAAAACAAAATTGACATCTAGCTTGAAAAAAGGTTTCTACTCGCAAAATCCCCTCACGGGGACTGAAACATAGCGAACAACCGCTTATCTATCCGCGAAGTTGTGTGTTTCTACTCGCAAAATCCCCTCACGGGGACTGAAACCAGCTGCCGCTTCCATCCAGGTATTAGCCAGAGGAAGTTTCTACTCGCAAAATCCCCTCACGGGGACTGAAACTTCTGGCGGGGCTTAATGTCCCGCTTTTTTATATGCGGTTTCTACTCGCAAAATCCCCTCACGGGGACTGAAACTAGCAATCAGAAATGGGTATACTGCCACAGCAATATGTTTCTACTCGCAAAATCCCCTCACGGGGACTGAAACATTTAGCTGGTGACACTAGAGTTTATAGGGTCATAGTTTCTACTCGCAAAATCCCCTCACGGGGACTGAAACTTGCATAGAAGAGAGAGAATTGTGATTTGCCCTTAGTTTCTACTCGCAAAATCCCCTCACGGGGACTGAAACCCACAGTCGTGTGCATTGCGCTTTATAGAATACTCAAGTTTCTACTCGCAAAATCCCCTCACGGGGACTGAAACGATAAACTTTACTTACTATTCTTCATTCCTTGCTGGTTTCTACTCGCAAAATCCCCTCACGGGGACTGAAACTCTCTAGTTCCGAAGTAGCTATCATGCCCGGATTGTTTCTACTCGCAAAATCCCCTCACGGGGACTGAAACCACCCAGAACTTCAAGAGTTTTAATTTGGGCGATGATTTCTTGGTTTCTACTCGCAAAATCCCCTCACGGGGACTGAAACAAAATGGCTGATACTTGCGCTCAACTTTCTAGTGAAATAGTTTCTACTCGCAAAATCCCCTCACGGGGACTGAAACATTACAACTGTCTCCTTAACTTTATCTCCTGATAAAAGGTTTCCACGAACAAAATCCGCTCACGGGGACTGAAATGTTGAAGTGCTATTTTTTCTCATAGCTCAGAATAGGTTTTTGTAGACTTATTAATTTCTCCAAGATGATGGAAATTGCGTACAATATTCAAGATTATTCGCATAGCCCTAAGCAATGCCAAGAGCAGCTACATCCACTACTCGCAAACTAAAGTCGAAGCAAAAATCTCCAGCTTCTGTTTTTACATGGGCAGATGAGACTGAATTGGTAGGATTAGTATTTGAACTGGAGTCAACTGCTGCTGCTTTGCTTTACTCGCAATACACAATCGGACTCCACGCGTGGTTTCTTGACCAGGTGCGACAATTCGACCCACAACTATCCGCCTATCTCCATGATGGAGAGTCAGAAAAGCCCTTCAATATCTCAGCGCTGTCAGGCCAATTTGTAGCTAGTGGCAAACAACTAAAACTGGAAGCCAACCAAATTTACTACTGGCACGTCAATGCTCTATCTCAACGAGTAGCACAGTTTCTCAAACACTGGTTAACCCAACTACCGCCAAGCTTAGATTTAAAAGGTGCATCTCTACAGATAAAACAGGTGAGCATTGCCCATATACCCACTACCTACAGACAACTACTGCAATCATCTACAGATAGACCCTCTACAATCAGTCTGAGTTTTATCTCACCTACAAGTTTTCGTCGCAAAGGTAATCATTTTCCTTTGCCAGTGCCAGAAAATCTTTTTCATAGCTACCTACGTCGCTGGAATGACTTTTCAGCGATCGCAATAGAACAAGAATCTTTTCTCAAATGGATAGATGAAGGGGTAATTATTCATCAACACCGCTTGCAATCAGAAAAAGTGGCAGCTGGTAAGCGTGGATCGGTGACAGGTTTCACAGGCGCAATCTCATTTGGTTTAAATAAAGCAGCTTTAGCTAACTTTGAATTTAGCGAGTTATTTTATGCTTTAGTACAACTTGCTCCTTACTGCGGCACAGGACATAAAACCACTTTCGGGCTAGGACAAACTCGGTTAGATTGGGTAGAGCAACAGGCAAATAAATCAACTCAGTTGCTAACAAATCTGCTAGCAGAGCGAATTGAGGAACTAACAAGCATATTCACTGCCCAACGCAAACGCACAGGAGGGGAGCGAGCTGATAAAATAGCTGTCACCTGGGCAACGATTTTAGCACGGCGGGAGATGGGGGAATCATTAAAGGCGATCGCTGAAGATTTAGAGATGCCGATGTTGACTGTCAAAACTTATGTGAAATTAGCCAGAAAATCGCTCAAACAGCAAAGCAACGAGCAGTTTCTAATAACTAATTCCGCTAACGGGGACTAATATCATGTCCGCCAAATTACCCATACCACGCCCAACCCCACCCCGCCGGACTACGCTGTATACACAAGTCTGAAATAGTTTACTCACCTGGTTTTTCACGTCAGTTTTACCCCACCCTAACCCTCCCCTTGTAAAGGGGAGGGAACTAGATTCTTGTTTCTCCTCCCACGCCCAAGCGTGGTACTTTCCTGATTTCAGGACTTGTAAAGGGGAAATTCCTGTCTCCCCCCTTTATAAGGGGGGATTAAGGGGGGTAAATGCTCCAATACTACTCGGTTAAGAAAAAGCATCTACTCAATCTTCAAGTTGAAAGGCAAGCGGGCGTAAACCCCCTGTGGATCATTCATCTTTTGCAGAATCCCTACTTCCTGTTGCAATTTCTGGAATTCATCAATGAGAGGATTCGCTGATTTGAGTTGCGCTTTCTCAATCCCGAAAGCAGTCCGCGCTTCTTCTGTTGCACGCCCAAAAAACCGTTCTCCAAAGCTGCTAGTGCGAGGATATTCTTGAACTTCCCAATCTTCTCCTAGTTTCGCCTGGTTAGCAGCATAAGCGATCGCACTATTCAAACCACCAATTTCATCTACCAAACCAATTTCTTTGGCCGCCACACCCGACCAAACCCTTCCTTGAGCAATTTCTGCTACTTTTTGTCCTGGCAGTTTCCGACCTAGAGAAACTTTATTCAAAAACATATTATAAATGCGGTTAACATTGCGCTGATAAAGTAGCAACTCTTGAGGCGATTTCGGACGCGAAACTGTTTGACTATCAGCATAGCGTGCAGTTTTTACCGAATCCCAAGTAATGCCATTATCATTGGCCAGCTTTTGCCCATTAAATAGCATCCCAAACACCCCTATTGAGCCTGTAATGGTATTTGGTTCGGCAAAAATGCGATTAGAGTCGCTAGCAATCCAATAACCACCAGAGGCGGCGACATCACCCATTGACACTACAACTGGTTTCACCTCACGAGTTAATTTCACTTCTCGCTGCATGACTTCGGCTGCGGTAGCACTACCACCAGGACTATTAATCCGTAATACAACAGCCTTCACATCCTTATCTTGCCGCAGTTTGTTAAAGATTTTGGCAAAGCGATCGCCTCCTACTTGCCCATCTTCTCCTTTACCATCGACAATCTCGCCTTCAGCATAAACAACGGCAATTTGATTTTTTGAGTTACGTTCTACACCCAAAGATTTGCCGGAAACTTGGGCGTAACTATTCAAGCTAATTTGTCGGAATGTTTTGTCATCTTTATCGCTATCTGTTAACTTTTTCAGGTCAGTTACCACTTCATCGGGGTATGCTACTCGATCAACTAAACCGCTAGTTTTCGCTTGTGTAGCTTCTAGTAGCACCTGATTATCTGCGATCGCCTGCAACTGTTGTGGTTCAATTTTCCGACTTGCGCCCACAGTAGTGCGCCATTCTCCCCAAACATCATCCAACAATTTCTGAGTTTGTTCGCGGTTTTCTGGACTCAACTTTGTGAGGATAAACGGTTCAACTGCTCCCTTAAATTTCCCCACTCGCACGACTTGAACACCAATCCCATATTTCTGTAATGCACCCGCGTAGAACATCGGCTGTGAACTCAAACCATTGACTTCCATCATTCCCAGAGGATTAACAATAATCGAATCTGCCACAGAACAAAGGTAATATTCCTTTTTACTCCAATCACTGCCATAGGCCACAATCTTTTTCCCCGCAGCGCGAAACTCCTCAAGCGCTTTCCGAATTTCTTTCAGAGAGGCATAGCCAACGCTACTAATTTGGCTTGTGCTACTTGCATCCAGATAAATTCCGACAATTCGCGGATCGCGCCGCGCCTTTTCCAAAGTTTCCACAATTTTGCGGAGTGCCATTCTCTCGTCATCCACACCTGATATTGTGCTTTGAAAGACTTCGCCGGAACTAGGTTCGCTATCAGTAATTTTCATTGACAAGTCAAAAACCAGCACTGACTTATCTTTCACATTTGGCCCAATATCTTTAGAAGAGGTAGCAGCCAATATCAGCAAAAACAATCCAGTGGTTCCCAGACCACCGAAAATAATTAGTCCTAGTAAGGTGCCAACTAAACTAGCAAAAGTTTGTTTGATAAAATTACGCATTAGTTATTAGTTATTGGGCATTGGGCATTGGGCATGGGGCATGGGGCATTGGGCATTGGTTATAACCAAAGGACTAATGACTAATGACAAAGGACAAATGACAAATGACAAATGACTAATGCCCCATTTACCTATTCTATGCGTTGTAAACTGCCAGAGTGCTTTAACTGATACAAGGTAGCGTTGCCAGTGCAAAATAAAACTGTGGTGATTTCGGCGATTAATACCTCAGCCAGTTCGGAAACTGCTGTCTCTGATGTTGCTGCTGCTTGCAGGAAAGGCATTGCTAAACCAGCTATATCGGCTCCCAAGGCGATCGCAGCTGCAACATCCAATCCATGACGCAAACCTCCCGAAGCTATTAAAGGCACATCTGGTGCGATTGCTCTAATAGTTGTAATGCACTCTGCCGTCGGTAAACCCCAATTGGCAAAAGTCTTCCCTAAGCGACGTTGTAAGGGATTTTCTGCCCGTTCACTTTCTACTTTTGCCCAAGAAGTTCCCCCCGCACCAGCTACATCAATTGCTGCTACCCCAGCAGCAATGAGTTTCTCGGCGATCGCTGCTGAAATGCCGTTACCAACTTCCTTCGCAATCACGGGCACTGGAAGCTTAGAGCATATTTTAGATATCTTGTCAAGCAAACCCCGAAAATTAGTATCACCTTTAGATTGAATGCACTCTTGTAGAGGATTAATGTGTAAAATCAGAGCATCAGCCTCTATGATATCAACTACCCGCAAACATTCATCTAAGCCGTACTTGTAGTTAAGTTGCACAGCCCCCAAGTTTGCAAATAGCAGAACATCGGGGGCATACTTGCGGACAGCAAAAGTATCAGCCACCTGGGGTTTTTCTACCGCTACTCGTTGGGAACCAACACCCATTGCAATTTTGTAATGTTGCGCGACTTGAGCCAAACGTTGGTTAATGATTCCGGCTTGTTCTGTTCCGCCAGTCATGGAAGAAATTAACAAGGGTGCGGCTAGGTGTTTCCCCAAGAAAGTTGTGCTGATATCAATATCATTGTGGTTTAGTTCGGGTAAACAAGAATGGGTGAAACGATAACGTTCCAGTCCATTAGTGATTTGATCAGACTGAACATCTTCCTCTAAGCAGATCCGAATGTGATCGGCTTTGCGATTCTGAGTTTGTGCAGAGATATTAGTGGGGGCGTTCACTGGTGGGTATGGCTAAAAGTATTTGCTTGCGATCGCTATTGTTACATTGTCTGCAACCGTCTTTTGACAACAAAGATATTTATTTTCGCAATCTTCAGGGTACGTTACGCTATTGATAACATACTCATTTCCCCATTTTGTGAGTTAATTAATATGGTTTTACAAACAGAAAAGCGCTACTACAGCCCAGAAGAATATTTGGAATTAGAAGAGAAAGCTGAATATAAAAATGAATACAGAGACGGAGAAATTATACCTATGACAGGGGGAACAACCAACCACAATAAAATTGCACTTAATTTTTGTCGCAAGTTTCCCTTGACAGTCCAAGGTCAAGCTTATGACATATATATGGCTGATGTTAAATTATCAATACCTCGTTATCGCATTAATACTTATCCTGATGTTATGGTCATCAAAGGTAAGCCTATTTATGAGGGAACAGGTAAAACAATTATCACTAATCCCTTATTAATTGTTGAAGTCTTATCAAATTCAACTAAAAATTATGACAAAATAGATAAATTTAAATATTATCGTTCAATTCCTGGTTTTCAAGAATATATTATGATTGACCAGTATAGTTTTGCTGTCGAACAATTTGCAAAGCAAGCAGAAGGTCAATGGATTTTTAAGGAATATGAAGGTGAAGATGCAATTTTAGTCTTAGATTCTATTGAATTTCAAATTGCCTTGCGTGATATTTACGAACGGGTTGATTTTGAGTTGATTGAGGAATAAAACTTCTTCTTGCACCAGGCGACTAGAAGTCACGGCTACACAGGCAAAACCCACCTCCGTGGGTTAAAAACCTTTGATTTTCTCTTAGTCCACGGAGGTGGACTTTGTTTGTATAGCCGCGATTTCTAATCGCCAGGGCTAAGTACAAGATGTGGAGTCACCGTGAATGATGCTTACTTGTTGCTGGTTACGCCGTCTGTGTAGAAGCTGCTTTTAAGTCTGTGGTGGATTTTAAGCGCGTAATGGTGGCTTTACGAATGCCTTTACTTTGGCAAGATTACAAAATTTCATCAACCAAGACAGTACCACCTTCATAAAAATCAATGCTGAGATGAGAATCTGTAAGTAGTGCAGTTCCCAGGAGAGGACGGCGACCCATCGCCAACACAATAACTTCTCGCTCCGCACCCTTCCACATAATCTTTATTGCATAAGCATTTGTTGCAGTCCTGGAGTTGTCGGCAAGATTTGCTTGAATTTTAGCTATATACGGCAAGCTAAGTTTTGCGACCAGATCAGGTGGTAAGGTAAAAAACCTTCAAACCCTGTATCAATAACAAACTCAATTTCTACATCTGACTTGTCTTCCAAACAAACCAAAACACTCATTCGTGCTTGAAGCCCAACCACCGTCCCGTGTATGACTCTAACGTCCTAACTAATGAACCACCAACAGCATACACGGCATCATAACCAATTCTTTCTGCCCAAATTGCAGCATCAGGCTGTTTAGCTTGCAAACAACGGCTTGTTACCAACAAATCATCGCCAATTTCATATTCACCTGTTTCAACATTGATGGAAATCAATTTGCCAATATTCTCTGCTGTCTCAACTTTGGGACGGATATGTTTATCGTATAATTCTTTACCACGCCGGATAATTTCTTCGTCATTTAGTTTTGGATAAGACATACACGTAAGCTTTCAACTAAAGCATTCGATCAGCCTATCCATTATAGTGTGCGACTTATTCTTAGGCGTGGGTTGGGCTACGCCTACGCAAAACATGGGCATCATTCACGGTGAATAATGCCTACTTGTTGCTGGTTACGCCGTTTGTGTAGCAGCCGCTTTTAAGTCTGCGGTGGATTTTAACCGTGTGATGGTGGCTTTACGAATGCGATCGCTCTTGCGTACTCCGCCTGTCATTTCGTATTCCCGGCTATCTTTGCCATACTTGAACGCCACACCACTAACCAAGCGTTCTGAAGTTTCTCGAATGGCCTTTTCAAGGGTTTCTATTTTTGCCTTTGCCGAGTCAAGGGCAGTTAGCATCATATTATACTCGTCTATCTGGTTGCGGAGTTGCCCAGTTAACTGGGTTAAATGGTTTAAGCTGATGGAATCACCAAAATCGAGGTTAGAATTAATCGATTTAAAGCCGATTACTTTCTGTTCGGTTTTTTCTAGCACGAGAGAGCTTTTTTGTTGGCGTGGCATTAATGGATAGTTTTTACTAAACTTTATCTTTCTAGGATGTCTCAATGGGACAATAAAGTGGTTCAGTAAAACTGGCAAAATAAGGTGTTTTTTGCAATAAGATTTGATTGCTAGCTCAGTAATTATACGACACTAGAGAACAAATGATTGAGAATGGGGTTGTGTTGTGAACCAATGGGGTTGTGTTCTGAACCAATGGGGTTGTGTTGTGAACGAATGAGGTTGTGTTGTGAACCAATGAGGTTGTGTTGTGAACCAATGGGGTTGTGTTCTGAACCAATGAGGTTGTGTTCTGAACCAATGGGGTTGTGTTCTGAACCAATGGGGTTGTGTTCTGAACCAATGGGGTTGTGTTCTGAACCAACGGGGTTGTGTTGTGAACCAACGGGGTTGTCTGCTTTAAACCCAAAGAACCCCACCCCGCGCCTTGCTAAGGCTACGGTGTACACACAAGTCTGAAATAGCTGATTAACCAAGGTTTTACCCCACCCTAACCCTCCCCTTGTAAAGGGGAGGGAACTAGATTTCTTGTTTTCCCTCGCTACCAGCAGTCGGAACGCCAGTTAGTTTTTTCTTATAAAGGGGAGATTTCTTGTTTCCCCCCTTTATAAGGGGGGATTAAGGGGGGTAATTCGACTTGTGCGTACACTATAGCTCTATTATTTATCCTCAGAAGGGCGATGTGTGGGTAACAGGCTCTTTTTCTGTTTTTCTTGCAAATTGCTGGCTTGTTTCAGGACTGGAATACACTGGTTAATCATCCAGATTAAAACCTCGATTGGGGAGTCTCCTTGCTGAAGGCGGTTTTCGGCATTTACGCCAATTAATATAGTTTGCAGAATTAGCAAGAATGCGTAGGCGTAGCCCGTCGTAGACATCGCTCTTTGACTTGCACTTTTACCACGTTTTTTAGCTGACATCTGAATTCACCTTATTTTTGCGTTTACAAGGTCAATTATTTTTTTGGGTATTTCCCCAGACAAATCCCCCACACAGCGTCTATAATGCTTGTATCGTCAGGTTTTGCAGCTTGGGTAAGCTTGTTTGTTTGGGTAATTAAAAATTATTTGACTGATGTCAAGAAATATTCGTAAAAATGAATCAGCTTTAGAAAATTTACTCAGTCTGGTAGAAGCATTGCTGCAACAGTCACAAAAGCAAGATTGTGAGTCAAAACTTCCACTTTGCGTTGTCTGGGAAGCTGATAAGCTGCGAATTACCGGATATAAAAGCCAACAGACAAAAGGAAACAGAAGCAAAACAACTGAAGTTGGTACAAAGCAGGAATATTTACTCAAACAGATTAAAGATGCTGGCAAAATTTTAAAACTTCCCCGGCAAAAAGCAGAATCTAACGTTTCTCAGGAAGATAGAGAATTGCAAGAGATTCAAACTGCACTTGACTGGCTAGGGGAGTTAAGAGTGCGAGAACCCAAAGACGCCGCGAATAATAAAGGTTATTGGAAATTTACCCTGACGCTAAAACATCAGACAGCGACGATAAAAGAGAATCTGGAGGTGGTTAAGCAGAAGTGGAAGGAATACCAAAAGACGAATTTAAAAGAAACACCCCAGGTACAAGCAACAGATAATAGCTTGGATTGGCAAGAAATCTGCCGCGCTATGCTGGAAAAGCACAAGCGTCTCACCACAAATGAGTTGCTGTTTGCTGATGAAGAGATGAAATTTGACCTAGAGGCAATTCATGTACCTTTAGCATTGGTGGAGCGTACTAAACCGAAGAAGTGCAACGAGGATATTTCCGCAGAACAAGGTTCGCAACTTTACGAACCGAGTTATGAAGAGAAGCAGCGATTTGAACATGAGGCTTTTTTAGAGAAAATTATCCGTGATGGTGTTGGTAAAACTCAAGGACAGCGCATCGCTTTAATTGGGGAACCGGGTGCGGGAAAAACTACTCAGTTGCAAACTATAGCTTTTTGGATATTAAACAATAATCTGGGTTTACCAATTTGGATTTCTTTGGCAGACTTGCAAGGAAAGAGTGTAGAAAATTATCTGTTGCAAGATTGGCTGAAGAATGCTTTAGGAGTGGTGCGTGTAAAAGAAGAACAGGAAAACACTTTAGAGAAATTATTCAAGAATAATCGTGTGTGGTTGTTGTTGGATGCAGCAGATGAAATGTCTTCACTCCAACCATTAACTGAGATTTCCCAGCAGTTGACGGGATGGGTGAAATATGCGCGGGTTGTGCTGACTTGTCGGGTGAATGTTTGGGAAGCAAACGGGGGCGCTTTAGAAAATTTTGAGACGTATCGGTTACTCAATTTTGAATATCCGCAACAAGTGCAAGAGTTTATTGAGCGTTGGTTTCAACCTCGGAACCTCACCCCCCAGCCCCCTCTCCTTATTAAGGAGAGGGGGAGTAACAAAGGCGAAAAATTATGGCAGGAATTAGATAAAGCTGAACGTCAGCGCATCCAAGATTTAGTTAAAAATCCTTTGCGGTTAGCCCTGTTGTGTAGCACTTGGCAAGGTTCAGATAAAGGTTTACCGGAAACTAAAGCCGGACTTTATCAGCAGTTTGTGGAAGAGGTTTACAAGTGGAAAGAAAACCGCTTCCCTACCACCGAACAGCAGCAAGACGAATTAAACGCTGCGTTGGGACGTTTGGCAAAACGGGCAATTGATCAAGAAACGTCACGGTTTCGGCTAGCACATAAGTTTGTGGGTGAGGAATTAGGTGATCCAAAACAGCAAAATTCTTTATTTTGGTTAGCGTTAAAGTTGGGATGGCTAAATGAAGTTGGACTGGCTGCGGAATCAGCAACGAAAGAGAAAGTTTACGCTTTCTACCATCCCACATTTGAGGAATATTTTGCAGCGTTGGCGATCGCTGATTGGCACGAGTTTCTGAATCATGTTCCCGACAACCCCGCACTAGGGGTTTATCGCATTTTTGCCCCGCAGTGGAAAGAAGTGATTTTGCTGTGGTTGGGACGTGAGGATGTGGGGAGGAAGGAAAAAGAAGAGTTTATTCAGGCGTTGGTGGAATTTGATGATGGCTTTTACAAACTTTATTGGTTTCAAGCCTACTTTTTAGCAGCAAATGGTATTGCAGAATTTAGGGATTGTAGTTGTGCTGGTGAAATAGTAGCACAGATAGTTCAATGGGCTTTTGGTTGCTTTGATAGTACTAAACAAGCGTGGCAGTCTTTCTTTCCACTTGAGAAAAAAGCTCAAACAATAATTCGAGATACTGACCACAGCAAAGTTGTTATTGAACTCATTAAATTGTTGCACTTATGTCAAGATAAAGAAATCCTTGGTAAAGTTGCATTAACTTTATTAGATTTTTCTCCTGATAATTTTGAAGCTTGCAAAGTTCTGAAGGAACTAATTAACAATAGTGATGATTACTTTGTTCCACTTTTTTGGTTGAATAATCGTGAATTTAATGAACAAGTTGAAGTTATAAGACAGCATGTGTTTTCGGATTCACGACCTATTGAAATGCTGTCTGAGGCACTCGAAGAAGAAAATCAGAGTAGTAGAGAAGAAATAATAGATTTAATTTACTCCCTAAACAATATTGAGGATAGTAATTCACAAAAGGGTGAGACAATGTTGAGATTAGAGAAAATAATTACTGGTAATCCAGAGGCTATTTCTCCCATTCTTGAAGTTATTAAGCGATCGCTGGGTTCCAACGAAGACTCTGATCGCTACCTTTTGTTTAAGGCTCTTGAATATGTAAGAAGAATTGGAAGTGGTAATCCAGAGTTAATAAGTATTCTGATTTTAATCATCAATAATCATGCATATCGTGAAAATTATGCAATTAAAGAACATGCTATCTCGGCTTTAACAGCTATTGGTATTGGCAATGAAAATGTATTTAAGTTTATCATTAATTTAATAGACAATGATGGCTTAGTTGGATTTGTTAGTCTTGTTGCATGTTTAGGAATAATCCTTAAAGATAATTTATTTTCTTTAGCAGTTACCAAGTTAAGTTGCTACTTACAAGATTCAGTTTGTCAAAATAATCGTGCTTTCTACTTTCATTGCTATTGGACACTTTACCATTGCGCCGAAAATATGCCCTACCCAGCTTTTTATCAAGCTTGGCATCAACAAGAGAAAGTGAAAGATGGAGAGTAGGAAATAAAAATACTTCCTCCAGTCAAAACATAAGCGAAATGTAGAAGTAGCAATCCCTTGTAAAGACGCAATGAATCGCATCTCGTAAGCGTCTCGTAAATCTATCGCGTCTGATATTTCCGCAATCCAGGGAATGCGATCGCACCTAATAAAACAGACATTGTAAACAGAATGAAAATGCGTAGGCGTAGCCCGCCGCAGGCATCGTTTTTGCGATCGCCGCGATGAATTGATTAAGCGATCGCCTTTACGGTTTATATACCTCACTGCGATGAGCGATCCTTCAGGGCTTTAATGTTGGGGTGCGATCGAGGAGTTTGTTCTAGCTGCTGCAAACATCGGGCAATTTTCTTAGCAAAAGCTTTGTCAGCATTGACATAAACTTCTTGGACATCGGGATGAAGAATAACTTCATACATCAGAGCGAAGAGTTCTCCAGGCGGTGTATTGGGCTTTAGGCGTTACTTGATTTTGCTTAACTCGCTCTAACAATCCAGGAATTGCCAAAAGTTCTTGGGTTGCAGCTTCGCTTTCAGCATTTGCCAAATAAGCAGCAAAATCAGTCAGCACCTGTAATCGCTCTGGAGATAGTTGCTGGAGTAAGTCATTAAGCTGTTGCTGCAACTCTGCGACAGAGATCAAATCTGCTGATGACCCATCATCCATCGGAGAATTATCGGTAGTATTCATTGCCTACTTCATAATTTCAAGGTTTAGTTTTTATTATGCCGCGATCGCTGGAGATAATGGAAGTAACTAGCTTTTATACTTGATTTTTAACTTCATTGTGCCTAAGCTACCAACTATAAATTCAAACGAACTTGCGTTGTGAACCAAAGCTATCAAAATTCTTCCAGGTGCTTTGGTTATCTTAGGGGAAACTGTGGCAGAGGCGATCGCCCCTAGTAAAACAGATATTGTAAACAGAATGGGAATGCGTAGGCGTAGCCCGCCGCAGGCATCGTTTTTGCGATCGCCCCTTGTAGAGACGCGATTCATGGCGTCTTCTTCCTTCCCATCATTTACATAGCGCAAATAATTCCGAGTTTTTTCGGTTGGCAATTACATCAATGCAAAGCAATAATTGCATAAATTTTTATATCAAAGATGTAATCATGAATAATGATGAGCCTCAACCAGAAAACAACAAACCCAAATACAAAGGTAAATATCGAATTGATTCAACCCGTTTGCCAGCATGGAATTATGCTAGTGATGGTGGATATTTCATTACTATTTGCACCGACGGTAAAAAATACTTTTTTGGTGAGGTGTGCAGGGTGAAATGCAGCGATCGCCAATTGGAGAAATTGCTCAGAAATTGTGGTACGAGATTCCTAATCATTTTTCTAATTGCCGGATAGATTCGTTTTGCGTCATGCCTAATCATATTCACGGGATTTTGGTTATTAATCAAATACGAGAAGACGCGATTCAAACGATTCAAACACAGGAAGAAGACGCGATGAATCGCGTCTCTACAAGGGGGGATGGTGAACCGGGTGGGGTTACTGGGTTATTTAACCCGATGTTGTCTAAAAATTCTCTTTCTAAAATTGTTAGGTGGTACAAAGGACGATGTACATTTGAAATTAATCAAATCTCTCAAGGTTTTAGATGGGAAGGAAGGTTTCATGACAACATAATTCGTAATGAATTTGCCCTCGATCAAATTAGACAATATATTATCAATAACCCAATCAATTGGGAACGCGATCGCGAACAACCACCCCATCCCCCCTTGTAGAGACGCGATTCATCGCGTCTTCTTGTATTTGATTCATCGCGCCTAGTACTATTGACGCGTATAACGATGTTTCACCCCAATGGGGAAATATTCAAAATCACCCATTGGCGCTAATGTAACCTGTGGTGTTTGATATTCTGCGGGAACATAATTTGCAAACTCGCTATTTAAACGTAGCAGTTGTGAAAGAATAGAAGATGCGATCGCTTCTCTTCGATCTTCACTACCCTCTACCCCTGCTCCTAACTCCACAACCACAGATAAAAATCGATTCTTATCTGCATCTTCCTTCACCTGCAACACAAATTTACCCGTCACCCATTCTTGAATTCCTGGTTGTTCTAATCCCACCGTCACATTTTCTGGATAGATATTTGCGCCAAAGTAGGAAACTGTAAAGTTAGAACGACCGAAGACATAAACGAAAGGTAGCTGATGAATACCTCTAAGGGAGTGGGGAGTGGGGAGTGGGGAGTGGGGAGTGGGGAGTGCTGAGTTTTCTAACGCTGCAACAGGGTTAAATCCCCATTCTGCTAAAAATTGCAGCATGGCATCATAACTAATTATCCCGCCAGTATCCAAGATGTCATAACGCACTAAGGGAATACCGTTATCTCCCGAAAACAGCAATCCGCCATCTTCAACTTCAAAAAAGCGACTGCAAGGATCATATTGTACTAACGTGGGTAAACGCGATTCCCCAAATAAAGCTCTAGCTGCATCGGGATTTTTTGCCAAAAAACGGCGAATGCAAATACTTAACGGTGTTTCATTACCTAAAACTCCTGCATCCGCAGTGCCGTAAAGTGATGCAAAATCATAACAGGGATTTTGTGAACCAACTCTTTCACCAACTAAACTCCGCCATTCTTCACTAAATACTTCTCCCGCCATCACTAATTTAATCTGATATTGCTGCCACTCCACACTACAAGCGATACCAGTATCAATCACATCTTTTAAAAATGGCGGGTATCCCAATAACACCACTTGCTGAAATGCTGAACCTAGTTCTTGGACAACTCGCAAGATTTCTTCTTTGTTGTTACCAGGAGTAATTACAGTGATGGGATAACCTTTGCTAGCAAGATAACGACAGCAATTAGTAGTAAACATTCCACCTACCCAAGTGCCTAAAGTGAAACAAATCACTGCTAGGGTACGTCTGGTATCTGAATAGAAACTATCGTGAAAAATCTGTTCAAAACGTGTGGCGATTTGGAGTTCATCTGTGAAAAAACGAGGCCAAAATGTGGGTTTACCACTGGAACCTGATGAAGCAGCTATCATATCACACTCTTCTAATTGTCCGTTGCGGCACAAGTCAGCTAAGGGATAACGCAGGATATAATTTTGTTTAGCGATCGCTGGTAGTTTTTGAAACTCCTCTAAGCTTTGAATAGTTGCGGGATTAATTTCCCTTTCTGCTAAAAAAGCCTTGTAAGCTGGTACATTAGCCGCCACATCGTGAAATAAACTCAAAGCTGCTGAAGTTGGAGTGTTGAGATGCCGTTGCAGTACCGTTTCTAGGGGGGTAGACAAAAAATCTTCAAATGCTTTAATTACTTGTTGCTGTCGTGGTTTGCAGTTCATCAGAAATTTGGGTAGAAACCCCGTCCCTTCGGCAAGCTCAGGGCAACGCCTTAGAGGACGGCTTTACTGTAAAATTAGCATACGGTGAAATTGCTAAATGCAGGAAATTGACTCGTTTCCAAAGCTTAAGCAGTAACCAAGTGAGATAGCGAGTATCCACGTAAATTGAGTCGCGAGGTGTGGGGGTGAGTACACCCTCTGGTCAAACGTAACCGCGCCCGTAAGTTCCGCAAGCAACATAAGTGAACAAGCGATTGTTAGTAGTGTTGGGAGGGGGACAAAGCCTCGTACCTTCAGGTTGAGGAATGGTTACGACGCTTGTTGTTTATCCTGAAGTCGAACCAACACCGTTAAAATAATTCGTAATTCGTAGGATATCCGAAAATGAGGGTATGCGCGTTGTAGTTAGTCAATAAAACCTTAATTTATCCTTGGGCACCATGCAGCTCTATTGCAGTAAACAACACACAAATAATGGCAGTAACCGCTTTTGTACCCATTGTGGTGAACCATTACCTCTTGCTGTGGGGCAGATTGTGGATAATCGCTATCAGATTATCCGTCTTCTAGGGCAGGGCGGCTTTGGACGCACCTATTTGGCCCAAGATAGAGATAAGTCCGATCAAACATGTGTGCTGAAGGAATTTGCACCCCAAGTACAAAAACAGCAAGATTTACAAAAAGCTAAAGAGTTATTTGAACGAGAAGCAAATGTTCTGAAAAAACTCCAGCATTCGCAAATTCCGCGTTTTCACGCCTCGCTACAAGTGAAGATAGGTACTAAAGATTTTTTCTTTCTGGTGCAAGATTATGTGGAAGGTGACAATTATTACCAATTATTAGAACAGCGCGAAAGTCAAGGAAAAACCTTCAGTGAAGAGGAAGTAATCACCCTTCTGCAACAGATTTTACCCGTGTTATCCTACATCCACTCACAAGATGTAGTTCACCGCGATATCACTCCTGATAATCTAATTTGGCGACGTTCTGATCATCTGCCAGTGTTAATTGATTTTGGTGGTGTCAAGCAATTGCCAGCTTCTCAAGGTTTTTGGCGGACTAAGTTGGTTGGAAATAACACTTTGCTAGGTAAAAAGGGCTACGCTCCAGAGGAACAGCTACGGCAGGGTAAAGTATTTTTAAGTAGTGATTTATATTCTTTGGCGGTGACGACATTGGTGTTGCTCACAGGTAAAGAACCACAAAAATTATACGACAGCTATCAGGGAATTTGGGGATGGGGAAAGGAAATTCGAGTTAGTCCCCAACTGGAAGCGGTGTTAAAAAAGATGCTGGCTTATAAACCGAGCGATCGCTACCAACGAGCCGATCAAATCCTCAAAGATTTACCATCGCCAACTGCTACAAAATCCCCAAGTAATTATATTACCACCAAGATCAAGACGATGGTAGTTGCTCCAGGAAGACAACGCGCCAGTGCTATTGTGAGTAGATTCCAGAGTCAAACGCAAGCACTCGCTAAACCAATATCTTGGCCTGTTTGGATTCGCCCTTTTGTAATCAGTTTAGGGGGGACAGCTTTAGTTGGATTAACTTTGGCGGCAGGAAATGCAGTCATTCGGACTGTAACTTCAATCACCATTCCATCAATTTCATTACCGCAAATTCCCAAGTTTCCAAATCCAAGCGGAAAACCAGTTAGCGACAAAGGAAAAAATCACGACCTCCAACAAATTAACAGTCGTCGTCAACAGCTAGAAATTACTGAAGGGTTTTTTATTCCCTTTGTAGATAATTTATTTTATACAAAAAAACCGGAATTAAAGGGACGTAGCTTGACATCTAAACCTGAAGATGCTGGTTTACGAGATGAATGGTCAAGTATCGCTGACGATTTATTGAATAAACTAGAACAGGCTGATCTGAGTACAGCAGCACGTCGGAAACTGGGTAAATATACTGCACAAAATTACGAAACATGGAGACGACTTGCGCGATCGGGGCAGTTTGGGAATTATACAATTGATCAACTGAACAAAGACACAAATGAAAAATTTGATCGGTTGTTTCCTGGTGAGGAGCGTGGGAAACTGAATCAACAGACTTTTGGTCAAATTTGGTATGCGATCGCAGCCGATCAAATCAGTAAAGTACAATCTGGCAAATAAGGGGACTGGGGAAGAGTCACTAATAACAAATAACAAATAACAAATGACAAATGACAAATGACAAATAACAAACATGAGTTATAGTATTCAACCGGGACTAACTTTAGGCGATCGCTATCTAATTGTGCGTCAAATTGGTCAAGGTGGCTTTGGACGCACTTATTTAGCTGAAGATATCAACCGTTTCCGCGAACTTTGTGTTTTAAAGGAATTTTCTCCCCAAGTTCAAACCGCTTACGTTGTTCAAAAAGCTGAAGAACTGTTTGAGAGAGAAGCGAGTGTTCTTTATAAACTGCAACATCCCCAAATTCCCCGCTTCCGGGAACTGCTGAGGATGAATTTAGGGGGCAAAGAATATCTGTTTTTGGTGCAAGATTATGTCGAAGGGGAAACTTACAATTCGTTGTTAGATGCCCGGATACAAAGGGGTTTGCGCTTTACAGAGGCGGAAGTACACCAATTGTTGCTTTTAATTTTGCCAGTGTTGGAATACATCCACTCACTAGGAGTAATTCATCGAGATATTTCTCCAGATAACTTAATGCTTCGGACTGTTGACCAACTGCCAGTGTTAATTGATTTTGGCGGTGTCAAACAAGTAGTAGCAACCGTTGCTTCCCAATATTACCAACCCGGTGTCGTTGCACCTCCCCCAGCACCAACCCTATTGGGTAAAGTAGGATTTGCACCCCCAGAACAGATGCAAACTGGGATGGTATCTCCCCACAGCGACTTGTATGCAATGGCCGCAACAATGCTGGTTTTACTGACAGGAAAACAACCCCAAGAATTAATTGATGCCTACACTCTCAGTTGGCAGTGGCGCCGAGAAGTTAGCCTGAGTCAAACTTTGGCACAAGTACTAGATAAAATGTTATCTCCCAGACCAGGCGATCGCTATCAATCAGCCCGTCAAGTACTCCAAGCCCTCAACCCACTCCCAGCTAACTATCCCCCAACTCAATATCCCACCCCACCACAACCCACATCCGCCACCGTCGCCATCTCTCCCTCATCCCCCTCATCCCCCTCATCCCCCTCATCCCCCTGGTGGACACCTACAAAAACCTTCCTTGCGGCGGTGGCGTTAGCTGGTAGTGTTGGATTAATTTGGTGGGGAATGAATAGCAGCCGCGATGTAGTGGAAGTCAAACCTACACCCACAGCCAGCCCAATTCCAACTGAAGAACCAACCGATCCCTTAGCGCAATATTCACCAGCAGAACGGGAACGCAAAGAAAGATTAAGCGATCGCCGTCAACAATTGGGTATTGATGAGAAATTCTATATTAACTTGGTGAATCAAGTTTTTTGGGACAGAAACCCCAGTTTACGGGGACGCACTCTCAGCAACGCTACTGAAGATGAGAGTTTGCGGGCAGAATGGGATCAAACAGCCTCAGAATTGTTAGAAAAACTAGCACCATTGAGTAACAAAGCACGTCAAAAATTGGGAACTTACACAACTGCTGAACGCGATCGCTGGAAACTACAAGTCAACAAAATCAACGTTGGTAGTCGTTCTTTAGCTGATTTGGGAAATGCTGCTTTCTTAAGTGTATTCCCTGATGAGCGTGGTAAAGATTTCCGAGAACAGCCCATTGGACAAGTTTGGTACGGTTTTGTTAGCGATCGGCTTAGTGCTATCCTCGCCGGTAGCGCTTTCGAGAAACTTGTCTTTGATCCCGGCGCTACTGGGAAAATAGTTAGCGGTACTCTCCAACCTGGTGGTGGTAAAGTATTTATTGCTGGACTTGCCAAAGAGCAATCTCTGGAATTGAAGCTAGAAGCAAATTCCCAAGTTTTGTTATCAGTCTATTCACCCTCTGGCAAAATTCAATTTTTAGAAGATTCTACCCAGCGTAGTTTGTCAACTAAATTACCAGAAAAGGGATTTTACGAGTTTGTCGTGGTTTCGACAGCATCGAAACCAGTAGATTATCAACTCAGCATTACAGTGGAAAATCCCACTCCTCCCCCATCGCCAACGCCCACGGAAACACCCACGCTTACACCAACTCCCACGCCAACGCCAACTCCCACGCTTACACCAACTCCCACACCCACTCCCACAGAAACCGCCACACCTGAACCGACACCGACGCAAGAAACAAAGTCCAAGCTCTAGCTATATTTTAGGGAACCGATGATCCATTAATCGTAGGATGCGTTAGAGGGAACATCTAAGCTAATCGGCATTGAAGCTGCATAGTTAAGGCGGGCAAGATGCCCACCCCACAAGATATTTAGAAAATTGCAATATGCTTTCTTAGATGTGTTTTAGCTTAACGCACCGCAACAGTTAAAGATGGTGTCGTACTCTCAGGGCTATTTCATTCTCATCTAGTCCGCCTCAGAATGAATTCTGAGTCTAATAGCACTCATTCGTCTAAAGACGACTAAGAAAAGGTTATAGGTTATAGTCCAATACGCTTGGGTTAGCGCCAAAAACCCTTCATCTGCGTAGATTGGGTGGAGGAACGAAACCCAACATTTTCGTGGGTTTGTTGGGTTTCACTACGTTCCACCCAACCTACGATTATCCTTAACCCAAGCGTATTGGGTTATAGTCCGTTTTAACGGACTTTAGCTAAAAGCCCTAAACTTCAGTTCTGGGCGGTTTCTGTCTAGAATCAAATAGCTCTGGTCGTACTCTGTGCGCTAACACACCCTACAAAATTGGCCAAAAAGTAGAATTGCTATGCAATCTAATTGTCAATACAGACAGAAGTAAGTTTGCTGTAATATTCAGTTTTTGCATAGATGCCGATCATACTATCACCGACTGCAAAAAAAGTACCTTCTTGCTCATCTTTAGAAAATTGCAAATCGGGGTATTTAGCAGCAGCTTCTTCAGCAGTCATGGCTTTTGCTTCCATTTGATCTGGCAATAGTCCAGTACAACCAATATAAAATACTAAGGGAGATATCTTATCTTGGTAGATATTTTCTGCATATTGTTCTAGCTTCTTATTTGCCGTCGTTAAAGCTGCAACCATTTCTTCTTTGCTAATCTGCTTACCAGTTTGTTTATCCTGCAATAACTGCGCCAAACTATCAGCACCAACTTTCTTAAGAATACCTGCAACTATGCCATTTTGCTCAAGCCCAAGAAAATCATCAAAAATTGGTTTCATAAACTCGTCAACTTTCGTAATCTTGGTGCGTGATGAAAGTAACCTGTGCCTAACAGCGAGATTCTCATCAAATGCCATTTCAAAACTCGCCTTTATGATAATTTCTCCAGTTTCTTTGTCATAAAGACGATACATTCTATTCAGAAATTTGTTAGCCGAAGGTAACTTACTGAGATTCAGAATATCTTGACTACCGATGTCGATTTTATAGCTCAACCTTGAGTCAATAGTTCCACTAATTAAACTTTCATTGATATCAGTGTATTCGTTAGTTGTAGGAAAGTTGATGTAAATATTCTTAGACAGATAGTGCTTTTGAAACTCATCTAACTGTGCCGCTATAAATACATCTGACTCCTTTTTTAAGTGCGCGCAAATAATACTAGTCAGTACTTTAATTTCTGCTAGTTCATTAAATAGTCCATCAATACTGCTATAACAACTATTAGCAGCTACAAGCGGCAAGTTATCTAACTGAATGGTATATTCAGCATTGAAGTCAAATTCTTCTACATCCAGTATGCCGTTTTCTTTTAGTAAGTCAAAGGCTTTTTTACTGCTGATTTTGACTTGTAACGACTTTATATTGATTTTGCCGTCACTTACAATCGTGTAGTTATTAAAGCTATTGAGGTCATTTACCAACAAACCTGCTACTTCAAGAGTGGGGGTTTGGTCTTCAAATTTGGCAAGTTTGACTTTACGTTTTATAAGCATATTGATAGTAGCAGTATTGCGGTTAAACTGAAACTCGCCCATACCAACATACTCAGCATTATCCATATATTCTGTTCTCAACCAAGGTTGAAGCAGTTCCCCATTTTCGTTTCTAACACCTTTAACACGCTTGATACCTGTTCTTTGATAATGTTCTTGCAGGTGTTTGATATTGACGATAATATTATGGCGATATTCTGCAAAAATTTGGATTAGTTCTACAAGAGAAATTTGATTATTTGTCATATTGCCACCTTATAAAGGTCAAGAATATTTTCAAGCCACGGTTACTGAAGTCTATTATTCTTCCAGAAAAGCTGTTACAACCCAATACGATTCAGTTAAGGCTTAACTCTTTGTCAAATTCAATTTTTTGTTTTTCTTTCTTGTGCTTAAATATGGTTTAGCGCATCTTCATACAGAATTGGTATTACTACAAACTTTGGGCATCGCCTGATAAACTTCGCGTTGCATACTCACCGGATATTCAGACTTTTATAGTACAATTGTACCATAAAAATATCAAGTTGTTGCAGCTACGCCCGTGATAGATATTGCCCTGCAATGAGGTGTTATGGTGTTGCTGACGACTTCTGCCATACTGCTGAATAACGCCAGAATAAATGCTTTGTAACCATTGCACCTTGAGTGACTTGGTATAAATTCGTTGTGCTTGTAAGAGAGTCAGATACTTGTCTGTGCGAAGATGTTCTTTCATTGCGATCGCTGCTTCTGGCGATCGCTTAACTGTTCCTAAGCGCCTGAAATATCCAATTCAGGGGAAGAGCAAGGAAATCGCTCAATCTATCTTGTATACTTTCATGCTCTAGTAAGTCTAGAATTACAAGCTTACCACCCGGCTTCAAGGCAGCTTGCAAATTGGGCAATAAGTTCTCCAATGGCAAATGATGAAGAGTTGCAATAGACACAATTGCGTCAAATTGCTTTACTGGAAACTCCCACTGCAAAATGTCAGCAACTTGATAATCTATTCTCGGATACTGCCGAGATTTTTGTTTAGCAACTTCTATCATCTTGGGAGATAAATCTATTGCAATAACTCTATCAGCGCGTTGAGCTAAAAGACGAGAGAATGAACCAGTTCCACACCCAATATCCAGAACATTTTCACAGTGCGATGGTAACTGTTTGAGTAGAAAATTGTCATAGTGACTGTTGTGATTCCAACCTTGTTGCTCATGCAAAGCAATTCGGTCAAAATCATTCCGAATTTTTTGAGTCCACATTTAAGCTCCAGGTTTGAAATAATCGAAAAGGCGATCGCCTGAATCTGCGCGAATCAATGCCACAACTACATCGGGTAAGGCGGTTAAACTGGGGTAAACCAAATAACGTGGTTCCCAACGGGGGCGAAACTTCTCTCTGTAGGCGTGCAGTCCCTTGAAATTATAGAAGCGATTCAAATGCCCATAAAGATAGTGCAATACTTTCTCCAAGCGGCGCGATTCTGGGTAGTCTCCAACTCCCGCAAGGGCAGAAAGACCGAAATTAAAGCTGTCGTACCCACCCTCTTTAAAATGTTGGAGTAGGGAAATAAATAGAAAGTCCATTGTGCCATTTTCAATCGACGGGCGGTGTCGCATCATGTCAATAGTGGCTTCGTTGAGTTGATACTCGCTGAGAATGTTGGCAAAGGCGCTGATCTCACCTTCAGGATTATGCACCACAGCAATCTCGCACTCTCGCAGGTAAGCTTCTTCAAACCAACCCAAAGAAAATTGTTTTTCTGAACCTTGTACCATTTTCAGCCATTCATCACTGACAGGTTTGAGTCGGTGCAACAAAGCATCGGCGATGGGTGGTTGATAAAAGTCGATTTGGTATCCTAGCTTAGTTAAACGACTAATTGATGGTCTAAAGTTTTTCCCGGCTTTACCTTGTAACGTAAAACTTTTTAGATCAACGATCGCTTCTTCTCCAATCTTGAGTACCTTAAACCCCAACGACTTGTAAAGCTCAACATCATCGGGCATCGTTTGGTAAAACCCAGGATACCAGTCGTTGCGCTGGCAAAACTGCTGGAAAGCAATAATTGTCTCTTTGCGGTCTTCAATTGGGCCGATGGGATCTCCTAAAGCGATCGCGCCTCGTCCTTTAGGAACATAAGCAATTACACTATTACCCGAAGGACTGAAATAATAACTTTTATCATTTAAAAGTGTGAACGCTGCTAAAGAAGAACATCCATATTGCTCAACAATTTGTTTAGCTTTTTGTCGCTCATGTGTAGTTGCGAGATTCCGCCAAAACACAGGTTGCAATAGCATTACTATTGCATAAGTAATAGTAACTGCGGCAATAATATAGATAGAATTAGCAAAAAAATCTCCAAATCGGCTTTTTGGTTGCAGTCCCCAATTATCCTCGGTGAAGAACATCGCTAAAGTCTGAACTATCGCTTCCCGCCAATTAAAATTCTCGGAAAACTTGCCGTCTAACAAGTAAAATCCAATAGTTCCGTATGCCAGAGTAAATAATAAAGCGCCGATCAGCGCTCGAACTCCCCGTGCAATTGAAGGACGGTCTGATTGCGCCGTGAAAAAATGGCGCATCAAGATTAATTGCACCAGCAAAACTCCAGAGAGTAGACTTTCCTCATAGTCCAATCCCTTCAGCAAGTGGCTGAAAATGGAAATCACTAGTAAAGTAATCGTCAGTAACCAGGCGATTCTTTTTCGGCGTAATAAGTTAGTAGCAAGTGCTAGTAAAACAAACCCAGTCAACGCTGCAAATATATGACCACTGGCACGAATTTCAAATGGTAAAAATTCCTTCAACCAGTGATTTCGCCCGTATAGCGTAGGTGTCACTGCTGACAACAAATTTACTACTCCGACTAAACCTGTAAGGAAAGCTGCACTCCAAAGTCCAATCTGAGTTTTTAAATTATTAGTCATTTGTTCTTTGTCATTTGTCATTTGTCATTTGTCATTTGTCATTTGTCATTTGTCATTTGTCATTTGTCATTTGTCATTTGTCATTTGTCATTTGTCATTTGTTTTGGCGTTAAAACTCCTAACTCCAGTACAGACGCGATTAATCGCGTCTCTACTCCCCACTCCCCACTCCCCACTCCCCACTCCCCACTCCTAATTCTTAACTTTTTTAAACTGTTCACCTACATACGAGAGCGAATCTTTGAGATGTTTGTGAAAGTAGTTCCAGCCTATATCTGCACCAGACAAACCATGACCTCCAGGAAATGCATAAAATACGTGAGCAATGCCTAATTTCTTTAAGGTTTCGCTGAAGGTTTTGGTAGAAGCTCGCAAATTAGTATCGTTCAGACCTGCATCCAGGTAAACACGCAATCGCTTCCTATCTTCAACTGGTAGCTGTTGCACAATTTGTTGGGGACTATTTTGTGAACCACTATTATCGGTAAAATAACCGCTATGGCTAAACAAAATCTGGAAGTTGTTGAGATAGCGTAACCCAATATTAAAAGCCCCCCATCCCCCAGAAGACAGACCTCCCAGCGCCCAAAACTGGGGTTCTTCCACAGTGCGGTAGCGCGACTTGACAATTTGTACTAATTCTGAACCAATCAAAGTCCCTACTTTGCCATTCGGCCCATCAAAATAATCAGGATCATACAAAGGACTGGAACCGCGATTATCATTACCATCAGGTGTAATCACAATCGATGGCGGTAATTTTCCACTTTGATAAAGTTCATGCAGTACGTCTAAAAGTGCGTATTTATCAGCGTAAGCACGAGCATCATCATGACCACCGTGCAATAAGAATATCACAGGGTAGCGCTTTTGCTGATTTTTGTTATAGCCAGGGGGCAAAATCACACCGTAGTTACGGACTGCACCCATTGCTTGGGAGTTGAAGGTTGCTAATTGAAACTTTAGCCCAGTATCTGCCTCTTCTGGGGGCGGGTCTAGTTGTGGCGCACCTAAGATGAATACATAATAATAACCGGCGGTCGTGAGAAGTGCGATCGCTCCTACCAAGCCAATTAAAAATTTAGAAATCTTCATATTTTTTTAGCGGTTAAAAAAAATCACCTCCATTAGAACTTACTATAGTGAATATGCTGAAAAATTGCACCAAAGCTTTCCACGTTGACATCCATTGGTCAACGTTTTGGCAAAATCGCCTTATTTACATTGAAAGTTCTAATAACTTCGAGTATTTTTATCCCGATTAAAACCTAAATTTTCATCTCTATGAGCTATCTCAGAAGCTCTAAATTGTTTTCCCACAAATGTCAAAGAATCCGCTAAGTGTTCACGCCAGTATTGCCAAGTGTGACTACCAGGAAACTGACGAAACGAATTATAAATTTTGAGATTATTTAGGACTTCAGTAAATCCTTTGGCTTCGCCGAGTTCTTCAATATCTGATTTACCTGAATCTAGGTATATTCGCAATCTTCTTTTAGCTGGTGTGGGAATGGTTTTGATATAAGATATTGGGCTATTCTTCGGACCGCTTTTATCCTGAAAATAACCACTATGACTAAATAAAATCGAGAAATGATCCAGGTTGTGTAATCCCACATTCATTGCTCCCCAACCGCCAGAAGATAAACCACCTATCGCCCAAAAATCTGGATTAGTTAGTGTCCGATAACGGCTTTGCACAACTTTTACTAACTCATCCCCCACGGCTGTAGAGACTTTACCGTTAGGGCCATCGATATATTGGGGGTCCCAGTAGCGACTAGAGCCACGTTTGTCGTTGCCATCTGGTGTAATGATGATGCTGGGTGGCAACTTACCTGTAGTATAAAGTTTTTCCACAGTCTTGAGAGCTTGTCCCTTGTTCTGAATAAACCAATCACTGGGATAACCATGTCCACCGTGGAGGAGAAAGATTACAGGATAACTTTGTTTTAGGTTTTGTTTATAGCCCGGTGGTAAAGAAACGCCGTAGGTACGACTTGCGCCCATTACTTGACTCTTGTAGGTTTCAATCTTGTAAGTTAGAGGAGTAGCTAAATCGCTAGTATTGGGCTGGGTTGAAATAAGGGAAGGCGTTGTTTGTAAATCCTGCGGTTGAGGTGGTTTTGCTGTTACACTTTGACTGTAATTACAGCCAACTAGAGTTAATACTGAAACTAGCAAGAGAATTTTAGATTTTTTGTAGTTCATTAATCAGTTATCACTATAAAAACAACTTTGGTAGCTGGTGTTTATCTTCAAAAGCTTATGCAAATGATATGTCAATTATGTGTCAACCTGATGAAAATTTTGCGACTGCTATTGAAGAAGAATTCAGAATTCAGGAGTCAGAATTCAGGAGTCAGGAGTCAGGAGTCAGAATTCAGGAGTCAGAATTCAGAATTCAGAATTCAGGAGTCAGGAGTCAGGAGTCAGAAGTCAGGAGTCAGAATTCAGAATTCAGGACTTACGCAAAAAGGCAGTGAAAGCCTTAATTTACTGTAGGGGCAATTGATGAATTGCCCCTACATTTCGTACTTGATGCGTAAGTCCTACAGAAGTCAGAATTCAGGAGTCATTTAAAATGCTTAAAAAGTTGCGACTCAAATTTAGCACACTGTTGGGTTTATCGCTGCTGGTGCTTTCTGTGTGGGCGATCGCTAACGAATTGCATGAGTATAATTATCGTGATATCCTCAACTCTCTAGCTGCTATTCCCAAAAGTCGCTTAAGCTGGGCAGTTTGGCTGACAGCCTTGGGCTATCTAGTGATGGTTGGGTACGATATCTTAGGTTTTAGCTACATTAATCGTTCCCTAAGTTGGAACAAGATTGCTCTAACTAGCTTTATTAGCTCTGCGTTTAGTAATACCATCGGTTTTGCCTTGCTGACTGGCAGTGCTATCCGTTATCGATTTTACTCTAGTTGGGGAGTGTCAGCAGGAGCGATCGCTCAAGTAATTGCTTTCGCCAATTTTACTTTTTGGTTGGGAATGTTTGCCGTTGCAGGTTGCTTGTTCCTCATCAACCCCCTCAAAATTCCCACTCAATTACATTTACCTTTTGCCACGGTGCGTCCCATCGGCGTGATTTTTCTGTTATTGGTTGCTGCTTATTTGCTAGGAAGTATTTTTATTCAACAACCATTAATAATTCGGGGACAAGAATTTCGATTTCCTTCTTTGAAAATATCCCTGGCTCAAATCGCAATTTCTAGTTTTGACTGGATTCTGGCGGCGGCGGTTCTTTATGTTGTGCTTCCTACTAATATATCTTTGTCCTATCTAGACTTTTTGGGAATCTACTTACTAGCGATGTTTGCAGGTGTTGTTAGTAATGTCCCCGGTGGTTTGGGAGTATTTGAAACTATAATTTTGCTGATTCTCTCTTCAAAAGTTTCGGCTGCGGCAGTTTTGGGATCAATGCTAGTTTATCGGGGAGTCTACTATTATTTACCTTTGCTATTAGCAGCAGGTTTGCTAGGACTTTATGAAATTAGATTTAAACGGGGAATTTAAAACATAGACCTCTTGCATAAATCAAAAATAAGAACCCCACCCCGCCAAAGCTACGCTTTGTCTCCCCTCCCCGCAAGCGAGGAGGGGACTATGATGTACCTTGTATGATTAGGAAACGCTATAAGCTGTGAGGTTCATATCTTAAATTAGTTTTATGATTATTATGCTATTTGCTCTCCATTACGTGTTTAGAGGCTGTTAAACTGATAACCATAAATAAAATATCGTGTATTTTGGCAAACTTATGGAGCCAGTATCACTCACAGCAGCTGCGATCGCAACCTTGGTAATCACCAAAGCTATAGAAAAAACCGTAGAGAAGATAACTGAAGGTACACTGGACAAGCTAAAACTGCTACGTCAAAAAATTTGGGATAAGTTCCAGGGTAAGCCGAAAGTGCAAGAAGCCTTAACAAAGGCTGAACAAGGTTCTAAGGAAGATTTAGACTTGGTTTCTACCGAACTACAGGTCGAAATGGACACCGACACCCAATTTCGTGAAGAAGTTCAAAGCCTTGCTCAAGAAATTCACCACGAAATTAATATTGGCAAGGTTCAAGGTAAAAATGTCCAGAATGTTTACGATGGCCAAGGTTTTCAAAGCATTGATAGTAAGGCTCCCACTTTTCAAGGCGTAGACAATAGCCCCATTACTATCAATTACAATCAGAATTCCCCTGATTGACTAAAGTCGCCTGAAGGGGAACGGGCAAAGTTAAATCCCACTACTGAAATACCGCAAAATTTGCCCCTGAGTGGGGTACTGGAGTTTGTCGGGCGTGAGGAAGAATTGCAAAATCTTCACCAACTTTTGCAGGATAATAAACAAGTTGCGATCGCAGCGATCGCAGGCATGGGTGGACTGGGTAAAACAGAACTGGCCTTACAATATGCGATCGCTCACCGTGAAAATTACAAAGGTGGAATTTGCTGGTTGCTGGCAACAACTGAAGATGTGGGCATTCAAATTGTGCAGTTTGCCAGAACTCACCTTGATTTAAACCTACCAGAGTATTTAACACAAGATTCTCAAGACAAATTACTCGCGCAAGTCCAATATTGCTGGCGGCATTGGCGTGAGGGGGGTGATGTGCTGCTAGTGCTGGATGATGTCGCGGAATACAAGGAAGTTAAGCCCTACTTCCAGTCGCTATCTTCTCGGTTTAAAGTGCTGATGACCACAAGGGAAAAATTACAGCCGCCCATAGTGCGATTAGACTTGGATTTGCTGAAACCATTGGCGGCAATGAAGCTATTAAAATTGTTGGTGGGTAGAGAACGACTGCAACGTGAGCCTTGGATTGCTAGAAGACTTTGTAAGCATCTCGGTTATTTACCTTTGGGTTTGGAATTAGTCGGGAGGTATCTAGCACTTGATGAGGATTTATCTCTAGCAGAAATCTTGCAACAATTGAAAGATGAAGGTCTGACAAATGAAGCGGTAGACGAAGCTCCACAAGAAATGACCGCTAAACTAGGCGTAGCTGCTGCCTTTGAATTAAGTTGGCGGCGTTTGCAGGAAAACGCTCAAGTTTTAGGTTGTCTCCTGAGTTTATTTGCCTTGGCTCCGATTCCTTGGAATTTGGTTGAGCAAAATGAAGCTAAAGAGCAAAAAAAAGCCAGACGCAATTTGTTAAAGTTCTATTTACTCCAACGCAAAGGTGAGGAAATCTACCAACTTCATCCACTGCTGCGAGAATTTTTCCAACTGAAGTTGAAAGGGTTATCTCAAGCAGAAGAATTAAAGCGATCGCTTTGTCAGATAATGGTAGCGATCGCCCAAGATATTCCTGACTCGCCCACCCTTGAGCAAATCACCGCCGTTTCTCCCGCCATACCTCATCTGGCTGAAGTGGCTAATTATCTCATTCAATACGTCAGCGATGATGATTTGATTTGGCCTTTCGTCGGTAACGCTAGATTTTACAATGGTCAAGGTTTATATAACCAAGCTTTACCCTGGTTTAAACAATGTCTAGAAGTCACTAAAAAGCGCTTGGGAGAAGAACATCCATCTGTCGCCATTAGCCTCAACAACCTAGCGTTACTCTACAACTCCCAAGGCAGATACAGCGATGCCGAACCCCTTCACATCCAAGCTTTAGCACTCAGGCGCAAGCTGCTGGGAGAAGAACATCGAGATGTCGCCCAAAGCCTCAATAACCTAGCGGGACTCTACGACTCCCAAGGCAGATACAGCGAAGCCGAACCCCTTTACATCCAAGCTTTAGCACTCAGGCGCAAGTTGCTGGGAGAAGAACATTCAGATGTCGCCCAAAGCCTTAACAACCTAGCGTTATTTTACTACTCCCAAGGCAGATACAGCGATGCCGAACCCCTTCTCATCCAAGCTTTAGCACTCATGCGTCAACTGCTGGGTGAAGAACATCCACATGTCGCCCAAAGCCTTCACAACCTAGCGGGACTCTACCGTTCCCAAGGCAGATACAACGAAGCCGAACTCCTTTTAATCCAAGCTTTAGCACTCAGCCGCAAGCTGCTAGGAGAAGAACATCCACATATCGCCCAAAGCCTCAACAGCCTAGCGGGACTCTACCTTTCCCAAGGCAGATACAGCGAAGCCGAACCCCTTCACATCCAAGCTTTAGCACTCAGGCGCCAGCTGCTGGGAGAAGAACATCCAGATGTCGCCACTAGCCTCAACAACCTAGCAGGACTCTACGGTTTCCAAGGCAGATACAGCGAAGCCGAACCCCTTTTTATCCAAGCTTTAGCACTCTGGCGCAAGCTGCCGGGAGAAGAACATCCAGATGTCGCCACTAGCCTCAACAACCTAGCGGGACTCTACGACTCCCAAGGCAGATACAGCGAAGCCGAACCCCTTTACATCCAAGCTTTAGCACTCAGGCGCAAGCTGCTGGGAGAAGAACATCCAGATGTCGCCACTAGCCTCAACAACCTAGCGGGACTCTACGACTCCCAAGGCAGATACAGGGATGCCGAACTCCTTTACATCCAAGCTTTAGATATTTTGGAGCGACGGTTAGGGGTGAATCATCCTAATACTGTTACTGTGCGTGGAAATTTAGCATATTTGCGCGATCGCCTCTCCCCACCACAGTAAAATTTGACTTCTGGGCAAAGCATACCATGCTAAAACTTATAATAAGCGATCGCCTAGACTAAAATTCATATTCAATTAAGTAAAAATACCTGATTATTTACTCAAAAGCAGCTTTTACTTTTTCAAAAGCAGCTTTTAATCTCGCATTTTAGTGTTTTCCACAAACAAAAGCAGCTTTTACTTCTTCAAAAGCAGCTTTTAATCTCGCATTTTAGTGTTTTCCGCAAACAAAAGCAGCTTTTAATCTCGCATTTTAGTGTTTTCCACAAACAAAAGCAGCTTTTACTTTCGCATTTTAGTGTTTTCCACAAGCAAAAGCAGTTTTTACTTACTCAAACCCCAGTTTGCTTTCTCATTTGAGTAATTCACGCATTCATTTTGGTATATCGTTGAGCCGAAAGCTGGCCGCAGCTACGCCCGTCGGAGACATCGCTTTAGTTTATAGTGTAAATTGACAAGCGATCGCTTGTGAGAGTTGAGAGATGAATCCCGACGCTTACACGGTATCCATCGGCTCAAGGGTTGGCTCCTTGTTGAGGTCAATATTATCAATTACTGGTAGAGAATGTCCCAGCTTTAACCCAAGCAAAATCCAGTCTTCCAACGTTGAGCGTAATTCATCCTCACACTCGCGCAAAGTCAATGCAAAGGCTATCACTCCTTTGCAAACAGGAATTCTACCTGTAAATGTACCATCTTCTAACTTGTCATAAATTGCCTGGGCGTAGACGCAAAGCGGCTTGTCGCCAGACATCGCTCGGTCAACATAGTCGCTCAGAATAAACCTTATCACCATGAAATCTCGTGTTGTGCTACCAGTTTAATCTTACGTTAAAAAATTGATTTCTCTGACGCTTTACCCCTGTTGAATGATGGTGTTGTCAGGGCGATCGCTCTAGTTTAAAGCGTAAATCTACAAGCGATGTCTTACGCCTACGCTATTATGTGGTTGTGAATGATAGAGAGCAATTGCCCCCACAACAAAAAATCAGCTACGATCAATCATATAATTATCTTCACAAACACAGCAATGTTAATTACATACACTGCGAAATATACAAAAACTAATAGCGGATATATGGGACAACTCATTGAATGGCAAGAAGTCATCACAGAAGGAGAAACCATAGAAGAATGCAGAGCTATGTTGCAAGACGCAACAAAAGAAATGGTTATTGCTTATCGTCAACAAAATAAAGAAATTCCCACAGGTGGTTATTTGCTCGAACAAATTCCTATAGAGGTTTGAGTGTGTCAGTCAAACGAAAGGAGCTAATTAAATACTTAGAAGAAAATGGCTTTTATTTATTAAGGGAAGGAGGAAATCATTCTATTTATACTAATGATATAAAAACTATTCCGGTAAAACGGCATCCTACCATTGATCGGATTACTGCTAATGAGATTTGTAAACAAGCTGGTTTATTACCTAATTTTTAAGTGCCATTTAGCGCACTAAAATATTTGTATCAAGTCCAATCACTTGAGCCTTCTTGGATTGCGGCTTCCATTTCTTCCAAAGTTGCGCTTTTCATCCCCGGACGGTGTAAAATCCCGGATAAACTTTGGATAGGGATATTTAGGGGAATTAGTTTAACTGTTCCATTTTCATCAATAACAAAATCAACCCTATTACCTGGATCAAGGTTAAGATAATCCCGAATTTCTTTGGGAATAGTTACCTGTCCTTTGCTGGTGATGGTAGCGCTAGCCATACGCACGTTCCTTACATCAGTTCCTTACTTAAGGATAACGTCTATTGACTAATCCAGAAAGCATCAAGAAAGCGTTCAGTACCTCAGTCAATATCAGATCAGCAATCGCAAGCGGTTCTACTCCCAAAAGTCTATCTAGCTTATTTGTTTCTGGGGTTTCCCTACCGTTAAAATAGTCTATCCATACACTTGAATCTACAATAATCATGAATTTGTTCTTATCTCATCAAGGTTGTCTTCCCATTGGAGATTACCTCGATAAGCTTTTATTTTTTCTTGTTGCTTTAGTTTAATTAGTGTCTTCAGTCCAAGTTCAATTACTTCTTGTTTAGTCTTAAGCCCAGTTACTTTAATTGCTTCATCTATGAGCTTTTCATCAATAAAAAAATCAGTTTTCATGGTAGGTTTAGATATTTGTATTCAAATAGCATATCATTTAATCCTATTTAGTATGCATTGAGTTCGTCAATCAAATGCAAGCTTGTCCACCCATAATGCTAGGGTCAAATGTAATTCTGTCTAGACCTAACATAAAACAGGAGTCAGGAGTCAGAATTCAGAATTCAGAATTGGTGAATACTGTACCCATAAAGGGATAGAGTTTTAAGGCGAGAATATTTTAATTTTTTTCGCCCACCAGTTTTTCGCCCACTAGTGGCGAGGTTTTGACCAATATTCATCACCCACTCGTACAGAATTCATACGCTCATTCTGACTCCTGAGTTCTGAATTCTTCTTATAAAATTCTCTCTCAAAAACCAACTTCAATCAACAGCAAACGCTACCCTAGAAATCAGCTTCACTCAAACCTTGAAGTTTCAACTATGATCGCCTCGCCCCAACAAAACTACTTCACTCCTGAAGAGTACCTCCAAATGGAGGAACAAAACCCTGTCAAACATGAATACATCGACGGCTACATCTACGCAATGGCTGGGGCGCTTGACCCACATGTTACTATTGCTCTTAACCTTGCATCTCTCCTCCGTAATCATGTACGCGGCTCTGGAAGGCGTGTTTACATCGTTGATATGAAAGCCCGAATTGAATCTCTGAATCGCTTTTATTATCCCGATGTTATGGTTACTTGCGACCAACGAGATCAAGAAACGCCAGCTTATAAAAGATTTCCCTGTTTAATTGTCGAAGTTTTATCTAATTCTACTGAAGCCTTTGACCGGGGCGACAAATTTGCCGATTATCAAACACTGGAAAGTCTGCAAGAGTATGTTTTAATTAATACAAAACGTCAGCGAGTTGAGTGTTTTCGACGCAATGAGCAGAGGCTCTGGGTTTTACAATCTTACACATCAGAGCATCAATCATTTCGACTCAATAGCGTGGATTTTGAGGAAACAATGGCGGCACTTTACGAAGATGTAGTTTTTGAATAATCAATTATAATGCGGTATGCTACACGATATTTAGTAAACTATGTAACTAATAAGCCTTCAAAGCTTCCTGACCCGGTGGGGGCATTGATCAAAGCAGGGACAATTGATTAAAAAAAGTTATGGCGCTCATAGTTCAGAAATACGGTGGTACATCTGTTGGTTCAGTCGAACGTATTCAAGCTGTTGCACAGCGTGTTTATAAAACGGTTAAAGCTGGAAACTCTCTGGTCGTAGTGGTTTCGGCAATGGGGAAAACCACCGATGGACTCGTCAAACTAGCTAATGAAATTTCTCGAAATCCTAACCGCCGGGAAATGGATATGCTGCTTTCCACTGGCGAACAAGTAACGATCGCTTTACTCAGTATGGCATTGCAGGAACTCGGACAACCAGCAATCTCGATGACTGGCGCTCAGGTAGGAATTGTTACCGAAGCCGAACACAGCCGCGCTCGAATTTTGCATATTGAAACTACTCGCCTAACTCGCCACATAAATGAAGGTAAAGTAGTTGTAGTAGCTGGCTTTCAAGGCACATCTAGCACTGAAGAGATAGAAATTACGACTTTGGGGCGTGGTGGTTCCGACACATCAGCAGTGGCGATCGCAGCCGCATTAAAAGCGAATTTTTGCGAAATTTATACAGATGTTCCAGGGATTCTAACTACAGACCCCCGCTTAGTTCCCGAAGCTCAGTTGATTGATGCCATCAGCTGCAATGAAATGTTGGAACTAGCTAGCTTGGGCGCAAAAGTGTTGCATCCCCGTGCTGTGGAAATTGCGCGTAACTATGGTGTACCTCTGGTGGTCAGGTCTAGTTGGACAGATGCCCCCGGCACTTGGGTAACATCAGCCAAACCCCAAGGGCGATCGCTAATCAATCTCGAAATTGCCCGTCCAGTAGATGCTGTAGAATTTGACACTAACCAAGCAAAAGTAGCTTTGTTGCGCGTACCCGACAAACCAGGCGTAGCAGCAAGGTTATTTGGTGAAATTTCTCGGCAAAAAGTAGACGTAGATTTGATTATTCAGTCAATTCATGAAGGTAACAGTAATGACATTGCCTTTACTGTCACCACACCAATATTAAAACGGGCAGAAGCAGTAACAACAGCGATCGCTCCAGCACTGAGGAGTCAATCTAACCCCAAATTGGACGAAGCGGAGGTAATGATAGAACATAACATTGCCAAAGTCAGCATTGCTGGCGCGGGAATGATTGGCCGTCCCGGTGTAGCGGCAAAAATGTTCGCCACCTTAGCCGAAGCAGGCGTAAACATCCAGATGATTTCCACCAGCGAAGTGAAAGTAAGTTGTGTAGTCCATGCCGCCGAATGCGATCGCGCTGTCGCCGCACTCCGCACCGCCTTTGAAATAGAGGCAGGCGAGGCAAAAAGAGATGAGGGAGATGAGGAAGCAAGGGGAGATGAGGGAGTAGGAAGAGACAAATTAATTTTCTTATCCCCCTCATCTTCCTCATCCCCCTCATCCCCCTCATCCCCCTCATCTTCCTCATCCCCCTCATCCCCCTCATCCCCCTCATCCCCCTCATCCCCCTCATCCCCCTCATCCCCCTCATCCCCCTCATCCCCCTCATCCCC
>NZ_JBALBY010000130.1:0-155564 GCF_036919575.1 Nostoc sp. | reverse complement strand
TACCCCCCTTAATCCCCCCGATATATTGGGGGGAAACAAGAAAATCCAGTTCCCTCCCCTTTATAAGGGGAGGGTTAGGGTGGGGTAACGCGGATCGTGATGAGAAGCGAAAGAATTGAATAAGCTGTTGCGTATTTAATTTGTATATTGGACGCGCTCATGTTGCTCGCACTACAATATTTTTGGGTTTTCGTGTTATACAATTTAGCTGCACATCAACTTATCACGTTTTGACAAGGGTTTCACGTTAAGTTGACACCTATGAGCTTTTTCTGTGCCCCTACCAACGTATTTGTATCATTATTAAAGTAAAACGGTATTACTTACTACATCTTTGGGTAAAATCGTGGTGAATTGAGGGTTGAAATTTAAACACATAGGCGCTTTGCCCGATCGCAGGGTAGGGACACCCAGAGAATTCGCTACAAATTAATGAAATGCTGTACTTAGAAACTTATGAGTTCACCAGATATCTTTCAGCACTGCTACCAATTTTTCGATATGTGCGGCTTCATGAGTTGCCATTAAAGATATTCTGATCCGACTTGTGGGCACTGTGGGGGGACGAATTGCTGGGGCAAATATGCCAGCATCTCTTAGCTGTTTTCCAGCTTTAAGGGCATCTGTGGCACTGGGCAATTCAAAACATAGTATGGGTGATTGCGATCGCAGCAATTCGAGATTAGGTAACTGTTGTTGCAGCAAATTTTTCAAGTAGTGTACATTTTCCCACAATTTGGCACGGCGTTGCGGTTCTTGTTGCACTATCTTGATTGCTGCTAAGGCCGCCGCCGTATCAGCAGGTGAAAGCCCAGTGGTGTAAATCCAAGTGGAGGCGCGGTTCCGCAAAAAGTCAATTAGGGCGCTACTTCCCGCTACGTATCCGCCTAAACTACCCAAAGCTTTACTCAAGGTACCAATTTGGATTAACTGCTTTCCCGTACATCCAAAATGTTCGACACATCCCGCGCCAGTTTTTCCTAACACCCCAGTGGCATGAGCTTCATCAACTAGCAGCATACAGCTAAATTTATCAGCGAGATCCAACAGTGCGGACATTGGACATAAATCGCCATCCATGCTGAAGACGCTATCAGTCAGAATCAAACAGCGTCGGTAGTTTTGGCGCTGTTGACTCAACTGAGTTTTTAGGACTGTAAGATCACAGTGCGGATATTCCACAACTGCTGCACCACTGAGAATCGCCCCATTTTTCAGACTGGAATGATTGTACTGGTCAGAGAAAATTAAATCACGCTTGCCAACGAGGGCGGTAATTGTACCCAAATTGGCTAGATACCCAGAACTAAATACCAAAGCATCTTCTGTTTGTTTGATAGATGCGATCGCCTCCTCCAATTCCCTGTGCAATTCTCGATGCCCACTGAGTAATCTAGAACCAGTACTACCAGTGCCAAATTCCGCGATCGCAGCGATCGCGGCTGCGATTAATCGCATATCTCCCGCAAGTCCCAAATAGTCATTACTGGCAAAATTAATTACCTCTTGTCCAGCTAAAACCACCGTTGCACCCGGACGACCGTGAATTGTTTGTACTGATCGATACCAGTCTGCCCGATGAATTGTTGCTAGAGATTCATCTAGCCAAGCATAAGGGTTAGTGGGCATGGGGAGTGGGGAGTGGGGAGTGGGGAGTGGGGGGAGATGAGGGAGATGGGGGAGATGAGGGGGATGAGGGAGATGAGGGAGATGGGGGAGATGAGGGAGATGAGGGAGATGGGGGAGAGAATAACTATTGACAAATGACAAATGACAAATGACAAATGACAATTAAACTTGTTCGCTGCTGAGATGAGCGATCGCTTGTTTAATCCAATCTTCGACATAGGCATCTTTGGGTAGTCCAATGTCTTCACTGACTACATGTAGGGCGTGACTGACTTCATGGGCAGTATATCCCAAGGCGAAGAGGGTCATTTGCACTTCTTCGAGAATTCCTGGTGCTGGACCACCTGTGGCGACGAAGAACCCGGCTGATTTGCGCCACTCGACTAATTTGCTTTTCAGTTCCAAACAGATGCGTTCGGCGGTTTTTTTGCCGACACCGGGAGCCTGAATTAAGATTTGGGTATTGCCAGCGATGATTGCTTGGACTAAATCTGGTAGTTCCAGAGTGTCTAAGAGTGCGATCGCTAAGGCTGCACCAATACCGCTAACAGTCAGCAATTGGCGAAATAAATCGCGTTCGGCTGGCGAAGCAAAGCCATATAGTAATGGCACTTCTTCCCGAATTTGGAAATGGGTAAAAATTTGCGCCACTCCTCCCGACTCTGGTAATTGCTGTGCTAGCCGTTGAGGAACTTGCAAATCATACCCCAAGCCATTCACTTCTAGAGTCAGAATCACGCGATTAGCGCCAATTGTTTGGATACCAGCAACAAGACCTTTAAGATAACTAATCATTCTAATAAACCAAAATATTTCAAACCTTCGATAATTCCACCTGCACAAAAAGATGAAGCCAGGTAGCGGTAATTAGCAGGATGCTCGTTGTGCCATTGGAGTAACTCTTTTCGGGCATTCCCCACAATGATTCCCCGTTCGTTGCCTACAGCAAATAAAGCAATATCATTACCTGAATCACCACAGACAACTGTTTGTTCTGCTGCAAATTTCCACTTTTGACGCAAAAACTGCATTGCCTGACCTTTATCGCTGCTATGGGGTACAATGTCAAGGTCAATGCCACTACTGTAGATTAACTTTACATTTAATTTATATTTCTGCAACTCCGCTTCAAGTTGTGGTAGAACATTTGCAGATGAATCTTGTTCTAGGAAAAAACTCACTTTGAAGGGACGCTGTTCTGAATCTGGTTGCCGAACTAACTCCCGATATTTTCTAGTAATAGATAATACAGTTTCCCTTTCCCATCCCGGAGAGAGGATTTCTGACCAACCTGAGTCTGGAGTATCACTACCATCTAAGTAGATTTCTGTACCCACAGAAAGGACAAGAGCATCCGGTTGCAAAAGATTTTTTTGAGCTTGGAGTTCTTTGTAAAGTACAGGCGATCGCCCAGTAGCATAAACGATTTTACTGCCGTATTCTTGGCGATGTCTGTTCAGCAGTTGATTTAGTTCTGGTAAAGCGTTGTCATCGCCCACGGTGCGATGCACGAGGGTGTCATCCAAATCTGTTACAAAAAGAAATTTAGCCATAACCACCTCTTGTGCTTCGCTTTACCATCAAAAAGTTTATGTCCTTTTTGCACTTATCTAAAGAAAACATCGCAGGACTTACGCAAACAATAGCCGAAACCCTTGTTTTCAGGTAGGGGCAATTCATGAATTGCCCCTACCGCGTGTACTTTTGCGTAAGTCCTACATAGATGTAGTCTGGTTTAACAAAAAAGTCAGGAGACACACAGAGCAATATTCCTCCTGCAAAAACTGCCTTTGCTGTTATATTTCAGGTAATAAATAGATATATACAGCACTTCCGGCAGCTATGAGGTACATCCTCAAAGCTGAAAGCTATGTTAGGAGAGGGGTAAGGAGAAAAGCTGTATTGCATAATAGCGGGAAGCGCTGTAAGTTCATTACAATGATTGCTGCAAATGCTTAAACGTTTCTTATATATGGCAGAGCGTTTGTTGCAAAGTATTAAGCATTTGTTGCAACTGCTTATACATTTCCTGCAAATGCTTAAACGTTTCTTATATATGGAAGAGCATTTGTTGCAACTGCTTATACATTTATTGCAAATGCTTAAACGTTTCTTATATATGACAGAGCATTTGTTGCAAAGTATTAAGCATTTGTTGCAACTGCTTATACATTTCCTGCAAATGCTTAAACGTTTCTTATATATGGACGAGCATTTGTTGCAAACGCTCAAACTTTGACAACTAATGTTTTAATTTGAGCGATATCTACAGAGACGTAGCACTGAAAAACAATGTAAAAACATAGCACTGCTACATCTTTTTTGCTTAATGCACTACGATACAATCAATTTAACCACTTCATAGCGGCTGCGATCGCGGCTCCAAAAACTTTTAACATACTCAGAAGGCGTATGAGTGATATCGCTAAACAGTGGGAGAAGTTAAAGCAGAACCTTCCTATTGGACACAAATTTTATGGAGAGGTTATAAGTGTTAAGCCTTTTGGTGTTTTTGTGTACCTTGGCTATCAAGTCATTGACGGTTATAAACTAAGCGGAATTATACATATTGGTACAAAACCCGATTGTGATTCATCTGGTTTACCCACGGACACTTCTTTGTGGCCACAAGTTAGTCAACGAGTTCATTGCAAAGTGATTGCTTACCGGGAATACAATAAGGAAGTAGATTTAAGATTGGTTCAATAGAAAATAACTATTGTGGTCAACACCTCTCCACAACATCCGACTCCAACCAATTATATTCCGCCTCTTGAGAGTGGCGATCGCCTCACTCGTCCAGAGTTTGAGCGTCGCTATAATGCCATGCCCAATGTCAAGAAAGCCGAATTGATTGAAGGAGTCGTTTACGTGGCATCACCTTTGCGCTTTGAATCACATGCCGAACCGCATGGTAATTTAATGATTTGGCTGGGAAATTATAAAGTAGCCACACCTGGTGTCAGATTGGGCGATAATCCAACTGTGCGGCTAGATTTAGATAATGAACCTCAACCTGATGCAATTTTGTTAATCGATGCAGCGTGTGGCGGATCATCTCATCTAAGTACTGATGGATACGTGGAAGGTGCGCCAGAATTAGTAGCAGAAGTTGCCGCCAGCAGTGCTAGCAAAGATTTGTATGATAAAAAACGTGCCTATCACCGCAATGGCATTCAGGAATATATTGTTTGGCAGGTTTTTGATAGCACTGTTAGTTGGTTCAGCTTGCAAAATGGTGAATACGTAGCACTGATCCCAAATGCGTTAGGGATAATTCAAAGTCAAGTGTTTCCGGGATTGTGGCTTGATGTATCAGCATTAGTTGCGGGAAATATGCAACAGGTGTTAACAGTGTTGCAGAAAGGGCTAAGTTCAGTAGAGCATCAGATGTTTATTCAGCAGATAAGTATTTAAAACCCTTTTTTTTAGAGACGCAAAATTGCATTTCGTGCTATTCGTCTAAAGTTCTATTCCTCAAAGAAGAATAAATCCTCTCAAAGCTAGGTGAAGAAATTTTCTTGCCGCGTTACTCTCAATACTGGCAATGAATGTGCTTTTGTTGCCCACACTGGCATGTTGGTGAAATCATTACATTAATGCTTGAATACAATATTATTGTCGTTGGAACATCAGCAGGTGGAGTTGAGGCGCTGACTTATCTAGTCAAGCATTTGCCGCCCGTTCTCAATGCTGCTGTGATTATAGTTCTTCATGTATCAAGTCACGCCACGAGTGTGCTGCCAAAAATATTAAGTCGTGCTGGCAACTTGCCAGTGTCTTATGCTCAGGATGGCGAAGCTATTGTTCATGGTTGGATTTATGTCGCTCCGCCTGACTATCACTTACTGGTAGAACGAGGATATTTGCGTTTGACACGGGGGGCAAAAGAAAACCGTTGTCGTCCCGCCATTGATCCATTGTTTCGCAGTGCAGCGCGAACCTATGGGCAGCGAGTGATTGCTGTGCTACTAACAGGTATGCTTGACGACGGCACGGCGGGACTAATGGCTGTCAAAATGCGGGGCGGTGTGGCAATTGTCCAAAATCCCAACAATGCTTTGTATCCTGATATGCCACGTAATGCGATCGAGAACGTAGAGGATATTGACCATATCCTGCCACTTTCAGATATTACTTCAATTTTAGTAGCTTTAGTTAACAGGCCAATGGAAATAGAACCAGAAAACCCTGTACCTAGCAAGATGGAGTTTGAAACTGAAATAGCGCAATTGAATTTGGAAGCAGTAGAAAACGAAGGCGACCGACCTGGTAAACCATCAACCTTTGGCTGTCCTGACTGCGGCGGTATCCTTTGGGAACTCGAAGAGGGAAATTTGTTGCGCTTCCGGTGCCGCACGGGTCATGCTTATTCATCTGAAACTTTGCTGGCTACGCAGTCCGATAAGCTGGAGGATGCACTATGGATCGCTTTAAGGGCATTGGAAGAGAAAGCTTCTCTATCACATCGCATGGCTTTAAGGATGGAGGCTCGCAACCAAGCCTTGGCAGCACAAAGATTCAAGGAGGAGGCGCAGTCTGCTTGGCAGCGCTCCGCCATTATTCGAGAAGTACTTTTGAAGGTCGATGCAAACACAGGTGTTGATTGAAAGTGTGTATCTGCGTAGATTGCATTGGGTTGGATATGTACGCGATGCCTACGGCAAGCCGCTAAAAAGCGTTTACTTATAAAACCCGAACAACCGCACCAGCAGGCTCTCGCTTCTACTCATCGCTTAACGTTTCAATCAACAAATCTACCTGCTGCTGTCGCTGCTGCAAAAAACTTTCGCACTGACGCAAATACTCAACAGCACTAGCAAATTGCTCAAATACAGCTTCCAATTCCAACTCACCCGCCTCAATACGAGCAATAATTCCCTCTATCTCAGCAACCTTCGCCTCATAATTCCAACCTTCCTCAGAACTAGAAGCACTCTTACGTTTAACCATCAACCTCTCTGTGTCCTCTGCGCCTCTGCGGTTCGTTAATCTTTTACTTCCATAACCTTTACTTTAACCCCACCCTGCCCCAACTGAATCACTAACTCTTGCCCCACAGCCAACTCCACCGCCGATCGCGCGATCGCTCCATCTTCCCGCCTTACCACCGCATAACCACGCTGCAACACCGCTTTCGGGTCAAGACTAGCCAACTTTTGCCGCAATAATTCTAAATGCTGCGTTGCTTGCTGCGATCGCGCCGTGGTAATTTGCACCAAATGCTGACGCTTCCAAGCTAGCTTGTCCACCTCCAGTTGCACTTGTCGATCTAACCGCAAACGTCGCAAACGATTTCGCAATACTTGCAGTTTATTCTCAGCATTTTCCCTAAAGTCATGCACCGCCTCATGCAAATACACAACTCGTCCCCGATGCTCAGTATACAACTCTGAAAGCGCTGGCACAACCATTTCCGCCGCCGCAGTGGGTGTATGCACACAAGCATCTGCAACTAAATCTGCCAAAGATTCATCTCGTTGATGACCGATACCAGTAATTACAGGAATGGAACAACTAGCAAGCGATCGCACCACTCGTTCATCATTAAAACAAGCCAACTCTTCCACCGCACCACCACCCCGCGATAAAATTAGCACTTCGGCGCGTCCATCCTTTTCCACCCGCTCAATTGCTTTGACGATAGATTCCGGTGCTTGCTCACCTTGTACGGTAGCTGGAGAAAATAAAACGTGTAAACCTGGATACCTTTGCTTGAGAGTTTTTTGAATATCACCCCAAGCAGCCGCAGTTGGTGAAGTGACGACAGCGATCGTTTGGGGGTGAGTTGGGAGCGATCGTTTTCTTTGCGTGTCGAACAACCCCTCAGCCAGCAAGCGATTTTTAAGTTGTTGATAGCGTAGCGCTTGTAAACCAACACCAGCAGGTAGAGTCTGCCAAACTGATAACTGATATTCTCCCCGTTGCGGATACACGCGAATGCTGCCCAAAATGATTATCTGCTCACCGGGAACCGGTATCTGCGCGAGTTTTGGCAATTGGCTATTCCATACTACACACTTAATTCCGGCGGTGCGATCGGTATCTTGCAGCGTAAAAAATAACCCACTGCGATGATGGTTAGCACTGGAAACTTCGCCAGTTACCCAAACTTGCCGTAATTGTTCATCTTGCTCTAACAGCAAGCGGATATAGTCAGTTAATCCAGATACCGAAAGTGCAGTATCGAGAATGAGAGAGTCGGGAAGGTCGAAAGTCATCAAATATGCGCGAGAGCAAAAGCTTAATCCAATCTTAGCAAATAGCGTTAATTAATAGCTATTGTGTTGAATTATCAAACTGGAAATATCCCAAAATTCCATTAGACTTAAATTAATCAGTAAATGGAGTTTAAAACCATCATGGAAAAAATAGAACTTGAACTAGATAGACTCACCTTTGAACGAGCAAAAACTCTGGCAATAGTCAATCAATCAACTTTATCAGAATTGATTAGTCACGTAATTGAACGTTTAGCAGAAATTCAGGAGAAAAACGATCCCTTAATGGGATTATACGCTGATGTTCCAGAAATTGTTGATGAAATTGTTGCCGAGGCGATGGAAAAAAGAGGATATACTGCATCTGATCATCCTATCTCTAGCTTCCCTCTCCTTTATAAGGAGAGGGATTGAGGGTGAGGTAAGCCAGAGACCTAAATTGTATGTTATTTAATTCTTATTCCTTGGCTCCATTCAACATGACAATTTAAGCATTTATGCAAGAGGTCTAATATTCACTATTGAATGTGAGATTTTCCAACGCCCTTTAAAGCAATAGGTGATTACGCTATTTGGTTGAATCCTTCAGAGACTGGAGTAACTGGCTAGGACGTGCCATCTTCACAGCAAGATAAAGATCCGGATAGTGAACAAATATATAGTGTTCATACTTGTACCAATGCATTTCACCCTTTTCTTTGTTACAAACCTGGCAAATGACCCATAAATTATTGAATTCCATTGATAACCAAGGATACTGTGACCGAGGTAGCTTGTGATCTATCGTCTTACCACCTTTGTCAGAGTAGTGATATCCACAAATTGGACAGTACCAGTTGGAATTTTCTCTCACCCAATCTTTACTATCTTGAGTTGTTCCACACTCATAATCACCATTAATATAGCGCCAGTAATCGAATTTCCTATAAGTTTCAAAATCTTGATGAGTTAGCCTGTGATATCGCTTGTTACCAATGTTGTCTGCAAGCTCAAATAATTCTTTAAGTTCTTTATCTTTAAGGCTCACCGTCTTCCTCACTAAAATTTGACAGTTCTATATGTCTTTTGATTAGATTTATTTTGATATCTGTTGCTAGTCTGTTTACTGAAATCAATAAATTCTATTTCTGTATCAGGAAACTGCTTATCTATTTCTTCTGCAATCTCATTGACTTCTTTAGAGAAATTTTGATTAAAATTTTCTATTTCTTGAATCGTAAGATATTTATTTCCAATTCGATCAACCTCTAAAAATAATTCCTCAAGGGTTAAATCCTCAATATGATATTTATTTAATAATTCCTCTATTTTTTGATATAGATTAATAACATTATCCCACCCAATATTTTTATAATGTTTCTCTTTTATTAAAACTTGGTCTTCTTTATGAAGCTTACTTCGATTTTTTGAGTTAGCACGTTGAACATAACGATAACTCATTCCTTTAAAACTTCTTTTTTTAGCCTTTTTGTTAGTCATAGAGTCAGTCCTTTAGCCCAGCGTCCATTTAAAAAAAGTAATTACTGCCTTGCGAATCTCACTATCTTCAGATTGGAGAATTTTTTTAGTATTTATAGCTAGCTTAAGCCTAATTTGATCAACTAAGTTTTTCAGAGCTTTATTGTCTTTTTTGAGTTGCTCATTTACTTCTATTAAGTTTTTATTTTGAGAATATATTGTCTTTATTTCAACTTCTAAAAGATTATTTTTCTGAGACAAACTTTGAATTTCAACTTCGTATTTTTCTCTTTCCTGTTGGGGATATTTCTGAAATTGGTCAATTTTGGCAGCATATTCCTGCTGCTTCGACTCAATCTCTTTAGTTTTCTTCGTTACCATACCTTTCTGAGCAGCTTGAAGACGTTGACGCTTAATTAGCTCAGAACCAGCAAAAGGCGAAATAGCTCTGCGAATCGTAATCTCATCAGGATTGGTACTAAAGTCAATTACTTCCAAAGCACGCATAGCATCTGCTTTTGTCCATGCCTCACTTTCAAGTAGCTTAATAGCCTGTGACTTATTCACGTTTGCTTAAGATAATGAATGTAATTTATATTACAATTATATCAGTATATTATCTCCATGCCAACAGGCCAGATTCAACAAGAACGCTAACTTTACTAAACTTATCGATGCCGAAAATTCAACGGTTCAACGATCGCGCCGCGTTTTACTAGGCTTTTATCTCTCCAAAATAAAGCAGTCTAACTATGTACACTACGTTAGGTCAGTTGTTTAAATAATTTTTCTTTGAAAATCCCTTGCTTACCCAGCCAAAAAAAGCTATCTCTGAATGCAAGTTGGTATCATTGTGCAGAGCTACCCTAATTTGGTAGCGATCGAGTTACGATCTTGTCACACCCTTTTTTTGATTTGAGAAGTCCTATTCCAGAATTTTCTGGTTAAAATAGTATATCTGTTCTACTCAAACTCCCAAAGCAACACTCCTTAAAACCATATATTTAGAGGCATTAGAGGCAGGAATGGCTATCAACACCGATACTTCTGGCAAGCAAAAAGCGCTGACTATGGTGCTAAACCAGATTGAGCGCACTTTTGGTAAAGGAGCAATCATGCGCCTGGGCGATGCTACCCGGATGCGGGTGGAGACGATTTCTAGTGGGGCGCTCACCTTGGATTTAGCATTAGGTGGTGGTTTACCCAAAGGGCGGGTAATTGAAATTTATGGGCCGGAAAGTTCCGGGAAGACTACAGTAGCGCTACATGCGCTCGCCGAAGTGCAAAGAAATGGCGGTATTGCTGCCTTTGTTGATGCTGAACACGCCCTTGACCCCACCTATGCTGCGGCATTGGGTGTAGATATTGATAATTTGCTGATTTCCCAACCTGACACTGGCGAATCAGCTTTAGAAATTGTCGATCAGCTTGTTCGCTCTGCTGCGGTTGATATTGTAGTCATTGACTCAGTAGCAGCACTGGTTCCCCGTGCTGAAATTGAAGGGGATATGGGTGATATCCACGTTGGTCTGCAAGCGCGGTTGATGAGCCAAGCTTTACGTAAAATTACTGGTAACATTGGTAAATCTGGTTGTACAGTAATTTTCATCAACCAGTTGCGGCAAAAAATCGGTGTTACCTACGGTAGCCCAGAAACCACAACTGGCGGTAACGCATTAAAATTTTACGCTTCGGTGCGCTTAGATATTCGCCGAATTCAAACCTTGAAAAAGGGTACAGATGAATATGGTAATCGCGTCAAAGTCAAAGTCGCCAAAAATAAAGTAGCGCCGCCTTTCAGAATAGCGGAATTCGACATTATCTTTGGCAAAGGTATTTCTACCTTGGGTTGTATTGTTGACTTAGCAGAAGAAACTGGCGTGCTTGTCCGCAAGGGAGCTTGGTACAGCTACAATGGCGACAACATTTCTCAAGGACGAGACAACGCCATTAAGTATCTAGAAGAAAAGCCTGAATTTGCTGAACAAATTAAGCAACTGGTGCGTGAAAAGCTAGATAAAGGCGCTGTTGTTTCTGCTAACTCTGTAGCTAAACCCAGTGAAGGAGATGAAGAGGAAGAAGACGATTTAGAGCCAGAAGAATAAGGAATGTAGATTTATTAATCTGCAACTTTTAATCTGTAGTGGGTTATAAAGACAGCTAACCCACCTTTTCCAAAGTATTGATGAGTTACAGCAAGCCTAACGAAATGATTGCTTCTATATGACCAGCAATCATTTTTATTTATGGCTTTTTTCGTTGGAATCAGGTAAAATTAGTGTCAAATTAGAGCCAGAGCGAATTCTATTCGCACGCCAGGTGTAACATAGAGTGGCTCGCCGCCCATTGCACTGGCGTGCGCGCCATCTTTGAGCTTGATCAGACTAACGGCGCGATCGCCATTCACAAACGAGCCAGTGGTACTGTTGAAATCAATATGTTGAATAACAATAGCTGCGAAATCTAAACTTACAACAAGCCTCGTTTACCATTGGGGCGGATGGTCATCCAATTTGTTTTTGCTAGTGCTAGCTGCTCATCAGAAATTTTGGCACTGGTAAGATTAGCACCACACAGATTTGCTCCTCGGAGGTTAGCATTGCTGAGATAAGCATTGCTGAGGTCTGCGCCTCGCAGGTCTGCCCCTTCTAAATCAGCATGGTTAAAGTATGCCTTGCTCAAATTAGCATCCTTGAGATTTGCGCGAGTCAGACTGGCTCTACCAAAGTCACTATTTTGCAGATTAGCTCCCTGGAGATTGGTTTTTTGCAATTGAGCGGAATGGAAATTTGTTTGGGATAAGTCAGCACCTTGCAGGTTCAGCAAATTCAAATTGTGTAGGGCAAAATCCCGTCTTCCCTTCAGATAGGCTGTTAATAAACCTTGAGTATCTAACTTCCGCTCAACTTTAGAATTTAGAGCTTGCGAAGCACTGGTGTTGCTGTTAGCTAAAGTCGTTGATTTGTTCATCCTAGAACCGTGCTGTAATCCCGCCGCTTCTGCTGCCTTGGCTCGTCTAGCGCGAATTGCTGCCGCTACCTGTGCCACTCCAGTGCTAACACCAGCAGAATGGTTGTTAGATAAAACAGCAGAATTTTCCCGGTGGTTGTGTGTTCGCTCTTTAGATCCATTATCAGATTTAGTCAGTAAACCTTTTGCTAAACTATCTAAATATGGTTCTATATCCAATGCTCTGAGAACTTCTGCTGCTGACTGATAGCGATTACGTACAGACACCTCTAACATTTTGCGGAATACATTGCTCAAGTGGTCACTCACTTGCACAAGTTGCTCCCACATCATCTCACCAGTGTTGGGATTGTAATCTAAATCTCTAGGAGTTTTGCCAGTCAATAAATAAATGCATGTCACCCCCAGTGCATAGATATCACTGGCGTACACTGGACGCATAGCCATTTGCTCTGGAGGTGCAAAACCAGGAGTACCAATGGCATATGCAGTTAATACTGTCTGTCCTGATTGACTTGCAGCTTGGCTAACTTGGTCTTTAACGGCACCAAAGTCGATGAGTACCATTCTGGAATCTTGAGTGCGGCGAATTAAGTTGGCTGGCTTGATATCACGGTGAATCACTTTTTGCTCGTGGATGTATTGCAGCAGTGGCAGAACCTCGCTCAAAAATTGCTTGACTCCAGTTTCGCTCAAAATGCCGTTAAGTTTGACCTCCTCCTGCAAGGTATCACCACTGATGTATTCTTGAACTAAGTAGAATTGTTCATGATCTTCAAAATAGTCTAACAATCTTGGTACTTGGGGATGATTGCCAATCTTACCTAGAGTTTTGGCTTCTCGGTCAAAGAGTTCTCTGGCCATCTTTAAAACGTGTGGGGCGCTTCCTGATGGGCGTAATTGCTTGATTACACAACTCGGTTCTCCTGGTAAGCCTTGATCATAGGCTAAGAAGGTTGCTCCAAAGCCACCCTGACCTAATGGTTTGATCACCTGATAGCGATCGCGCAACAGAAGTTGCGAGCCACAAGACTGACACCTTTGGCTATATACCAAATTTTCTGGATTGGGACAGATAGGATTTAAGCAGTAGCTCATGCACTCTCAACTCGCTGCACAAATAATCACGGGGAATGTTATACTCTGTTTCTGTTATACTCTTTTTCAATTATTTAGATATTAATCAATTATTGCCAGGTAATTTTTGCTGGAAATTCTTTGAAGAGTTTCTAAAGTTTAACTCAGATTACCTAAAGCGATCGCCATAACAAGATAATTTATTATACTTACACAGAATAAATAATATTTAGATTACTTTATACCAAACCGTAATTCCTAATGACCTTCTCTTAAAGCAGGTTTCATTTATTTGAACCATATCTGTCGTAGGGGCACAGAAAAAGCTCATTGGTGTCAACTTAACGTGAAAGCCTTTTAAAACCTCGTTTCCAGTCTTTGGCTGGAAATGCTCTTCAATTGCGGCTCTGCCGCAAGTCTTGAGGCGGCAGCCCTCTCGGAATGCATTAAGAGTCGGAGACTCTTAACGAGATAATCTCTAAAAGCTGCTTCTCTTCTAACTTTCACCTGAAGTTGACACGCATGAGCATTGCTGTGCCCCTACCATGTATTGCATCCAAACGAGAACTGCTATATTAGCTAGCTTTCATGTTCACACTAATCAGCTGTTCGATAAGTGCAACAACATCACTGCGGCTGAGTTTCTCTTTACCATTAGCAAGAGCGTCAAGAGTGCCATTAGCCAAGGTTAAGGGAATTTGGCAAAAATCTAAGGCGGGTCCTGTAGGAAGGTCTTTGGTGTAAGCTTCTGCCAGGGTTAGATTGCGCCGCGCATACTCTTGCATATTTGCTGCACTCCAACCCTCTGGGAAAAAGTCTACCCCACGCTTTAAATCTTCAGTATGGTTACGCAGGATATTAACTGCTTGTAAACCCCGACCAAACCCAATTGCCTGGGTACGGTTAGTTTGGGTTCCATCGTACCAAGTCCATAAATCTGATAGTAACAATCCCACTGCACCTGCAACCCCAAAGGTATAACGATCCAAATCAGATTCTGTGTAAATTTTCCAGTTTCTTTCTGCCCAGTAAGCCATCCGGTCTGCCATTGCAGCAGTCGCATCCCAAATTCGAGGTGCAATAGTCTCTGGTGCCAGCAGCGACCATTCTCTAAGGCTCACAGTGACTTCTTCTAAGGTATTCTCATACCCACTAAATCCTCCAAAGAAAGCATCTACTGCGAAGCCATCAACCCCTGCCTGTAATGTCAGGCTAATCGTTTTTAACAGCTTTGCTTTAGTAGCGTTATCTAGTTCGGGATGATCTTCAATTTCATCAATGGCACGCATACACAAATATGCTGATGCTACTGCTTCTTGCAATCCTGGCGGTAAAAGACTAATTGGGATATAAAAAGTTCGGCTAGTTTCTTTGAGGATTTGCAATGCATCTCTACGTAAATTCATGTTTTCACTCCCCACTTGATTTTGGCACCACATGAAGTTTGCAGTTTTTTGATGATACTGGATATAGTTTTGACTAAACCTTAAAAACTATAGACCATAAGATACGCTAGTATTTCATCTAAAAATTAATAGTTTTTGGTGTTGCAATTAACAAAACTCTCAAATTTATCAAAGTCTAATCTAGTATATAGGTTTTTGGTTGCAAAAATGCGCCAGGTGTTGTTTGATATAGCTTTCATCAACTTTTAGTTTATATATAAAGACTTATGCTAATATTTGGTTGATTACCGCGAAATTTTTCTCTGGGCAAACATCCATTTTCGGGATTTGAAAGTGTTTTAAGTCTGCGTTAATCTGACTAACAAAGTGTAATTATTGTATATATAAAGACAATTCGGGAAAAGCTGGTAACGGATAACAGTAAGTATACGCACCTTTAGATGCGAACGGCGGCTTGCCGAAGAGTTAGGGTAAGTTAAATTCGATATAGACGGCTGCGATCGCTGGGTTGGGCTACGCCTACGCTTGATCGGTTACAGTGGGAGCCTCCTTGCTGTTCAAGGTGAAATAAATTGACCATAACCCAGCATAAGAAGTTCCCGTATGTTTACTAGATTGAGAATAAAAAAGTGGGCTGTTTTCCTACTCAACAAAATATTTGTGAATATTTGACCTCTTACCAGTCTCAAGATATAGAAATTCAATTAAACCGCGAACCGTGATACGGGTAATCCCAGGTCTTTTCTGAGGAATTCCAGGCGACGATACAGTTGAGGTGAGTAGAGATTGCCGTTTTCGTCTCGGTAAGCTGCGACTTTTGTCAAACCACGCCGCACTGTACCGGGAGTAACTTTTTCGACGGAATCAACATCGCCCGGTGTCACCTGCTGTAAATACTGGGGAGCAACGTTGAGATTTTCGGAGACAAAATCACCTACTCCACCAATTTTCGCAGGCGATGGGTGATAAAGCTCTGCCCAGATATTCTTTCGCCCTAAAATTAGGTCAGTTAAGAGTATCCCCGCGATCGCGCCGTGGGTCATTCCTATGTCTGTATCACCGGTGACGATGTAGAGGTTTTCTTGGGTAGCGATCGCCTCTGATCAAGTTGCCAAAAAAATATCCTATAAAAAGAAGTTAGATTCTTCTCTAATGAGTAACTTGGCTTGAAGGAGGCAGGCTGATGAGATCACTGAGTTACAAAACGCTGTAAATGTTAAACATTTTTGGTCGCCTGCACCCTCTTTTAATTAAATTTAGTAATATTAAGCTTTTTATATTATTAATAACTAAGCCTCTCCCCCCGTGGGGGAGAGGAATGGAAGCGGGGTAAAAAGCCATGCTACACAACGATAATTCAAGACTTATGTATTTTTCTTTTTTCGTATGAAAACACCCCCCTCTCGAAGAGCGGGGAGGGGGTTGGGTTCAGTATCTACTCAACCGAGAACCGCTATAAATGTTTGTAACGACAACATTTTGTGCATTAAAAAAATCACTCTTGCTCAAAAATATCTGCTAATTTTTCACCCAACTTCTAGCGAAAGAAAGAGTTTCAGGCTGAGTATCTCTGTAATCATGAATGCGGAGAAGTGTTAACCAGCTGAATAACTGATATGCCGCAATATTTCGGAAAACTACCCACTACTAACCAACCTTGGACAACAGTTAGCAATCTAAAAGCTGTAACCTGGGACAATAATATTATCAATTTTGACTGTGGCGACTCACGTCTTACCATCAGCGTACTTGCTGCCAATTTAATCCGCGTGCGTTTTGCACCAACTGGGGAATTTATGCCCCGCCATTCTTGGGCAGTAACACTGGATGATGCAGAATGGGCAATAATACCTTTTACGGTGCGGGAAACTGAAGCAACGATAGAAATTGAAACAGCACAGATTCGTGTGTGTGTTGAACGCGAAAAGTGTCGCATTACCTATTTTGACAAAGCTAATCGCCCCTTTGCCCAAGATGCAGAGATGGGGATGGGTTGGCGAATGGGCGCAGTTGCGGGATGGAAGCAAATTGCAGCCGATGAACATTTCTATGGCTTTGGTGAACGCACAGGCTGGCTGGATAAACTCAGCGAAGTAAAAACCAACTGGACAACGGATGCCTTAGATTATGATGCACTTACTGATGAAATGTACCAAGCAATTCCATTTTTTATGGCTTTGCGTCCGCAGGTAGGCTATGGCATCTTTTTCAATACCACTTTTTGGAGTCAGTTCGATATCGGTGCTGAACAACCAGCTATTTGGAAGATGGAAACTCGTGGCGGTGAATTGGATTATTACATTATCTACGGCCCCGAACCTGCCCAAATCCTGGAGACTTACACTCAGTTAACTGGGAGAATGCCATTACCGCCGAAATGGGCGCTAGGTTATCATCAATGTCGCTGGAGTTACGAATCAGAAACCGTTGTGCGGGAACTAGCAAAGGAATTTCGCCAACGCCGCATTCCCTGCGATGTCATTCACTTGGATATTGACTATATGCGGGGCTATCGGGTATTTACTTGGAGTCCCCAGCGTTTTCCCAACCCAGCAAAACTCATCAGTGATTTAGCAGAGGATGGTTTCAAAACAGTCACAATCATTGATCCTGGTGTGAAGTATGAACCAGAAGCCGATTATCATGTTTTTGACCAAGGAATAGAAAACGACTATTTTGTGCGTAAAGCTGATGGTGCGTTGTTCCACGGCTACGTTTGGCCTGAGAAAGCTGTTTTTCCTGACTTTTTACGTGCTGATGTGCGTAACTGGTGGGCTGATTTACACAAAAGCCTAACTGATATCGGCGTGGCAGGAATTTGGAATGATATGAATGAACCTGCTATAAACGATCGCCCTTTCGGTGATGATGGTGAAAAGATTTGGTTTCCGCTAGATGCACCGCAGGGGGGAGATGAGGGAGATGAGGGAGATGGGGGAGATGAGGGAGAGGAGGGAGAGGAGGAGAATTTTCAATCCAAAATCGCAAATCTAAAATCTAAAATTGATGTGACTCATACAGAAGTGCATAATTTGTATGGGTTGATGATGGCTAAAGCTTGTTATGAAGGGTTGCAACGGCATCGAGGCTCTGAGCGATCGTTTGTGTTGACGCGATCGGGTTATGCTGGTGTACAGCGCTGGTCTTCTGTGTGGATGGGGGATAACCAATCGTTGTGGGAGCATTTAGAAATGTCTCTGCCGATGCTTTGCAATATGGGACTTTCGGGTGTGGCGTTTGTGGGTTGCGATATTGGCGGATTTGCTGGTAACGCCACAGCTGAATTATTCGCTCGGTGGATGCAGGTAGGAATGCTTTATCCGTTGATGCGCGGCCACTCGGCAATGTCTACTGCTCGTCATGAACCTTGGGTATTTGGCGATCGCGTTGAAAATATCTGTCGAGAATATATTAATCTACGTTATCAACTACTTCCCTACATTTATACTCTTTTCTGGGAAGCGGCAACAACGGGCGCACCGATTTTAAGACCATTATTATACCATTTCCCTAACGATCCAAAAACTTACACTCTCTACGATCAAGTATTGCTAGGTGCGTCGCTGATGGCTGCACCAATTTACCGCCCTGGAGTTGAGCATCGATCTGTCTATTTACCCCTTGGTACTTGGTATGATTGGTGGAGTGGCGATCGCTATGAAGGCCCGATTCACATTCTTGCTCATGCACCACTGGAAAGAATGCCCCTGTATGTCCGTAGCGGTGCGATCGTTCCGATGCAACCTGTCAGGCAATACGTTGATCAAGCCCCACTCGACGAAATCCGGTTCCGAATTTGGCCTGGTAATAACGAATATCAACTATTTGAAGATGATGGACACACAAACAAGTATCAAGATAAAAATTTTTCGCTAACAAATATCAGCGTATTTACTGAATCTAATCAAACAGTAGTTGAAATTGGAGCGAGAATGGGAGAATGGACACCTCCACAGCGTGAAGTGATTGTAGAACTTGTTGGTGTTGGAGAGCAACGTTTTCAAGATGATGGTAAACAACATACTCTGCAATTCTGAAATACTCACAAAGGTGGTTCAAAAAACCACCTTTATTTCTGATTCTCAATTCTGCAAACAAAAGTATGCATCGGGATAGATGAAAAGTAAGTCAAGGGGTGGCTTAGAATACAAAGGATATAAATAGTTAAACCGTAAGAAATACGTAAGTTTACTACGCTAGATAGATGCGGTTAGAGAACACTAAATGTTAAATATTAACCGCTTGCGGCTGCAAGATAGATTCAAAATTCCGACAAATTCACTTGTGGCAAAAGTCGCAAGTGCGATCGCTGTTTTTGTTGGCAGCTTTGTACTAATTGGCTGGTACCTTGGCATTGAAGTTCTGAAGCGCGGCTTCCCTGGTAGTCCTGCCACAATGAAAGTCAACACAGCCCTATGTTTTGTGCTGTGTGGTGTGTCGCTGTGGCTATTTTTAAAAGCAGGGGGAGACAATTCAAAATTCAAAATTGTTCGACTGAGCGTTCGCGTAGCGTCTCGTAGAGAAGTCGAAGTCCAAAATTCAAAATTATTCCCGACTCTGCTAATTTCTCAGGTCTGTGCAATAGCTGTCACTACAGTTGCGGCGTTCACACTCTGTGAATATCAGTTCGGCTGGAATTTCGGCATTGACGAGCTACTCTTCCCTGATTTCCCAACTAGTATAGCGACATCGCATCCGGGGCGAATGGGGGTGAACACAGCGCTGAACTTTATACTGGTCAGCGTCGCCCTACAGATTTTGATTCATCCAAAAACCCACCGCAGTTATTGGTATGCTCAGATTATCGCTCTGATCGCTACTTTAATTTCCTTTCAGGCGCTCATGGGCTATGCCTATAAAGTGAAAGTTCTCTACGGACTTGCCCCTTATACAACATCAATGGCGTTACATACATCGGTGTTGTTCCTCTTACTAAGTATGGGCATTCTGTGGGCGCGGGCAGAACAAGGATTAATGAGGGTAGTTACAAGTGATACCTACGGCGGCTTACTTGCACGTCGTTTATTAATTGCCGCGATCGCAGTACCTTTTGGATTAGGGTGGGTAATTGTTGAAGGTCAACGGGCTGGACAATACGATCCGGCGTTTGCAGTATCAGTGTTTGCGATCGTCCTGATTGTGATTTTTACTATTTTGATTTGGCAAAGTGCCAGGGTTATTCAACGCCTCAGCGATCAACGCGACTGCGCCCAAGAAACACTGAGAACCTACCAAGCTAAACTAGGGAGTTTTGTAGATGCGAATGTCATCGGCATTCTGTTTGGCGACGTGTATGGCGGTATCCAGCAGGCAAACGACGAATTCTTGAGGATGATTGGTTACACGCGGGAGGATTTGTTAGCAGGTAGGTTAAGTTGGCGCAATCTCACACCACCAGAGTATCTATATTTAGATGAGCGAGGTGTCGCCGAAGCAAAAGGAAACACCAACGCAGCTTGTACGCCTTATGAGAAAGAATATATTCGCAAGGATGGTAGCCGCATCCCGGTTTTAGTTGGTTACGTGCTGCTAGGAGAAAACCGGGAAGAGTCAGTAGCGTTTATCCTCGACCTGAGCGAACGCAAGCAAGCAGAAGCAGAGCAACAAAAATTAGTATCGCTGGTAGAAAATAGCTCTGACTTTATCGGCATCGCTACTCTTGAAGGTAAATTACTCTATATAAATGATGCAGGTCAAAAGCTGGTAGGGCTTACTAGCCTTGATGAAGTTAGGCAAAAAGCAGTTTTAGATTACGTCATGCCCAAAGACAAAATCTATTTTCAAGAACATATACTGCCGACTGTGCTATCACAAGGGCGCTGGCAGGGAGAATTTTGCTTCCGCCATCTCCAAACAGGTCAACCGATACCAGTTGATTACAATATCTTCACTGTTAAAGACAACAACACAGGTCAGCCAATTGCCTTAGCAACTGTGACTCGCAACATCAGTGAGCAAAAGCAGACCAAAGAACAAATCTTACAACTAAACAAGGATTTACAGCGTCGCATTACTGAGTTACAAACTTTGTTGGAGGTAATTCCCATTGGAATTGGCATTGCCGAAGATCCAGGATGCCAAAATATCAAAGTCAATCCTTCTTTTGCCAAGCAGTTGGGGATATCCTCTGATAATGCCTCCCTCAACGCTTCCTTGGACGAAAAATCGACAAGCTTTAAATTCTACCGCGAGGGAAGGGAACTGTCAGCAGAGGAACTCTCAATGCAATACTCTGCTACTCATGGTGTGGAAGTTGTGGATTGTGAAGTCGATATTATACATCAAAATGGAAAAATAGTCAAGCTGTTGGAGTATGTTGCACCCCTATTTGACGAAGAGGGTAAAACCAGAGGAAGCGTTGGTGCATTTTTAGATATTACGGAGCGCAAACTGGCAGAGGAAGTACTCCTAAATCAGCAAAAATGGCTGGAGGATGTATTAAATCTGATGCCAAGACCGTTGCTGTTTATTGAACCAGGAACAGCGCGGGTAACTTTTGCCAATCGCTCTGCTAACGAATTAGCTGGGGGCGAATTTCCCAAAGGTGTACCAGCCGCAGATTATCATACAGTTTACCACTACACGAATGCAGCTGGCGATCGCATCCCCAATGAGCAAATGCCAGGAGTGCGGGTTGCCCTTGGCGAACGCCTGAACGGATTGGAAGTAGACTGGCACACTCCTGGAGGTGTGCGATCTCTACTGATATTTGCTGATACTCTGCCAGCAATGCACGGTCATCCGGCTACCTGTATCTTGGTGTTCCAAGAAATCAGCAACCTCAAGGTGGCACAAAAAGCCCTTTCGTTAAGTTACAAAAGGCTAAAGTTACTATTCGACACAGCTAACGATTTACTATCAAGCCAGGAACCAGTAGTACTAATTGATAGCGTTTACCAAAAACTCTCACAGCAAATTGGTTTAGATGTTTACTTTAACTATTTGGTTGAGAATAACTCTCAGGTAATGCGGCTAGAGTCTTACAGTGGCATTTCCCAAGAACTGGCAAAGGAAATTGAATATTTGGCATTTGGTGAAGCGGTTTGCGGTACTGTAGCCCAGGAGCGTTGTGCAATAGCTGTAGAGAATGTGCAGCAATCAACTGAAGAGAAAACAGAATTGATTCGCTCTTTAGGTATTACTGCTTATTATGGTTATCCATTGATCGCCCAAGGACGGCTGTTGGGTACTCTTTCATTTGGCAGCCGCACTCGCTTAAGCTTCACCGAGAATCAAAAGGGGATGATGCAAGCAGTATGCGACCAAATAGCGATCGCAATGGAACGGGCTAGTTTAATTGCTTCTTTGCAACAACAAACTGAGCAGTTGCAAGAGGCTAACCGGATGAAGGATGAATTTCTGGGGATATTATCTCACGAATTGCGATCGCCCCTGAATGCCATTCTGGGTTGGGCGCAACTACTGCAACGAAGTAAGCTCAACGAAACCCTAATGGCTAGGGCTGTGGAGACAATTGAGCGCAATGCCAAAGCGCAAACCCAGCTAATTGAAGACTTGCTGGATATATCACGGATGATTAGAGGTAAGTTACAGCTCAATGTCCGTACTTGCAATTTAGTTCCGATGATTGAGTCAGCAATCGAGACTGTTAGTTTAGCCGCCCAATCCAAAGAAATCGATTTAAGATTTTCCCTCATTCCCGCAAAAGAAACGCGAAATGCGCCACCGGGGATACTCCCCGTGGACACTTTGGCGCCAAATTCAGATTTGGGATTAGGAATCAACCCCGAAAATCTAGAATCTTCAGAAGCAGAATCCCAAAGCAATCAAGACTCACCCGAAAATCTAGAATCTTCAGAAGCACAATCGCAAACCAATCAAGACTCAGAGGACAGCAATCTGAGTGAAAATTCTCAATTCTTAGTTTCCGGGGATTTCGAGCGCTTGCAGCAAATCATCTGGAATCTGCTATCGAATGCGATCAAATTCACGCCCGTGGGAGGACGGGTAGAGGTGCAATTGTCAGTAGTCACTGGCCAAGAAAAACAACAGACAACCGATAAATATGCCCAAATTCAGGTGATTGACACAGGCATTGGTATCAGTCCTGACTTTCTTCCTTACGTGTTCGATCGCTTTCGTCAAGCTGATAGTTCTAGCACTAGATCCTATGGTGGATTAGGACTTGGATTAGCGATCGTCAGTCATTTAGTAGAATTACATGGCGGTACTATCCACGCAAATAGTCCAGGCAAAGAACAAGGAGCGACGTTTACAGTCAAAATACCACTTTTGAAGAGTCCGCCCTTTTGTCCTTCTGCCCCTTTGCATCTCTCTGGCTCTGTCCCCTTCTCCCTCTTTGGCGTGCGTGTGCTAGTTGTAGATGACCAAGCCGATACCCGTGAATTCATCACCACAGTCCTCCAACAGTACCAAGCCGAAGTTCATGCTGTAGCATCAGTTCCAGAAGCATTGCACCTAATTACACAGTGGAAACCAGATGTTTTAGTCAGCGACATCAGTATGCCCCAAGAGGATGGTTATTCTTTGATCCGCAAACTGCGATCGCAACCACCAGAATTAGGGGGAAATATTCCCGCCGCCGCCTTGACAGCTTATGCGAGGGCAGAGGATCGGATGCGAGCTATACAAGAAGGTTATCAGCTACATTTACCTAAACCTATTGAAGCAGCTGAGTTAGCGACAGTAGTCGCCAGCCTTGTTGGACGGACTTAGAGAGAATGGGGAGTGGGGAGTGGGGAGTGGGGAGTGGGGAGTGGGGAATATGAATTAAAATTCGAGCGTTGATTTAACAAAGTATGTTCAGTTTAATTCTCCTGCAAAAAGGGTATTCTGAATTCTGACTCCTGAATTCTGAATTCTGAATTCTGACTCCTTCTCATCGAGACTCAGGAGTTTGTTGCAGGCGTAATAGGCTATCGTAAACCTGCCGTTTTAATAAATTGTTATTTTGTAGTTCCATAGTAATTTTGTTGAACTGATCAAAACTCAAACCATTATCTTGGACAATTTTTTGAGCGCGGGTACAGTAAGTCACTGCGATATCTTGAGCCTTCTTAGGAAGACCATTTATGCTGTTAGAATCGTTACAAACAATCTTGGGAATTTCTCCATTGCCAATAAGTTTTTTAATTTCTTCAAAGGCACTTTGACGTGCTGGCTCCATTGCTAGCACTGATTGAGCATAGCTGGTGATTTCAGTATTGTTAACTATTGGTGGTGGAGTTTGACCATAAGCTTTTGAACTCAATGAAAAAGCGTTGAAAATCACACCCGCAGTAGCGATCGCGCCGAAAAAGAATGGTGGGGAAAGGATTCGCTTTCGGCTAGATCGGGAAAATAAATTGGAAATTTTCTTCATATAGTGTGTGAGAAAAAACTACATCAGGGATATTATAAGGACTTGGAATTATTTTCGGAGTTGGAAGTTCCAGCAACCGCTAAATACATCAAGCTTTTATATTTGACCCTCCGAATTTTAGATTTTAAATTTTGGATTTTGGATTATTTCTTTGGTACAGAGCCACCGCCCCCGAAGTTGCTCCACTTGGGGCTTTGCCCAAGACCGCACTTCTCTCCTTGTGGGCGGAACAAATCTAAAATCCCCAACCTGTATCCCAAGAGTGGGTACAGTCAATCTAAAATCGCTTTCTCTTAAATCCAAAATTGATTGACTGTCAATTTCCTCGGCATACTTGACAAAGTTCGATTGTTTTAGTCTGGAGTGTTGACATTTCTGATGCTCCTTGCTTGAGGCTCACTTCTAACTCCAATAGTAGGGGTAAACAAGAGATTAACTGTTGCACAGAAAGCAGTCTGATTTCTTGCTGTAAGAAGTAGATCCGTTTGGGATTACCGATATCAGCAGCAATAGCGATCGCTTGTTGATTCCGTTCCCCACTTTCCATCATAATCTTCACCCATAGCCAAGTGCGAAATTGTCCAATCAGTGTGGCAACTATCCGTAATCCCGGCTCGGAAGCATTGCTCAAATCTGCCAAGGTTGTCAAAGCTTTAGCTGTATCCCCTGTTCTGATTGCTGCTGCTAATTGTAAGCTATTTTGAGTAGTATTTCTTACTAACTTCGTAACGGTATCTACATCTAAAGGCTGATTGCTACCTTGGGCATATAGCCGCAATTTCTCCAACTCATTGTAGAGTAATCGTGTATCATTTCCTACAGATTCTGCCAACAACTGGGCAGTATTGGCAGTCAGTTTCACGCCCACAATCTGGGCTGCTTGATTAACAGATTGCACCAGCAATTCTGTTTTCCAAGGGGGAATCAGCGGAAATTCTCGGAATTCGGTAGCAAACTGTTTTAACAATTTCGTAGATTTGAGGCGTTCATCTGGCTTATTCCGGCTGGTGAGCAACAAAAATGAGTTTTCGGGAATCACAGGAAGCGATCGCCCCAGTTCTCCTAACACATTCTCTGGACAGTGCTGACACAGAGTAGTATTTATCAGCCATACCAAGCGCCCACCAGCGCCAAAAGTAGGTGTCATCACCTGATTTAACCCCTGAATCGCCGCATCAGCTTGATCTGGGGCGAATGAAGTGTAATTAAAACTTATCCATTGGGGATCGAGGATGCGATCGCGCAGCATAGCGATCGCTTTTTCTATAGCAAAATCATCCTCACCCCAGTAAACATAGATTGGCATAGACAAACCTCTTACTGGGACATTGGGCAATTCAATTTTAGATTTTGGATTGACGATTTTGGATTAAATTTAATCCAAAATTCTTACTCTCCCTCATCTCCCTCATCCCCCTCATCTCCCTCATCCCCCCACTCCCCACTCCCCACTCCCCACTCCCAAAATTAAATACTTTTAAAATCATTCTGTTAATCGGGGTAATTTTCCCTAAAATCTATCAAGTGAGAGCGTGAGGCTATGAAGATTGGACGACAACTATCAAACTTACTTAAATCGGTTAGCACGGATGACGCTGCCAGAAGCCTACAGATCCCAAGTCCAGCATATTCAGGAATCTTATAAATTTCAGCCAGATTCTGGGTTGAGACAAGCAGCGTCCTTTCCTGGCTATACGCTAATTACCCCGCCTGCGGCAGAAGAAGAATCACAAAACTCTGCTTTCTATGCCAAATTACAGACTTACCAACAGGAACTTTTGCAGTTGCCTGTAAACCGTAATTTGATTGTACCTGTACCTCCTGTTAGCTTCCATCTAACTTTGGCGGATTTAATTTGGGACAGTGCTTACCTTGACGCCTGCGAAAAAAATCCCAAATTTGACGAGGAGTTACACTCTTGTTTTGCCGAAATGTTTCAGAAATATCAACAATTGATGACAAACAGGAGTCATCCGATTAAATGGCAAATGCTGGGACTAATACTGATGCCAAGAGCTGTAGCCGTTTGCTTAGTACCCAAGGATAAAGGCTGCTACGAGGAAATTATTAAATTTCGCCGAACAATTTATCAAAATCCCAAGTTAATTGCTTTGGGTATTGAGCAGCATTATCACTTTACAGCCCATGTTACATTAGCCTATTTTGGGGAGGTTTCATCTGACTTAGACCGCACAAGTTTCAGCACAATGCTTTCTCAATTAAATGAACAATGGCTGTTGAATTTGCCAGAATTTTTGATTCATCGTGTCGAATTGCGAAAGTTTGATGACATGACACGCTATTATCGTGAACCAGACTGGCCGAGTTTGAATTTTTAAGTAATTAGTTAGTAGTCAGTAGTTTCCACTCACTGACTACTAATTATTAGTTATGTCTTCCTGAAAACGAAGCAATTATCTAAAATAATCGTATAAAACTCGGTAATTGCCGATTCTAATTCGATAACCATTGTCCGAATCTTCTAGTTTAACAAAGTATGTTCAGTTTAATTCCCCAGCAAGACAGGCAGCACGAATTGAACGCCTAATTGAAATCCCCCGAAGTAATGCGAGTCGGAAACCGTCCCCACAAACTTCTCTTCTCTACGAGACGCTCCGCGAACGTCACAAAACTTAATTACGAATTACGAATTACGAATTACGAATTACGAATTATTTTAACCCTATCATCAGAAATGCGTAGGCGAAGCCCATCGAAGATATCGCCTGCTTTAAACATATCAATCAGAAGCGCGTAGGCGAAGCCCATCGAAGATATCGCCTGTAGTAAAGTATTAGATGTGTAGGCGAAGCCCATCGAAGATATCGCCGGAATTAGCAGTACACAATACCTAAATGCTTTATCTGTAGCTAGACTTAAGCTAATAGATTAAGTTTAAAAAACAACAGGGCAAGATGATACAAATCACTGTTGAGGTATCTGAGGAGCTAGGACAGCAATTACAGCAGTTCCCAAATCGCTTACAAGAGATAGTAGAACGCGGTCTCCAAGAGTTGTTAAGCGAACAATCTGGCAATTTTCTTGATGAGAAGGAGATTATTGGGTTGTTGGCAAGTCAGCCTACACCAGAACAAATTTTGGCAATTCGACCCTCACCGGAATTCCAGACTCGTGTCAGTGATTTGCTAGCACAGAGTAAAGCAGGAACACTTTCAGGCAAAGGTGAAGCTGAACTAGAACGCTATCTGACCATAGAACATCTTGTCCGTATGGCAAAAGCTCATGCATTCGAGCAATTACGCCAAAACTCATGACTTATGTGTCATTACCCAGTCGTACAGAATTCAATTCTGAATTCTGACTCCTGAGTTCTGAATTCTTCTTATAAATTAGACTTTTCAAACAACCTCTAAATAAAATCTCCACCCTAAAATTCCGGTTGTTGATAAATAAGGTAAATTGCTTCTAAAAAAACATCAGGTGTAACACCTTCTGGCAAATTTTCTAAATTAATAATACTTACAACTTGCTCGGCTAACTTGAGAGATAGTAATGCTCTTGCCTTTAATGACATTGCAGCACGTCGCTGCAAATACTCACGAATAACAGCAAAATCATCTGGCATCAATGGTGATAAATCAGCAATTTGGATTAACTGTTCATGAAGTACCTTAGCCTGTTCTGAAATCGTCAATATTGCTGATGCAGTTGTTGTTTGGGTTTGAATCACAATTGTGCCAGCTGCCAAATCACCTAAGCGCTTTTCTCGACGACCCAACATAATTAAAAATGCGCCAATAAACAAAGTTTCATCAAAGGGTCGCAGTAAGGCACGTAGGGTTGCTTGTTGTAGCCCGATGAGTCTCCCATCATCTCGAACCACGCGAATTTTAGCAATACGTTTACCAGGGGTTTGTCCAAACCATAAGGTTTCAAAAAATACAAAATAACTGATGTAAATTGCAAAGGCGATAATGAAGAAAATTGCTATTAACCAAATTCCTAAATTCTGAGCCTCAAAAAAATTCAACAGTTGCGTCGAAAAGACAGTCCAGGTAAGGAAAAACACAAGCAAGGTTACAGCCAAGACTGTATAATCAATCAGCAATGCCAAAGCTCGATTGCCGATTCCCGCTAAAGTAAATTCCAACTCTACACTTTCTGGCGTCTGGAATGTAATGCGATTAAAAAAGCGCATATTTTAACTAATTGAAAATTAATAGAGTTGAATTAAGGTGTTGAGTTAACGAAAATCTGGCGAGGGAGGTTCTCGTAATTGCAAACCTAGACCCTCACGCCGACTACGCAAGTCAAAGTATAAAACAGCTTTTAGTGCTTGCCAGAATGGCATCACAAAAACTCCACCGATTAAGCTGCCGATCAAAGAAATAATATACACAATTCCATATATAGTAGAACCTCGTTCAAGCTTTAAGAGGAATAGTTGGGGTATATAGTTTAATACAAACACCAAGGGTAGTGTAACGAAAAAAGCAATTAAAACGACGCCCTGAATGCGAAGTACTGAAGCTTTAGTTAACTCCCAACTTCTCGCAACACTTTCGCCACCATTGATATTTTCCTCAACTGCTAGCGGTACCTCAGCTACTACCCAACGCGAGTAGAACCAAGTTAGTCCCAACACCAGAATAACTACCATTACAATTACTCCGATAATTGTGCCTATAATAGCTGCACTAACACCTAATATCCCTCCTAAGATTACTCCCAGCAAGCCACCCACGATACCAGCCGCGATCGCTAGTCCCAAATAAATTATAAGTATAGATATTCCTACTTGGAAACCAACTCTTAAAAATGACCAAAGACGTGGATTAATATGGCTGCTGGCAGTTTGGACACTTTCAGGTTGGTAAATCAATTCTCCAAAAGCCAAACGTGAAATTAGTCCAGAGATGGCTGCATATTTTGCCCAGCCGTAGATCGGAATTATAATCCACAAATGAGCAATTAAAGCCAGTTTCAGATAAGTCTTCAGATGAGAACGATACAACCGTACCGCAGCACTGACAACGTTACCGATACTCAGTGGTTGTATCTGACCGGGAGAACCAAAGTTTTCAGACATAATGGTAAATTTCCCTTGAAAATACGGAGATGAAGTTGAGGCTATCTTAAGCTAAGTTAAACTCAGTGTTCCCAAAATTCATGAATATTCAACGTTGGATTGCGCGACGAGAACCAAATTGGCAGCGTCTGGATGCCCTATTAAGGCAGATAGAAAAAAAAGGGTTAAAGTCCCTACGGGCAGCAGAAATTAGAGAGTTAGCGAGTTTATATCGTTCAGTGGCGGCAGATTTAGCTCGTGCCCGCACACAACAAATCGGCAACACTTTGATTCAAAGTTTACAATCTTTAACAACTCGTGCCTATACGCAGATTTACCAAGGTTCGCGGCGACAAGAATGGCAGGCAATCCGAGAATTTTACAGTTGGGGATTACCATCTGTAGTTCAGAAAACATTTGCATATATTGCGGCGGCGACGGCGCTGTTTCTGGTGGGGGCGCTAGTGGCTTGGTGGTATTCCTGGCAAAATCCTAGTTTTATGTCGTTGATAGTACCTGAAAGTTTGATTACCAAGGTGCGAGATGAGCATAAATTGTGGATGGGGTCAATTGTCGGCGTTGAACCTCTAGCATCCAGCAGTATCATGATCAATAATCTGTCGGTGTGTTTTGGGGCTGTTGCTGGCGGCATGACGGCTGGAGCATACACAGCTTATTTAATGGTATTTAATGGCTTATTAATTGGTGCTGTTGGTACTTTGGTGGGTCAAAATAATCTGGCTTATCCTTTTTGGGCATTTGTGTTTGGGCATGGTTCTTTGGAATTACCTGCGATCTTTTTTGCTGGAGGTGCGGGATTTTTATTAGCAAGAGCAATTTTATTTCCTGGTAAATATCGCCGTGGAGATGCACTGAAACTCTACGGTTCTCAGGCGGTGCAGCTAGTATTTGGGATTGTCCCAATGTTGATTATTGCTGGTGCGATCGAAGGCTTTTTTTCTCCTAATCCCAGCGTACCTGATGCAATTAAATATCTGACAGGAATAGGATTATTTATACTTTTAGTAATGTATTGTAGTCGGAAGCAAACATGAAATAATTTAGATGGCGGCTGATTGGCAAATTGAAAAAGTATTTTAGAATAAGGTAAATACTTTTCAGTTAAGACTTCACCAGTTAGGACTTAACCAATACGCTTGGGTTAAGGATAATCGTAGGTTGGGTGGAACGTAGTGAAACCCAACAAACCCACGAAAATGTTGGGTTTCGTTCCTCCACACAACCTACGCAAATGAAGGGTTTTTGGCGCTAACCCAAGCGTATTGATGACTTAACTATGTAAAAAAATCATCATAAGTTGAAGCTAGGAGAATCATGGTACAAACACCAAATAAAATATTGACCCTAGAAGAGTTTCTCGCACTACCAGAAACTAAACCATATTGCGAGTACATTGATGGTAAAATTATTCCAAAACCTATGCCTCAAGGAAAACATAGCACTATTCAAGGAGAACTCTGTCCCACAATCAATTCTGTTGTCAAAGTACAAAAAATGGGTTGGGCTTTTCCAGAATTACGTTGCACTTTTGGAGGACGTTCTATAATTCCCGATGTCGCTGTATTCTCTTGGGCAAGGCTTCCTGTAGACGAAAATGGTGATATTGCCAATACATTTGCCGCAGCACCCGACTGGATAATCGAAATTCTCTCCCCCGAACAAAGCCATACAAAAGTTATAAAAAAAATCTTACACGCTCTCAATCACGGGACTCAAATGGGTTGGTTAATTGACCCTGATGAGCGATTCATTGCTGTTTATCCTGCGGGACAACAACCTTTACCTTTTGAGGAAATTGAGTCTGTTTTACCAGTGCCAGAGTTCTGTCAGGGGTTACAGTTGACGATAGGTGATATTTTTGGGTGGTTAAAGGTGACTGCGTAACAAATATTTCGTTCAAGCAACCTTAGGAATAAGAATTAAATAACATACAATTTATGTCCTTGGCTTACCTCACCCTCAATCCCTCTCCGATATATTGGAGAGGGAAACTAGATCAAGATGAAGTTTTGCATTTTATTTAATTCACGTTCCTTACTATTCTTACACTGTGTTATTTATTCACTTTTAATTATTTAAATTAAGCTGAGGTTTGTTATCAGCATATTTTTACTAAACTAATCTAGCCAATCAAATATCAATAGATACAAAAATATTTAAAGTAAGATTTAAACCCGCCTTAATCCTTTGTTTATTCATCGTTAACCATAAAAAATGTAAGTTAATTTAAGGCTGAAAGTACAGCAGAGAAGTATTCCTTTAATCAGAGGTAATATGATTTTTTCGACCACCATTTTGAATCGTGTCGTTGCTACTTCAGTGGTGACAACTTCTGTTGCACTTAGTCCATTTTTTGGTGCGATCGCACAAGCTGAAACTCTGAATGGTGCAGGAGCAACTTTTCCGGCTCCACTTTACGAACGCTATGCTCGTGAAGTCAAGAAGAAATATCCAGACTTGAAAATTAACTACCAAGCAATTGGTAGCGGTGGTGGTATTCGTCAAGTTATTGCTGGAACCGTTGACTTTGGTGGTAGTGATGCTGCAATGAAAGATGATGAAATCGCTAAAGTCAAGAACGGTGTAATCTTAGTACCTACAGCAGGCGGTGCAGTTTCTGTTGTTTACAATCTTCCAGGCGTTAATGAACTCAAATTGTCCCGCAAGACACTACCAGAAATTTTCTCAGGTCAAATTACGAAATGGGATGACCCGAAAATTAAAGCTGATAATCCGGGCGTCAATCTACCAAATCAATCAATTAAATTTGTTGTTCGCGCTGATGGTAGCGGTACAACTTTCATTTTCACCAATCACTTAAGTGCTACCAGTGGTTATTTTAAAGGCAGAGTTGGAGCTAATACTGCTCCCAAATGGAATCTGCCAAACGTCCTCAAAGGCAAAGGCAATCCAGGCGTAGCTGCCTTAGTATCTCGTACTTCCGGTTCTATTGGTTATGTAGAATATAGCTACGCTGTCCAAAATAACCTGAAATCAGCACTAGTACAAAATAAGAAAGGAGAATTTGTTGCTCCTTCTTTAGAATCTGCAAATGCAGCTTTGTCAACTGTGAATTTTCCAGACAACTACCGCGTTTTCGTCGGAGAACCAGCACAGGGTTATCCGATCGTCGGTCTTACTTGGATGCTGGTTTACAAACAGTATGCTAATGCTTCCAAAGCTGATGCTGTCAAGAAATGGATTAATTGGGTGTTGAAAGACGGTCAACAATATAACGATGATCTCAACTACACCAAAATTCCATCTGATGTAGCAAATCGGGTGCTTCAGACAGTGAATAGCTCTGTCAAACCTTAATTTGCAATTTTACTATAGCGGTTCTCAATTGCATGGAATACAGACCTAGCAAGAACAGCCCCTTCCCTACTAAGCTGTTGCGTATTTAATTTGTATATTGGACGCGCTCATGTTGCCCGCACTACAATATTTTTGGGTTTTCGTGTTATACAATTTAGCTGCACATCAACTTAGCGTTGGGGAGTAAGCCTCAAAGCCTCTCTCCTTTTAGGAGAGAGGTTTCGAGAGAGGTCAAAATGTATTGTATACAAATGAGAAGCGCTATACTTTCCTCTCCTAATAGAGTGAGTTAACAACTCACCCTATTAGCAATAAAAAAATCTATTTGATTGATTTGTAATGGCAAATTCATCTGAACCAGCCCACAGAAATTCATCACATGATTCAAATCTAGGTGATGAAAATTTCAATTTAACAGCTATCGGCAGCACAAATTTATGGTTTGACCAAGGTTTTACACGGCTAGTATACTTTTTTGCCGTGATTACCGTTGCAGTGCTATTTGTGATGAGTTGGGTAATTTTACACGAAGCTCTACCAGCCATTAAACAGTTTGGACTGGGGTTTTTGTGGGGTCAAGATTGGGATACAGGTAATCAGATTTTTGGTGCATTACCCTATATTTATGGAACTTTGGTGAGTAGCGCGATCGCTATTTTATTCGCTGTCCCAGTCGGAATAGCAGTAGCCTTAGTCACGAGTGAAAATTTCTTACCTTCATCACTGCGAACAACTTTAGCATTTGTTGTTGAATTAATTGCAGCAATTCCTAGTGTCATTATTGGTTTGTGGGCGATTTTTGTCTTTATTCCAGTTCTAGAACCTCTACAAAAGTGGCTAGCCAGCACTTTGAAATGGATACCACTTTTTAATACAGAAGACCCTTCAGGGACTAATATGTTAACTGCTGGAATTATTCTAGCCATCATGATTTTGCCCACAATGGCAGCAATTACTCGTGATGTCTTAATGGCTATCCCTAAAGAATTACGCAGCGCATCTATGGCTTTGGGTGGTACTCGTTGGGAAACAATTTTTCGGGTCTTGCTACCAGCTGGATTTTCGGGAATGGTGAGTGCAGGAATGCTCGCATTAGGACGTGCTTTGGGTGAAACAATGGCTGTCACTATGGTGATTGGAAACTCTGCTCAAATCAGCCCTTCTTTACTCGATCCAGCTTATACAATTCCCTCTGTATTAGCTAATGAATTTGCCGAAGCTGAACCAGGATTACATATAGGCGCTTTAAGCTATTTGGCCTTGATTTTGTTTGGCTTGACTCTAGCTGTAAATATTGGCGCTGTACTATTGGTGAAGTGGGTTGGTAGGAAAAATCATTAACAATTTAAAATTCAAATATTACTCAGATAAAATTTTTTACATCAGTGTAGCAAGACGTTGATAAATCAAAAATATGAGTGGTTACATCCAGTCTGAAACTGATGAATCTCTGGCGACAGAATTATGCAGTCCTCTGCCAAAAGAGCGAGTAATATTTACCTATGCAATGAATGCGATCGCCTTTGCTTTGACAGGTCTAGCACTCATTCCTTTATTATCAATTTTGTGGGAAATTCTCGTCCGGGGAATATCTGGATTGAAATCAGATATGTTTGTCAAAGCAGTGATTGACAATGGCTTTGGTAATGCCATCCTGGGAACCATAATCATGGTGGTAATTGCTGCTATTTTAAGCATTCCCACAGGGATAATGACAGGAATTTTCTTGGCGGAATTTGGTCAAAGCAATCCAATTGCTGATATTGTTCGTTTTATCACCAATATTCTTACAGGTGTGCCTTCAATTGTTGTAGGCGTATTCGCTTACGGTGTGATAGTTTTGGTAACTAAAGGATTTAGTGCGATCGCAGGTGGTTTTGCTTTAGCTGTGATTATGCTACCTGTGATTATACTGACAACAGAAGAATCCTTAAAACTTATTCCTATATCTCAACGCCTCGCCTCTGCTGCTTTAGGCGGAACTCGCTTCCAAACTACTTTTCGCATCGTTGTGACTGCTGCAATTCCTGGAATTACTACAGGCATTTTATTAGCTGTAGCTCGTGCTGCTGGTGAAACAGCACCTTTAATTTTTACTGCTTTATTTAGTCTAGATTGGTCAGAAGGATTGTTAAGTCCAACAGCTTCCTTGCCAGTATTGATTTTTAACCTCTACAACGACCCCGACCCGCAAAAAAGCCAATTAGTATGGACTACTGCTATAGTTCTACTCGGCTTAATTTTATGTGTCAGTATTGTCTCTCGTTTAGTTATTAGACAGAGAAGAATCAATTGAAGAAGAATTCAGAAGTCAGAATTCAGAAATCAGAATTTAGGAGCGGAGCCGGAGACGCTCTAAGCGTTCGCGTAGCGTCTCGTAGAGTCTCGTAGAGATAATTTTTTATTTCGCATCTTGGGCAAGTTATGAATAAGCTAATTCCAGCTATCAAAGTTAAAAATATCAGCTTTTACTATGGCACAACAAAAGCGATTGAAAAGGTGTCAATGGATATTTATCAGAATCAAGTAACCGCAATTATTGGCCCTAGTGGTTGTGGGAAATCTACCTTCATCAAAATTCTGAATCGCATTAGCGAATTAGAAGGCCCAGTGAAAGTTGAAGGAGATGTAGAATTTTTTGGTCAGAATATTTATGCTCCTCGTGTCAACATCAATCGGTTACGCCGCCAAATTGGTATGGTGTTTCAAAAACCGAATCCTTTTCCGATAAGTATTTACGAAAATGTTGCCTACGGTATGAGGATAGCAGGCAGGTATTCAAAAGTAGAATTAGATGAAATCGTCGAATCTGCACTTCACAGCGCTGCTCTTTGGGATGAAGTGAAAGATAAGCTAGATAAATCAGGTTTAGGGCTTTCTGGTGGTCAACAACAAAGATTATGTATTGCCCGTGCTTTAGCAGTCAAGCCGAAAGTTCTGCTGATGGATGAGCCTTGCTCGGCTCTTGACCCCATCGCTACTATGAAAGTTGAGGAACTGCTCCATAGTTTGCAGTCTCAGTTGACAATTGCGATCGTTACTCACAATATGCAGCAAGCCGCTCGCGTCTCTGATTTTACCGCTTTCTTCAGCACCGATGAAAGTCGGATTGGTCAAATGGTTGAATTTGGCGCTACAGAGCAAATCTTTAACAACCCACTAGACCCTCGCACCCGCGACTACATTTCAGGGCGTTTCGGTTAAGGTATATCCTGGCGTGGCTTAATAATTTTTGTCGAACCATCTGACGCCAGAGGATATTCTAGGACTTACGCACTGTACAAAGGAATAATCTTGTGTAATAAATACTTGCTAACAGTTTATCTGCTGTATGACTACCGTATAGCTACGTAATTTCTATGAATATCTCCTTTTGGGAGTAACATAGTGAAACAGCAGCGCTGATTTGTAGTATTTTACTTAATCAAGTTTTATTTCACACGTTTTGGGAATATGAGTAAACTAATTCCAGCCATCAGAGTCAAAAACTTCAGCTTCTATTACGACACTAAAAAGATAGTTGAAGGCGTGTCAATGGATATTTACCAAAACCAAGTCACGGCAATTATTGGTTCTAGTGGTTGTGGCAAGTCTACTTTTCTCAAATCGTTAAATCGCATGGGTGAATTAGAAGGAGAAGTCAGGGTTGAAGGAAAAGTAGAATTTTTTGGGCAGAGTATTTATGAGCGTCGTATTAACATCAATCGCTTACGTCGCCAAGTTAGTATGGTTTTTCCCAAGCCAAATCTTTTTCCCATGAGCGTTTACGATAATGTTGCCTATGGGGTGAAATTAGTTGGATGGCATCCAAAAGTAGAATTAGATGGAATCGTTGAATCTGCCATCAAAGCTGCCGAACTTTGGGATGAAGTGAAAAATAAGCTGCACAAATCTGCTTTAGAGCTTTCTGGTGGTCAACAACAAAGATTATGCATTGCCCGTGCTTTAGCAGTCAAACCGAATGTTCTGTTGATGGATGAACCTTGTTCAGGTCTTGATCCTGTTGGTAGTATGAAAATTGAGCATCTAATCCATAACTTGCGCTCTGAGTTGACAATTGTGATGGTTACTCACAATATGCAGCAAGTTACTCGCCTATCTGATTTTACGGCTTTCTTTTGTAGTAATGAAAATCGCATTACTCAAATGGTTGAATTTGGTAGTACAAATAAAATCTTTACTAACCCCCTGGATTCTCGCACCCGCGACTACGTTTTCGCCCGCGTCAGTTGAAGTGTTTTGATTCTAGCTATTTAGAGAGCTACAATATGCTGCGAGAGGGAATCAGGAGTTGAATTTAATTCTCACTCGCATACGGTTGTTCCTTTCGTTGAGTAATAAAAACCGACTTTAACGGTATTTTTTTATACCGAATACTGTCGGGTCAAATGACCCGACAGCATTTTTCCACCCATAATTAACTTTACATTACGTAACATGGTTTGATTTATTCTTGCCTACTTAATTTAGCTATTCAGAGAATTACAACATAGTGCAAGCGGAAATTAGGGGTTGAATTTCATAGAAAGCGGCGGGAAACTCCATCCCCAGGTGTCTGTAGAGGGATAGCCGCCCCGCCGATGAGCGTCATTAGTCATTAGTCATTGGTACTAATGACTAATTACTAATGACTAATGACTAAAAACTCCATCCCCTTGTGGGTGGAGTTTTTTATTTCCCCTTGCTTTGAGTTTTTCTTCTGTTGGGCAATACGAACTGACATTGACAGTATTTTTTTAGACTATATATTGAAAGAGAAGTATCTGCTCTAGACCACCTGAATCACAAAATGAAATGTCCCCGGTGCGAATCTACTTCATATCGTAAAAATGGTCGTCGGAATGACAAGCAGAATTACCTCTGCAAAAATTGTGGTAAACAATTCCTTGAGTCTGTATTCCCTCATTCCTTGGAAAGTGAATTGCTTGTTAACAGCAACGGACATACTAAAGTATCTATGGCTGAAGCGACAGAAGTTCCTTTAGTCAAAAACCCGGCAGAAGAAAAAGCCACAGAGAAAAGTCTTGGATCTTGTAGTTTGACATTAGCTGAAGAACTGCTGCAAACTATATTATCGCCTGATTGGTTAGAATCTGCTGCGTTCAGTCAATTGCTCCTGAAAATTCAGCAAAAAAATGAAATTAAACATCAATTAGAAACAGGAATCTCTCTTCTACTTTTGGATGCAGAAAACTTAAAATTAGATGTGAATTCAGAATTATTTTTAGCTAGTATATGTGAGTATTCTCTCCAAGTCAAAATTGCATTTGCTAACTGGAGAAATCCCAGCATTGGAAAGCAAGATATTGAACTATATAACCGTGGTTATCAACTTGTCCATGTGCCTGAAGGTAAAAATAGCGCTGATGCAAAAATGATCGCAATTGGTGCTTGTATTTTACGCTCTTATCCAACAGTTAAAGAAATCTTGGTTTGTTCTAGCGATGGAATTTTAATTCATCTCTGTAACGAACTCCAAAACCAGGGATTGATTGTCTATTGGGTACGTAGACAAGGGCAAGCTTTGCATATAGAAAACCGGAATACTAGCAAATTAACTTATTATTCCTTAGCAATGGCAACAGAAGTTCCATCCTTTGAAAAAGTGGTTGAGCAAATTCAAGATTTAATTAAAAATGAACAGGAATCAATCAATGCTCGATTACACAGTTTAGCGACTATTGCTAGTTTATTTCAAGAAAGATCCAACATTAATATTAATATTAAACATAATCCCAAACAACCAGAAATTGAGGAAATAATCCCTGTTATAAATAACTCATCTATACAATGTATTCAAGAGGAAGAAAAAAAAGAGGATTCTGCGGAAATTCCTAATGGAAAAACATTAGATGAATTACTATCAAAAATTATTCAAGATATACAAAAAAAATCTCCCGAAACGAAATTATCTGTGTCCAAGCTAGGTTCAGAGTTACAAAAAATAACCGGAGAATCCCCTAGTTCAATTGTCAAAAAATTAAAGTTAGGTTCTAGTTTTACCAAATATCTAGAATCATCTGCCACATTTACATTAAAGTCGAGTGGCAAGGAATATGAAGTAGCTATATCTGACCAGAAATAAAAAGGTACAAGCCCCTCTCTTTAAAAGTTTTGCTGCCTGTTACCCGGACGCGCAAACTTTTCGTTAAATTTATTTATGGGCTTGGTAAATTTTTGAATGAGTGACTTTTGACTTTTGACTTCCCCGAAGGGGCTGACGAGCAGCCGCTACTTTCCAAGTAAATACTTTCTGGATGTCTACGTACAACCTGAGCCTGTAATTCAGTATTATGTAAAAAGATATAAATAAATGTAAATAATCCAATGCAGGATAAAGTTGTTGTCGTTGTCGGTGCTACTGGTGGTATTGGTTCAGCTTTAATACACAAACTTGCGCCTAACGGAGTCCGCTTGGTATTGGCTGCGAGAGATGCGGTTCGTTTAACAACACTGGCGGCTGATTTACCAGGGCAAGTTTTGAGCGTTCCCACCGATATTACTGACCCCCAACAGGTAGATACTTTGATAGAAAAGGCGATCGCTGAGTTTGGTCAAATCGATATTTTGGTGAATGCAGCTGGTGCTGGTATACTCAAGCCTTACAACAGCCTGGAACCCGCAGATTTAGACAAGATGCTAGATGTCAACTTAAAAGGCAGCTTTTACACCACTCAGGCGGCGGCCCAAGAGATGCAAAAGCGCAAATCTGGTCACATCTGTAATGTGGTAGGAATTCTGGGCAAGCATTCGATGGCGATGGCGGCGGCTTATTCTGCTTCTAAGTTTGGTGTTGTCGGTTTCAGCAAGTGCATGGCAGAGGAACTCAAGCGTTTTGGTATCAAGTTCACGCTATTCTACTTTGGTGGGGTAGATTCTCCTTTTTGGGATAATGTCAACTTAAAAGTAGACCGGAAAAAAATGCTCAGTCCTGAAACTGCTGCCAATGCGATTTTCTTTGCCCTTTCTGCCGAACCGCAAGCTGTACCAATGGAAATTAATATTCAACCTGATAGTCATCTGTTCTTTTAAAGTGAGAGTACGCCTAGATAAGTCTTGCTTAGGAAGGACGTGAAAATCTAGCAAAAAAGGCAAAATTTATAAATATATAAACTTTTATGCTGGTTTTTCAGTATCTATGAAAATTGATCACGTTCATTTCTATGTAGAAGACGCCAAAGTATGGCGGGATTGGTTTGTACACCACCTTGGTTTTCAAGTAGTAGCCGATCGCATCAGTTCATTTCATACTTGTACAGAAGTGGTGCAAAGTGGTACTGTCTGCTTTTTTCTGTCTTCACCACTGTTGCCTACAAGTCCAGTAGCTGAGTTTCTGCGTCAATATCCCCCAGGTGTGGCAGATGTCGCTTTTGCTGTCGAAGATGTCGAAGGCGCGATCGCACTAGCTGAAAAACACGGTGCGACAATCCTACAACCCATACAGGAACGCCAGATCGGTACAGCATTCCTCAAGTGTGGCAAAATTGCCGCCTGGGGTGGACTGACTCATACATTGATAGAAAAGTCATTTGTAACTAACACAAATGACAACGGACAAATGACAAATGACAATACTTTGACCGCCATAGATCACGTAGTGCTGAATGTGGCAGTTGGTGAATTAGAAGGTGCTGTCGCTTGGTACGAAAAGATTCTAGATTTTCAACCCCAGCAAGCATTTAAAATTAAAACCGATCGCTCTGCTTTACACAGCCAGGTGATGGTTTCGCGCAACGGTAATGTCCAATTGCCAATTAATCAACCGGCTTCCAGCAATTCCCAAATTCAGGAGTTTCTCGATGTCAACCGGGGGCCAGGAATTCAACATATTGCCTTGGGGACGACTAATCTTGTGAGTGCGATCGCTAAATTTCGTGCCAGTGGTTTATCCTTACTCTCAGTTCCCGAAACCTATTACTCGCAACTAAAACAGCGTCCAGGACTTACACTATCACCTCTAGAACTGGAAGCGATCGCTCAACAGGAAATTCTGGTGGACTGGCAAGAATATACTCCCGAAGAGGCACAACAAACCGCGCCCCTACTACTGCAAATTTTCACCCAGCCCATTTTTGAACAGCCGACATTTTTCTTTGAGTTTATTGAGCGTCGTTTCCAAGCTAAAGGTTTTGGCGAAGGTAACTTTCGCGCCTTATTTGAAGCTATTGAAAGCGAACAAATCAAACGCGGTACCCTGCAATGATGCCTGAGTACAAAATATCAATTGAAATTCGGCCAGACTCAAAATAAATTGATTTTGTAGACAAGCAACTTCACGATTTCAATGTAGGCAAGATTGGAGATTACCAATATACGCCACTGTTTCTATTGCTTCGTGATTCAGAAAAAAATGTAGTGGGTGGCTTGGAGGGTTTTATCGGCTTGGGATGGTTCCATATCGGTACTCTCTGGATTGCAGAGGAGTTAAGAGGTTATGGATATGGAAAAGCACTTCTTTTGGCGGCAGAGAAAGAGGCTGTTAATCGTGGCTGCTTAAACGCATATGTTTTTACTTACAGCTTCCAAGCTCCTGAATTTTATCAGCACTTGGGGTATGAAGTTTTTGGAGAGTTAGAGGATTTTCCTCCAGGTCATCGTCGATACTTTCTTAAAAAGAGTTTACAAAAAAAGCTTCTATTTCACTTTCCAGGGAATGCTTAATTTCGTTCATAGCATCCGCAAGGTAGGCATCACCGTGCCAAAACGGGTAAATTGTATGTATCGTGGGTTAATAGTATCCGAAGCGCGTCACTACGGTATATATTGGGTATTAGCTGCTACTTATTTCGACAAAGAAATTCTCATGCAACGGCTTGATGAATTAGCAATTGTTGAAAGCGAGTTGCTGGCGACTTTGCACCCAGAACCTAGAATTCACAGTTAGTAGACTAACCCAACAGATATGAAGCTTCAGCTAACACACCTGAGACTACTTGTCTCCAACTACAAAGATTCTTTTCTGTTCTACCGGGATCTGCTGAAATTTGATGTCGATTGGGGCGATGAAGATAGCGGATATGCTGAGTTTAATACCGGACATCTTAAGCTGGGTTTGTTCAAAAAAGAATTAATGGCCCAAGTAGTCCCAAGAATCGAACAGCCTTCATATGTTGTCAATCGAGATAAAATTGTCTTGATTTTCGGAGTCGATAACGTGGATGAGGTCTATGAGCAACTAAAAAATCAGAATGCGATCGTTGTGACTCAACCACAAGATCGGCCAGACTGGGGAATTCGCACAGCCCATTTTCGCGATCCTGATGGCAATCTCATCGAAATCTACAACAATCTAGGAATTATCACTTAAAAGTTCACTGCCACTGAGAAGGCCACACTCAGTCTTAGGAGTCTGGCTATGTCAGAAAGTAAAAGCCACACTCAGCTATTCTCAATAAACTAGAATTGGAAATATTCCATCTTTAGGAACCATTATTCGGGAGAAATCTTCTTCTAATCCATTTGGTCGGTTGTGGATGCCAGAATAATTCTCTACCCCAAAGTATTGAGGGGATACTATAATTCCATGAGTAAGTTTCAAATCGATATCGACTTCAGCAATATAGATTTAGTTTCTCTTGAGACAGAAGACGATTTTCAAAGAGAGGCAAAAATATTACTACCAAAGGTACTGGTAAAACTAGGTGAAAATGTGGGTGAAAAGACTTGGGAAGAATTACAGCAAAAGCTGCAAGGCACTGGAGGTAAACTCAAATCTTCTCCAAGCGAGAAACGTAAGTTTGTTCAAGAAACAGGAAGAACTTATCAACGAAATGCCAGTAACAGAGAAAGACAAGAACTGGAAAACTATATAGTAGAGCAATTACGCCAGCACAAGCAGCAAAGATCCACTTAAGCCTGATCTACGTGTATTGTAATTTATATTTTTACAACCCCTGCATCATTACCCACACTACCCCAGCCGCTACTAGAGGCACACTGAGGTTATCTGTGCCGTGGGGTGAGACTGCCTCTGCTAGGGTTGCGAAAGTAGCAGTTACCACCGCCGTCAACAAAGCCCATCCTAAACCTAAAGGCGTTGCGAGGGGACTCAGCGACGAACCAGGTAGCAGCAACAGCACTAAGAAAATCACTACTGTACTTGCTATAAACATTGCTGCTGAACCCTCCCAGGAACGCACAGAATTTCCCACTTGGTATTTATGCTGTCCGAAGCGCCTGCCGATTAATGCTGCCAATGCATCACCCCAAGTCATCGCCATTATCCCAGCAACAGCGATCGCGGCGCCATCTATTGGCCCCTCTGGTCGCCACAGTAGCCCGAACAATAGCGTCACTGAGATAGCGAAATAAACCGTACCAGGTGAGCTATCCTGGGTATCCATTGCGCCAATGATTCGGTAGCGATAAAACAGGTAGTTGAGTCCGATAAAGGTAGCAAAAGGGATAATTCCGATTTCCCAGTGGTCAAACAGCAGCAGGACGCCGAAAGCCCACATCCCTGCACCAATATGGATCACTTTACGGGTCAAATCTGGCTTCACACCAAACAGCCTACGCAGTCCCTCGCCTACGACGAGTAGACCAGTTGCATATACATAAGAAATTACTAACCCGATAAAATCATTTGTCATTTGTCATTTGTCATTTGTCATTTGTCATTTGTCATTTGTCATTTGTCATTCGTCATTTGTCATTCGTCATTCGTCATTCGTCATTCGTCATTGGTTATTCCCCTCATGTCCCACCCTGCGGGAAGCTAAAGCTACATCTACTCCAGTCTTTTTCTTTAATTTTGAATTTTGAATTTTGAATTTTGAATTGATTTCTCCCTCATCCCTCACTTAGATCGATCGCTATTTCGTCTCAGGTTTTTTTCTACTAACGATACGCTGCCAATACCTTGAAGAATACCACGACCGATTAAACCTAAACCGCGACCAACTATTTGGGTAAGAATAAAGACTATACCGCTACCTACAAAAGCTAATAGTGATTTTAAACGCGGTGCGATCGCATCACTAAATTCTAGGAGCAATGTCACTACTAAAGGAATATTAGAAAGTTTTTCTAACTCCTGATTTCGAGGAGCATAAACTGAAGTATTGGCAATGCCACGAGGCGCAATTACAAATAGTTCGTATCGACTTTCAAAAACTGCTTTTGGCTCATTTATATAATTTTTTAATCGATATTTCCACGACAAATCATTTCTAAACCGTTCAATTTCTCTTGTGGAAATCAATTGGCGTCCATAGAAATTTTGCTTAATCTCTTCTACATCTGCTAAAGAATTTAGCAGTGGTTGCACTACCCCATTCGCTACTTGAATCAACAAGTTCTCTAAAATCATTAATGCTTGGGACTTAGCTTCAGCGCTCACTACTGGATAAGAGGTATTATCAATATTCAATTCTGTTTGAAATATTAGATAAGAATACAATTCACAAAATAGCGGAATTTTATTGAGAATATCTCTTTGCACAACTTCTGTATTTCGCAACAATAAATTAACAATTTCTATATTTTGCTCCCCGAATTTTATCCGAGAAAATTTCCCAAAAAAATCTGTAATTGCTGCTTGCCATAAATCGCTTATTAAGGTACTTCTTACTTCATATAATTGATTTATCTCTATTTGAGAAGCACGCAGTTCATCCAACTGTTCAGCCAATTTTTGCAGGATAAGATAAAGTAATTCCCGTTTTTTATCTTCACGAAAGATGTCAATTTCTAAAGGTACATCTGTTACATTTTGTAAAGAAAATTGAAGCTTGGTAACGCAAGATGCAAACAAGTCAGATTCTAGTGTTCCTGGACTTAGTAAAGGTGGCACGGTTTGCCTTTGTTGAATGGCGCTACTCAACGAAGGAGTCAGAGGCGACTGTTTAGTAGGAATATCTTGCTCTTGCCTTTCTGGTGATGAAACCAACAACCGATTTAGCAACCAACGAGCCGCTAGCAGTTCTCGCCTCTGTCCAGCTAGAATTGCTCGATCTAATACTGGTAGTCCGGGAACTTGTAATTGTGCTGTTACTGCGGCTAAGGTAACGTCAATATGAGCAATTCCTGACAAACGTAAATTATTTCGCAGTCTGGAGAAAGGGAGTGGGGAGTGGGGAGTGGGGAGTAGGGGTTTAGCATTGCTAAACCCGTACAGGGAGTGGGGAGTTATTATTGTTTCTGTGTCTTGAAACCAATAAGTACCACCATCTGCAACTTCTTGCATGGCGGCGACTAACTCAGGAAGTGGTGTACCTTTGGGACAGTAGCCATTAATACCAACAGATTTTGCGGCCAATAGCAGTCCTTGTTCTTGCACAGAACTGAGGAGCAAAATTGGCAGGTTGGGATATAAGGCTCTGAGTTGCCGACAGAATTGTAAACCTAGCTGTTGACTGGTGGTGGAGCGACCATTACCGAATTCCAAAACCACTAAATTTACCTGGTTAGGGTCTTTTTGGGCAATTTCTGCTAAAATTTGCAAGGCAGCAGTCTCAGTTTCTACCACTGCGATCGCTTCCAGGTGAGGAATTGCTTCCAGACCTACCCGTAATCCCAGACGAAAAATCGGGTCTTGGTCGATTAACAATAATTTTATCGGGCGATCGCTCATAGTCTACTCAATTACCGAAGCACTGTTTTTTAGCAATCAGAAAACAGCTTTGATCCAAAACTTTGTCTTCCCCATTGTTACCTGTTTTCGCAAACTGATAAAACAGGAGTCAGAATTCAGAATTCAGAATTCAGAATTGGTGAATACTCTACCCATAAAGGGATAGAGTTTTAAGGCGAGAATATTTTAATTTTTTTCGCTCACAATTCGGCTTGGTTTTAAACCAATATTCATTACCCAGTCGTACAGAATTCTTCTTATAAATCGATCATAATTGCCTTATGCAGCCTTCACTGTGTAATTAAATGAACCTGAGTATTCGGCACTGGTTGGCAGAACGCCATATCGCAATCAATCAAATCGGCGGATTTTCAGTAGGACAATTGGCAGGTATTGCCTACCGGATTGTTCAGGATATGGAAGTCAAAAGCCTGATGCCTTTTGATATCTGTACTTTAGTAGAGGTCTTAGAACTGCCTTTAGGTATTGTTTGGGAAGAAATCAGTGTCATTTCGCAGTTGACAGAAAACCTGTTGCGTAGCCTCAGCCAAAAAAAACCATTAAAACGTAACGAAGGCACATGGCTAGCGTTTCAAATTGCCTATCTCCAAGCTTTGCAAGCAATTTTAGAGCAGGAAGAAAGGCTACAAAGACCGTGGCTAGACCGGGCAAGTATACCTATTCAACCACATATACTTAAAGAAGACGCGGGTAAACTCACCCTGCAAGATCCGCAACTGCAAGGATTGCTGAAAACTCTCAGCCCAGGTAAATTGACTGACACTCAAGCGGAACAAGCACTATCTTTGGTTGCAGATTCATTACTGGTGCAACAAATAAATAATGCTGCTATAGCTTGGTTAGTTGCCAATGGTGCAGAGGAATCTGAAGCTCAACTCTTAACACAACGTTTGGTAAACTCACTTCCTGGGAACTTACTGCTAGTTGTCACCGAGAATGCTGCACCTTTAGCCCAACTGCAAAAATTTTTCCGTTTGGGGATTTCATTCTCTCACAGTGCGATCGCCCCAGAAGTTGGTTCTACAGTCGCTGAGAAAATTGATTTGCACCGAGAACATTACCGTGCAAGTTTGATTCAAAACCTGAGTATGCCTTTGCTGATGGAATCCTTTGCTCTTAAGGATATCTATATGCCACAAAAAGGCTTACCAGTAGAGGAAAGTATTTCTGATTTGGATAAAAAAACTCTTAAACCAGTTGATTTAAAGACATGGGCGCAGCAGCAGCTAGCTGATTTAGAAACGATCGCTGTCATTGAGTCGGAACCTGGTTATGGAAAAACTAGTTTTTGCCAACTTTGGGCGGCACAGGTAGCACAAGAATTGTACCCTACTTGGATGCCTATACTAATTAGGTTACGAGATGTAAAATATGGCAAAACTTTCATCGAAACCCTAAATTCTGCCTTTCCTGTTAATCTTTCAACTTGGTTAGAGCCAGAAAATCTCCCTTGTCTGTTGCTGCTGGATGGTCTGGATGAACTGCCCCCTTCTGCTGTGGGTATAAAAGGACAAGCAATTTTCATTCAGCAATTACTAAACTTTCAATCTCAGCATCGTCACAAAATTGTGTTGACGAGTCGCTCAAGGACTTTACAGGAAATCGCCCCAGAATTATCGCTATTATTGAGGCGAATTATAATTCAGCCATTGGATGTGGACGAACTCAAACAATGGTTTCAACAGTGGACAAAAGTGCAATCGTTACCCATTGCCCAAAATTTCTTTACATTCTTAAAACAGACAGGTTTATTTGTCAGCCAATCAAAGTTAAGAGAATTATCTGTGCTTGTCCGTCAACCCCTAATGTTGCATTTGTTGGGCATTTTGCACCGCGACGGACTGCTAGACGATCAACTATTGCAGTTAGCTGCTTATAACCAAAAGTCTTTTCTGTTATGGGAAATTCATCATCGCCTGAGTAGATGGTTGTTGGGCTATCCACTAATTGGCGGTATTAAGACAATGCTACTGCGCTCAGGATCGGCTCATATCCACCGAACTCCAGAAGCGATCGCTAATTTACTCGCAGGTCGTCATCCCCAAGATTTAGTTGAGCAGATGCAAGCGATCGCTCTAAAAATTTTACACTCGCAACGTCATCAAATTAATGTAGCTGGTGAATTTAATACTCTACCAGGGTTTTATTTTAAAATTCGGGATTTAGAAAGTTCACGCAAAGCCGCAACAGAAAGTAGTTTAGTTGAGTTTTCGCATATTAAGTTAGGAGAATTTCTTTGTGCGGAAGCTATTGCTGCCCAACTGAAATTTCTGACTCAGCGCCAAGATGAGGCTTATGGTACGCTCACTTTTGGGCTTGATTCTCCCAATAGCGTAGCCCAGTATATTTATAATTTACTAGGTTACGGGATACTTAGCCAAGAAATTGAAGAACTAGCGATCGCTGGATTGCGCGGACAGCAAAAGCAAAAATTTTCCTTTGAAGTTTTGTTTCAACGTCTTTTGTCTTTCTGGCGTGCTTACTGTCAAGGTCGTTGGTTAGATGAAGGCATAGCCCACAAAGCTTTGACTCATTTTCACGCACTGCAAAACCCGGTGAATGTTGAGCAGGTGAATGCTGCGGTGGGATTGAATGTGTTTCTATTGCTTTGTGCTTGCTACCGAGAAACAAAAGTTCCTTTTTGGCCTTGTGGTAATCCAGTCAATTTGGCAGAATTCTATCCAGAGGCGCTGAGTGTGCTAATTTCTCGGACAACGGTTTTGCACAAAAGTGCCTTTGCAACCCGAATCAAGTCTCTGGCTGGACTGAACTTATCGGCAGCCTCTTTGTTGCAAGTGGTGTTAACTGGGATAAATCTTGAGCAGACAAACTTATCCAATGCGGAGTTAATTGGGGCGAATTTAGCTGGAGCCAATTTGCAACAGGCGAACCTCGCAGGCGCGAACCTGCAACAGGCGAACCTCGCAGGTGCAAACCTCCAAGAGGCGAACCTTACAGGCGCAAACCTGCAACAGGCAAACCTTATGGGGACAAATCTTAATTCAGCGAATCTTAGCAACGCCTGTTTATTTGATGCCATTCTCACTGAGACTGACAAAAAATTGGCCGCTGATAATGGTGCTTTGTTCTCCAAAGAGTCGTTTCAAAGACAGAAACATTTGCGTAGTTTACCGCCGCAGGCATCGCAGCAGCCCTTCTTGAAGACCGTAAAAATCACAGCAAACACAGATGCTAATTGGAAAAAGACCCCTGCGATCGGACTAATTGAAAGCTCCGAAGGCACGATTTTACCAGTAGATTTATATGATGATGATGATGATGATGAGACAGTTTTTGGCAATAACTCCATTGGGGAGTAGGGAGTGGGGGATGAGGGAGATGAGGGGGATGAGGGAGCAGGGGGAGAAATAACCAATGACAAATGACAAATGACAAATGACCAATGACAAATGACAAATGACAAATGACCAATGACAAATGACAAATGATCAATGACAAATGACCAATGACAAATGACCAATGACAAATGACAAATGACCAATGACAAATGACAAATGACAAATGACAAATGACAAATGACAAATGACAAATGACAAATGACTGTTAGCCTTCCTGCGGGTTACGGTAGCCAAAAAAGTTTATACTGTACTCAGTAATCCGCACTCCTGTTTGTTCTTCTATTTTGCGGATAAAATCTTCTGGCAGTTCCACATGAACATCGAGAATTTGATTTGTATCTATACAGTTGACATGACTGTGAGAGTCACTGATATTGCCGTATAAACGCCCATCACAACGTTCAATACACTCAATGATGTTTTGACTCGATAATGCTTCTAAATTTTGATAAACAGAAGTGTGACCGATCTCTTTACCTTGTAGGTTTAAGCGATCGTAAATCTCTCTGGCAGAAAGATGTTCATTTGCTTGCCAAAGTAATTCCAGAATAAAGCGACGCTGACGACTGACGCGCATACCCAGGATTTGACACCGATCAAGCGCATCTTCTAGAGAACGAATTGGTCTTGTAGAAATTGTTTGTTTTTGCATATTACAGCTTGTTAACTGTTGAGGGAATTTTCCCATCTAAATGTTTATTGGTTAATTAATATATGCAATGATGTTGCACACCGCTCTTTTACCTGTACTTGTGTTTTGGCTTTTGATGCTGTGGAAGTCACAGGTGGCGATAATGATTTTTTTTGCTTGTTGGCGGCTATTTTTTCAGACCTTAATCTAAAACAAACTCATTACAACTTTAACTTAAAATGGCTGTAAATGTCCACTTTGGGTCAAGCGTTGTCTTTCCCAAGTACGCCAAGGGATAAAGAGTACATATTAAATGCAAGTTTAGAGACAATTGGTATCAGTAAATACTAATTGATTCGTCAAGAAGACTTTGTGCTACTGAAAGTCGATCTAGCGTCAATCCCTGAAAGCTGCTACTGTAGATCCTCGATCCTACACTTGAGCATCAAGAAAGTGGCTGCTGAATCAATGACAATTGCGATCGCACTCAATAACGACTTCATTAACAATCTGGATCTGTCGCCTGCGTCAACGGTGATTGAACAACTGCTGCAAGATGGGGTGGCGTCCCATGAACAGCAGCTACGCTTTGATATCAATTACGATCTCGAACCGGGTGATCCACGAGAACTATCAGAAATTCCAGAAGTGCGGCTGTGGTTTGTGCGCTTAGATGCCAAATACCCTTGGTTGCCATTTTTACTAGATTGGAAAGCTGGGGAATTCGCTCGTTATGCCGCCATGCTTGTACCACACCAGTTCAGTTCCCAAGAAGGCATTCAGTACAATCCTGAAGCCTTAGAAATATTTTTGATGCACAAAATCTTTATTTTAGGTGATTGGCTAAAACAGCAGGATATCCCCAGCCTATCACGGCTGAAGTCTATGGCCCAAATGCTGGGTTATGAATTAGATGATGCTTTTTTTGGGATATTTTAAATAATTCGTAATTCGTAATAGAGCCTCCGGCACGCACTCGCGTTCGTAATTCGTAATTAAGTAATGCGTAGGGGATTTAGACCCAGCCTAACATACTTGCTGCCTGTCAAGAGGGGGGAATTAAACCCCTAAACTTTGTTAAATCCCCACTGATTGCATTCTGAATCCTGAATTCAGAATTCTGTATTCTGAATTCTGAATTCTGTATTCTCTTCTAAACTAATGCCTTCAGTAAAGCCTGAAGTTTAAGTTGCACCTCTGCAAACTCCTTGTGAGGATCAGATCCCGCGACGATCCCAGCACCAGCATATAGTCTCGCGCGATCGCCATCAATTAATGCTGAACGAATTCCCACAATAAACTCGCAGTTTCCCTGAGAATCTATCCAACCCAGAGGCGCAGCATATAAACCCCTTTCAAAGCTTTCATAACGACGGATTTCCGCACAAGCAACATCTCGTGCGGCACCGGCGACGGCTGGTGTAGGATGCAATTGTCCGACAATCTTTAATGGATGTATGTTAGTAGGAACTGTAGCAGTTATTGGTGTCCATAAATGCTGGATATTAGATAATTGTCGCAGGCGGGGCGCTAATATTTGGGGTAATAAACCTAACTGGGATAAACGTTGAGTTATGAAATCAAGTACCAGCGAATGCTCATGCTTTTCTTTTTCACTATTGAGTAAGCGATTGGCATTAGCTGCATCTTCAGCAGGGGTTTTACCTCGTGGTGCAGAACCAGCCAAAGCATCAGTGATTAATTGTTGATTATTAATACTAATTAATCTTTCTGGACTCGCGCCAATAAAATTTTGTCCTTTACCATTACTTGTAGAAAAAATATAACAATTAGGATGTATTTGCCTAAGATTATTTAAGGATTTAACTAAGTCAAAGTGGTTGCTTGACTTAACATCTAATATATCTGCTAACACAATCTTACTTAAATGACTAGACCGAATTTTTTCCAAAACAGATACTACTGAACGTTTAAATTGAGCAGCATTCGTGACAGACTTTTTGTAAAACTTTGCTGGAAGATAATCAATATTAGCAGAGTAATATTCTAAAGATTGGATAAATTCAATTTTATTTTGCAGATTCTCCAACAATCTTTGAATATTTACATTTGCATTGATAATTATATTTGTTACTAATATACAGCGCTGATTTTTTACAGCTACTTGCCAACGTGGAAGAAAGATGGTAGCAGATGGAAATGGATAATCTAGTTGGGTATTTTTATCAAAAAAGCTGAAATAACAAAAAAAGTGAGGCCCAGAAAAAGGTTGATTAGCGTTACTAAAATTAATTATATTTTTTAGACGAGATTTGATAAAATATTCTGCTTGAGTGAAACGGTCTGCGCCATCAATCTGTAATTTTGCTACAGCATCAATTGCCGCGATCGCTTCCCCTTTACCTTTGTCCTCAAAGTAAAAATTTATTTCATTTGCTTGTGTAAGTTTATCAAATACAAGTAAAGGGTCAACTAAATCGATCTCCTGAGAGATACTGACAATTTGCCTGCAATTATTTTTGACGCACTTTTCTTGCACTGCTACCAAAAATTGATATAAATCTTTGTGGTCTACAAAGAGGTTGCTACGACATGGTGAAACTGTCATGGATCTATAGTAAATTTTTTTAAGTTAACTTCCTAAAGTGTAATTAATCGTGGTCGTATTTCTACAGGTAACATATTAAGTTGTCATTTCACCAGCGTAGGATTTGCCTTGTTCGTGGTGTTCCTAAACCCTGACAAGCCAGTTCCAGCCTTGGGCTGCAACGTGAGGGTGGAGTGTTAACAACATAAGGTTAACGAGCCAGAGTAAAAGTGAGAGTTGTTTTTAGCTGATGAATATCTAGCGTCTCTTTACATCATAAAATCTTAAGTGTGAGTAATATTCCGGCAATTTAATTAATCACAACTGATGACTACCAAGCAGATTTTATATCCCAACACGAAGTTATGGATGGCAGCGATTAAACCGCCAATGTACAGCGTTGCCATTATGCCCATTTGGGTAGGAACAGCAGTAGCATTTGCTGAAACTAAAATTTTCAATGGTGTAGTATTTTCTACTTTTGTAGCTGCGGCAATTTTAATTGTTGCCTGGGAAAATATCAGTAATGATGTCTTTGATTCCGAAACAGGTATTGATCAAAATAAGCACCATTCTTTGGTGAACTTAACAGGCAATAAGCCATTAATATTTTGGATAGGAAATTTGTGTTTAGGTTTGGGGTTGCTGGGCATAGTAGCGATCGCCTTTTGGCAACAAGACCTAACTGTTATCGGTATAATTTTGCTGTGCTGCGGTCTAGGCTATATGTACCAAGGGCCTCCCTTTCGCTTAGGATATCAGGGTTTAGGTGAGATTCTTTGCTTTTTTGCCTTTGGCCCCTTAGCAGTGGAGGCAGCATATTACAGCCAAACCCAAACTTGGTCAATAACGAGTTTAGCAGCTTCAGTGATTGTTGGGATTGCCACAACCTTAATTTTGTTTTGCTCACACTTTCACCAAGTTAAGGATGACATCGCCGCAGGTAAGCGATCGCCTATCGTTCGTCTAGGAACCCAAAAAGGCGCTCAACTCCTCGTTTGGTTCACTGCTAGCATTTATCCCCTCACCTTGCTGTTTGTGCTATTAGGAATTTCTCCAGCTTGGACATTGCTGAGTTGGGTGAGTTTACCCTTTGCCTTCAAATTATGCCGCCACGTCCAAGAAAATCACAACCAGCCGGACAAAGTTAGTAACTGTAAATTCATCGCCGTAGCGGTGCATTTCTGGGCTTGCTTGCTGTTCGGTTTAGGATTTATGCTTTAGCTATTGCTAAATTGATGCGTTATCAATTTAAATTTCGTCCTTATCAGCGAAGATTTGTGCGATCGCTTACCACCAATCATGGTAAGTGGGATATTCGTGAAGGTATTATTCTCCGTCTCACCGATGAATCAGGTAGAGTTAGCTGGGGAGAAATCGCCCCCATTAGCTGGTTTGGTTCCGAAACCCTAGAACAAGCCTTAGATTTTTGTCGCCAACTTCCAGCAGAAATCACAGACGAGACAATTTTCTCGATCCCAGATGAGTTACCTGCTTGTCAATTTGGCTTTGAGTCAGCATGGGGGATGGGGAGTGGGGAGTGGGGAGTGGGGAGTGGGGGAGATGAGGGAGATGAGGGAGGTGGGGGAGATGAGGGAGATGGGGGAGATAATTTTATAACTCCTAACTCCTCACTCCTAACTCCTAACTCTTCACTCCTCTACAGTGGCTTATTAGCAGCTGGGGAAGCGGCTTTAAATCAATGGGAAACATTGTGGCAGCAGGGATATCGCACGTTTAAATGGAAAATTGGAGTGTATGCGATCGCTCATGAACTAAAAATTTTTGAGTCACTGATACACACCTTACCAGCCTTTACCAAACTGCGATTAGATGCCAATGGTGGACTCAGTTATGAGGAAGCTAACTTATGGCTGTGGACTTGCGACAATCTCAAAGCAAATGGAGAACTACCCCTAGAAATTGAATTTATCGAACAACCGCTACCTGTTGAGCAATTTCAGCAGATGTTGGAATTGAGTATGAGTTATGAAACTGCGATCGCTTTAGATGAATCTGTCGCCACACTTGGGCAACTCGCCGCCTGTCATCAACAAGGTTGGCGAGGGATTTTTGTGATCAAGCCTGGAATAATTGGATCACCATCTCGTCTGAGAAAGTTTTGCCACCAGCATCAAATTGATACTGTATTTTCATCAGTATTTGAAACTGCGATCGCTAGACTTGCAGCACTCCAACTAGCGGCGGAATTATCCAAAAACAACAGAGCAATTGGTTTTGGCATCGACCATTTTTTTGAACAAGAAGATACGTGGCTTCAAAGTTTATGGAACGACCTTTAGACTGTCTTAATAACCTAGCTCAGGATGATTGGCTTATCGGTTACAACAGCCATCAATTTAATAAAATAGCTCAAGAATTATATTTAGAACTAACAGAATTATCAGCGTGTGGAACACCACCAAAAATCATCTTAGCCGAACGCGAACCATTACGATTTCTAGCAAGTTTTATTGCTGCTTGTGCAGCTAACTGTCCAGTTTTTCTTTGTAACCCCGACTGGGGAACACAAGAATGGCAACAAGTCTTTAATTTAGTACAGCCAGACATTATTTTGGGAAAACTTCCCCACTCCCCCACTCTCCCACTCCCCCACTCCCCACTCCCCACTCCCCACTCCCCACTCATAATGATTCCCACAGGTGGTTCATCGGGGCAGATAAAATTCGTCATCCACACTTGGGAAACTCTCATAGCATCTGTAAAAGGATTTACCGAATACTTTCAAGTAAAGCGAGTTAATTCTTTTTGCGTGTTACCGCTATATCACGTTAGCGGTTTAATGCAATTTATGCGCTCTTTCACGACTGTAGGTAAACTGGCTATACTACCATTCAAAGCATTAGAAACAGGTCAAACATTAAATATTAAACAACCAGAATTTTTCATATCTTTAGTACCAACACAGTTACAACGTCTCCTGCAAAATCCAGAATTAACTGAATGGCTATCCCAATTTAATACTGTACTTTTGGGAGGTGCGCCAGCATGGAACGAACTACTAGAAAAAGCCAGATTTCATCGCATCCGGTTAGCACTTACCTATGGCATGACAGAAACCGCCTCTCAAATTGCTACCCTCAAACCAGATGATTTTCTGAGCGGTAAAATTAGCAGTGGTCAAATTCTTCCCCATGCAAAAGTAACTATTCGCAATCAGCAAGGCGAAATTTTAAATTCCAATCAAATCGGAAATATCACCATTCATGCTCAATCTCTAGCCCTTGGCTACCATCCTATAACCGAAGAAAATCAAGCTGATTTCCAAGTAGACGATTTAGGCTTTTTAGACGAACAAAATCATTTAAATGTTGTCGGACGTAACAGCGACAAAATTATTACAGGTGGCGAAAATATTTATCCAGCAGAGATTGAATCAGCTATACAAGCAACTAAAATGGTTGTTGATATTTGTGTCATCGGTATCCCAGATAAACACTGGGGACAAGCATTAACAGCGATTTACATTCCCAAACAATCAGATACTTCTGCCTTAAAAATCCAAACCCTACTTAAAGAGAAACTCAGCAAATTTAAAATCCCTAAATATTGGATTCCCCAGCAAAACCTACCCCGTAATTCCCAAGGTAAAATTAACCGCCAACAGTTACAGCAAATAGCAATCGAATTCCTCCAAAATCCCATCACATAATCCAATACGATTCAGTTAAGGCTAAAACTCTTTGTAAAAGTCATTTTTTTAACGAACCGCAAAGGACGCAAAGAAGAGAAGGAAGAAATGCTTAACTGAACTGTATTGTCAGATAATCTCTCTCGACTTTCTTCTCTCTGCGCCCTCCGCGTCTCTGCGGTTCGTTTCCAACCACTGAACTATCTCATCAGGTAATTCCTGCTTACTTCTACTACTTACATCAATACAAACATGGCGAGTAATAGCCTTAGCAACTACGACCTCACCCACAGTAATTTCATAAGTAATTTCAAACTTATCAACACCTAGTTTTTGAGGTATTAAACTAATTAGCAACTTGTCCCCCCCAAACATAGGGCGCAAAAAATCGACACTAGTATGAACAATGGGGAAAGCCACAGACGGATTCGTGAAAAAATCTTTGATATTAATACTTGATGCTTCTAAAGATTCTTCATAAGCTTCATGGCAAATACCCAAAACGTTAGCAAAATAAACCACTCCAGCAGCATCAGTATCTTGAAAGCGAACCGTGCGGTTGTAAGTAAAAGGCATTTTTGATAATTTGAAATTCAAAAATAAAAACGGTAGGCAATAAGTCTGCTTTGCAAACTAATTAGGCGATCGCTTCTACATTGACTCCAACGGCGGAACCTCAAAGTCATTAAACAAGGAAACATTGTAAGAGGAAGCTGCTAGAGCTTTTACCAGCTTACCGTCGAGAGTCAGCAAAGTAGCATTAACCTGCTGTGAAAGTGCAACACAAGAGCCATCGTAGGCGGAGATTCCATAATTTAATGCGATCGCAACTCCATCCGCCATCAAGTCAGCTGTGGAGACAACACGCAAGGGTAAAGCTTTGAGACTAGCTAAATTCCCTTGGATTAGAGAAACATTATAACTACCCGCACGAGCATACTTCCATAAAACGTTTGCACACTCAATGTAAAATAAGTCAGGTACAAAGATTTCTGTCTGGGGATAGGCAAGGTGAGCAAACAGTTGATTAGCCTTGGCTGTTAGCGGATCAGGAATAAATTGCTTAACGGACACACTGGCATCCACGACGCACCTCAGAGGAATTGTCATCTGTCCCGATCTTCTCTAATCATGGCAGTGCTGTCAGGCCATTCGATATCAGTTGGTAGCTGTTCACGGCGAAGACGCATTTCCTCTAGAAGTTTTGGGACATTTTTTCGTCTTTCTTCTTCCGTTTGCTGTGTTTCCGTTTTCAAAGCTTCTTCTAACAGAGTTATAACTTGGGCGTTAATTGAACGGTGCTGAGATACTGCTAACTCTTGCAGCTTTGCATACAAATCATCAGGTAAATTTCTTACATAAAGGGTAGCCATCGCTCTACCTCAAAGTATAATTTATCAAAATGATAGCACTATGCAAGCAAAAGGGGGAGCGATCGCTTTTGAAACAAATATCAAAAGTAAATACCTAAAGTAGACGCTATCTTAAGTATCCTCTGAGTGCTAATATCACTTCCACTTAGTAAAATTCACCTCTTCACAAAAAATTCTATGAGCATTAACGCTTTTGTGGATTATGGCTTCCCTTCTGGCAGAGATTTTTGCGTACAATTTTTGTCTAGTTCGGAGTTTAAGGCTGCAACCCTCAGAGAAATTGCTCCGTCAATTGCGAGTAAGGAAAACAAAGAAAAAATAGCTTTACACATAGCTAATTCCCTTGAAAAGGGTGAACTTACTACAGACGAAGTTCTACTAAGTAGGTGGGTGGGAAAATTTATAAGTATGTCATTGCGAGTGAAACGGAGTGTAACGAAGCAATCACAAGGACTTTGGCGGTTTTACATTTTGTTACATAGTTAGGTTAATTTGTGCCTACCTACTTAGCGTATGTCAAGCAGTCAAGGATGTGGTTGAGTATCAAGCAAGGACAGAGTGCCCATATACCTAGTTTAAAGTCGCCCGCTTTGCTATTAAGAGAATTTGGTGAAGAGGGCTGGTATGGCCCTTTTCAAGAGACTACGGGACTACAGAAATGGTATATTCGCACCTATAAGATTCCTGATTACATCCGCAGGAGGACTGGTGAAACTAGCCAATTTGAGGAATGCAATATTAGGTGGTCTGTCATTGCTGAGGTTGGTCATAATTATGTTGCTTTATCATGGGAAGGCTTCTCATTTACTCCACGCAGTGATGAACACACAGAGAAATCAACGCAGTTTCCTTTCTGGTTGTATATTCCGGCATTCTTCGATCAATTAGCTGATTATCTTCAAGGTCAATGGGTTCACCCCAATCTTCCTCGTTTAGTTATGCATGAGATGTGGAACAAATATCTCAATAAATCTATCAATGATTTTCACTATAAATGGCAGCACTTGCGAATAAGAGCAGAATCTGCTGGGGTTGCTCTGAATGCTCATAGTTCTGGAGTGCACGAAATTGATGCAAGTGGACTACAGGCACTATCTCGACAATTAGCTGAGTCTGCACTAGAGATACTAGGCTTTACAGATGATATAGAGAAAATCAGTAATGTTGAAAATGCCCTTTTGCGTACTCTGCTCAAAGAATGGGGCACTAAATCTTATGAATTCAGTCTAGACAGAGAAGTCAATTTGAGGGAAGCTGACACTGAAGGTTCAAAAACCAAAGCCCAATTAGAAAAGCTTTTCAAAGCACATTGTTACTTTGGACTCAAACCCGGTTCTAAAACCCAAGATTCTCTTCAGCACCTAAAGTGCCATTCAGGATACTATGGAGGGAGTACGGGTGTACTAAAGTTTCTTTTAAGGGAACTTGGACTTCGAGGCTAAGGCAATGGTCAGCGTGATTTGTAAAGGACGTTTAGATTTCCTATCTGGTGAGCAAAGGGCTGAACTGAGTAGGCACTTTCAGAAACCATCAAAAACGGCTATGCCACACCAGCTTGCCGTCATATTGGGATTGGAATACTTTGAAGCGCTTGCAGTCATAGCTGTTCTCGAAGCTGAGGGACTCTGTGAAAATCAGCTTCTCATTTATCATAACTGTGATCCAGATGTGCCAGCAGGGGCAATTCCCTATGGTCAAGGCTTTCCCAACTTGCCTTGGGTTTGTCCATTTTGCGATAAGAGTGTTGAAGACTACAATGAATTATCATTTGATATTATGGCTAAGTCTATGCATTCAATCGAATTTCTCTAATTAAGGTATGCTCAGTCAAGAAGAGTTAGTTCAGTCAGCTCTCGATACTCTGGCACTTCTTAACAGAGACGACCCAGCATCAGATAAGCTAGCACCTTTTTTGTACACCGTAAAAGACCCAAGACTTTCAGAATATCTAGAAAAACTCAAAGATTTTACACAACTGAAAAATCCTACACTTCCACAAAGTAAACAAGCAGGTGAGTTGCTTGAGCAAATTGTCTGTCTTGTCTTTCGTGGACTTCAAGGAGCTACAAGCTTCAAGAGCTTTCAGTCAGCAGGGCCTCAATACGACTTTCTAGTTAGTGGAGATCAACCAGCTTGGTTATATGTTTGTAATCAGCTCTATCTTAAAGAGAATCAAAGAGGCATAGTTGTTGAAGCAAAGGCAACCAAAGATCGCTTGCCTGACAAACAGTTTGCGCGACTATGCAGCATCTTAGACTTAAATCTCTCAAGCACAGTCGGACTGGGAATATTTTTTACACTGAACGGAGCAGCAGGCTTTCCTCAATCAGGTGATACTAGACAGAGGGCAATCAGCGACTGTAGATTACGTCAAGTAATTTTTCATGCTAAGACCCAAAAAAGAATAGTTGTCTTAGACAAAAATGACATTTTTGAGTTAGGTAAAAACGGTTCTCTAATTCAGATACTTGTTAGAAAAATCCGAGATTTAGATGAACTGAGCGGTCTTCCAACTCCATCAGTTGAGCAAACAGAGGAAATAGATTTGCCTGATCACTTAAACCAACTATGGGTGTGATATAAAATTTTGTATCAGCTTCCTGCAGAACTACTAAGTAGCTTGTAGGTTGGGTGGAACAAAATGAAACCCAACATTATTCATCCACAGAACTCAATGTAATTTGCTGTGAACCATGTATCACAGCCAGTACATCAATTTGTTCTGGTTTAACATAATAAATAATTCTATATGAACCTTCAATAACTTCTCGGATTTCCTCAGTTTCAAACTCTGATACAATTCGACCTGACAAAGGAAAACTAGCAATTTGTTCAGAACGCCTGGTAATCCGGTCAACTATCCTAGCGGCATACTGCGGAGAAGTTTGGGCAATATAAGCATAAATTGCTGAGAGATTTTCTACTGCTGTTGCTGTCCAGTAAACGTTCACTCTGGTAATCCAAAATTTTTCCGCACTTCTTGTACAGAAATAACATTACTAGCTTTGCTATCCGCTAGTCCAGCTTCAACAGTTTGCCGAACATAAATTTGGTACATCAAATCATCCCATGTGGAATTTTCTGGCAACTTGTCAATCAATTTGCGAGCTTCTTCTTTAATGTTTAGATTTTTCATCAGTAGTTAACTAAATACTGTTTGTGCATCAATTTGGATATATTGTAGATGCAAAACAGCTGTAGTACTTGATAACAACATTCATTCAACGGAGAGGGGGAGATTCGAACTCCCGGAGGTTTTAGCCTCATCCGATTTCAAGTCGGACGCAATCGACCACTCTGCCACCTCTCCAGTAAATCTGTCAAACTGGTGCTTTCCCTACATTCAGACGCTATTCAGGCGCTTTTGTTGGTTAGCACTAAAGCTGACAGATAATACTATATCGTATCATCTACGCAGATTGCACAACTGAATGCGAATCTCTACGACACACTGCGCGATCGCTCATACAAAATTTCCTCCTCCGCCACCTGGAAGTCATTACCCACCCAAACTAGGGAAACTTGCGAAACCACACCCGCCTCTAGGGTGACAATGGAAAAATTACGCAACTTATCGCTGTCATTTTCCACAATCCTCGGTACAGTGGCTGCATTCAAGTAAATTGTCCCCTCTGGACTTCTAAAGATGGGCTTGCGCTGTACCTTCTTGGTATGGCGTAAATCTCGGTGCATGTGACCAAATGTCACTAGGGGAATGGTTTTACCAGCAGTCAAGGCTTGAGAAATCGCCTCGCCAAAATCTGGATCGCCAAAATCGCCGCCAATTGGGTGCCAGTCTTTACCGCAGGGGTCTTCGGGGCGATCGCCTAGCCCACTAGGCCCATTGTGACCCAAAAATATAATCGTCTCGTAAGCGGCGCTTTTCACCGCTTTCACGATGCGATCGGCGGATTCTTCCAAACTCGTCACACCGTAACGTTCTTTACAGATTTCCGCGAATTTCCACTCTGGGCCACCCCAGGTAAAGGGACGACCCCCCACTACAGTTAAATTCCAAGCGGGAAAATCCAGCTTACCGTAACCGACATGGGACGCGCCTAATAAATCGAGTTGTTCCTGTACCCAGTCTTCCTTAGAGCGGTCATAAGGAGCCTTTTTACGTCCCCATTCTGTAGCGGTGTACCAAGCATCGTGGTTGCCCATTACGGCTGCTTTGGGAATATCGAGAGAAGCGATCGCTCTGACCACTTCCACCGACTCGTTGCCAAAATCCCCCACAAACAGCGCTAAGTCAACACCCAGATGCTTGAGTGCAATACCATCTTCCACTTCCCATTGGTCGTGAACATCTCCAATTACAGCAATTTTCAGGGTTATCGATTGAGTTTTCTGACTGGTCATGCCACTTTCCTTGCCGTCTATCTCCAGGATATGAAACTCAGCCCGATTTGGACACAACCCCAAAATATCAACCGTCCACTATTTTTGGTAAAAACTACTATAATTGATTCCACAAGACATAAATTTGCAACTTAAAGCACCCCCTAACTGTGTTTACCACTGCACTAGCTCAACGAGAAAAAACCCAACCGGGTGAACTACCACTAGATTTGTTTGCCGCCATTGAGAGTCTCAAAAAAGAACTCAACGCAGTTATTCTGGCACATTATTATCAAGAGCCAGATATTCAGGATATTGCCGACTTTATTGGGGATTCATTACAACTGGCGAAAGCCGCAGAAAAAACCAATGCGGATGTGATCGTCTTTGCTGGTGTTCACTTCATGGCAGAAACAGCAAAGATACTTAATCCCGATAAATTAGTACTTTTACCAGATTTGAATGCTGGTTGTTCTTTAGCCGATAGTTGTCCACCGGATGAGTTTGCAGCTTTTAAAGCCGCGCATCCAGATCATTTGGTGGTGTCTTACATCAATTGCTCTGCTGATATTAAGGCGATGAGCGATATTATTTGCACTAGTTCCAACGCTGTGAAAATTGTACAACAGATACCGAAGGAACAGCCGATTATTTTTGCCCCAGATCGGAATTTGGGGCGGTATGTCATGGAACAGACTGGACGAGATTTGGTGCTATGGCAAGGTAGCTGTGTTGTCCATGAAACCTTTTCCGAAAAGAAAATTGTCCAGTTAAAAATTGCCCATCCAGAAGCAGAGGCGATCGCACACCCAGAATGTGAAAGTAGTGTATTGCGCCACGCCAGCTTTATTGGTTCCACAGCCGCCTTACTCAAGTATTGTCAAAATAGCCCCACCAAGGAATTTATCGTTGCTACCGAGCCGGGAATCATTCATCAAATGCAAAAACTAGCTCCTGACAAGCGTTTTATTCCTGCCCCGCCAATGAATAATTGCGCTTGTAACGAATGTCCATTTATGCGGTTAAACACCCTAGAAAAGCTCTACTGGGCAATGAAAAATCGTACTCCCGAAATTACCATGTCAGAGGATATCCGCCTTGCTGCACTGCGACCAATGCAACGAATGTTGGAGATGAGTGTGTAACTAGTATTTTTTATACTTATGGGTAGAGACGCAGTTTTGTTGCGTCTCTACCCATAAGTTATTTTTTCTAAACACTTGCTATTTATAAAACATGGTGCTAATATTATTAATCGTGAGACAAATCGGGTCGGTGTCCGAGTGGTTAATGGAGACGGACTGTAAATCCGTTGGCTAGCGCCTACGCTGGTTCAAATCCAGCCCGGCCCACCACTTGCGAAGTTATAGGTTATAATGGCTGGGTAAAGAGCAAAGCTCCCAGCATTGTAACTTACAACTGAAAAATCAAAGTTATATTATTTTGCCCGTGTGGCTCAGTGGTAGAGCACACCCTTGGTAAGGGTGAGGTCACGAGTTCAATCCTCGTCACGGGCTTTTTGTATTATCAAAATAATCAACGCAAAATTAGGGCTTTCAGCTTTTCAGAGGGATTTTAAGCTGAGAAAACTGAATCCCTTGCTTGATATTTTGACTATGATTTGGCTATGAATCCAAAATTTTGGGTATCAAATGGGTATCATGCTAGTAGAACATACAAATGATACCCAAATGGAAGATAGCAGAAATTTCAATAAGGCAAGTATGGGATAGGTACATTGATTACAAACGTCAATCTCTAAAACCTAGAACACTGGATAAACTAATTGAGGTATTTTGAAAATATTGAGATTTTTCATGCCCATTTTTTTCAGTATATATACTCAGGTAAAACTTAAGACAATTTACGTAGGTTTGCTATGTAAATGTTTTATTTACCAATGAGAAGTGGTGTAATGTTAATTGAGAAAGTTCACCGGTTTAATTTTTTAAGTTTTGAAGAGTATATAGATTTTACAGTTGGATATACCAGCAGTCTTTTGGGAAGATGCTTTAAAAAAGCTAAGGATTATGACAACAAAACGAATTCCTTAATCTTAGATTATGAAGACGAATTATATCGTATAAACATAAAAATATCTACTTCTTATTATATTGGTAAATCTATTAGAAAAGATATCAATTATGAGGAAGGTTTACCATACCATCATAAACATAAAGATCATCTTTACCGAAAAGAGTGGCATGAAACAGAAGAAGGTTTTATCTCAGATTTAAGAAAAATGATCTATTCAATAATGAGTATTGATGAAAATGGTAAAACAATAGGAATTGTACGCGGATGGCACAAGGATAAAAATTATGGTTATCTTAAAACTTATAATTGTGGCAGCATGATTTTTTATGTATCAGAAATTCACCCAAGCTTAATAAAATTAGTCAGGACAGGAAGTATTCTTCGCTTCCGGCAAAGGGAGAATTGCATAAGAATTAAAAATAATGAATATCTTCAAGCAATAGATTTTGATAATAATTATATTAAATATGACCAAAAAATACCTATAGAAGAATTACCAGGATATATTCTCCTTTTTGAGAAAAGAGAGTTAATTATAAAGAATACTCAAAAGCAATTTGATGGTACTGAAACAATAGCACCTATTCTATATGCACTTCTTGAATATAAAAATACAATAGAACATTTTGGAAAAGAATATGTGGGAAAATGGAACTCTAAAGAAGAAATTTTATATTTGATTGATAAAAAAACACAATTAATTAAGATGACCGCTAAAAGAAATAATGGTTTCATATACCAATATGATTGGATGGCTATATATCCTAAGCAACCATTTAAAAACATAACTGAAAATGATATTAAGAATTTTACAAAAATTAAACTTTACTTAGAACAACATGGCATTGATGTTCAAAAACGTGTTCTTTCATAATATGAATTTCAGGCAATCTCTAAATTTATCTTATTGCTTAAACAAATGAAAGATTTAAGCAAAATTATCCTTCTACTTTTCCATAAGCCTTCTTCACCCAATACCCTCTAGGTGGCTTTTCTACCCCATAAGCTTTACACCACTTTTCCACAGCCTTGTCAGACACGCCCAAATCTCTGCCAATTTGTGCGGTTGGCTTTTCCCAAACTAGTTTTTCTAGTTCTTCTTTTGATGGTCTTTCTACTTTTCTGGTGTGAATTCTAGAGTCTGGGTTAACCTTTCTGGTTGTTAAATCAATGCCAAACTCCTTGTAGGTTCGCTTAGACGCTGCTTCAGTTAAATCTGTAAAATCTTCCCACCAATAAAAAGGATTGGGTGATTTAGGTGGCGTTGTCCTGATACCGCAACCGCCAAACTTGATTGATGGATATACTACTTTGTTTATATCTGGCAGATAAAGGCCATAGAAATCAAAGTCATCAGATTTGTACTTTTTCTCATGACAACCGTTCTTGTCCGCCCAATTGGTTTTATTTTTCAGTGTGCCATCACAACTGTATTTAGCTTGAATTCTGTAACATTTGCCATCTTTGTAGGCAATCAAATCAAAGGGTGCGTGTTCAGTTACTACTGGTATAAAAACCGAATATTCTTTCTCGACTAAATCTGCTATCACTTTAGCAGCTGCTAGATCACCCTTATCTTTTGTGTGGTGCATTTATATGAACTCTCAAGCCTATTTAGTAAGTTACCATAAAAAGGCTTCTTCAGGGTTCGTTTTAAGTTAAAACGGGCGCGGCAGGGTTCGAACCTGCGACCAACGGATTAGAAATCCGTGGCTCTATCCACTGAGCTACGCGCCCAACATAAAATAATGGCTCCCGATGGAGTCACCTAGAGTATTATATCGTCTTTACCTACCAAGAAGCAATCGAAAATTGCAGATTTACCACTAGCAAGGCTAAGATGCTAGTCGCTAGTTAGTCAATCTACACCGAAAACGAAACAAATGGGGTATTGGTTTAGATATATTGAGTTGTCAAGGGGTTATTTGCCTGTTAGCGCCAACGCTCTGTGGGCGGCTACCTTGGAGAAGGATCTGGCGATCGCTAGGTTCATTTTCACAGTATGCTAGGTAATTTCAGCCTTGGCGATGCTGCCAAATGCCATTATATATTCCATATTAAGAGTGCCCCTGTGAGGAGTTATTTGCTAGTGCCATGTTTATTCTCAAACGGCAGGATGTTGAAATATCAAGCATTCAGCACCCAAAAAAGGATCAGCAGGTGCCGATCCTCACTTATCAAGGGCAGACTTTTCGCTTGATTAGTGTCTTCAAAGCTAGTCAAGAAGAAGAAGCTAGAGCCTTATGGAGAGAATTAACGGATAACCGGGGTAAAGCCTGTGTTTTACTAGAGGAACCCGAACGCTTTAGCGTCTGGGGTAAAATCCGTTTAGAGCAGCTGGGTACTGACACAGCTAGTCATGGGAAAACGGGGATTTTAATCCAAGCCAGTATTTTGCTGTTGCAGGGTGTTTATATCGACATTGAAGACTTTTTAGGTGCTAAACAAGCTGCATTATTTCAAAAAGATATTGCCGAAGTATTACAGCAGAAGCAATTTCCCCAACCATCTTCCCTAGAAGCGGTTAAATATTTGGTATCTACTAATCCTTTGCCGACAGCCAAAATACCTGATTGGCAAGAAAATCATGTAGTTATCCTGTTACAAGAACTCCATCGACTAGGAAAGGCGTATTTTGGCAATGCTAATTTTACCAAACAAGTGATTTATAAGCTAGAAGATATGCCAGAAGGCGAGCGATCGCTGTTTCTCAGTTGGCTAAATCAATCGCCACTGGGTAAACTATGGCAGTAGCATGGAAATTATTTCACAAAATTCCTGCCACTGGCACTTGCTTTTGGTGTCCGATTGTGTATTACTTGGCAGACACACTGCTAAATATACAGTCATTTAAATCAAAATACTGCCAGAGTGCATCTACATAAGTCTTGCCCTATGAATAACTCTTACGAGAATTCGTTCCTTTCTAAATCCATTTTCACCACTCAAAACATTGTCTTAGCTAATATTGGCTGGGGCGTACTGGCACTGTTATACTTTTTGTTGTTTAGTGCCAAAGTTCCCGGAGCAGATGGCATAGAAAGCCGGGCTGAGTGGTATGTGATTGGCACAAATATTTTTGAAGCTTTAGCTTATTTGGCTGCCAGTATCTTATGCTTGAGGAACTGGCTGAGTCCGCAAATCGTCAGTGGACGGAATGTTTGGCTCTTAATTGGCTTAGGTATGCTTTCCTATTTCGTTGGAGGGATAATTTTTGGCTATACCGAAATAGTTTTAAAAGATGAACCGGATGTGTCTGTAGGCGATATATTTTTTGTACTGACTTATCTATTACTTGGCGCAGGCATGATTTTAGCTGTGGCTTCCAGGCGAATCAATCTGGAGAAATGGCAGTGGCTAATTGTGTTAGCAATTGCAGTGTTTGGTAGTTTGTTGGCATGGTGGATTTCTATGCAACAGGAAACACCCTCAGTACTGCTAATCGCTATTTTGAATTGGTTTTACGTAGTTAGCGATGTGGTTTTGTTAATTATTGCTACCACTCTGCTGTTAGCCTTTTGGGGGGGAAGAGTTTCCCAGTCTTGGCGAATGATTGCAGCTGCGGCCTTTTCGCTCTACATTGCAGATATGTGGTTTAAATACGCCCAAGGCCCCAATTATCAAAGTGGGGAGATATTAGAAGTGTTTTGGGTGTTTAGTGGAGTGTTATTTGGCATGGGCGCTGTCTTAGAATATGACGCATCACTAAGACGAACGCGGCGTACCGGCGGACGGAAACGAGCTTAGTAAAGATTTTTGGTATCTACCGTGAGAAAATTAACAGACTCTGACAAGCAAGAAATTCTGAAGTTATATCGAGAGACTGCCGAAACAACCTCAACTTTGGCAGACCGCTATGGTGTGAGTAACTCGACAATTAGTCGCCTGCTCAAAAGTACTTTGCCAGAGGATGAGTATGAATACTTAGTCTCTTTAAAGCGGGCTGCAAGAACTCCTGAGGGAAGGGCGCAGGTAAGCTACGAGCAGTTACCCCTGCTGATTCAACCAGAGGCGGAGATAGAAGTTCCACCAAGTCAAAGCCAACCCTTGGAAGTGCCAAAGGTTGAGCCACTCCCACGTCGGGTAATTCATGTAGAGCAGGAGCTTTACTCAGAGGAAACGGCGGAGTCAATCGCCGCTAGTAGACGGGTGCGGCGACGTCCCTCGGCGTCGGAAAAACCGAAGCTACGAGTCCCAGAGAAATTAGAAACTCCAGAGCCAAAGCCGTTGGAAATAGTCAGCATCCCCATCCCACCGCTAAAGGATGAACATCCAGGAGCGGCTGTGATAGCGCATCTGCTGGGCGAAGATTTGCTAGACGAATCAGAGGATTTGGATGATTTAGAAGATGATGATTTAGAAGATGACGACTTTGAGGAAGAAGACTTTGATGATGATGACCTGGATGAGCAAAGACCTTTAGTCACAAAACGCAGACCCGGTGAAGCATCAGTTCAAGTTTTACCTCTGTCGGTAGCCAATTTGCCCAAAACTTGCTATTTGGTTATTGACCGTTCCTCAGAATTAATTACGCGACCTCTGAAGGACTTTGGTGACTTGGGGCAAATTCCCACCCTGGAAACCCAGCAAAGAACTCTGCCGGTTTTTGATAACCATCGCGTGGCCAAGCGCTTTTCTACGAAGCGCGATCGCGTGATTAAAGTTCCTGATAGTAAAATGCTCCATAAGGCTCGTACTCATCTGCAAGCTAAGGGCATCACCCGACTGCTGATTGATGGTCAGGTCTATTCCTTGTCTACAACGGTTTAGAGGTCATGGAGACACCTGCTGGCTATGGTGTGGTATTGGTGACAGCTGGCAATATACAGGAGGCAGAAGCAATTGCAAATGCCCTTGTGGAAGCTAAACTCGCTGCTTGTGTGAGTCTGTTACCAATCCACTCAATTTACACCTGGCAAGGGAAACTGCACTAATTTCTCACAAAGTCAACACCCTAGCGTCGAGCGGGATGCAGGTGTGATGTCTAACGTTCCGGTTGAGCGGCTGCAAGTGACCTTTGCATCCACACCAATATCTATCGGCAGTCCGCTCCAACCGGGTTGTTATGCCGCGATCGCCACGCAGATCAATTTAGCTTTGTGGAGATTCATCCCCTATTTGCTGCTGAAGTTTTCGGATTTCCTCAACCGATAAACCTGTCGAAGACGCAATAAGACTGATATCCACGCCGCCTCGTAAAAGATTGAGCGCGATTTCCCGCGTCTTTTCATCCTGAATTGAACGGTAAATTACAGACTCTTGCATGATGTCCCTCCGTACTAACGGGACTTAGACAAAAAACAATGAGAAAAAAGCCTCAAATCCATTTAGGGTAAGGGATATACCTCAAACCCCAAAAAATCGCCCAAACCCATATATATCAAGAAAAAACCTAAATCGAGGTTAAATGATTGGGGTGTATAGGTTTGAGGCTTTTTTGACCACAAAAAATGTCTAAGTCCCGTTAAGCATTTAATTTGCACTTGAGGTCGCAGGGGGGCAGGGAGCAAGGGAGAGGGGTTGCAGCTTTTCTTGACAATGAAAATAGTGCAATTTGTCGGCGCGACAGCTTACAAATGGGGGATCTCCCCAGACCCAGACGTACCTTCAAAGCTCGAAAATCCAAAAAGCCCACTGTACAAGCTGTCCCGGCTTAAGTTGCTACCCAACATCCGTCTCACTGATCTCACGCACAACATAGTCGAATGGTTCATCTACCAGCTTAGTATCTGTAATACCAGTCGCTACTAGTTTATCCTTGACTGTTTGTTTCATGAGCTGGATGCTTCGAGCAGTAGGTCCTAAAGGAATTCCCAGAGAGTTAAACGTTTCTCGCAGACCAGCCAGCAATCGCTCATCTAGCACACTGACATCTCCTGCGATCAGCGCGTAGCTACAGTAACGCAAGAAGTAGTTCATGTCCCGCAGGTACATGTTGTAGCGACGAGTTGTGTAGGCATTTCCACCAGGTCTGACTAGCTGAGGCTGTTCTTGAAATAATTGACTCGCTGCTGTTTTGACAATCTCAGATGCATTGGAACCAATAATGGATGCCACCTGTACCCGTGCCCTACCAGTAGCCAGAAAATCTTTCACAGACCCGACTACATCGCCATTAAGGGATTTACCCATCAGACCGAGACTCATAACCACACTTGTCGTTTTGTCCTGCATAAGATTCCTCTTCAAATAATGAAATGAATATCAACCTTTTCGTGCCCACCAGAGAAGTTAAAAAAAGTCGTAAATGCTTTCCGTAGAGGTGGAGGAGAAGGCAAGCCTATGATATTGAAAGTGCAGCTTGACTATGAGCGTGACAAGCAAACAGCACTCCAAAAAGCAGAAGGCAAGCATGTTTAGCGCCATTTTCGACAAATAGCTAACTTTTTGTCAGTTTGAGTTTAGCTCATGAATCTGAATTTCTTATGAACTGAGCGCCCAACTAGCCGCGTTTTTTCGCCGCTAGCAACGAATAAAAGAAACACAATTTTTTGATTGGCTAAAAGCCTTGCTAGATAAGGGTTATAAAATGTGTTTCTTGAGAGAATATCTTTTTTAACGTGTCGCGGAAGTCCCCACCTTAACCCATCAAACCAGACAACGTTTTTGCAGTGGTTAGCATTGTTCACCCAGCATGAAACTTTTCTACAACTGATTTTACTTGCGAAAAGTCGTTTATCAAACGCTTGGTATAATTTCTAATTCCAAACTAGCTGTAAACAGCCCTTGCAAAACGCTCTGCTAAGTAGATAATGTCTTGTTTACGAGCAATTTGATTTATCCATTTTTGAGGAATATTTTCCACCCCGTAGTAAATTCCCGCTAACCCACCAGTGACAGCAGCAGTAGTATCTGTATCTCCACCCAAGTTGACAGCTTTCAGTACCGCCTCAGAATAAGACGAGCTATTTAACAAACACCACAGGGACGATTCTAAGGTATCAATCACATAGCCACCAGAATTAATCTCTTCTACCGGTACTTTGGCAATCTCACCACTGAAAACTCTGCCAAAATGCGGCTTCTCTAACAAAAATTCCCTAACAGAATAAATTGTTTGGATGTCTTGCAATCCTTGTAGATAAGCTGTTTGCAGGTCAGCCCCTTCCAAGAGCGCCACTGCAATACTAATATAAATGCCACAGGCCATCTGCGATCGCGCATGGCCATGAGTAATCGCCGAAACATCATGCACCCGCGCCAGCAATTCGCCTAAAGTTAAGTTTCTGTGACAATAAGCCATCGGCAAGATTCTCATCAATGAACCATTGCCATTACTATTTTCAACCTTGCCACCCGCCTGATGAGGAACAACTCCCTGTTTCAGGCGCATAATTGCTGTATGGGTAGTTTGACCAATATCAAAGACATCGCCACGGGGAGTCCAGTAAGCCTCCTTGTACCAGCGCCAGAAGGAATTGGCTATAGCATCCAACGAATAACCTCTACAAAGACATTCTGCCAAGCAAAAGCTTAAGGAACTATCATCTGACCAAGTTCCTGGTGGTTGATTCCATGTGCCATAACCCAACATCGTTGTCACTGGAGATTTTACTCGTTCAGCACGGCTAGTAAACTCCACCGGCACACCCAACGCATCACCGACACATAAACCCATCAAACCAGACAACGTTTTTGCAGCGGTTAGCATTATTCAATCTCCACGAGAATTGCTCAAAATTAACTTTATAGATTCCCTCTATAGCTTGTTGCAACAGATGCTACAGCCTACTTTTCATCCTATGTAAAAAGCTCGACAACAAATTATTAATCGGGTATTTTATTTACCATATCCCGACTTAATTTAAGTTCCAAATATTGTGACAGTTTAAAAAGCGTCTATCTGGGGATAAGGAACGAGGATGCAAAGATATTGAAATTTAATTATCATAGCTTATTTATTATTATAAGGGATAGTTAGCCTGTAAGCATTAGGCATCAATGAAAACACTGATTTAAGAAAATACGGGAATATTTTGGAACATTCTAGCATTATTTTCGACATGGAATATACAAGTAAAAAATACAAAATTTTGTAAAAATTATGAACCGCTTACTCACGTATTTACTGACAATTTCTGCATTGTCTTCCTTAATAGTTGCTCCTCTTGTTCTATCAGCAGGTCAAGCTGATGCTGAAACCAAAAAGGGTACTGATGCTAGTTATATTGGTGCTGGTGTTGAATCGGAAGTTGCTAAGAATTTCATCGTCTACACTAATGCCAAAGTCGGACTTGGTGCCTACCAAAATAGTGATGCTTCTGCTGTTAGCATTAATGGTGGTATTGGCGATCGCTTCAAATAAAAAATTATTGAGTCCTAAGACACTCTATACTAGTTAAATGGAGTTTCGAGATAAGAGAATAGATTCCAAAGTTTGCTTATAGTAACATCAGTTTCATAATCAGTAATAAATGAAAGTGTATGAGTAAAAAATTGGTTGATGCCAGTGAGTTGTTGAATAAGTATGCTGCTGGTGAGAGGGATTTTAGTAACATCTACATTGAAGGTTCTGACGAACTGGCTAGTGCCAACTTGAGCGGTATTATTTTGAATGGCGCTGTGGTCGCCGAAATGCTTTTGGATAATATCAATCTCAGCGCTTCTAAACTCCGGGAGACTGATTTTGGGCAAGCTTCCTTGTATGGAGCCAATCTCTGTGGAGTCGATTTGACACGAGCTAATTTGCGTTATGCTGTTCTGGATAGTGCTAATTTGAGTGATGCTTGTTTGGTCGATGCCCATCTTAAAGGAGCTAGTATGGGCAATGTCAATTTTACCCGATGCAACTTGAGTGGAGCAGAACTCAGTGAAAATCCTTGGTTGGAAGGTGCTATCTTTTGCAACACTACTATGCCAGATGGAAGTATTCGTATTAACAACACTTGATTGATTTATAAGCGAAGATGAATCAGCTAATAAAAATGCCGTGTATGGGCTTGTTCCTGATGGAATAGTTACTGGTGTATTTTTTATAGTTTGTTGAACAGAACTAGAAAGATTAGAAAAGAAGTTGTACTTAATACCTTGTGCTTTATTAGTTACATCCTTATTTAACCGTCTTTCAAGCTCACTGACAGTTATGATCTCCATTCCACTCTATACTTTACTTAAGTACTCAGGACTCAGCACTTCTTCACTCACTACCCCAAAAGCTGGTTTTGTTAAGTGTTACATTACTGACAAGGCCGGCTTTTGCCGTGGTAAAATTAAAATATTCCTCATTATTCCGGCCGGATTACCGGGGATCAAGTAGCCGAAGGGTGCTGATTCGGCGTCTACGTAATGCTTTATTGAGAATCCTATACAACTCTAATGGTTAAATCTGCTCCTTCCCCGATCGCTAGCCGTAAGCCTTCCAAAGTAGAAGGAATCAAGGAAAATAGTAATTTTTTGCGTGAACCTGTAGCAACTGAGATTCTTGAAGAGACTACTCATTTTACCGAAAATGCGGTACAGCTTTTAAAGTTTCATGGTTCTTACCAGCAAGATAACCGCGACAATCGCCTCAAGGGACAGGAGAAAGATTACCAGTTTATGCTGCGGACAAAAAATCCGGGTGGTTTGGTACCGCCGCAGCTGTATCTGGCTTTAGATAAGCTAGCTGATGAGCATGGCAACCACACTTTACGAGCAACTACCCGTCAAGGTTTCCAACTACACGGTATTTTAAAGAAGAATCTTAAAGCAGCAATTGCCACCATTGTCAATAACTTGGGTTCAACTTTGGGAGCTTGCGGCGACGTCAACCGGAATGTGATGGCACCACCAGCCCCCTTTAAGAATCGTCCTGAGTATCAGTATGCTTGGGAATATGCCCAGAATATTGCTGACTTGCTCTCAGCGCAGACAGGCGCTTATTACGAAATTTGGTTAGATGGGGAAAAAGCAATTAGTGCTGAAGAAAACCCAGAAGTGAAGGCAGCCCGACAGCGCAATGGCAATGGCACAATCATCCATGACAACGAAGAACCGATTTATGGCACGCACTATATGCCCCGCAAGTTTAAAATTTGCGTGACGGTGCCAGGGGATAATTCGGTTGATTTGTATTCCCAAGACCTGACGTTGGTAGTAATTACTAATAAGAAGGGACAATTAGAAGGATTTAATATTTTTGCTGGTGGTGGCTTAGGTAGAACACACGGCAAAGAAGAAACTTTCGCTAGGTTAGCAGACCCCATCGGTTATGTGGCGAAGGATGACGTTTACGACATAGTGAAAGCGATTGTTGCTACCCAGAGAGATTATGGCGATCGCACTGATCGTCGTCATGCCAGATTAAAATATCTAATCAACGATTGGGGTGTAGATAAATTCCGTACCCAAGTTGAACAATATTTCGGTAAACCAGTTGAAGCCTTCAAACCACTACCAGAGTTTAAATATCACGACTTCCTCGGCTGGAATGAACAAGGTGATGGCAAGCTATTCTTAGGAATTTCCATTGAAAATGGTCGAATCAAAAATGAAGGTTCGTTTCAACTAAAAACCGCCTTGCGGGGAATTGTCGAGCAGTTCAACTTACCCATCCGCCTGACACCCAACCAAAACCTGATTTTTTACGATATCGAACCAGATAGCAAGCAAGCTATTCAAGACATTCTTAGCCGTAACGGTATCGGAGACGACCCTAGTAAAATCGAACCTTTAGTGCGCTATGCAATGGCTTGTCCAGCTTTGCCGACTTGCGGCTTGGCAATCACGGAATCAGAACGAGCAATACCGGGGATTTTGGAGCGGGTTCGCGCCCTGTTAGATAAAATAGGTTTACAAAAAGAGCATTTTGTGGTAAGGATGACAGGATGCCCCAACGGTTGCGCTCGTCCCTACTTGGCAGAATTAGCCTTTGTCGGTAGCGCTCCAGAATCTTACCAATTATGGTTAGGGGGTTCGCCAAATCAAACGCGACTGGCGCAACCTTACACAGAAAAGCTGCACCATAATGACTTAGAAAGCTTCCTAGAACCGATTTTTGTTTACTTTAAGAAATCTCGGAAATCGAAGGAAAGTTTTGGTGATTTTTGCGATCGCATTGGTTTTGATGCCATCCGCGAATTTACTAGCACCTATGACCCCGAAACAGCCAATGCTGCAAGCAAATCGCGCCATCGGGTGAATTTGAAACAAGAGGTTTATACCAAGTTGAAGGAAGTAGCCCAAAGCCAAGGTAAACCGATGACTGAGTTGGTTAGTGAAGCACTAGAGGCTTACTTCCAAAATCTTTTGTAAGCCGAAGAATTGAAGATCATGAAATCATAGATGGACACAGATGGATTTATTTGTGTCCATCTGCTTCTATATTTCATAAGTCTTATTTCTGGAAGACCCTAATTTTTTTAACGAACCGCTAAGGACGCAAAGAACGCAAAGGAAGAGAAGAAGAGAAGAAGAGAAGGAAGAAATGTTTAACTGAACTGTATTGGAATAAATAGGTAATCTGATAGCGGGAAGGGAGTTAGTCAACACATCCACAGGAAAACTGAACTATGGTAACGACAGCAAAATTCGCAGAAACTAGGGATGTGCTGCAAAACATTAGCTGGGAGACATTCAAAGCTATGCTGGCAGATATGGGATCTGAGCGAAATAAAAGGCTAGCTTATCACAACGGTATTGTAGAAATTATGACGCCGCAGATGCCACACGAGAACTCAAACCGTCTGATTGAAGGTTTTGTTCTTGTGTTGTGTGAAGAATTTGGTTTAGAAGTTAAAAGCGCTGGCTCGTTGACGATGACGCGGGATGATTTGGAGCAAGGAGCCGAGCCGGACAGTAGTTACTATATCCAAAATGAATTGTTAGTCCGCAATAAAGAAAATATTGACCTGAATACAGACCCACCACCAGACATAGTATTGGAAGTAGAATATTCCAGACCGAAGATAGACAAGTTGACCCTTTATGCTTCAATGGGAGTCCCAGAATTCTGGCGGTATAACGGAAATATGTTGAGAATCTACGTCCTTAATAGTGGGCAATACTCGCAAAGCGATCGCAGTCCAACTTTTGCGCCTGTGCTGGTAACGGAGATTCCCCGATTTATCCAAGAAAGCAAGCAAGTTGGACAAATAGCAGCAACTCGTAATTTCCGTATCTGGGTTAGACAGCAGATGTCTACAGCAGGACAATAATTTATTAAGAAAAATGTCTCAACTGCAACGAATTGCGATCGCACCCTCTCAATTTCAACAAGGGCAAATTTTGCTCACCAAAGAACAACAGCATTATTTGGGGCGGGTATTGCGCTTGCGTGAAGGCGATCGCTTTATTGCAATGGATGGTAAAGGAAAATGGTGGTTGGCGCAGCTAGCAGGAGAACAAGCAGAGGTTTTAGAACCACTGACAGTAGAAACTGAATTACCTGTATCAATTACGCTGATGGTGGCATTGCCCAAAGGGAATGGATTTGATGAAGTTGTGCGGTGTTGTACGGAGTTGGGAGTAACTTGTATTGCACCATTATTGAGCGATCGCACTTTGCTTCATCCTAGTCCTCAAAAACTCGAACGCTGGCGGCGCATCGCTGCGGAAGCCGCCGAACAATCAGAGCGCTCTTTTGTACCGACCATTTTAGAGCCTGTTACTTTTAATACGGGTTTGTCATTAGTCATGGGTCATTTGTCATTTGCAAACAGCCAGCAATATATCTGTGTAGCGCGTGGTGAGTTTCCTCATTTGAAAGATTGCTTACAGCACAAACAACAAATGACAAATGACAAAGGACAAATGACAATTGTGATTGCTACTGGGCCAGAAGGGGGATGGACAACACCAGAAATTGAGAATGCGAAGTCAGCTGGATTTCAACCTGTTTCCCTTGGTCGGCGCATCCTGAGAGCAGTTACAGCCCCAGTAGTAGCATTATCCTTGATTACCGCAAGTTGTGAAGTATAAATGATTTATAGCTCACGCAAAATGACTTTGGCGTGAGATATTCCTCCAGTGTGCATTTAAAGTGATGATTGAGCAAGTTGCGATCGCTTTTGACCATAAAGACTATCAAACAGCTGCTAAATTACTTAAACAGCTGCAAAAAGAATCGCCCGAAAATCCTTGGGTACAATATTATCTCGGTCGGCTACATGAAGTATCTGAAAAGCGCCAAGAGGCAGAAAAAATTTATCGGCAACTGCTGCGAGATACAACGAATAGTAAAATAGTGTCACTCGCACGTCAAGGTTTGCAACGGCTACAAGAAATGCAGCTAGAAGAAAGACAAAGAGCGATTTCCCAAGCAATAGCCCAACCAAATAATACCGAATTTGGCGTACTAATCTTAGAGCCACTCAGTACCGAGATGAAAACAGAAGCGTCTCGAAAATTTGCCCAGATTATGCAGCTAGACCCCTACACCGCACGATTAATACTGCCAAGTCGTGGCTGGAGGTTGTACCGCACCGGCCCAATAGGAGAGCTAAAATTTTATGGCGAACAGCTACAGCAGGCTGGTATTCCCTGCTTTTGGGCAACAATAGCTGAAATTCAGCAAATTCAAGTTTATCAGGTCAAATATTTCCAAGAATCTACCCCACAAGCTACTATTGTTTGCTGCAACGAGGCAAATCAACTGGGTTCCCTCACCTTTGATTGGTCAGAAGTCACAGCAAAAGTAGTCGGACTGTTGCCGATTTTTGAACAAGTTGTAGATGTTGATGCCCGCCGTAAACTCGAATGGAAAACCCAAATACAAGACTATGCCCAGTTTTGTGATTTACACCTACTTGGTAGACGTTGCATTCTCCGACTTGATGATAACGGCTATGAATTCCAGCAAGGTTTAGAAATCATTCCCCAAGATAGCCAAAATACAATCAGAATTCATTGGAATAGTTTATCGAGTTGGATTGACCAGCAACTACCTCAAGTCAAAATTTGGTCAGATTTCACGTCCTTTGCCGATACAACATTAGATCAAACAGAAATGCTGGGTCATATCAAGTCTCACATTCATTTGTTTCGTAGGGAAGAGACTAATTGGGACTCGGCTTTTCATTTATATAGTGGACTGGTGTTGGTTAAATAATTCGTAGACAAGTATGAAATGACGCGCTTTATACATGACAAATTCGCCAAGGACTATCTGGAAGAATTACTAAAAGATTACGGAGAAGTCAAGCCATCAGAAAAAGTTTCAGGAGAGATTAAAGAAATAGATGTTTTGTTTACTCCTTCTAAACAGCAAAGCTCTAATTTACAAGTGCTAGGATTGCTAGGAAGATTTGCTGAACATCCTGCGATAATAGAACCCTTCCGCAATCCAGCTTCTACCGATGAAATATGCGACTGTATTCTAAAATTATTAGAAAGAAAGGCTCTCGTGCGACGAGAGGCGAAAGCAAATAAAACCAAACTTCAGGAGTCAGAAATTCCCAAATTGTGGGTTCTTACACCTACCGTATCTGAAGCTAGATTGTCTAGCTTTGGAACTATTCAAAAAGAAGGTTGGTTATCGGGAGTACATTTTATGCCAGATGCCTTGCGGACAGCAATTGTAGCGATACACCAACTACCGAAAACACCGGAAACGTTATGGTTGAGGCTTTTGGGAAGGGGAAGTGTGCAATCACAAGCTATTGTCGAGTTGCAAGCGTTACCATTAAATTATCCATACCAAAAAGCAACACTCGAATTAGTTTATAACCTGCGCGAAAACTTGAGAGTAAATCAAGAATTAGAAGAAGATGATCGGGAGTTAATTATGCGACTTGAACCACTTTATCAAAGAGACAGAGAACAAGCTGTACAGTCAGGAGAACAACGTTTAGTTCTACGCTTACTCAATCGCCGTATTGGGGAAATTAATGCCTCATTAATCGAGAGAATTAAAGGATTATCGATTGAAAAATTAGAGAATTTAGGAGAAGCATTACTAGACTTTTCTAGTGTTGCTGATTTAGAAACTTGGTTAAACCAACAATAAGATAAATCATCATCAGTGGATTAATTAATTTATAGCAATCCGATTTGATTTTTGAAAAAATCTAAGAGGATGTTTGAAAAGTCCTCTTGTCGGTAGTAAAACGTTCTAGATCCCCCTAAATCCACGCCACGTGCTTCAAGTCGGGAAACCCGCCCAACGCAGTGGCTCCCCTTAAAAAAGGGGACTTTGATTCCGGTTCCCCCCTTTTTAAGGGGGGTTAGGGGGGATCTAGAAGTACTTAAAATCACATCCAATTACTTTTCAAACAGCCTCTAAGTATGGTTAGTCTAGGTTTATATTCCACACAAAACAAGCTATAAAATCTATGAATACAGTAAGTGCTAAAAACCAACAGCTAGGGGGTTTGTACATTCAATCCCCTGAAGAACAGCAGCTAGTTTTTCCGCTCAAGCATACGGAAGTTATAGCAAAAATTGCAGGTAACTTGTCACGAGTTCAGGTGATTCAAAGCTTTGAAAATCCCTTCACGCAGCTTTTAGAAGCAGTGTATATCTTTCCGTTACCCGATGAGGCGGCGGTGGATGACATGGAAATCAAAATAGGCGATCGCACTATCAAAGGCAATATTAAAAAACGTGAAGAAGCTGTAGCCATCTACGAAAAGGCAAAACAAGAAGGACGCACCGCCGGACTTCTAGAACAGCAACGAGACAACATCTTTACCCAATCTCTGGCTAACATCAAACCTGGTGAACAAATCGATGTCACAATTCGTTACACCGAAAGTTTAAAATTTGAGGCTGGAAACTACGAATTTGTTTTCCCGATGGTGGTGGGGCCAAGATATATCCCAGGAACGCCGATAGATGGTAGCGGTGATACAGACCAAGTTCCTGATGCTTCCCGAATTACACCGCCTATAGTGTTGGAGGGAACGCGTAGACGTCACAATATTAATGTCACAGTAGAAATTGATGCAGGTTTACCAATTTCTGAAGTGCGTTCTCCTTCACATCAATTAAAAATTGAACACTCAGGTCAAATTGTGGGGATTCAATTAGCCGGAGAAGATACAATTCCCAACAAAGATTTAATTCTCTGCTATCAAATTTCTGGTAAAGAAACTCAATCCACAGTATTAACTCAAGCTGACGATCGCGGCGGACATTTTGCAATATATCTGATTCCCGCTTTGGAATATTCTACTGATCAAATTGTCCCTAAAGATGTCGTATTTTTGATGGATACCTCCGGTTCGCAATCTGGCGATCCGTTGCAAAAGTGTCAGGAATTGATGCGGCGATTTATCAATGGGTTAAATCCCCACGATACTTTCACAATTATCGATTTTTCCGATAGAGTCAGGCAGTTATCGCCAACACCTCTGCCGAATACATCAGAAAATCGTGCCCAAGCGATCGCTTACATTAACAATTTACAAGCTGCTGGCAGCACAGAAATGCTCAGTGGCATTCGTACAGCCATAAATTTCCCCACACCAGCCGGAAGATTACGCAGTGTTGTACTCCTAACCGATGGCTACATCGGTAACGAAAATGAGATTTTATCAGAGGTACAACAGCACTTACAACCAGGAAATCGCCTTTACAGTTTCGGTGCTGGTAGTTCAGTTAACCGTTTTTTACTAAATCGCATCGCCGAAATTGGCCGGGGAATATCCCGAATTATTCGTCATGATGAACCCACAGAAGAAGTTGCCGAAAAGTTTTACAGGCAAATCAACAATCCCGTACTTACAAATATTCAAGTCTCTTGGCATGGTGGCACAGAATCGCCTGTGATTTACCCAGCTACAGCGCCTGATTTATTCACCGCACAACCATTAGTTTTATTTGGTCGCAAACAGGATAGAGTCGGCGGTAATCTGCAAATCTCCGGCATTGCTGCGGGCGGTAAGCACTATGAAAAAACGTTTAACCTCATATTTGAGGAAACAGGAAATCTTGCTGTAGCGCAGTTATGGGGACGTGCTTGCATCAAAGATTTGATGAATCAAATGGTGAGCTTTGAAACAAAAGCTGGTGTAGAAGCAGTTACAGAAACCTCCTTAACTTATCAATTGCTTTCTCAATACACCGCTTTTGTGGCTGTCAGCGATGACGTGCGGGTTGAACCAGGAAGCGAATATGTGTCTATGCAAGTGCCAGTAGAAATGCCTGAAGCAGTTAGTTACCTTGGTGGTGTTCCTGCTGGTGGTTTTGCGCCTCAAGTCTCAAGCTTAAAGGCAGCAGCACCAGTTCTAGATTTTCTCTTTGCAGACGTTCCAGATTTTCTCAAGCAAAGGCGATCGCCAAAATCCCCAGTAGCCAAAGAAGTTGATATCTCTTTGAGCTTTGATTCCCAGAAGATGGAACTAGGTAAAATATCAGACGCAGCCATCAACCATCAGCTAGAAGTAATCAGCGTTACTGGCTTGGATGAAACAGGAATTGCTAACCTAACCCAACACCTTCAACAACTAAACTTTCCTTCAGGCTTCAGTGGTGAAATCGTCTTTGAGTTCACCGTCAACAAAGGTCGGGTAGGACGGGTAGTTTTGGATGAGAAAGCCTCAACCCTAAAAGATGCAGTTGTAGTGGAGAAAATTAAGCGATCGCTCCTACTTTGGAGAGTTTCTCCATCTACAACTGGCAAAGTTATCTTAACCTTGCATATTCACGTTTAACTTGTATAGACCGTAAATTTACGATCTCTATCAATTTTTAGACGTTTTAACCTGACGTGCCATCTCTAAGTAAGCACTCATATTCGCCCCTGGACGACGACGACCATTAGAACTAGTAGTCGAAGGTGCAAGATATTTTGGTGCAAAGGTTGTTTCAGTTGGCTGCTCTTTGAGTACTTTGGCTGCTGCGGCTTTTCCATTTTTGCCAGGTTCAACTCTAAGACCTTCAGCAGTTTGGACTAGCTGAACATCAGCTGGTTTAGGATTTTTAGCTGATTTTGCCTTAGTCGCGGCGGTTTTTGTTCCGTTCAATGAATCTGGCTTGGATAAAGTTGGTGCTTCTGATGCAATTGTTGCCGTTACTTTCTTAGCATTCGCTGCAACTGTTTCTGCGACTTTCTTGGCGTTCGATGCTACCTCTTTGGCAGCATCTTTGGCTTCGTCCAATTCTAAGAAGTAGCCGTTGCTTTTCTTCTTCCCTGGTAACAGTCCGGTAATGAAACCCAGGATACCGCTAAGAAAACCCTGAATACCCGAAATTAACTTTTTGATAAAATCCATTACAATTACTCCTGCTTTTACCTTTTATATTTGGAACTCGACCGTAATTATTAAAAATTACGACAAAATGTTACATTTTACTGCTTGGCATCACGTCGTTATAGTGACAACGCTTATAGGCTTGTGCTTAATCAACATTGTAGTAAAACTATAGGGCAAATGTTTTTTTGCAGGCACTTGCAACCTGTACACACCGAGAATTAATTATTAAATTTTACTGTAGCCAAGAGCAAGATTCTGAAAGCAAGCTTGACAAAAATTAACATTTCTTTGTTTGGTAAATTTCTAATTGAAGTGAAGCAAGCAGTTAACTCTCAACCAGTGGGAGGAGTGTCATAGCCGAATGGCAGATGGCGAGATTAATTGGTTAAATTTCATACATACTACTTTTGTCAACATTTCCGTTTTGGAAAAATATCTTTTAGGACTTACGCACAAGAGATCCCCCAACCCCCGATAAATTGGGGGCTTTTAAGATCCCCCCTTTTTAAGGGGGGTTAGGGGGGATCAAGGTTTCAGGTTTTCAATGCGTAAGTCCTGTCTTTTAAAGAATCCCAAAAGCAACAACTTCAGTTTGTAGAGCAATCTTTAGCTATTTGTAGACTTATATCTTGCACCAGGCGACTGGAAGTCGCGGCTACACGAGGCAAAACCAGCCTGCGCGGGTTGAAAACATTGATTTTGCGTTAGTCTGTGCAGGCGGACTTCGTTTGTATAGCCGCGATTTCTAATCGCTAGGGCTAGGTGCAAGATGTGAGTAGAGCAGTCTTTAGCTATAAAAGTGAAATACACCCATTAAGTCAGCCAAATTTTGTAAATGAACACTGAAAATCAACAACTCAATCCCGTTTTGTTAATACACGGGATTGACGACACAGAGGCAATTTTCCATAAAATGAGGGCATACCTAATACAACGGGGTTGGTCTGTATATAGCCTGGATCTGGTTCCCAATAATGGTCATGTGGGTCTTGATGAATTGGCAAAGCAAGTAGCCGATTATGTTACAGCTACCTTTGCGCCAGAACAACGCTTAGATTTAGTAGGCTTCAGCATGGGAGGAATTGTCAGCCGTTACTATATTCAGCGACTGGGAGGAATTAACCGCGTGCAGAGGTTTGTCACCATCTCTTCGCCCCATCATGGAACTGTGGTTGCTTATGGTTCCTGGCGTCCTGGTTGCGTACAAATGCGCCCCGACAGCATTTTTCTCCAGGATTTAAATTCTGATGCTGTAATATTGGGGCAGCTAGATTTTACGTCTATCTGGACACCTTATGATTTGATGATTGTCCCAGCGAATAGTTCACAAATGTCCGTAGGACGCGAAGTAATAGTACCAGTTGCTCTACACCCTTGGATGCTAACAGACCCCAGGAGTTTAGCAGTAGTCACAGCAGCTTTAGCAAAGCCTATTAAGCTACCCTTGCTGAAGAAAAAATCCACTCAGTAGCCAGGATACTTGCCACGCTTGATTTATTCATCTATAATTACAAATTACGAATTACGAATTTCTTAAGTCCTATCCCCAATTTGTGTATGTTCGTAACTTCCAAAAATCGCCTCCGCGTGACGATAATACTTGAATTCCATTAGGTTATAAAAGGGATCTTCTAAAAAGAAAGTGCGATGCTCAAGAGGAGAACCAACAAAGCGATTTTTAATTTCTTCACGAAAAAATAGCTGTTGTTGTTGTGCCCTTTCTAGTAAGTCTTGCCAGTCACGTTCTTGGGTAAAAACTAGCCCAAAGTGTCTGGGATAGATAGTCTTTTGCGGTATCAATGATTCTTTGGTGACGTGAGCCACTAGTTGATGACCGTAGAGATTGAGAATCAGGGCATGCTGGTTTTCACGACCAGGAATGCAGCCCAAGCCATCCACGTAATATGCTTTTGTTTGGGCAACGTCAGTTACAGGGAAAGCAAGATGGAATAAAGTTTGGCTCATAGCTTGTGTGGAAAAGACTACTAGTTGATGCTATCTATAATTTATAACGAAATAATTAAATTAGAATCCCCTTTCTAGCCAGACGCTTGCGCGAACCCTTGATAGCTGGGGAGTGTCAAGCTCTTAAGTCTTGATTGTGGTCAACTGGAACACAGTTTTAATTGAGATTAACTTATATCCTTTATCCTGATGACTAAGATTGGGGACTGAGTAACACTTCATCTGCTGCACATGCAGCTATACTAATTTAGGTTTGCATGGGCAGACGCTTCGGAACGGAGATTTAATAACTTACAACTTTATTAGAGTGCTTTAGATGGGTTGCCACTCGAAGAATCCACACAACTAAACAGAAGTTTTGCATTTTGTTTAATCCAGGTTCTTTAGTCAATATTGCAGTGTATATCTGAGATGTTGTTTGTGCTTTTGGACTCAGCTTTCAAGTCTACGCGATCGCTATTCAGTTAATAATACAAACATATTACTTTAGCTGGGGAGGTGTCAGAGATTAAGCACTAAGCATGACAAATTCGTTATTCTGTTGATGTTTAGACAAAATTACTCATGATTAGCTGATGTCATCCTTAATTGATTCTGTAAATCCCTGGTTGGTGGCAGTCGGATTAAACACAATTTTATTGGGTTTAGCTTGGATTGCTCCGAAAAAGCTGCTTACCCCTGCTGGATTATTCCACGCCTGGTTTCTGTCCATCCTGATTTGGGTAACTCTCGGCTGGCAAGGATATGCAGTAGTAATGTTCTATTTTCTGGTTGGTTCTGGCGTTACCCGCATCGGTATGGCGCAGAAGGAGGCAGAAGGAATTGCCGAAAAGCGTTCTGGGGCAAGAGGCCCAGAAAATGTTTGGGGTTCGGCTTTAACTGGGGCGCTGTGTGCTTTGGGAGTAGGAATAATAAATTCGGGATTTCTTGTACCGAGTTCCCAATCCTTAGTCCCCAATCTCCAGTCCTTATTATTGTTAGGCTATGTAGCGAGTTTCAGTACCAAGCTGGCTGACACCACTGCCAGCGAAGTTGGTAAAGCTTATGGTAAAAGTACCTTTCTAATTACCACACTCCAACCAGTGCCTCGCGGTACAGAAGGAGCGATAAGTTTAGAGGGAACTTTAGCTGGGATCGTGGCTTCTGTAGCGATCGCATTTGTGGGTTGGGGAGTTGGTTTAATTGATCTATTGGGAGTGGCTTGGTGTGTGCTGGCAGCATTTATTGCCACCAACTTAGAAAGTGTAATTGGGGCAACACTGCAATCTAAGTATACCTGGCTGACCAATGAAGTAGTAAATATTTTCAATACATTAATCGGTGCGATCGCGGCTGTGCTACTTGCCTCGACATGGATAAGTATCATTAAGTAGACAGATGAGCATAAACAATTACTGATTAAAATCGCGTATGGGACGATTTTTCTACGTCAGTTCCGACAACTTTGGTAACAAAAGCAAGGCAGTGGCTCCACTTTTAGCAACTGGCGTAGAAAACGGGCAAGAAACAATACTTAATATATTTTTGTTTATTTTTGCCTATCTACCTACCTGATTATTTCTCTGAATCTATAAAGATTTGGTTACATAACTTGCTTTACCTGACAACTGAATATTTTCAATCCTGTTTTGTCGCCGCTAGTCCGTAAAACTGATCATGGCAAATTATTTTATTTCCTAGTTACAGCAGATTTCAAAGAAAGTGAAGTACACAAGCTAAGTCTCAAAGCTTTTTTTACTTCTGAATTCTGACTTCTGAATTCTGAATTCTGACTTCTGAATTCTGACTTCTGACTTCTGAATTCTGACTTCTGAATTCTGACTTCTGAATTCTGAATTCTTCTTTATATAATTTTTTGACCATTCAGATGTAATTAGTTCATAGAATCTTTATCATATTTATCCATCAATCACCAGATGATCTTTATATGATTTAATTGAAAAGTTCTATAGGTGTTTAATCATTTTCACATAAATAGTTTATGGAATCTTTATCATTTTTGACAATCAATGACCAAATAATTTCTATTGAGTCAGCAGTAAAGTATCTGCAAGCCTCTGGAAAATTAGGACAGTTCATTGGAGATATTCTCCGCCAGTATGTAATTGAAGAAGAAATCCGCATACGAGACGATATTGAGATTGGTACAGCAATAACTGAACAGGCAATTATTGACTTTAGGCTGAAAAATCAACTGACTGATCCCCAAAGTTTTCAAGAATGGTTAAAGACCAATAACACAGATTACGCTAGCTTTTACACCTCGGTGACTTTTGGTTACAAGTTAGAAAAACTGAAAGCTGTAGTCACAGAACCAAAACTCCAAGAATATTTTATTGAACGCAAAATTTTTTTGGATCGGTTAGTACTTTCTCGGATTGTTGTTGATAATCGAGAATTGGTAGACGAACTCCATACCCAAATTGAAGAAGGAGGTAGTTTTGAGCAACTAGCTAAAGAGTATTCACTTGCAGATGACCGAATTGTGAACGGCATGATGGGAATCATCAGCCGAGGCAGTATGCCGGATATATTACGGGCAGCTATTGATGTGGCGAGTCCTGGAGAATTAATCGGGCCAATAGAAATCGTTGGCAAAGACTCTCCCCAAGGAGAAGGGCCTTATGGTTTGTTTCGAGTAGAACAATTTCTCCCCGCGTCCTTAGAAGATACTCAACTAAAGCAAGCACTACAAAATGAGTTATTTGAGAAATGGCTAGCAGAGAAAATTCAAAAACTGACAGTCAAATTACAAGTGAGTTAAAAATTCTGGATAATGAATCTTTACGATTAAAAGTGCTAGCTTCTTTGCCTTGGAATCAGCCACCGCTATGTTGGTTGACTCCCGAACAACAATCCAAGTTGCAAAATGAGTCCCAAACCCGTCAGTATCGTCTTGGAGAAAAAATTTGGTCAAACGATGTTGGCGGTTATCAATTCTTAATTGTGGCTGGGAAAGTCCGCTTGCGAGACGACAGTCGCAACAAGTCGGCAAAGCCGACGCCACTTGCTTCAACCGGGGAAACCCCGGCAACGCAGTGGCTCCCCAATGCGCTGTCTCAAGAAGGCATTAGCAAACCTTTAACAGCTCTAGAAGTGGGCGATTGGTTTGGCGACTTACAAAAGCTGCCTGGAGATTTTAAAGCTGTAGCTGCTAGTAAAGAAGTGATAGTAGTGTGTTGGGATACTGCGCTGTGGGCAGAATTTTCTCACCCACAAATTCAGGAGTTCTGGCAAGTGTTACCAGTAGGGATGGAGGGAGAAAGAGAGACATTTTCCTTCTCTGGCACTCCTGCACTAACGCCAGCTTCCGTAGGGACTTCTAGCCCCCACAGCCTCCAACCCCAAAGAGGACTTCCAGCCGCCAATCTGATCGTTTCAAATTATCCGTTTGTTGCCAGTTGGAACAGCGCTGCTGCCTGTTTAACAATGGTGGCGCAACAGTTAGAAAATTCTGTGCAACTGGAATGGGTGCAGCGCCAACTCAGAGGACAACGCCCAAAACAGGTTGTGGAAGCAGCAGAAAAGTTAGGGTTAGTGTTGCGGCGGTTACAAGTGAGTTGGGGTGAGTTGCGACAACTGTCATTTCCAGCTTTATTGCTGTGGAATTCTGATTCACCCCAGAGTCCATCTTGGGTGGTAGCCTATGGAGTTAAGAGCGATCGCTTAATTATCGCTAACCCTCTAAATCCCGAACGGACTTGTGAAAGCTTGCCGCAGTCTATAGTTGAGGCGTCCTGGGATGGACAATTGTGGCAAGTAGAACTCATATCTCAGCAAGAAAAATTTAACCTCAGTTGGTTTACCCCAGCAGTTTTGAAGTATAAGGGATTGCTCACAGAAGTATTGTTAGCATCTTTTACCTTACAGCTTTTGGGGTTAACAACACCGCTAATTACCCAAGTCGTCATTGATAAAGTGATGGTGCAGGGGAGTTTGCCGACTCTCGATGTGATGGCGATCGCACTTTTATGCGTAGCCATATTTGAGTCCATACTGGGCATTCTGCGCCTATTCATCTTTACCCATACCGCTCGTCGTCTGGATTTAAGTTTATCAGCACAGCTATTTCGCCATTTGATGCGTCTGCCTTTGGCTTATTTTGAGTCGCGGCGCGTCGGAGACACAATAGCACGAGTCCAGGAACTCGAACAAATTCGTCAGTTTCTCACAGGTACAGCATTAACTGTGATTTTAGATAGCATCTTTGCTGTGGTCTACCTAGCATTGATGTTTTACTATAACATCCCACTCACCTTTGTGGCCTTAGCAGTACTGCCGCTATTTGCCACATTAACGATAGTTGCAACACCAATTCTGCGTAACTGGCTCAACGAAACTTTTAACCGGAGTGCCGATAGTCAATCCTTTTTAGTGGAGACAATCACCGGGATTCATTCCGTTAAAGCCCATGCAGCAGAACCAGTAGCCCGCGATCGCTGGGAAGGCTTATTTGCTCGCTTCATTCGCACAGGTTTTAAAGCTTCTACTACCTCCAATATCAGCAGCAACATTGGTGACTTTCTCACCAATTTGTCCACCATGCTGATTCTCTGGTTTGGCGCCAAGTTAGTCATCGATCAAAAGCTCACAATCGGACAGCTAGTTGCGTTTCAAATGCTGTCTGGTAGAGTCACAGGCCCACTTTTGCGCTTAGTACAGTTGTGGCAAAACCTCCAACAAGTGCTACTTTCTGTAGATCGAATTGGTGATATTCTCAACGTTCCCCCTGAAGCGGAACTGGGAACTGGTCTAGTTTTACCACCCCTGAAAGGACAAGTCACCTTCGAGCAAGTATTTTTCCGCTACCGGCCAAACTTTGAAGCAATTCTGCGGGGAATCTCTTTCAATGCCGAACCAGGGCAATTTGTTGGCATTGTCGGACGTAGCGGTTCTGGGAAAAGTACCCTGTCTAAGCTATTGCAACGCCTCTATCAAATTGAATCAGGACGGATTCTCATTGATGGTTTTGATATTAAAAGTGCCGATTTAGCCTCACTGCGGCAACAAGTTAGTGTAGTTCTCCAAGAAGACTTTTTATTCAACGGTTCCATTTTGGAAAATATCACTCTCGGTACTCCCGACATTACCGCAGAGCAAGTAGTAGAAGCGGCAAGATTAGCAGTAGCCCACGACTTCATCAGTCAATTACCCTACGGTTACGAAACCAATGTTGGTGAACGCGGTACGGCTTTATCTGGCGGACAGAGACAGCGTATCGCCCTAGCAAGGCTATTTCTTTCTCAAGCGCCGATTTTAGTTTTGGATGAAGCTACCAGCGCTTTGGATAGTGAAACTGAACAGCAGGTATTGCAAAACCTGCAAAAAATTTCCGCTAACCGTACCGTGTTCTTGATTGCTCACCGCTTTGCTCCCCTCAAACGTGCTGATTTGATTTTGGTATTGGAGCAAGGTGTGATTGCCGAACGTGGTACTCACTCACAGTTGTTGCAACAAAAGGGTTTGTATTGGTCACTATATCAACGGCAACAAGCAAACATTTAGTAGATTTAACTAGGTTTAGGGGTTTAAGTCCCCTGCTTTAAAAGCCAGCCTGTTTTGGGTCGGGGTCTGTCTTGAGAAAACGCTCCACTTGGGCAAAGCCCAAGACCGCGTTTCTCGCTAAATAAGAGTCACAAAACTTACTTGCGACTTGCGACTTGTTTTAACTAGCTTTTAGCTTGTGCCTACTTGATAGATAGTCTTTGGCGAATGGAGTTATGCTTCATTCGCCATTTGATTTGGTTGCAAACTCGGTGTTACGCTTGATAATCATGAGATATCTTTAGACGAAACTAGAAACGGTGGCAGAAAAAGTAAAACCACGCTCGGATGATTAAAAATGAAATCAGTACACGAACGCGAACAATTAATCAAAGATATCAACGTACTGCTAAACCAAGCTTATGACAGTACTCTAGATGAGATTTACGCATTACTTCAAAAAATCGAAGATCAAGAGGAAGATGAAGATTTAAAAGCCTATGAGCTAGCAAAAAAATCCGCCTCGATTGACGGCTCAGTGTCATGGGAGGATGCTAAAAAAGAACTTAAACGAGAAATAAAAAAGGAAGTTGCGTGAGTTATAAAGTTGAAATATTAAAGGGAGCATTAAAACAACTTAAAAAATTATCGCCAGAACTTCAAGAATGCATACAACTTAAAATTGATGATTTAGCCACACAACCCCGTCCAAACGGGGTAAAAAAGCTAAAAGGTAAAGAAAATGCTTATAGGATTAGAGTAGGTGAGTATCGAGTTATATACGATATTTTCGATGATATTCTAGTGGTGAATGTTGTGGAATTTGGACATCGTAGCAAGGTTTATAAGGATGTAACGTGAGTTACGAAGTTAAATTTTCAAGGTGTGCTAATAGTGCCGATTGGGACGGGAGCATCTCAGTGAAAGCAAATATACCAGATGAGAAAAAAGATTCTTGCTCCCTCTCCTTACTAAGGAGAGGGTTGGGGTGAGGTTTTACACTCATTGAGATGCTCCCGATTGGGAGGAACAATTCTAGCTAATCAAAGTTGAAATTAAATATTATTGTATAACTAGCTTTTTAAAAAATAAAGCTGGGCATTTTTCCTGATAATTTATTTTTTTGAAGCCTTCATTAATACACTCTAAAGATTTAAGAATCACTTCAGTAATTTACTCTTAATAAAAATCACATTTATCAGAAGTTTTTTTGGTAATAAAATTAGCATTTTGTTCTGAGATTTCATAGTAATTATTGACAATGGAGCTTGTTTACACATTAAAATCTTTTTCTGGTAAAGGTTTTAACGCTTCAAACTGTCAACAAACGATTGATATCTTTGACTAAAAAATACTTATGATCCGTAATGATGTTAATCACAATCTGTTGTCAAATAAACAGCTAAATGCCCCTTCAATCTCTTCATTAGATACCTTTAATCCGAAGGATGACTACAGCCTCAACCTCAACGGACGTAGTAGCTACAACTCAGCCAATTCTGATGTGCGATCGCAAAATAACGCTAATGCTTTAAGCACTGGAAATTATAACTCCACTAATGGCTATGGCTTAATTAATGCAGCAGCAGCAGTGGCTAGAGCTGCTGGTCAAAATACCTTTGCTGATGTTCCTGACCTTGGTGGCAATAATTGGGGAGCAGACCTTGTTAAAGCACCGGAAGCTTGGGCACATGGATACACAGGTAAAGGCGTTGTTGTTGCGGTTGTAGATACTGGAGTTGACTACAACCACGAGGATTTAAAGGATAATATCTGGACGAATCCCAAGGAAATTGCTGGCAATGGTAAAGATGATGATGGCAATGGCTATGCTGATGATATCCACGGCTGGAACTTTGTTGACAATAATAATAATGTCCTAGATGACAATGGTCATGGCACTCATGTTTCTGGGACGATCGCCGGAGAGAATAATAACTACGGTGTTACTGGTATTGCTTATGATGCCAAGATTATGCCCGTCAAAGTTTTAGATAGCTCTGGCTCTGGTTCCTACAGTTCCATTGGTAAGGGGATTCATTATGCTGTGGACAATGGAGCTAACGTGATTAACCTCAGTTTAGGAGGTAATTATTCCAATCCTACTCTAGAGTCAGCCATTGACTATGCCAGCAGCAAAGGAGTGATTGTCGTCATGGCAGCAGGTAATGATGGTGGCTCATCACCAGATTATCCCGCCAGCTATGCATCCAAGTCGGGAATTGCTGTTGGCGCAGTAGACAAAAATAATAACCTAGCTGACTTCTCTAACCGCTCTGGAACGAATCAAATTTCCTACGTCACAGCCCCAGGAGTCAAAGTCTACTCCTCAGTTCCAAATAATCAGTATGCTACTTATAGCGGTACGTCGATGGCTGCTCCTCACGTTGCTGGTGTAGTTGCCCTGATGCTTAGTGCTAACTCCAAGCTAACTGATGCCCAAGTCCGTGAGATTGTCGCAGACACCGCCGGAAATAGTACACAAACTCCAAGCTCTAGTTTGAATATTTCTCATGTCAGTTCTCTGGCGAGTCAGGTGATTGCAGACACAGCAGTAAATAATACACAAACTACAATCGCTAGTTTTAATAATTCCGATGTCAGTTCTCTGCCAAGGCAGGCAATGTCTGACGACAACCTGCTACGCATCAATGCACAAACTACAAATTATCTCACATCACAGACAATTTCTAGTTTTAATGGTTCCAATTTTGGTTCTCTAATGGGTCAGGCGATTGCAGAAAGGACAAAATATCTGACACCAGCCGAAGATAATAACGGATTAGCCAATCCCGATGTCTGGTCGCAATTCCAAAACTATGAGAAGATTCTGGGCAGCATCAATGTGGATAGTAATAATGAAGATGAGAATAATCTTTATTTTAAACCACATCTGTCGTAGGGGCACAGCAATGCTCATTGGTGTCAACTTAAGCCCAAACTCCTTTAAAATCTCGTTTCCAGCCTCTGGCTGGAAATGCAATTCCTGGTGGCTCTGCCGCCAGTCTTGAGGCGGAGCCTCAATGAGGGGCATTCCCAGTCGGAGACTGGGAACGAGATAATGAGATAATCTGCTAAAAGTTAAGGCAAGAGACGCGATAAATCGCCGTCAAGACAGAGGACTGATTATTGTAAAGACGGCGATTTATCGCGTCTTTGCGATAAGCGGCGTGTCATTAAAAAACCTTATCCGAACCGTATTGCATCAACTCCGATCGCTGAAATCAGGTAAATTCCTTAAGACCACCTTAATCGGAATATCCCCTGTACTCCCCCATGCCGCTAGCATATTTGTCAAATTAACTGTTAATTTTTTAGTAGTTGGGCTTTATAACAAAGACTACTAAGAACTTTATTTTAAGATGCTAGCTCTGTTAAAAACAATTCGAGATGCGATCGCTAGTTGGTGGTCGGAGTTCACTCTCCAGACTAAACTGCTGGCTGTAGCCACAATGGTCGTTTCCTTGGTGATGAGTGGTCTGACCTTCTGGGCTGTGAATACAATTCAGCAGGATGCGCGGATGAATGACACCCGCTTCGGTCGTGACTTGGGATTGCTGCTTGCTGCTAACGTTGCTCCCCTAGTTGCTGACAATAATCTGAGTGAGGTTGCCCAATTTTCCCAACGCTTCTATAGCAGCACCTCTAGTGTGCGTTATATGCTCTACGCTGATGAAACCGGGGAAATCTTTTTTGGCATTCCTTTTTGGGACGCCGAGGTAGAAAACTCCCTCACCATTAAACGGCGGATACAACTGCCAGAAGATTACCCTGGTGATGGGGAAAAGCCGATGGTACGGCAACATACAACCCCAGATGGGATAGTCACCGATGTATTTATTCCCCTAATCGTCAATCAAAAATACTTAGGTGTATTAGCGATCGGTATCAACCCCAATCAGACTGCTGTCATTTCCACCAATTTTACCCGCGATGTCACCATTGCCGTTTTTATCACAATTTGGGTAATGGTGATTTTGGCAGGAGTGATTAACGCTTTGACCATCACTAAGCCGATTAAAGAACTGCTGGTGGGGGTGAAACAAATTGCTACCGGGAATTTCAAGCAGCGCATTGATTTACCATTAGGGGGCGAACTAGGGGAGTTAATTTTAAGCTTTAATGAAATGGGAGAGCGATTAGAGCGCTATGAAGAACAGAATATTGAAGAACTGACCGCAGAAAAAGCCAAGCTAGAAACCTTAGTTTCAACGATCGCCGATGGTGCTGTGTTGATTGATAACAATATGCAGGTGATTTTAGTCAACCCCACAGCAGAGCGAATTTTTGGCTGGGAAGCTGCTGACGTGGTAGGGCGCAATGTGTTACATTACTTGCCACCATCGGTACAAATAGAAATCACCCGTCCTTTGTACGAAATGGCAGCAGGGGAATGCGAAAGCGCCGAATTCCGAATTTTTATTAACCAACCCACCCCACGAACGATCCGCATTCTCTTGACTACAGTACTCAACCTGCAAAGGGAAAGTATCAAAGGTATTGCGATTACTATCCAAGATATTACCCGCGAGGTGGAACTAAATGAGGCAAAAAGTCAATTTATCAGCAACGTTTCTCACGAACTGCGAACGCCTTTATTTAACATCAAAACCTATATTGAAACCCTGCACGACTACGGCGAAGACTTAGCTTTACAAGAACGGCAAGAGTTTCTGCAAACTGTGAACAATGAAACCGATCGCCTAACCCGTCTAGTTAACGATGTTTTGGATTTGTCAAAACTCGAATCTGGTCGCAACTACAGCTTTGATGGCGTAGATTTAGCCCAAGCGATCGAACAAACACTGCGTACTTACCAACTCAATGCTAAAGATAAAGGTGTTGAACTTGTTCAGGAAGTTGCTCCTAATTTGCCCTTAGTAATGGGTAATTATGATCTATTAGTACAAGTGTTTGGCAACCTGATTGGTAATGCCCTTAAATTCACAAAAGCCGGGGGTAAAGTAGCAATCCGCGCCTACCAAGTAGATTTCAAACCCAGTCACACCCAATCTGCTCCAGTGCGGATTGAAATCTCCGATACTGGAATTGGCATCGCCACAGAAGATCAACACTCAATTTTTGAACGCTTCTTCCGCGTAGAAAACCGAGTTCACACTTTAGAAGGCACGGGTTTAGGTTTATCGATTGTCAGAAATATCATCGACAGACATCGTAGTAAAGTCCATCTAGTGAGTGAAGTTGGCATTGGCACCACTTTTTGGTTCGATTTAGCCGCCTTTGAGGAAAAAGCCCCAGCGATACAACTTGAACCTATTGCGGAAGCATCCAAAATCACCACAACTTGAAGGTTAGCGATCGGGCATATCTCGTTATGATCTAATTTTGAGATGATTTGTCACGACAAATTTGATAGGAGCGCCTAACGTATCACATGGTGCGTTAGGCTAAAGCCGTAATCCACTCTATGTCTATATTTCCAATTTAAACGTTTGCAGCTAACGTTGCTTGATTCATCAGAAACGCTTAAATATTTCTTGCAAATATATAACCAGTTGCAGCAAACGTTTAATGCTTTGCAACAAATACTCCTCCATATATAAGAAACCTTTAAGTATTTCCTGCAAACATATAAGCAGTTGCCAGAAACGCTTAATACTTTGCAACAAATGCTCTTCCATATATAAGAAACCTTTAAGTATTTCCTGTAAACATATAAGTAGTTGCCACAAACGCTTAATGCTTTGCAACAAATACTCCTCCATGTATAAAAAACCTTTAAGTGATTGCAACAATTGTTATAACGAACTTATAACCTGATTTGCTACCGGAAATTTTCAAATAATCTAAGCAAAAAAATTGTAGGTTGGGTGGAGGCTTTGCGTAACCCAACATCCTGATATATAGGACTCCTATTTGATTTTTGAAAAAACTCAGCAAAAAAAATTGTAGGGTGGGTGGAGGCTTTGCGTAACCCAACATCCTGATATATGTTGGGTTGCGCTCCGCTCCACCCAACCTACCTCTTATGAAATTTTGTACTAAGGAATAAGAATTAAATAACATATAATTTATGTCCCTGGCTTACCTCACCCTCAATCCCTCTCCTTATAAAGGAGAGGGAGGCTAGAGACAAGATGAAGTTTTGCATTTTATTTAATCCACGTTCCTAAGTTACTAGACTGAAGAACAAACAGGCCAATAATAAACCCAAAAGTAACAGCAAAGCCTGATTCTGTTTTACCCAAATTTTCACAGTTACCGCAAAACTGTTAGTGTAACGCTGCTGTTGCAACTCTAACTTTGTCTGTTCAATATTTTGGTAGAGGGTACAGTCTTTAGCATAGGGACGCTGGGGAAAATTGCAAGTATTATCAGCCTGATATGTGCAGGTGTCGCACAGATACCCGTCCCCAGTGGCGCGGTGCAATGGAATACCGGGATGGCCGTAAGCTTTGAGTGTCGTCCGGCAATAGGGACAATTAATAGCTTGACTATTAACAAGTTGATGGCAGTGGGGACAAGATACAGTAGCCAAAACCTTTAGCGCAAATAGCTTAAGTAAACACTTTGATTCTAGCTATTTACAGGGGTAATGGAGAAATACATACATAGCCTGTTAATTTTGAATATGGCTAGCTATGAGAAGCGATTATTATATCAGCAAAAATACTAATTTAATGATGAATATTTATCTATTTCTAAGTGATTTATATCACTCCAAATAATTAAGGCTATGCCATAATCGAGCAAATATCAGGTTTTGTCCCAACTCCCAGAGTTATTTAGAGGTATAAAAATATTGCCTTTTAATCCTGAGCTATGCCGAATGAAAGCGAAGTTGAAAGCAAACTCATAGTGCAATATTTGCTACCGCAGCTAGGTTATACTCCTGACACTTGGCATCAAGAAGTTGCCGTTGGTAGCATCCGCTTAGATTTTTTAGCATTTGCCGCACAAGTGATTCCCTTTGTCTTAGATGCTAACTCACCGTTGAGTGTCGTCATGGAGGCAAAGCATCCCAAACAAAACTTAAATAATCATGTCCACCGACTCAGGCATTATTTAACCAGCTTGAATGTCAGATATGGGTTGCTGACTAATGGCAAAGAAATTAGAATTTATCAAAAATCGCAATATGATATTCAGCTATTATTTCAATGTTCTGGGAAGGAAGTTGAGATAAAGATAGATAAAATTAAAGGTTTAATTGGTAGAGATAGCCTGAAAGAAGGCCAGTTAGTAGATAAACGAGAAGTTCAAATAACTGAAAATAATTCAAATTTTGAAACAAAGAGGCAACATTCAATGAAAACGATTGCAATCTACCATAATAAAGGCGGCGTTGGTAAGACTACTGTTGCAGTCAATCTTGCAGCAGCATTACGGAAAAAAGGTAAAAATGTACTTTTAGTTGATATAGATTCCCAGGCAAATACTACTTTTGCTACAGGATTAATCAAATTTCAATTTGAAGAAGATGATAATTTAAGAGAGCGAAACGTATACCATTTATTAGAATCAGGAGATTTTAACTTTATTCCAGAAGTAGTGCGTACATCTGATTATTTCAACAATCCAGAAATTGATGTTATTCCTTCACATATTACATTGATTGAATATCAGGAGAAACTGAATAGAATATTAGCTAGTAGGAGTAGGCTAGTAACAAAACTAAAAAGGGTAGAAAATAATTATGATGTTGTAATTATTGATACTCCTCCATCAAGAGATTTGTATGCTGAAGTTGCACTGATTGCTACTGATTACCTGATAATTCCATCGGATTTGAAACCATTTGCTAACCAAGGTTTACCAACGGTCAAAAACTTTATTAATCAAATTAATGAATCCAGAGAAATTATGGTGGGTAAACCACCGATTAATATAATGGGCGTTCTTGCTTCTAAAATCTCAACAAATGCTAAATTTTTACAATACAATTTTCCCAAACAGAGAGAAGTAATCTCAGATCGCTATCAACTGCCACTGATGGAAGCTGTAATTTATGATAGAACAGCGTTATCAGAATGTATGAATCAGACTATCACAGTTGGAGATTTAGAATATCCTGACCCTAAATCTATTATGAAATTTGCCGAATTAAAAACTTCTGCTCAAATTTCTGCTGAAGAATTTAATGTATTAGCAGATGAAGTTATCCAAAAAATGGGGATTTATTAATGATTAATTTTTCTTTGGTGGATGTAAAAAGTATTACTTCTAATGAACCTCGTTCAAATTTTGCAGAAGCTGATTTAGAGAACCTTGCAGACATAATTATAGAAACAGGAGGAATTATCAGACCATTAGTTCTGAAAGTAACAGGGGTAGAAAGCTATACGGTAGTTGATGGACATTTTGAATATTATGCTGCTGTCAGGGCAAGAGAAAAAAATCCTCGACAAGGTGAAATGGTTAATGCTTGTGTCATTGCCCCAAAAGTAGAAGATTTAGTAGTAAAGCAAGTTGTATCTCTCAAAGGAATTGATTTTTCTGGCAAACCAGTAACATCAGAGCTTGAAACAACAAAATTAGAACCACGTCTGGCAAATCTAGAATTACGTCTTGAGAAGCAATTCAATGAATTTAAGTCAGAATTTATACAAGAAAGACAGAGAATAGATAGTCAGTTTAAGCAACTTGAAAACCTTATTCCTCAAAAGGGTGAACATAGTAATCCACTTAGTTTATTGAACTCTTTGGATAAAGATGAGTTATCTATAAAGTTACAACGCGCTAGAATTTCTGGGGCGGAAAAACTTGCCCAAGCTATAGAAGATGCTCGACATAAGAAGCCAAAGCAAGAATTTGAAGATTACCGTGATGTAGTAAAATCTGTTAAAAACTTGGGGGATAAAACAATTTTGACTATTATTGATGAATGGTCAAGAAGTTAGTAATTAATAGAATATAGCGTTTCCTAAGCAACTGAGGTACACCAAAATATTGTTTACCAAGGTTAGTAGCTTTGAAAACGTACCTCACTAGGTCGGGAAACGCTATAAGTTATTCTGGGTGTAAAAACTTTAGATAATCTTTACTTTGCGCCTCTGCGTGAGACATTTCCACATTCCCATAGCCTAACCCCGCGACTGTCGCAGTGCATTAAACGCCTTACCTCGCAACCCAACTGGTAACAGCGATAATCCTAAACCAGTCCAAGCCTTAGCAGTTGAAAAAGACTTTCCTGCCAAAACTAGCTCTCTACCTTTTTGCGTTTCACCCTTTTCAATTAAACGCAAACCTAATAATAATTGCGTTTCAGCTAAACGATTTTTCCTGATTGTCTCTATTTTTTCAGACTCAAACTTATAACTTTCTAAATACCGGAGTTTATCAAATAAATAAGGAATGGCTCGATTGATACCTTGCTGCTCTGCATGGTAGCGATATTCCATCAATAATTCTGGTAAGTAATAGCCCTTTTTACCAGCCAAAGCTAGACGCACAAATAAATCATTATCCTCACAATTTTGCAGATTTGGCTGCATAAATCCTAATTCTTGCAATGTTTTACGGCGAAATAATGTTGCTCCAATTTGAAAGCTTTGCTGAATAAATACAACTTCCAACAAATTATCTACAATACCTGCTGGTAAATTCTTCCTACCCCAGCGATGAGAATTTTCTTGAGTTTTTATCTCATCCCGCACATTGTTAATATCAATTATCCAATGGTCTGTACCAACAAAATCAATGCTAGAGTCTTGAGCAAGAATAGCTGCGGTACTTGCGAGAAAATCGGGTGTTAGCCGATCATCATCATCAAATTTAATAAAATATTCACCACTGGCAGCATCAAAGCCCGATCGCATATTATTACTTTTACCAATATTTTGCGGATGACGGACATATTTAATCCGGTGGTCTGCGTATTGTGATATTAACTCAGGTGTGCGATCGCTAGAACCGTCATCACAAACAATTAGCTCAAAGTCTTGCTCAGACTGATTTAGTACACTGGCGATCGCATCAGGCAGCAGACAGACACGATTAAAAGTAGGAATACAAATACTAATTTTTGGCATAATCTATACTAGAATTATTTTAGCCTATACTTCTTTGAAGTTTCTGCACTATTTTGTTGAAAACAATACTAGTTTTTGTAATCATACTAGCTGGTCTTAATTGTTTTGGTCTTTGTTCTGGATGTTTGAGAAAGCGATAGTATAAGAACTCATCTCTATAACAGATATTGATATCTTCTCCTTGACATAAACGGGCAAAGTCACGAGAAGAATAGCTCATATAATGAATACGGTGAATTGGTTTTAAGCCATCTTGATTGTAAAGAACATTATTAATATTGACAAAGGGATCTGCATTAGCGCAGTTGCCTGTTCTATCTTGACCATTGGGGCTAAGTGTAAAATTAAACAGGGGGCGATCGCAGCGCAAAGTCATATAACTAAACAAAAAAGAATCATCCCACCATCCATGTCCATTAATCCATTCAACTTCCCTATTAGTAATTAATCGCTCTTTGATTATTTCAATTTCTTCACCAGTAAATAACCCTCGTTTAGATCCAAAAAAGCTAGAACAATGCATATTAGAACGTATATCTGCTTCTGTATACAGTCCAGTTTTTTCTATAACTGAAATATCTAACGCTGCAACAGACCTATCCTTAAGATGTTCCCAATCATCAAAAATAAAATCGGATGTTTCTAGCTTGTCAATTACATTATTGAGTGGCTTCATTGCCAAGCTATCAGCGTCATAAAATACAAATTTATCAAAAATACCCTCAAAAGCAGCAAATCTTCTTTGTAAATGACTTTTGTACCAACTAGACCGTGATAATTTTGTCTCTTTTTCTCTGGGATGAGCCGCCCAAACCTGCTGAGTAAATTCTTCCCAGCGTTGAATTACGTCCCAGTTATCAAATAGGATTACATTCTTTCGAGAATTAATTTCTTGCCTAACTAGGTCTAGTCGCTCATCATAGGGAATAATACAAATCGGGATATCTGCGCTAACATTTGCTTCAATACTATTTAGCAAAGCTACTAGTTCGTCGAATACTACGTCATTAGCAAGGGTGTAAATACCGAAAGAATCCATTTTGATAAATCCTTTTTATCTTTAAGTGACTAAGTAATGCAAATAATACAGCATATTTTAGGTATATGAAGTACATGAATAAAACCCGAAATCCTATATAGACAGTACATATAACGTCTCTATATGCGATTCATGAAAATACCAACTGCTGTATTATCGTTACCTTCTGACCTATTATTCCCAAATGATTAAGAATATACACCTCTTTACACTTTATACTCAGAGCAAGAAAGAAGCTATTTTGTCCAATTATCAATTACTAAGGAGTTAGATAATCCGATGACAGGGAAATTAGAGGGAAAAGTAGCAATTATCACTGGCGCTTCCGCCGGAATTGGAGAAGCAACTGCGATCGCCTTGGCTTCAGTTGGTGCAACAGTAGTACTCGCTGCTAGACGTGGCGATCGCCTGAAGGCATTAGCAGAACGCATAGAAGCTAGTGGTGGCAAGGCATTACCCATTATTACCGATGTGGCTGACGAAATCCAGGTAAATAACTTGGTGGCAAAGGCAAATGCAGAATTGGGAAGGGTCGATATCCTTGTGAATAATGCAGGGATTGCCTTACTCGGCACCATTGAAGCTGGGAATAGCTCAGACTGGCGGCGATCGTTTGACCTGAATGTACTAGGACTACTATATGCTACTCATGCTGTTTTGCCTCTGTTGAAGGCGCAAAAATCCGGGCATATAGTCAATATTTCCTCGGTGGCTGGCCGGACAGCGCGGGCTGGTATCGGTGTTTATAATGCTACCAAATGGGGTGTCAATGCCCTCTCTGAAGCATTGCGCCAAGAAGTCTACAAGGAGAACATTCGTGTCACCATTATCGAACCAGGTTTAGTGGATACGGAAATTGACAACCAAATTACCGATCCCGTTGCCAAACAACGGATCGAAGAACGACGCAAGTCAATTCAACCTCTGCAAAGCGAAGACATTGCTGCTGCGATCGTTTACGCTCTCACTCAACCACCGCACGTTAATGTCAACGAAATTCTCATTCGACCAACGGGACAAGAACTCTAACAATTCAAAATTCAAAATTCAAAATTCAAAATTGTTCGCGTGGTCACTGAGCCTTGCCGAAGTGCAGCCTCTGGGGTTTCCCCCATGAACACCTTTTCAAGAGAGAGAAGTGCCTTGTCTGGGTTCAATACTTACAAAAAAGTGGCGGTGGATCTTGATGCTTGTAATTCTTTTTAATTATGACATTTAAAGATATTTGAATCAACTCTTATAAGCACTTTAGTACTTACTAAAAACCCCAAAACTAGCTTGAGAAAGTACTACTTTACACTTAAGAAAGAAAATTTACCATTGACTCCGTTTGGTTCCATCTTCAGTTGGGCAACGTAAAACTCTTTCTGAATGACATCACCTACTGGTGTAAAAGCAATTTCACCAAGAGGAGTTTGATACTTTCCTTTGAGTAACTCCTGATTTAATTGTGTACGCAATTGGGGCAGCGTCAATTTGTTAATTTTGCTTTTTTTATCCAAAGATTCTAGAGCTTCTACATATACTTGCAAGGCGGTAAAAGCTTGAGCGCTGACTTGCGGTGGTTCTCTACGATATTGTTCAATGTAGGCTTTCCGAAATGCAGTGTTAATTTTACTGGGATATACAGGACTGTAGGCTTGAGCAATAATCACGCCATCACAAAGCTCTCTGCACACAGAAAATATATGAGATGTGTTAAAACCATTGCCACCAATAATTATTCCTTTATAACCAAGTTCCCGTAGTTGTTTAACTAAATTACCTCCATCTACAGCTAACCCGGATATAATCACTAAGTCTGGTTTTAAATTAATCGCATCGCTGGCTTGACTCTGAAAATCGGTATCTGTAGTTTGAAATTTTTGTACTGTTACTAAATTCAATCCTAAATCTTTAACTGTCTTCTGAAAAATTTCTGTTTCCGACTTATTAAAAGCATCATTTTGAGCGTAGAATACAGCTACTCTTTTGATTTGAGAATTTTGCTTGAGTGCAGCTTTCACCGAATAAGGAGCGACGACAGCAACAGATGAAGAAACACGAGCAACATAATCACCGATTTCGGGAATCCCTTTAGCGGTATTTGATGCTCCCATAACTGGAACTTGATTACGTTCTGCTATGGGGTCAGCGCTAAAAGCTTGTTGTGATAGGGTAGGGCCAACAATGGCAACAACTTTATCTTTATTAATTAAAGTTTGAAAGGCATTAATGGCTCCAACTTCATCGCCACCAGTATCTTGATATACTAATTTAATTGGTCTACCATTAATACCACCTTGCTCGTTAAAATACTTTTCGGCAATTTTGACTCCATCAGTTCCTTCTTGACCAAGTAATGCTATATTGCTTGTTTGGGCAAAAGCAATCCCGATAGGAATAGCATCAACTACACCTGTTGTTGCTGTTAGAATATTTGCAGAATTTGCACCAGTATTGCCACTTTTGTTACAGGCTATTAGTAGCATCGAGCATATAAATAATAATGCCGTTTGATGAGCGATACTAACGGAGAGCTTAAGAGCGATCGCATTTTTCATAGATGCAAGAGTATTATGTTTATTATGATCATACTGGCTATGTAGGCAAAGCCTGCTGTAGGCATCAAATTTTGTAAAAGATAGTCAATAGCCTACTGAATTCTGACGCCAAGCCGAGGAGCGTCTCCGGCTCCGCTCCTGAGTTCTGAATTCTTCTTATAAAACCCTTATTATTTCGTTACAATCGGTGTATGCATTAGGCATTCAAGAGTTATCAGCCATGAAATTGATTTCCGAGCCACCGATTCCTGTAAAAATTCAAAAGATGAAGGAACGGGTGCGGTGGATGCATCCAAGTTTTGTGCAACGGGGAATTGACCAAACCAGCATGGTGATTGACGATCGCAGGCAGGATAGTCCAGAATTTTCGTTTATGGTTATCGGTGATTCCGGCACCAAATCCCATTCTCGACACCACCCCCAACGAAAGGTTGCCGAACTAATGCTGCCTCACCGCGATGATTGCAGTTTTGTGTTACACACAGGCGATGTAATTTATGTGGTGGGTTCCCAAGAATATTACTCGGCAAACTTTATTGAGCCTTACCGGGAATTTCTTGTGGGTGGCGACAACCCCAAAGGCATTTCCTACGATCGCATGGTGTTTAATCTGCCATTTTTGCCAGTACTTGGTAATCATGATTACTACGATGTGCCGTTGATGTACCGTTTATTTACTGGAACAACATCGTCACTACGTCGCCTGTTGCGCTACAAAGATATTGAGATTGGCTGGCATGGCTCGTATCAAGGTAATGCTTATGCACGGGCGTTTTTGGACTATACAGGGGCGATGTCTACCCCAGAATTAGAACGTCATTTAGATCAACACTATACTGCTAAGACTGACACAGGGCGATGTTTGCGTTACGAACCTGGAAATTTTACCCGCTTACCGAATCGTTATTACACTTTCCGTTACGGCGGGATTGATTTTTTCGCGCTGGATTCTAATACCTTTAATACACCATCACCTTTACCTGCAACTCAAGAAGGGGAAATTTACCGCCGGGAATTGGAAAAGCGTCGCCAGGAAATAGATCGAGAAGAATTGCAGATTTTGGGAATATGCGATCGCCTCAACCCAGATAAACCCACCGACGCGGAACAACTTGATGAGCTTAGTGCCAAATTAGACCAAATAAACGAGATTAAAATCGATATTGAAAAACAATTGGCATCTCATAAAATGCCTGCGATCGACTTTGAACAACTTGAATGGTTGCGAAGCAGACTAATCGAATCTTGGAACACCTCCCAAGTGCGAGGACGTGTAATCTTTTTCCACCATCCACCCTACGTCACAGAAGCTACCAAGTGGAATCAGGCGCAAACTTTGGCGGTTCGCCACCGCTTGCGCTGGGTGTTTGAACAAGTGGCACAAACTCTTGGTTCTCTAATTAAAGAACGTCCCATAGTCGATTTGATTTTAAATGGTCACGCTCACTGTTTCGAGCATCTTTGCACAACTGATACCGGATTTGCTGACTCCCACATTAACTGCATTATCTCTGGTGGTAGTGGTCATCGTCCCCGCTATCAACGGCAAGGGGGGACTGAATTGATGGAGACTTTTACGGAAATTGCAGGTAAACCCATTCGGAAAGTTGCAGATTCAATGCTTTTTGTGGGTCGTCATGACTACAATTCTCAGAACCGACTGCCTTACTCATGTGTGCGGATTGATGTTTTGGATGGTCGCCCACCCAAGTTTATCATCAGACCACTGATTACTGAACGGGTTGAAGATCAGTGGTATAACCGCGAACTTGAACCATTTGTGATTTAAATAAAAAACCTCACCCTGGTTATGCTACGCATAACCTGTCCCTCTCCTTAGTAAGGAGAGGGATGTCCGCTAGGACAGGGTGAGGTTTTCCAAGGATTTCGGGTAATCGGATCACGACTTAAAAATCAAATCTAGGCGTTGGTGGGTTGCTTTGAGTGATTCTGTTGGCGATCCTGGAATGATGGTTTTTGAATGAAAGGATTCAGAAGAACTCTATCCTTTTATTGGTGGAGTTTAACTCTTTAACAAATGCACCTTTGCATCTGGGTAAAAGTTAGGTATATCCTAATCTTGAATAGAGTTTTGATAATTTCAGATTATGGCAGGACACAGTAAATGGGCAAATATTAAGCGTCAGAAGGCCGTAGTAGATGCAAGGAAGGGAAAAACCTTCACTCAGTTATCCAGGGCGATTATTGTTGCGGCTAGAAGCGGCGTACCAGATCCGGCGCTGAATTTTCAACTTCGCACGGCAATTGACAAGGCCAAGGCTGCGAGTATTCCCAATGATAATATTGAACGAGCGATCGCTAAAGGTGCAGGCACTTTTGGCGGCGATCATGCAATCTTTGAAGCGATTCGCTACGAAGGTTACGGCCCTTGTGGTGTAGCGATTTTAATCGAAGCCCTCACAGATAATCGCAATCGCACTGCTGCTGACTTGCGTGTAGCTTTTAGTAAAAATGGTGGCAATCTTGGTGAAGTAGGTTGCGTTAGCTGGATGTTTAAGCAAAAAGGCGTTTGTGTGGTGCAGGGTGTGGTTGACGAAGAACAGCTTTTAGAAGCATCCCTCGAAGGCGATGCCCAGTCTTATGAGATGATTGAAGATGAGATGGCTGAGGTATTTACTGATATAGCAAATTTAGAAAACCTTAGTCAAACGCTCAAAAATCAAGGCATTAAGGTAATTGATGCCGAATTGCGCTGGATTCCCAGTAATAGTGTAGAAGTTACTGATCCCGATCAGGCGCGATCGCTTTTCAAGTTAATTGATACTCTAGAAGGCTTGGATGATGTGCAAAATGTCACAGCTAACTTTGAAATGTCAGAAGAATTAATCGCTCTCAGCATTTCATAATCAAAATTAACACAGCCATCATAACCGATCAAGCTATTCAGGCGCGATCGCACCTCAACTGAATCGACACCCGATAAAACCTAGATGATGTGCAAAATGTTACATCTAACTTGAAAATGGCAGATTATCTGATGGCAAGGATCTTTATATAGCAAGGTATTCACTTAAAGTCATCTATCTTTGAATAGAGATAATTAAAAAATCACACGTAAGATTCACACAAATTACAAACTAATGACATACGACTAGTAGATAGTTAGGCAATTGGTTATTTGATGAGGAGTTTAAAATGAATAAGTTCGCTAAAGCCTTACTTTTGGCTATAATGTTTGCTGCCCCTGTAGCCGTTTCTGCATCTACTGTTCAAGCCAAAACTACTTCTACCCCGACAACAACTTACGCAACTGCTAAAGTTGCTAAATCCAAGACTGCAAAACGGAAACATCATAAACACAAACACCATAACGTAAGCAAAGCTGTTAAAAGTAAATCCGTAGTTAAACAATCCGCAGTTAAAAAACCCGTTACTCCAACAGGTACAACTACGCCACCCGCAGCTACACCAACCACTCCAAATAACTAATTGTTGATGAAAGTAGATAGCTGTTTATCTCATCTTTTCCAAAGCCGCTAGACGTTTCCTTGATATCTGCTTAATAATAGACCTCTTGCGAAAGTCGAACACCCGCCCAGAAATAAATTTCTGGGTATTAGCTCAAGTCGGTTTAAACCGACTAATGACAGTATTTTTAGTCCGTTTCAACGGACTTTTGCTATTAGCCAGGGACTTGAGTCCCTGGCGGTTCAAGTATTTTTGGAAGAGGTTTAATGGTTAAGCTGGTAGCGGACGTAGACTATAGACGGTTATTTATAGCGGTTGTCAGCTGCATGAAGTACATCAGATTAAAACCTCACCCCCAACCTCTCTCCTTAGTAAGGAGAGGGGAGATAAAGTACAGCTTTGTCGGGGTGAGGTTAAGCTGTACGTCACTAAATTAAGAAAGGCTATAGTCCAAGAATTAACTCTGACTACTTACCAAAAAACTTCGTAGTTTTTTCTCTCAAGACTAATAAATTCTTAGGTTTCTTATAGATGCTAATGTCGGCAAAAATCTCCACGAAAAGTTCATATAAATAACAAGATATCGACATAAGTCTTTGTCATATTCAATTCAGAGATTCACTGAATAAATAGAATCAAGGAAATCACATGAACAAGTTTGCTAAAGGTTTAATTCTAGCTCTGGCGATCGCAACCCCCGTAGCCATTGCTGCACCAATCTTTCAAGCTACACCCGCTTCAGCTGCTGTTAAGCATCATACACTTCATTACAAAGGAAAACATGTCCATCACATTCACCCAACTCATTAATAATCTGCTGCTGTCAAACACAGCATATTTAATGAGAAGTTACTCTTACTAGTGATAGTTAATAGTAGCTCTGCAACAAAATTTATACTTTATTTATCTTTAAAATAAGTAAAGCTGTGTAACCTCGCTGTTGTCCTCAGTCATCAGTGGGGTTTTTCAATATTTGCTGCTATTAACTTGCCTTAAAGGGCGCGATCGCGTCAAAATAAGAGTGAAGACGCTGTAACCTAACTTAACAATGGCCTTAACGCAGCTTGAGCAAACTCTTTCCCCTCAACCAACACCGCCAAATGAGCGGGGATATGAATATGATTTGGTAATTGTCGGCGGTGGGATTATTGGGTTAACTCTAGCCTGTGCTTTAAAAGATTCTGGCTTGAGTGTCTTGCTGATTGAGGCGAAAGTAACCTCAACGGCGGTAGCTAAAGGGCAAGCCTATGCAGTTCATCAGCTTTCGTCACTAATTTATCAAGGAATTGGAGTTTGGGACAAAATGTTGCCTCAAATCGCCAAATATTGCCGGGTTCGTCTTTCTGATGCCGATTCTCCCAATGTGGTGGAATTTACCACAGATGATCTAAATACATCAGAGTTGGGTTATGTGGCGGAACACCAAGCTTTGTTGCAACCGTTGCAGGAGTTTGTCCAAAATTGTCCAAATGTAACTTATCTGTGTCCGGCGGAAGTGGTAAATACGCAATATCAGAAGGATATAGTAGCGATAGATATTAAAGTTGTCGATCAGTTACGGACAGTTCGGAGTAAATTATTGATCGCAGCAGATGGGGCGCGATCGCCGATTCGTGAAGCTGCTGGAATCAAAACTCTGGGCTGGAAATATTGGCAATCTTGCATAGTTGCATTTGTCAAACCAGAAAAACCGCACAATAACACTGCTTACGAAAGATTTTGGTCTAGCGGTCCCTTTGCAATTTTACCTTTACCGGGGAACCGTTGCCGCATTGTCTGGACAGCCCCCCACGAAGAAGCAAAAGCTTTATGTGCTTTAGATGACGAGCAATTTTTAAGAGAATTAACCCGTCGCTATGGCAATCAGATGGGGAAATTGGAATTATTGGGCGATCGCTTTGTATTCCAAGTACAACTCATGCAAAGCGATCGCTATGTTCTTCCTCGACTAGCATTAATTGGTGATGCGGCGCACAATTGCCACCCTGTCGGCGGACAAGGTTTAAATCTGGGTATTCGGGATGCAGCAGCTTTAGCGCAAGTAATTCAAGCCGCGCACAAGGCGGGTAAAGATATTGGCGACATTCAGATTCTTAAAGGTTATGAACGCTGGCGCCAACTGGAAAACCTGACGATTTTAGGTTTCACCGATTTGTTAGATCGGATGTTTTCTAATAATTTCTTACCTGTGGTAGTGGTGCGTCGCCTGGGTTTATGGTTTTTGCAGCGAGTACCTGTATTAAAGGTGTTTATGCTGAAGTTAATGATTGGCTTGAAGGGACGGACTCCAGAATTGGCAAAACGATAAAACAGGAGTCCGAATTCAGAATTCAGAATTCAGGAGTCAGAATTCAGGAGTCAGAATTCAGAATACAGAATTCAGAATTCAGGAGTCAGAATTCAGGAGTCAGAATACAGAATACTCTACCCATAAAGGGATAGAGTTTTAAGGCGAGAATATTTTAATTTTTTTCGCCCACGAGGGGCGAGGTTTTAACCAATATTCATCACCCACTCGTAGAGAATTCATACTGAATTCTGACTACTGAGTTCTGAATTCTTCTTATAAAATCAGCCCAAACAAAGATGTTAGAAACAACAAATATCGAAATTAATACTACAAAAATCAAAGTACCTAACAATGACTTAGAAATCGATGCTTATTTAGCTCAACCAGCACAAAACGGAACCTTTGGTGCGGTTATAGTTTTCCCAGAAATTTTTGGAATCAACAGGAACATTAGAGATATCACCGAATTAATAGCTAAACAAGGTTATGTAGCAATAGCCCCGGCGATGTATCAACGTATTGCTCCTGGTTTTGAGGCTGACTTTAGCGCAGAAGATGTTGGCTATAGCCCAGAAGCATATCGGCTGGGTTTGCAATATTATCAACAAGTAAAGTACCAAGAAATTTTAAGCGATATTCAAGCTGCGATTGCTTACCTAAAAACTTTACCCAATGTCAAAGATAATGCAATTGGTGTCATTGGTTTCTGTTTTGGCGGTCATGTTGCTTATATGGCTGCAACTTTACCCGATATCAAAGCAACAGCTTCGTTTTACGGTGGTGGAATTACCACTTCTAGTTATGGTGAAGAAACTCCAACCATCAATCGCACCTCGGAAATTAAAGGTACTATTTATGCATTTTTTGGTACAAGAGATGCATTAGTTTCGCAAGAGGAAAACGAGCAAATTGAGGCAGAATTAAAGAAACATCAAATAAATCATCGTGTATTTCGATACGACGCCGGACACGGATTCTTCGCTGGATTCTTCAAAGACCAGTACCCATTTATCGCCCAGAATCCAATTTACAATCCTGAAGCTGCTCCTGATGCTTGGCAAAATGTTCTAGAACTATTTCAAAATAACTTGTAAAACTCGATCGTGTAAATGAGGCTACGTCAGCGAGACGCTGCACGTAGCAAGATCCCGAAGGTGGCAAAACTAGGTATTACGCAAAACTACACGCGCTCTGGGGCAATTCATGAATTACCCTAAGAAGAAAATTACTCTTTTTGGCTATTGTTTGCGTAAGTCCTGAAAACGTTAAACGCTAGACGACACCAGCTTGAAAAATCTGGTTTGGGGTGAGATTCAATTCAGGAAAAGTTTGGCTACAAGAGAGCGATACCTAGGTTGGGCTACGCCTACGCAAGAAGTTGTGAGATGATGTTTTCTAGCCAGTCGTTTGTTAATTAACTATCTCCCAATCTTCAATCAGCAAGTTATTAACGCGCTGAAATTGTCTGGTGTTATGGGTAATTAGGGTTAAGTTATTTGTCAGGCAATTTGTAAATCATCAGCTCCAATTGGAGTGCCTAATACTTCTAGCTGAGAGCGAATCATTCCAAATGTCATTGCTGCGCGATCGTCAAAGGGTAGTGATATAAATTGAGCTAAAAATTCTTGTTGTCAGGGAAGATTACGTTCTGGGTTAGCACTTTTCATCGCGCGATAAAATAGTTCAGCTTTGACGATTGAACAAACGGCAATATCTTTGCTAGCAGTGGTTTCTAGTTTCTGCTTTCAGGTGGAATTTTTCCCAACAGGTAGGGGTACAACAATGTTCATTGGTGTCAACTTAAGGTTAAAGCCAGTCTAGAACCAGCTTTTAGAGATAGTCTCGTTCCCAGTCAGAGACTGGGAATGCCCGTCGGAGAGGCTCCGCCTCAAGACTAGCGGCAGAGCCGCAATTGAAGAGCATTTCCAGCTTCTTGCTGGAAACGAGGTTTTAAAGGGGTTTGAGCTTAAGTTGACACGCATGAACAATGTTGTGCCCTTACAATAATCTGTACCTCACGAAGTTGCAATCTGCTATAAAAATTTCAGCCTGCCAATGCTGCTCACCGTTATGAAGTATGACCGACTAGTCACACTTTTGACATAACTTTGCAATAGCTTTGTCATTTAGATAGGTTTTACTAAACCTTACGTGGATGTCAATGTAAGTAATTTTGATGAATGAAACCTCTATAGGCTGGCTCAGTATGCTGGTACGGCTCATACAGAGTCTCATTCGTTTTTCACCTTGTCGAAATATCCCTTTATAAGGAGTGATAAATGCTATCCAGATTTTCGCGTGTTTTCAACGATAGTTCCAGAAACGTTAGACGTAAAGTTCTCAACATCTATGCGTTCCTGATCAGCGTGAATATTTTGATCTGGGTACTTGCCCTCATTACATTCCACAGCTACCCCCTTCTGCTTGGCACTGCCGTATTAGCTTATACCTTTGGTCTACGTCATGCTGTAGATGCTGATCACATCGCCGCGATTGACAATGTTACCCGTAAATTGATGCAGGAGAACAAACGACCTGTTGCTGTTGGGTTCTTCTTCTCTTTAGGTCATTCCACCGTTGTAATTGCCGCTTCTGTGGCGATCGCTTTAACCACTACAACCATCCAGAACAACTTTCCCAGTTTTGAAAAGGTTGGGGGGCTAATTGGCACTAGCGTTTCTGCACTTTTCCTACTAGCAATTGCAGCAATCAATATGGTGGTGCTGTGGGATGTTTATAAGACGTTCCAAACTGTCAAGCGGGGAGGAATCTACGACGAGCAATCCTTAGATGAATTTTTGAACCAACGTGGGCTACTCGGTCGCATCTTCCGTCCTTTGTTTCGGTTGATAGATAGTAGCTGGCAAATGTTTCCTTTAGGTTTCCTTTTCGGTTTAGGCTTCGACACGGCGACAGAGGTAGCACTGCTGGGGATTTCTGCGAATCAAGCCGCTAAAGGTTTGCCTATCTGGTCGATCCTATTATTTCCAGCTTTGTTCACCGCAGGTATGTCCCTGATTGACACCACTGACGGCATTCTAATGCTTGGTGCTTATGGCTGGGCTTACGTCAAACCAATCCGCAAACTCTACTACAACATGACCATCACCCTTGTTTCTGTACTAGTTGCTGTGGTCATTGGCGGAATTGAGGCTCTGAACATTATTGGCGATCAGTTACAACTGAAAAGTCCGTTTTGGGATTTCATTAGTCAACTAGGTGATAACTTTGGCACAATTGGTTACTTAATCATTGGCATCTTTGTATTCAGTTGGTTACTTTCGACCATCATCTACAAAGTCAATAAGTATGATGATTTGGAAGTCACTAGTGTTACAACTGCTAAAGATAAGAGGAATAGGCATTGAGCCTATATACGCGACATGAAAGTTGTGCATTCTAACAGCTTTTATCGGTAGTATTTGAGTGATTTTATCTCCGAACTAATTTAATTCGTAGCGATTAATCACCTGTTCAATTGCCCAAGTGCATTGCTGTTTCTGTTCTGTTACCCATACTACAAGAAGCCACGATTTTAACTGCATTTAATATTTATAAGCACTTCCTAAAAGAGCTGAGTATAAAAATATTAAGAGTTATCACTGGGTTTGCGAAAGTGAAGTTAAATAGTTAACAGCCTAGCAGTAAGGAGATATTATGACCATTGACAACTTCATCGTCCGCCCAATGAACAGGTCGGAAATGGATTTGGCGATTACTTGGGCAGCAACCGAAGGTTGGAATCCAGGAAGCTATGATGCTGAATCTTTTTATCAAACTGACGAGAACGGTTTTTTCTTGGGCGAGTTGAATGGTGAGCCGGTGGGGTGCATTTCAGCTGTTGCTTACGATCAACACTTCGGCTTTCTAGGTTTTTACGTTGTGAAACCCCAGTTTCGTGGGCAGGGGTTGGGCATGAAAATTTGGAAGACAGGAATGGACTATCTCGGTGCTGCCCGTAACATTGGCTTGGATGGTGTAGTAGCTCAACAAGATAACTACAAAAAGTCTGGTTTCCAAATCGCTTATAACCATATTCGTTATGAAGGGGTAGGTGGCGGTGTTGTCCCTGCTGGGATCGTGGAACTGAAAACAGTTCCTTTTGAAGAGTTGGTGGCTTACGATTGCCAACTTTTTCCTTCTAAGCGATCGCTGTTTCTGCGACATTGGATTCAACAGCCAGAAAGTACTGCTTTCGGGTTTCTCAAAAATGGATATCTTGTTGGTTACGGAGTTATCCGATCTGCCCATACAGGTTTTCGGGTTGGGCCACTGTTTGCTAATGACGAACAGATTGCTGAAGCATTATTTCAAGCCTTGCTTGCAGAAAATCCTCATGCTCCAGTGTTTTTTGATGTGCCGGATACAAATCTACAGGCGATTAACCTAGTTGAACGTTACCAATTGCAGCCAGTTTCTCAAACGGCTCGGATGTATACTAAAGAAATTCCTAATTTACCTATTAATCGCATCTTTGCTGTGACAAGTTTAGAAGTAGGTTAGAAACAGACAAACAATTCTGTTTAAACCCCTAATATACAATCCCACTGTGAGCGCGTGAGTTTTTCTATTAGTCTATGGTAATAGAACAGTAGTATTTTTGTACCTCACGTTAGCGTAGCCTCTCGTAGAGAAGTTGAAATCTGCTGTATATACAAACAAAGTCCGCGTAGGCGGACTTTACAGCTATTTTCAGGTAAATAGACCACGCGGTAGGGGCACAGCAGTGCTGTGCCCCTACGACAGATGTGGTTCAAATACATGAAAACTGCTGTAAGAATAGTTATTTCAATAATTGCCGTAGCTGTTTTATTTAGCTAAAACTACCTCTGTCTCATCTTTCGATTCGTCTCTAACCTTAAAGTAGTAATAAAGATTACCAACAGTTAGGTCTGATGCCTGTTGCAAATTAGATGTAACTAATGTTTTGTGACCAGTAATTACAGCTTGTTCACTAATATAAAATTCGTATTCTCGACGTAGTTCAGGCTCGAATATAAATAACAACTGGTCACGAAGCGAATAGAAATGAGACTTTTCGGCTAAACTCTCATATACTAATTGTTCTGGTGGTTCTGCTGAATTGATTGTGGAGTAGTGAGTATCTGAACTATTAAAATCAGCGCTATTTAAAAGTTTTAATTCTGATGAAGGAAGCGAGCGCATCCAATCAACATGATTTTGCCACGAATATAATACTGCTAAATCATGATTTTTAATGCGGATAATTTCGGGAAAGAGAAAATCAAGTTCATCATGTGATTCGCAGCGATTAATCACAGTCAGAGCATCTTTACAGATTTTATCTTGGAGATGAGACAGGCGATCGCTCACTGCTGAAACTTCATTCTGTACCTGATAAGTTGCAACAATCACCTGTTCAATTGCCCAAGCGCATTCGAGTCTACGTAATTGACCAGCTGCACAGGTTTCTTCGAGTAGATGCGGATTGCTGTAATCTGCTAAAGCGGCAAATAACATTCCCCTGACACCAGCAATCTCAGCGTTTCTCCGGCTGAAATCTTGCAACTGTAGCGCTGAACGGAAGCAGCTCATCGCCTGGATAAACACTCCATACGCCCTCACTAAAATTATGCGATGTTGTTCAAATTTTATATCTTGGGCTACTTGTTCGATTATTTGTCTAATTTCTACTCCTTGGCCTTTTAAAGCTTGTTTCAAGTCAATAAAACCGTTTTTGACTTCCAGCCTCATTTGCTCTACTTCTTTTCTGAGTTTAAGTGTTTGGTGCAGGTTCACTGCTGTCAGTGCTACACCTGCTACTGTTCCTACACCAATTAAGGCTGTAGTTGCTTGCAGCACACCCAAGCTAGTCTGTATACTTTGCAAGCCGTTCAGTACAGATGTAAAGCTTTGGTGAGTTTGATACATCTGCGGGCTACTCAGAATCAAATTATAATCAGCTACCAGTGGAGATAAAGGGCTATTGTTGACTGTAGCACCAATAGCATGGGCAATAAACTGTCCGCTAACTGCATCTCTAGCCATACTTAAAGGTACTCCATTGCTCAAGACCTGTAGATATTTACCAGCTTGAATACCAGCTTGAATTGCAGGAGCAAATTGGAACAGCATATTTATAAGTTGCTAAAAGCTAATTTTCTTCAGCCTAGCTGGTATAAAAAAGCAAAGATAACCGTATTTATTCGGATTAATTAATTATGTCTAAATCTGGGCATACTAAACACGGATAACCTCTTGGCTCACAATTTTTATGGATACTTCGCTGGTTAGCTCTAAGACTGTTGAGCTATTGTCGCAGATTACCGGGCAAAAGCTGGTCAAAATCCTATAGTTGCAGGTGAAAACCGCGTTCATTTTATTTCTGCTCAAGCTGCACTGGATGCAATTTTGCGGGGAACTGAAGATGAATATTTGAAAGCCTTCCAAAATTTTACCCAGTCTATTGAGAAGTTTTTGACGTTTGATAGTGGAAGAGTAAAAATTAAGCACTCTATTAGTCAAATAAATAGAGTCATCGAAAAAGGTTTAGATGGTCTATATAAATCGAAGGGTACTTTAGATGGAAAAATTAAAATTTCTGAAGTAGAAAAACAGAACATTTTAGAAAAAATAGGAGAAGCCAGTGGGCGCGATGTCAGAATCCGTCTATTGGCAGATCAACTGATACACGTAGTATTTGAGCAAATTGCTAAATCTTGGCATGAATGGCGTGAAGGATTGAGGGATCGCATAGTTCAAAGGAGCCAATATTGGAATTCTGAATACAATCCGGTTTTTAGCCAAGATCAACTCATTAGAGATTACACAAATAAATTTATCAGAGATTTGTCAACAGAAATAAATGAATGGGGAAATACGAAACTTAAGGACGTAATTTTACAAGAAAATATTAAGTATTTAGACACTAGGATTGCTTATGAACTAGATGCTATTCAAGGCGAATTTAATAGCCTAGATCAGAACATCCAAACTAATTTTAGCGAACAGCTTAAACTGTCTATTAACGGTATAAATGATGACTTTACGGGTTTTGGAGGAATTAGTGGTGGTCTTGGGATTGGTGCTTTAGCTGCTGGATTAATGGTATTTACAGGGCTTGGATTTATTGCCGTAATTGTTGCAAGTGTAGCTGCTGCAATTGCTGGTTCGTTTGGTTTTGGAATGCTAGATTTTGATGGACTAAAAGACCAAATAAAAGAGAAAGTTTTTGAACTAGGATTTCAAAAATTCAATGAGTCAATGGATACAATATTCGAGAAATTAAATGAAATAGTTAACTCAGTCTTTGAAAACCGAGTGGAATCAGCTAGTCGAGTAATTGCAGAAGCGATCGCACTTTACGAAAATCTCCTAGAACAGCAGGAAAAGGCTCACAACGAAACTCTGGAACAACGTGAGGCTGAAAAGATTTGGATTTACCAAAAGCGCCAAGAACTTGAGCAAGTACAGAATCGGCTGGAAGTCATTCTCAGTAAATGCGCCATTGTTTAATCGGCAAATTTACCAAGATCGTTTCTTTTGTAAGAGAGCGATGCATAGGTTGGGCTACGCCTACGCAAGAAGTTGTGAGATGATGTTTTCTACCCAGTCGTTTGTTAATTATCTATCTCCCAATCTTCAATCAGCAAGTTATTAACTCGCTTAAATTCTCTGGTGTTATGGGTAACAAGGGTTAAGTTATTTGTCAGTGCGATGGCAGCAATTTGTAAATCATAAGCTCCAATTGGAGTGCCTAATGCTTCTAGCTGAGAGCGAATCATTCCAAATGTCATTGCTGCGCGATCGTCAAAGGTTAGTGATATAAATTGAGCTAAAAATTCTTGCTGTAAGGTAAGATTACGTTCTGGGTTAGCACTTTTCATCGCGCCATAAAATAGTTCAGCTTTGACGGTTGAGCAAACGGCAATATCTTTAGTAGCAGTGGTTTCTAGTTTCTGCTTTAAGGTAGAATTTTTACCACGCATATAGATAATACAAGTGTTAGTATCTAGCAGAAATTTCACAGGATTGGTTCGCGTTCTGCTTGTTGTCCTTGGGGATGGCGAAAGAATGTTTCGTCTTGGATACATCCATAGAATTCAGTCAGGGGATATTCTGGGGTTTCGGTTTGGGTTTCTGGTTGTAGGGAATCGATGAGGGTTTTTAGCAATGTCCAGCCTCGGCTAAAGTCGAGTTCTTCAGTGAGTTCAGCCAGGGGGGATTGACGGAATAATTCTGAGAGTTTGGTAGGTTGGTCTGGGTGGGTGTTGTGTGTGGTCAGGCTTTGGGCAAGAAGTTGGATAATATACAGTTTATCGTTGGGGGAAAGCTGAAGGAGTTGTTGTTCGAGTTCTGGGATAGCCATGATCGGGTTTAAGTGGAGGATAATGAAAAAAGATTAAGCTGCACTCAGAAAACTCTCAATGAGCCAAACTAACCTAAATTTAGTTGCAATATCTATCTTTCTCATGACCCTATCGGTATTGTTGGGGCCATTCTTAAACATATCACCGGCAGTACCAGCGATCGCTACTTTCACCATCTTAGGCATAGCTACATTAGATAGTTTTAGCTTGCAAGGCAAGGGTGCTACTATCTTTTTAGATTGGATTGCTGGTTTTTCAAGTGAACACCGCGATCGCATCGTCCACCACGAAGCCGGACATTTCTTAGTTGCTTACCTGTTGGGTATTCCCGTTACTGGCTACACACTCAGCGCTTGGGAAGCCTGGAAACAGGGGCAACCTGGGCAAGGCGGCGTTAGCTTTGATGATGGCGAATTAGCATCTCAACTAAAAGTGGGTAAAATCAGCGCCCAAATGCTAGATCGCTACTGCACTCTTTGGATGGCGGGTATTGCTGCTGAAACCTTAGTTTTTAATAATGCTGAGGGTGGAGGTGATGATAAAAATAAGCTGATAGGAATCTTGACAATTTTGGGTTTTTCTGAATCAGTTTCTCAGCAGAAATTCCGGTTTCATACCCTCCAGGCAAAAACCCTACTGCAAGAAAATTGGTCTAGCTACGAGGCTTTAGTTAATGCCATGAGAGAACGCACTTCGGTAGAAGATTGTCATGCTGATTTGGGAGTGGCGAGTGGGGAGTGGGGAGTAGGGAGTGGGGAGTAGGGAGTTAGGAGTTAGGAGTTAGGAGTTAGGAGTGGGGAGTTAGGAGTTAGGAGTTAGGAGTTAGGAGTTAGGAGTTAGGAGTGGGGAGTTAGGAGTGAAGAAACGCGATGTGCGACTTATTTTTAAAACCCCACTTCCATTCCTGTAGACACAAATTATCCGATTACCCAAAAGTCCTCTAAAACCTGAAAGAGTCCTATCGGACATCCCTCTCCTTACTAAGGAGAGGGACAGGTTTTGCATAGCAAAACCAGGGTGAGGTATCTCAGAGGCTATGAGACTTAATCATCAAAATGCGATGTCTACGACGGGCTACGCCTACGCGCATCCTGCCAGAGTAAGGTAATTAATGGTGTAAAAACATCCTAATCACTGCATATAGCTCACCGACTGGCACAATTCGCTAGCAGTAATATGAAACAAAATGCAAGAATATATAAAGCTATTTATGAAAATACACTTACCTAGTGCCGCTACGCGGAAATCTTAAAGTCAAAAGTTAAAAACCTATGTCTTCAAATCCCCAGTACCTAAGCGGTAACGAAATTCGCAACATATTTCTCGACTTCTTTGCCCAACGGGATCACCAAATTCTCCCAAGTGCCTCCCTCGTGCCAGAAGACCCAACCGTGCTGCTGACGATCGCGGGGATGTTACCATTTAAGCCGATATTCTTGGGGCAGCGCACACCAGAATTTAAGCGGGCTACGACTTCGCAAAAGTGTATCCGCACCAACGACATCGAAAATGTCGGACGCACTAAACGGCATCACACGTTTTTTGAGATGCTGGGTAATTTCAGCTTTGGTGATTATTTTAAAGAACAAGCGATCGCTTGGGGTTGGGAAATTTCTACAGAAGTCTTTGGCTTCTCCCCAAAAAATCTCGTCGTCAGCGTTTTTGAAGATGATGATGAAGCCTTTGGAATTTGGCGCGATCAAATCGGTGTGCCGGTTGCGAGAATTAAACGCTTGGGCGAAGATGATAACTTTTGGGTATCTGGGCCGACTGGGCCTTGTGGGCCTTGTTCAGAAATATATTACGACTTCCACCCCGAACGCGGTGACGAAAATATAGATTTAGAAGACGATTCCCGGTTCATCGAGTTTTACAACCTGGTCTTCATGCAATATAACCGGGATGCGTCAGGCAATTTAACGCCTCTGCAAAACAAGAACATCGACACCGGCATGGGTTTGGATAGAATGGCGCAAATTCTCCAAAAAGTACCCAATAACTACGAAACTGACCTGATTTTTCCTATCATCCAAACAGCCGCCCAAATTGCTGGCATTGATTACCACAAAAGTGATGAAAAAACCAAAACTTCCCTAAAAGTTATTGGCGATCACGTTCGTTCTGTTGTCCACATGATCGCTGATGAAATTCGCGCTTCCAATGTGGGACGGGGTTATGTGCTGCGGCGATTAATTCGGCGCGTGGTGCGTCATGGGCGATTAATTGGGATTTCTGACGAATTTACCACCCAAGTTGCTGAAACTGCGATCGCACTTTCCGAATCAGCTTACCCCAATGTCCGCCAACGGGAAGCAGCAATTAAAGCTGAACTGCAACGGGAAGAAGCTAATTTCCTCACCACTCTCGACAGAGGCGAAAAACTTCTAGAGGAAATCATCCAAGAGGTGAAACAGCAAGGGAAAACTTCTATTAGCGGTGAAAGTGCCTTTACTTTATATGACACCTACGGTTTCCCCCTAGAACTTACTCAAGAAGTTGCCGAAGAAAATCATCTGACAGTCGATGAAGCGGGATTTAATACCGAAATGCAAAAACAGGTGGAACGTGCCAAAGCAGCACATGAAACCATCGATTTAACTGTACAAGGTTCCCTCGACAAACTAGCAGAACACATCCAAGTCACCGAATTTTTAGGCTATACCCAACCTGCGGCGACGGCGAAAGTCGAAGCGATATTAGTAGAAGGTGTTTCCCAAGAAGAAGCAGAGGCGGGAACACAGGTGCAAATTGTTCTTGACAAAACGCCATTTTATGCTGAATCAGGGGGACAAATCGGCGATAAAGGGTATTTGTCCAGAAATAAAAATCTTTTTAGAGACTTGATCGAAAAGGCTGTAGCTTTGAGTGTCTGGTGGGAGGAAAAAAACGGACAACAACAGGATGAGGCGGGTCAGAAACAAGACTGGCAAAAAGCTGAAAATATATATCAGCAAGCAGAAAAGAATCCAGAGAGTTTCAGAGACTTGATCGAAAAGGCAGTAGCTTTGAGTGTCTGGTGGGAGGAAAAAAACGGGCAACAACAGGATGAGGCGGGTCAGAAACAAGACTGGCAAAAAGCTGAAAATATATATCGACAATGGGCATCAGAAATAATAGATATTTGCGTTGAAGACGTTAAAAAAGAATCTGATTTCTTTGTTCACTTCGGACGCATCGAACGCGGTACACTGCGCGTAGGCGATAATATTACAGCCCAAATTGATCCGGCTTGTCGGCGTCGCGCCCAAGCTAACCATACCGCAACGCACCTGTTGCAAGCGGCGTTGAAGAAAATTGTTGATGATAGCATATCTCAAGCTGGTTCTCTGGTTTCCTTTGACAGATTGCGCTTTGACTTCAACTGTCCCCGCGCGTTGACAGCCGAGGAAGTCCAACAAATTGAAGAACAGGTGAACACTTGGATTGCTGAAGCACATGCTGCGAAAGTGGAAGTATTACCTTTAGCAGAGGCGAAAGCTAGGGGTGCTGTTGCCATGTTCGGCGAAAAATACGGCGAGGAAGTGCGCGTGATTGACTTTCCTAGCGTATCAATGGAATTGTGCGGCGGGACTCATGTTAGTAATACTGCTGAAATCGGCGTATTTAAGATTATTTCCGAAGCTGGTGTGGCTTCTGGGGTACGAAGAATTGAAGCTGTTTCGGGGCCGGCAATACTGGATTATCTCGATCTTCGGGATAAAATAGTTAAGGATTTGAGCGATCGCTTTAAAGTTAAACCCGAAGAATTACCAGACAGAATCACAACTCTGCAAAGCGAACTCAGAACCAGCCAGAAGGAATTAGAAAGCTTGAAGGTACAGTTAGCGATCGCCAAATCTGACAGTTTGCTGCAAACAGCCGAAACTATAGGCCATTATAAAATTATTGTCGCTCAATTAGAAGATGTTGATCCAGAATCTTTGAAAACCGCCGCCGAACGCTTACTGCAAAAAATCGGTAATGGTGCGGTGGTGCTGGGTTCTGTTCCCGAAGCAGGGAAAGTTAGTATAGTTGCAGCTTTTAGTTCTGAAGTGAACAAAAAAGGTTTACAAGCTGGTAAATTTGTAGGTGCGATCGCTAAAATTTGCGGTGGCGGTGGCGGTGGAAGACCGAACTTAGCCCAAGCAGGCGGACGCGATGCGAGTAAATTACCAGAAGCGTTGAGACAAGCACAAAGTGAGTTAAAGTCCGCGTTGGGTTAAAGGTACAGAGTCAACAGCCTAGTAAGCTAAACCACATCTAGTTTGCATATCCAAAATTCATATCACTCTTGTGGGGTGGGCATCTTGCCCGCCCTAATTATGCAATTTGAATGTGGAACAGCTTAGTCTGTCAAGCGAAGTTTGAAGGGTAAAGGAACGAACCGCAAAGAACGCAAAGAGCGCGAAGTTTAAGAGGTAAAGAAGTTAACAATTCAAAATTCAAAATTCAAAATTCAAACATTTTAGACATTTTCAGACGGGGATTTAAACCCCGACTGAAACCGGCGCTACCTGTAGAGCTAGGGGTCTTAAACCCTTTGATTTACGATAAATTTAAAACTGATTCACCTATCAAAGTTTTATTGACAGACCACTAGGCTTAAGCCCCTTGTCTTTTCTATAGAGTCGCAATCACCATGATAAACCTTCAAAATCAGCCCGTCCCAGTGATAGTAGATACAGATGGTGGTGTTGATGATGCCTTGGCTCTGATTATGGCATTGAATTCACCCCAATTAGACCTGAAAGCAGTCACCGTTGTAGCTGGCAATATTAACGTAGATCAGGCTACTAATAATGTGTTGCGCGTAGTGAGTATTGTCAAACCCAATACTTTGCCCATCGTTGCTAAAGGCTGTGAAAAACCACTGGTAAAACCGACCTTCAATGCAGCTGGGATTCATGGTGCAGATGGTCTTGGTGAACTCGATCGCTTTAAGGAAACTGATGGTACACCTCGCTATCCCAAACTTACTATTGAGCCATCTACAGAGAATGCTATTGATCTGCTTCTCAAGGCAGTTCAAGAATACGGCAATAGTCTGACTATTATTGCTTTAGGGCCACTTACGAATGTTGCAACAGCGATTCAGAAAGATGGCGCAACGATGAAAAAAATCGGGCGAATTGTGATCATGGGTGGGGCTGTGACTGTACCCGGAAATATTACAGCAGGGGCGGAATTTAACTTTTTTGTAGATCCCGATGCGGCTCAAATCGTGATGGAATCGGGAATTCCCCTGACCTTAGTTAGTTTAGATGTGACGATGAAAGCTCCCCTAGCCCGCCAAGTTGTTGAAGAGAATTTACAGCATCATCCTTCAAAACTTACCCAGTTTATTGCCGATTGCACTGGAATTTATATGGCTTTCCATCGTGACAATGAAGGCTTTTACGGATGTTATCTACACGATCCCTTAGCTATGGCAGTTGCTATTGATCCTAGTCTAGTCAAAACAGAGTCACTCTATATAAGGGTAGAAACCCAAGGACGATTTACTATTGGAATGTCATTGGCAGATCGACGCGATCGCAGAGATCACAAAGCTAATCCCCCCAATGTTGAGGTTTGTTTAAATGTGGATACTGAACGGTTTATGCAGCTGTTTGCTCAACTTGGTAATCTGCCTGTAGGCATCTGAGATTTAGCTAAACCATCTCAAATTCTAATTGATGACTATTGAGAAAATCATGGGTGAAATGATCCACCATATTTGTATCAGCTAGTTCCAAATTATAAAAATCCACAGCTTCATGGTCAAAATAGGGGCCAGCGTGCCAAGTACCCTCATGTAGCTTGATAAAACAATTCCCCGGAATGCGGAAAGCAGCAATCTCTTCTAATGCTGGTTCACTCACATCATTATCAGGAGGACAAACTGCAATTAACCAATCCTTCCCTGATAAAGAACCCAGACATTGAGTGCATTGCACATGGCGAGTAATTTTGTGAAACTTTCGCCCTCTCTTCTCCAACCGCATAATATAAAATCGGGGAATCCCGTTTTGCAGGTTTAACTGGGCATCTTCCATATCGTAAGCTTTGCCATCAATACTTGCAAAAATCACCTGTCCATAACCCCGAAAATTTTCAGAAGTCACCCATTGTGCCTGCAATTGTTGCACTGTTTTTGATGTACTCATATCAAATCTTTGAGAGAGATTACTTAGGTTTATAAGAAGAATTCAGAACTCAGGAGTCAGAATTCAGAATTGAATTGGAGTCCGACTGGGTAATGAATATTGGTTTAAAACCTTGCCCGCAAGCGATGCCCTGAGCGTGTTCGAAGGGTGGCGCGAAAAAAATTAAAATATTCTCACCTTAAAACTCTATCCCTTTATGGGTAGAGTATTCAAAATTGGTGAATTCTGTATTCTGACTCCTGGTTTATTTTCCCCAAAAATGACTAATAATTATTTAGCTAGCTAGATAACTACGTACTTGTTCTTTTTGCCGTCGGAGGAGACTCAGAGCTTTTTGCTCTATCTGACGCACTCGTTCTCGACTAATACCCATGCGATCGCCAATCTGTGCTAAAGAAAGTTCATAGCCATCAGTCAGACCAAAACGCAAGGTTAATATTTCTCGCTGCTGGGGAGACAGCTTTGCCAACAAGTCTTGTAAGTCTTGGTGGAGAGATTCTTCAACAGCATAGTCTTCAGGAGAAGGGCCATCATCCTCCAGTATGTCCTGCAATTCTGTATCTTGTTGTTCACCAACTCGCGCCTCTAAGGAGAAGGGTTGACGCGCCAAATACAAACACTCTCGAACTTGGGTAGGTGTCAAAGATAACGCACTGGCAATTTCAGCAGTAGTGGGAACGCGACCCAACTGTTGAGATAATTCTCGTTGCACCCGTTTAATTTTGTTCAGTTTCTCAAAGACGTGGATAGGTAAACGAATTGTACGTCCTTGTTGAGCGATCGCTCGGGTGATTCCTTGACGAATCCACCAATAAGCGTAGGTAGAAAACTTATAACCAAGAGCGGGATCAAATTTATCCACCCCTCGCTCTAAACCCAAAGTACCTTCTTGAATTAGATCCATAAATTCCAGGTTGCGGTGCTGGTATTTCTTCGCCACTGCTACCACTAACCGGAGATTAGCCTGAATCATTTTCTGCTTGGCTTGGTGTCCTTTACTTAGCTGTTGCTCTAACACCTCAACACTTAACTCCACTTGATCTGCCCATTCTTGCAGCGTGGGTTGGTGATTTAATTTTACAGCCAATTCTTCCTTAGCAGCTAGTAAATTCATCATTTGCTGCACTTGTTGGGCAAAAATAACCTCTTGTTCGCGAGTCAACAAATCTACACGCCCGATCTCTTGCAGATAACTACGTACAATATCATCTGTACCTCGAGGTTTTTTATCTGCGGCTAAACTTTTTTTCTTCGTTTTTTGAACTTCGGTAGGTGGAGATGTTAAGTTGCTCATGGTTATTTGCTCTTCTGTAACCTCATCAATTTATTGGTATCAAGTCTAGATATTCAGACCCTTAGCCATTTCACACTGCTAATCAATTTGGCAATAATGATGAATTCTGGCCTATGATACATTACAAGTCAATTGTTGGAGATAATAAACCCAAAATCAACCCACCCATTAATAATAACATCTTTACCAGTTACAAATCAATTATCCAAAGTATCATCAGCATATCTTTTCAACTAATTACACCTCCTTTGTTATTGATTTTTGCATTTTTTCAAACACAATTCTGATATTTAGTTTAATTATCCAATATAGTTCCTGGAAAAAATGAATAATTGACCGAGCAACGATTTCATTACCTAAGAGACAAACTACTAACAGCAAATCCCAACATAATTCCGAATTATTAAATCACAGATTTTTTAAGTGTTAATGGTCTGATTATCCTTCTATGTAATTCTGATTAAATGGAATTAATTCAATATAAAATGTCAATTTTTTACCTCTAATTTCTTGCGGAATAATCCAATTATATCAAGCTGGGTACGTCGCGGGCGATCGCTAACCATGAAATCAAGCACTTTTCCTGCTCCCCCTGCTCAAGAATAGCTTTCTTTAGGAGTTCGGTCAAATACTTGTAATTAGGGATTTAGGATGACAAAGACGCGGGTATCTGTGACAATTGCACTTATGTCATACTGCACGCAGATATCTGCATTGGATGCGGTATTATGAATATAATTATTCCTAGAGACATTTTCAGGACTAAAAGTAGTAACAGTGGTAACATTAGCACCAACGATAATACTTGGCAAGACAGCAACACCCCCGTAGCTTGCCGCCGTAGGTCTTACCCTGAGCCTGCGCCGTGCCCTTCCCTACGGGACGCCAGGGGCGAACGGGATCTTGCTACGCGTAGCGTCTCCAAGAGTTGGGCATCGCCACTAATATCCTAATTGAAGCTAAAAGATTGACATTTAGAGGTGGGTAGTTGATACGACAAGATTCCCCACTTCTCCAATAGACATCTCCGAAAAAGAATGTAGAGACGTAGCACTGCTACGTCTCTACAAGGATTCTGGGTAACGCATATTTAATTTCTGGAGATGTCTAATAAGTCGGAAATGATCTCAGACCCTTAACTAAGCAACATCTAACAGCTTTCTTGCTTACTAGTTTTCACCTTCCAGCTATTTTCAGGTAAATAGACCACGCAGTAGGGGTACATCAATGCTCATCCGTGTCAATTTCAGGTGAAAGCCAGCCTAGAACCAGCTTTTAGCAGATTATCTCATTATCTCGTTCCCAGTCTCAGACTGGGAATGCCCCTCATTGAGGCTCCGCCTCCCTTCCTGGCGGCAAAGCCACCAGGAACTGCATTTCCAGCCTCTGGCTGGAAACGAGATTTTAAAGGAGTTTGGGCTTAAGTTGACACCAATGAGCTTTTTCTGTGCCCCTACGACAGATGTGGTTCAAATAAATGAAAACTGCCGTAAGTTGACACAATTACACAGTTGTGAATCTATATAGATGATTGACTTGTTGCAAAGATTTTTGGGAAAATAGTACAACGTTGCAATTTTAACCTAACTTTTCAACCATCACTTTATTAGATATTGGTTAAGAAAAGCATTTACCTCATTGGCACATAACCCAACATTAACTGTCTTTCCTGATTTTCTAAGAATGTCCAATCCTTGACCATTATTACGGGGGTCTGGATCAACTATAGATACATATATTTCATGTATACGAGGATCTTCAGCGATCGCTAAAGCACATGCAGGTGTGCGTCCATGAAAAGAGCAAGGTTCAAGAGTTACATACATTTTCAAGAAGTCGAAAGCTTTGCCTTGAATTTGGCTAAGTGCGTCAGCTTCAGCATGGTGTTTTCCTGGTACCCGCGTGTATCCTTGGGCTACTATCTCTTGGGCATCTATGATTACACAGCCTACTGGTGGATTCGGCAAACATTCAGGCATTGCTTTTCTGCTTTGAGCTAAAGCAGCCAGCATAAATATTTCATCCATATTTTCACGTAAATTATCTAGATAAATTACACTACCCAGAATTAATTATCTCTTGTTAAAAAAATTCCTATATCAAAACTTAGTAACAGTCACACTAATACCAGAATCAAGTTTAGGAACCTTGAGATACTCAATTGGCTCAGAACTTTGGGTATTTGTTGGCTTTTGACATTGCTTAAAAAAAGCGTCTGGGTTCTTGATGAACTCAAGCGGGTTAATATTTTGACAGCCTCGCTCCCGCACTAGCGAAATTGATTCAGCAGTGTGTTTTGAATTATTAGTCTGTCCGATAAAATTACTCCATGTCGTGTTAATGGTGGCTGGTTCCGTCAATAAAACTCCAGCCTGCTGATTGCGATCGTGAAACCGCTCCTTTGGAGCATCGGCTGTTGTCATGGGAACATTCTCTGGGTTGGCATAGGCACTCTGGGGGAGAGCGAGTGCGCTAATCACAACGACTAAGGTAAGCTTTGTCTTTTTAAAAGAGCCGCACCTATATGAATTAGTAATTACAAACTCATAATTGTTAGTTGTGACTCTAGAAAGCGCCAATTCGGTGAAAAATTACGTAAAAAGTTTTGCTAATTAACCATAAGTCATATAAGGGGTGCCAATTTCTTTGGTATTGCAAGTCTAAGTCAACTATTTGTTCAAAATCTGTGACTTGAGACCGACCATTTATTTGCCATTCGCCAGTTAAACCAGGCTTGACATTTAAACGTTGCCAGTGGCGTTTAGTATAATGGACAACTTCATCGGGTGTGGGCGGACGTGTTCCTACCAAACTCATTTCACCTACTAGAACATTCCAAAACTGAGGTAGTTCATCAAGACTAGAACGCCTCAAAAACTGACCCACCTTGGTTACTCGGAAATCATTTTTGTTTTTGAATATCAATCCGTTAGCTTCATTGTTAACCAAAGACTTTAATTGCTCTGCATTGCTCACCATCGAACGGAATTTGCGAATCACAAACGGGCAACCTTGAAGTCCATAGCGTTCTTGAGTGAAGAAAATAGGGCCGGGACTATCAATTTTAATCGCGATCGCTACAGGTACAAATACAATGGCTAGAACTAGTAATCCTAGTAAGCTACCTATAATGTCTAAACAACGCTTAAATTTACACTTTACTGAGATATGTGGAGTAAATTGTAATTCTCTAGTTGTAGCACTTTGAATAATGCTGCGTAATTGTTTGGGGTACATCATTCTTGACAAACTAAAGTGAGTCTATGTTGCTAATAGATTTAAGTACAGAAATAAATCTGCGTAAGAATGTTAATAATTCAAAATTATTGCATTTGCTTAATCTTTGGGTTTAATTACCCTGGTCTGTACGTGGTTTTTGCTTCAGCCTGTAAATTGGCAGAGGTGTTAGTAACTGGCTTTAATTACGAATTACGATTTATCAAGTATGAATGATTGAAGATTCTTCCGATTAATAATCAAATCACTGATTTGTCCAGATTTTATTGTCTATACAATATAGTATTTATACTATATTGTATATGTTTAGAAAAACCTTTATCCCTCAGTATGTTGGAAGCGATCGCCTTTGTTTGCTTTAATCTCATGTTTTGGCGTTTCTTCCATCATGAGCTTACCCTCTTTGTTTGATGCACGCAAGAGGTTTATGGGGTCAGGATTCACATTCACTACTGTTCCTAAAATCGAAGCACCACTGCGTTGTAAATCATCAATCATTTGCTGTGCGATCGCTTTAGGCGTAAAGTCAGGGCGCACAACTAACACAACTCCATCCGTCTCACCACTTAAGGTCATCGCATCAGTGTATTCCAGTAAAGGAGAAGTGCAAATAATTACCAAATCATAAAGCGTCATTGCAGTTGCAATCAATTGTTTCATCGCCGTCGCTTCTATAACTTGGGCATGACGATTGGGGAATCCGCCATATGTCAATACATCAAGACCCTCAATCTCAGTGTGTTGTACCACAGACAGCAGCGATGCTTCTTCACATACAGCATCAGTCAAACCAGGCTGAACCGACAAGTTAAAAAAGTAGTGCTGTAATGGATTAGTCAAATCAGCATCAATCAGCAGTGTTCTTTTAGACAACATTGTTGCTACACTTGCTAAATAGACAGAGACACTCGATTTTCCCTCGCCACTGATACTACTACTGATGAGAATAGACTTCAGCTGGTTTTTGTTATTGAGTTGTAACTTTTTGAGCAACCGACGATAAGGTTCAACTGCTTTTGGATTGTTCAAAAAGCGGTTTAACTGACCCGGTTGTATTCGTAATCGCTCGGTAAGATTTCCCAACACTGGTAGCTTAATCTGATCTTCTACTTCCTCTGCGCTGCCAATCTTTGTATTTAGCATTTCACCCAAAAGAATTACACCGATCGCTAACACTAAACCTGCTGTTGTTCCTAACAGCAAAATAACCATTGGCTTCGGGTTTGCAGGCGAAGTCGGAACGGAAGCCAGCCCAACAATATGAACATTACTGACGAGTTGCGCTTCCGCGATCCGTGCTTCTTCTAACTTATTTTGTAGCAACTTGAGAGTTGTGGCTTCCTGTTCGTGCCTACGGACTAAAGCAGAGAGAATTCGTTGTTTAGTAGGTAACTCAGTCACGCGCGATTGCAAAGCAGCTTTTTGGCTTCTGATAACTTTTAGCTTATCTATTAATGCGTTGTACTCAATTTCACCCGTAATGTACGTAGAGATCAAGCTACGGCTCAAGTCATCAGATGCAACTTCGTTTGCAGGAATCGATGATTCAACAGGAACAATCCGCCTAAGACTTTGATTATATAGAGCGCGTATCTCATCTCGCTTTTGAAGCAAGATAATCACCGATGGATGTTGATCGGAGAAACGACCCCGAGCCTCAATAATTTGCGAGTCTAGTTCAATAAGCCTAGCTCGCAAACCTTTAAGTTCGTCATCTTGACCAGCACGTGATGCTGTATAAGCACTTTGAATATTTTTGCTGCCAATAACTTTTTGAAGTTGTTCACTTTTTCGTTGTGCTTCTTGAAGTTGTGCCATCAATGTGCGTTCTTGATCTTCCAAAGCGGTTAAGCTGTTAGTCAAACTGGTATCTTGAGTTTCCAGAGAAACAATGCTGTTAGCTTGTTTGAACCGACTTTCAGCCGTTTCCGCACGCACTAGCTTTTCTTGCTGCTCCGGGATTCGCCCCTCAATAAACTTCCGAACTGATGAAGCTTGTTGACGAATGGACTCTCCATTTTCTTGCACCATTGCGTTAGATATCGCGTTTAGTATAGCTGCAACTAACTCTGGATCTGAATCCTTGTATCGCAATTCCAGAATATTGGTAGCGGGCACAATTTTTACTCTGAGTCTAGAACCAATTTTATCAATTGAGGTGATTTTATGAGATAATTTTTTATGAGATAGTATCTCCAATGCTCGTTTTAAAACGCGCTCTGAGGAAACTAATTCCGCTTGAGTTGCAATCGGGTTTGCATTTCCTGAGGTTGTATTTGCCGCTAACGCTTGGCCTAGATCAGAAACGCTAACTCTTCGATCATCAAGAGTCAACCGAGCTGAACCTTCGTAAACTGGTGGGGTCGTTTTTAAGTACAAATATGATACGACCAGCACCGAGGCAAAGGAAGCAAGCGCACCCCAAAAATTGCGTTTTAGTGAGAACGCTAACGCTGGCATACTTTTCATGAAATCTTTCCTGTTATGAGAAATATTTTTTGTGCTATCGAAGCTATTAATAGGCTGGATTGAGGATTCCATTGTTGTCGCTTCCAGCTTTTATCAAACAGAATTCAGGAGTCAGAATTCATGTTAGGTATTCTGTATGACTGGCGGATAAATAACCGGGTTTAATACCCCCACCAAATCTACGATTTGGTGGTGCAACAATTCCTGCGCCGGTCCCAATCCCCGACTGATTGATTCTGACGCCAAGCCGAGGAGCGTCTCCGGCTCTGCTCCTGAATTCAGAATAGCTGAATTCTTCTTCAATCTCCAATATTCATAGCTTTTGAGAGAAATAGTCAAGGCTATAAATTGTAGAAGAGTGTCTATTTTTGATGCTGTGTTGACTTAACCGAATGTGGATATCTTCACTAATTTAGATTAGCTGTCTGCTTCCAAATACTTAGTACCGAGTGCTGACTCCCTCAGTGTAGCAGATTTAACCTGATCTGCATATAGTGAGGTTAGTGTCGAAGTAGGAACAGTAAGTGGTTTTGTTGAGATTCTATTGTACAGATCAATAAACTTGTTTGTAATTTGCTCCCAGTTATAGTTCGCGCTTACATAAATTTTTGCTTGTTCAGCGAATTTTTGAATTTCTTGAGTGTTATGGATTGCCCAATCTAGCTTCTCAATACATGAATTAACATCTCCTTTCCGGAAAAGTACGCCTCGATTTTGCCCGAGAAGTTGCCTATGAGGCAAAATATCGCTGGCAAGAATTGGAACACCCTCTGCCATAGCTTCTAGCATTGCCATCGGTAATCCTTCAATATCTGAAGGTAGCACAAACAACCCCGATCCTCTCACAATTTCCGCCAGGTGAGCACCCAAGAGTGGACCAGTAAAAAGAATATTTGGATTGTTGTTAGCTAAACTGAGCAACTTTGCTTTAAAGGTGGGAGAATCATCTCCTCCGACTAAAACCAGTTTCCAACCTGATTTTGGAAGTGATTGAAATGCTTTTATCAACAGATCAGGACACTTTTCAGGAACCAGCCGGCCTAAGAACACCATGTACCGTCCTCGCTGCAAACCCAACGAGGAAGTCCAAGTAAATTTAGTATCAGAAGCAGGATAGCTGGCTGGGGCGTTAGGAATATAGGCAGAGTCTCGACTGTAGTTGTTAATAAAGTATGATTGCAATGCACCAGACACTACAACCATTTCATGGGCACTGGAAACAGCAATTTTTTCACCCAGCAAGATAGACAACCGCGCCAGTTTTCCCCATTTTGCACGTTGCCAGTCTAAACCGTGGCAAGTGACCACAACCTTAGCTGGTGAGATCATGCGCGTTAACCAACTGAATAACGATGGTCCTAAAGCATGAAAGTGAACAATGTCATAATCTCCAGCTGTTAGCATAGCGCCTAATGCTGAACTAATGATTACATCTGAACCGCCCACTTTGGGACACGGTAGAGAAATCACTCGAACTCCTTTGAAATCATATTGTCTAAATGCAGGCATTCTTGTGTAAAAAGAGCGAGCAAAGAGGTCTACCGAGTGACCCTGAGCAACCATGCGTGGATAAATTTCTGCACAATGATGTTCGATACCGCCTTCTTCTGGGGGCAACCCTTTTGCACCGATAACTGCAATCTTCATGTTCTATTCAGGTAAATGAAACTTTTGGAAAATAATACTAATCCGCACTTAAATTAGACCAATTTAAAAAATAAATTGGACTCAAAAAAGTATTATGGGATAAGTTATTGATTCTATATATCTCAGAAATATGCTTTTATTTCTCGATCTAAAAAAGCAAATAAATTTTGCTCATAAAGAATCTTATTGCGAGCTTCTAAGATAGCAGGGAGGCGTTTTTCATATTCACCAGATTCAATAATCTCTTTAATCTTTTCCGAGCAGTTTGGATCGTGAATATCAATTGGAATATAGCACTCTTCGGGTAAATACTTGTTTATATTTGGGCTGCCATAATATAGCGGTAGAGAGAAAGAAAGTAGACAGTCTGCAATTTTTTCAGTCCAGTAAAAAGGAACAATACTGTTTTCCACAACAATCGAGTATTTACAAGGAGAAAGGACTTCCCATTTTGTTGGTGCAATTCCCCGATAATTTGAATATTTATTGAATTGATTGCTTCTTCCCCAAAGCGAAAACTCTAAATTGCTAGAAACTAAGCGTTCAATAAAGTCCAACCGCGCTTTATGCCCTTCTAGAGTTTTGAGACCCGAAGAAATCATACACAGCGTTTCCGTCTTTTGAGGTAAGGAAGCTTTCGCAAGAAAGTCCCAACTACGATCAACATGCATTAAAACGTAGGGTGGGGAAGGCACATATTTAGTTGGGTATCGTTCGTATAGATCTGGGCAGTTGGTATAAAAACGGGAAATTTTGTGATGTTCATTCGGTTGATCCAAGCGAAACAGTTTGACATAGTCCGGTGGTTCCATGTGTAAGCCCCACACTTTATCTGGCGTAGGTAAGTCGATCGCAGGTAAAGGGTTTCCTGCATAATCGTGCGTACTAGTATTTAAGATTACGTATAGATCTGCCTCTCCTTCTCCCAAAAACAATGTGTTTCCCCACTGACAAGATCCTTTGGGTGTTTGATCGGTGATTCTTTCCCAAAGTGTTGGAAAGTTAGAAATCAAGCGAACTGTGACTTCAATTCCTCGTTTTTGCTTGTCGCTGGCAGACAATCCTAAAACCTTACGCTTTTGAATGGCATGAGCTAACTTTTCTAGCTTGGCTGTGAGCTGAACTTGCATGGCGATGAAAGACTCTTAGAGAATAGTAAAAAAAAAATCTATTGAATAGAGGCAATGCGGCTTTGCATAAATGCGGGATGAATTTGCGGTTGAAACCATTGAAAATTCGTGACAAACTTGGCGAAATCATCCCATGATTTAGCAAGGCCAGGCAATGCTATTCAAGCCTGAGTTAAATCAGCAGTTTTAGGCAGACAATCGTTCGTGTACTTGGCGTGCCTGCCAACGCTGCATCATTCTGGCACAAACGTCTTTGACGATCGCGCTGGCGTGAAAAGGTTTAGCCGCATCAGTACAGGCTTCTACTGGAAAATTTTGCGGGCAGGCAAGCACTTGCTCGATCGCAGCAGCCAGCGCTTCAGATGTTCGCTCCTTGCAAACTACGCCAGATTGAGGCGTCAGCAAGTTGGGCGTTTCACCGCAATGAGTTGTGACGATGGGTGTACCACTGGAGAGCGCTTCTAATACTACGACTGGTAAGCCTTCATAGAGGCTTGACAGTACAAAGACACTGGCAACACGTTGTAGTTTTGCTAATTCGCTGTGTGGTAGTGCTCCTAGCATCGTGATGCGATCGCTCAAGTTGAGGCGGGCAATTTCGGCGCGAATCGGGTTTTCCAGATCGCCTTCTCCAGCAATCAGTAAGTGAGCGTTGGTATCGGCAAGTATTGCCATTGCTTGGATTAGTAACAAAGGATCTTTCTGGGCGTGCAGTCTACCCGCAAACAGAATGAATCGAGTCTGCTCTTCAAGACCAAGCGATCGCGCGATCGCTCGTTGAGCTTGTACACGCTCGGTCGCAGACAGTGCAAAGAACACATCATCATCAACCGTATTTCGCAGATATTGCACGCGATCGGCATACATCGGATAGCGCTCTTTGTAAAAGGCTGCCGAAGCAGTATTGCAAGAAAAAATTTCGGTAAACTGAGGCACAACTTGACGTTCAATCGCAAAATAAGCAGATGGAAAATACTGCCAAAGGATACTGCCTTTCTGGGTAGAAGTTTGGATCTGTTGTTGAATATCGTTGTGAATAAACAAGGTTTTGTCTCCTGACCAGTGCCGCGTTGCTAACGTCGGTTCTAGCCGATGAAAGTGCATAAAATCCGACGCGAGGGAACGACGAAATAATGCAGCAGTGTAGCGAATCGAGTCTGGAATCAAACTTTTGCCGTTTTCTTTCGGCTGTGTAAATAAAGGCATGAACTGAATATTTCGACCCATCAAATTCATTTTTTGCCAGATTCCGGGTTCAACCCGCTTCTCTACTTGGGTTCCGACTAGCCGCACCTCAAAAGTGTCAGGTGCATACTTGAAGAAAGAACGAATGACAGTTTGGATACCACCTAAGCTCTTGCTCCACGGGTCAAACTGGTAAAAAACCGTTACAACAGGTCTACGCATGAGTCTCTGACATGAAGAATTATTATGGTGTATCGTGATAACTAAATATTACTTTTGAAGGATAAAAACATGGTTTTTTCGCCTACCTTAACAAAGCCAGTATCTATAGGCAAATAGAACTGTTTAAAGTAGATTACTGTTTTGATTTCTATAGAGCGTTATCTGATCATTTTAATTAACTCTGACTTCATTAAATAGGTTAAAGTTCTCGGGCGGATTAAATCTGACCAGGAATCATATGGTGTGTTTCCATAAGAATTAATTAGTTGGGGATTAATATAAATTTTCCCTCCATTTTTTCTAATTTGTCTATGAAATTCAACATGTTCACAAACTTCATTATTGTCATTTCCGCCGCTATATCTACAACCTAAAATTGAGTTAATCTTATAAAGTGCAAATCCACCAAATGCAGATTCAACTTCGATAGGTGGTGTCTCTTTAGGAATAAATATTTGCCGTCTTTTAATAAATAACTTTTCAGAAGGAATATATCCAAAGATATCTTTGCAAGTGTTAATTTCAGTCCAGCAATCTCCTGGACACCATTGTGGATGTCTCAAAGCCCAAATATCATAATACTTTATCAGTTGGTTTGCAGTCATGACATCCCAATTATCATATTCAAAGCAACTGAAAACACTTTTAGGGCTAAGAAGGTTATTAATCCCGTCCATATCAAAAACGCCCAGGTAATCAAAGGCTCTTAACTTATGACAACTCTCGATTATTTCTAAAAACTTATTCCTACAATAGGCAATTCTATGTGTCCTTAATGGTAAATCATTCAACAAAGAGCCTAAAGAAATTATCATGATATTTGGATTTTTTCTTTGATAATCCTTTAACATCTCTATAGTTTTATCGTTAGAATCACTCTCAATAATTATAAATTGGCATTGATCGAATAATACTGAGATTTTATCTAAAGTTTTAAATGCTTTATGTAAACCTTTTTCACCGTTGCGAACTGTGCCAGCAATAACAATTTTTCTTGCCATTTTTTTATGGGTAAACTGCATGAAAAAATTAAGCCTAAGTTGGTAGACAAGAATAAATCAAAGTATGTTTAGCAATCAATACCTTGTCCTAAAGGACACGCTACGCGAACGCCAATTTACGAGGGTGAGTTGATGGTGCTTGAACTATTAACTTCCCAGGGCTATTTCGTTCTAGACAGAAACCGCCCAGAACTGAAGTTCTTTGGCTTTTAGCTAAAGTCCGTTAAAACGGACTAGAACCTTTTCTTAGTCGTCTTTAGACGAATGAGTGCTATTAGACTCAGAATTCATTCTGAGGCGGACTAGATGAGAATGAAATAGCCCTGATTAACTCCCTTTTCTCAGAGGCTTGGCAAAAACAATAAGTTCTAAAAATTCCTTTAAGGTTTCCCACAAGGTTTTTTTAACGTATTGACCACAGCATAAGGGTTTGAGATGATAAACTATCTTTTAAGCGAAACGCTTATGTATGGGTAATTTTGGCAAAACTGGCAAAATTTTTGTAGGCTCTTATTTTGGCAAAGGTATTGGCAATGTAAAATAATTGAGCAAAGTCCTGCCTACCTTTTAACCAGAGGAGGAACTACATAGAGTTTCTGATTTTTGAGAACAGATAACACTTGAGCATCAACCGCATTCACCCCTCCGTAGGGAGCGAACTCTGCTGCACTGAAGTTACCTTTGATGTCAAAGTCCCTAACGCCAGTATCATCCATGTACCAACCGTAGCTTTGAATCGCTTCTAAAATGCGCCGGGCGGGGAGTGAAAGATTTAAACTGGCTAAATTGAGATTGGGATCTAGCTGCACCAAGAACCCATATCCAAGCAAGCCCCGATTGTTTTGGTCGATAGATTGGTCATAGTTACTAGCTGGATAGACAATCGCTTTCCAGGCATTGCGAACCGGACCCGATAGGGCGTGAGGAATTGGTTGTTGAGGATTAATTGCTTCTCCAGGACGAATCAGCGTTACGATATCTGATTTATTTGCAGCGTTAACTCCGCCTGCATCTCCTAGACTTGGGAGTTGATCGGGCTGTTCAATATGCATTGCCGACCAGTCACCAAGCAAGGGTTGACAGTTTTCGATGCTTCCCCAAGTAGCTACAGTTTTGTTTGTGGCGCGATCGAGCCAAACCACTGTCCGATCCGATTGATTGCGAGGTACTCCATTGCCAGTACTGCCGAGTTTGGTATTAGCGCTGTCAGGAATATGCCATTTGACGTTTAATCCAGTCCAAGGATTGAGCTGGGGACAAGTGCCAATTTTCGCATATTGATTTGCTTGCTCCAAATAAATCGTGCGGATTGGATCACTAGCACTGCCAATGACAACTCCAATGCCAAATTCATCAGAGCCATCACCAGATGGTCCTAAAGTTGAGATGTGACCACTTTGAACATAACCAGTCGGAAGTAGCACACGAGGAAAATTAGTCGGAATTTTTTGATAAAAAGGAGCATCAATTGAGTAAGGCTGAGGATAACTTCCATCTAAAGGTTGGGGTGTTTGCTTAGACCAGTTCTGAGGCTTAAGTTTACGAAGTTCGTTTTTATCCAACGAAATATCAATCCCGACTGATTGATACATACGAATGATTTCTTTGCGCTTCTCGGCGTAACCCGATTCTAGGGTAATCCCTGGTGTTGCAGTTTGGTCATAGATTTGCTCAACTGTACGTGAGCGAGCTGTGAGATGCGGCTGATACTGACTGAGTTCGTTACTAAAGGCAAGGTTGGAGACATCTGCTGCATTAGCCGTGAGCGAGGGCGAGTTGCGAGTGAAACAACTGCTTACTAGAATGACTAAAGCAAACAACGCAATGTAGGAAATCGCAGCTTGCATTCTCTTATTCATAGATAAATGCATATTAAACCTCTTGTTCAAGAAAATGGTTTGCCATCAATCCAGTAAATATTTTTGATGCCATTACGCATTTCAAATACACTCGATTCATTAATATTAATATTATCGTCATACAGAGAATTATCTACAATGACTGCTGTATTAACAATGCGACTATAGCCAGTTTTTTGATATTCTCTGAAGGCAGTCATATCGCAGGCTCCACCTCCACCATCATCTCCTGAAATTGCAATTTCATTACATTTGTGAGAGCTTCATTTGAGTAAATTTGATTAATATGTCTGACGATTGGTCGTAGTTACTAGCTGGATACACAATTGCTTTTCAGGCATTGCGAACTGGACTCGATAGGCAAGGAGCAATATAAATCAAGACATTGCACATCAATAAAATTATATTCTGGTTGAAACTTGCCTAAATTTACGGATAAAAAATTTCATAAAATCAATAAAAGCATCGGATAAAGTAATGAGTAAAATATACATATATTTAACTACGCTTTTAAGGTTTATTTTCTCCTCTTTCATAGGCTTTCTCAAGCCTAACTCTTCTAGTTCCAAAAACCGCCAATCTTCCTTACTGCCTACTCTTTGTGCAATTGGTATTACACCGCATGAGTTAGCAGTATCCACCTTAGTGGCATCTTTAACCCATGAAAAATACTTTGATAATCGCACTGGGAAGTAAGTTCTTGTCTGTAGTTTCATCCATTGAGAGACGGCTTTTTTATAACCATAATATTGTTCTTTAAATAAGAGTTGTTTTGGTGTTACATAGGCAAAATGTTGAAAGATCAAATTTAGTTTTTCCGTCTCTTCATGTAGAAAAGGGTTTACCAGTGCTAGATCCCTCCATTCACCATTGGGCAATAGTTCAGCCAGTTTGGGAGGTTCGTGTGCTACCCAGACTAAGCCAGGTTTATATCTCCAAGTTCGTAACCACTCTTGTTGAGGATTCTGAGCATAACAGTTACGAGTACTAATCACCAGATTTTCTCCAACAAAATACCAACACCAGTAAAAAGCAGCAGTCTTATCAGGGTTATCAATAAACATTTTGTGAGCCTTAAAAATCTGCTCAATTGTCCATAGTTCATCTGCATCCACTTGCCACAGCAAACATTCCTCATTGATATTTGCCAGTGGCGCATTTACCATTTCGCGTTTTCCATCCCAAAAAACTCCTTCTGGCTTGCGGTAAACTTTGACATTGTCAGGATATAACCGTGCCAGTTCATCTAAATACTCTGTTGTGCCATCATTACTTCGCCCTTGGCGATGAATTTCATCAGTTATATGTCCACCCAATCCTAAACTCCAACCAGTATCATGTTTCAGATCAGCCACACCCTCAACAATGTGCCAATGCCATCGGAAGGGAAGTTGCTTAAAAACATCAATATGATAGCGAATAAAGGGTTCACCATTCAGGACAATTGTAAAAAAGTGTATTGGCAGTGAAGGAAACGCATCTTTAGATCGATATACGTAGTCTATACTCATTTTGTTTTACCTCTTGATAGAAAAATTGATTAATTACACAACAAATTACTAAACCTGACAAGCTACCTTCAAAACATTGTCTTTATTTTTCTTCGGCATTTGAGCGTGGTGATGCTAGCCGTGACAGCGGATTTTGCCAAACTAATCGAGCCGCATCCGTTCATGAAGAAAGCGGTAGAGATTGCACGTTGTGAAAAGACCAGTAAATGCCACGAGTTTTGAGCAATTGATCGTGAGTTCCTCCCTCAACAATTTCACCGTTTTTCATAACAACGATCCAATCTGCATTGCGGATCGTAGACAAGCGGTGGGCAATGACAATAACGGTTCGATTCTGGCGTAAGCGCTCGATCGCTTCTTGCACGAGCCGTTCAGATTGAGAATCCAGTGCGCTGGTGGCTTCATCAAGAATGAGAATTTCTGGATCTCGCAGAATTGCGCGTGCGATCGAGAGACGTTGACGCTGACCACCCGAAAGCTGTACACCCCGATCGCCAACTAGGGTATCATAACCACGTGGTAGCTGCTGAATGAATTCATCGGCATTGGCTAAAGAAGCCGCCTTGAAGATCACGTCATCACTGACCGTTTCCAGACCATAACCAATATTGTCGCGAATCGACGCATTGAAAATGTAGGTATCTTGGCTCACGATGCCGAATCGCTGCCGCAAAGATGTGAGATCGTAGTTGCGAATATCTTCGCCATCAATGTAGATCGTGCCTCGTGTCACATCATAAAAACGCGGTAAAAGTGCTACTAACGTTGACTTACCAGATCCAGACGATCCAACCAACGCTACAGTCTTACCGCAGGGAATGTCTAAATCAATATCTTTGAGAATCGTTGTGCGATCGTTGTAGCCAAAGCTAACCTTGCGAAACTTAACTCCCTCGCGCAGATGGGAAAACTTGCGTAAGCCAGACTGGGGTGGCTCAGATTGCCGAGAATACAGTGCGTCACACACAATACTCACCGAAGGCAAATATTGATGAATTGCGCCACGCGCGTTATTAATCCGTTTTGTGACTGGTACAATTTTGATCAGTGTCAGCATGAATGCCATCAGTTCTGAGGTTGAGAGTAACCCTCGCGAAATCAGTAACACATAACTGAGCATTAAAATCAACATTGCCACTGCCATAGTGGAAAACTCAGTCAACGGCTCGACAAGTACGGCTTTCTTAGTAACGAGTATGCCAGTGTCTGTAATTTCATCGGAGATACGTTCAAAGCGATCTAACTCGTAGCGTTCTGTGGCGTAAGACTTGACAACGCGGATACCCGCCAACGTATCGAGAATGCGAATGTTGAGATCGTGTCGCGCATCGACTAATGCTTTACCAAACCTTCTAATTCGACGCAGCAGTTGGTTTAAACCAAAGGCCACACTGGTAATTAGCACGACAATCAGCAGTGTTAGTTGCCACGAAACCAGCAGCATAGTTCCAAGATAGGCTATTAGAATAAAACTAGCAGCGATTAACGAAATCAGAAATGACAGCATGATGTTAATGCTAATCATTTCTCCTAGCGTGCTTGACAATGTGCCTAACTTTTGATTGTCAAAGAATGCGATCGGTGCATGGATATATTTCTCATAAAGGCGCTTTCTAAATAAAGCAATAAGTTTCTCACGATAAAAGGTAGTTAAAACATCAGCCATGTAGCTAAAGTAGCTTTTTAAGGCCAGCGACCCTAGCATCGCCAGCAATAAAATTCCGATCAGCGTTGCTTTGGACTGTTGACTGAGCCATAGACCAACACCTGGCAAAATCCCCGCAAGCAGATGAAAGTCATTTCCCTCATTGAGCAGCAGCCGCAAAAATGGAATTGTTAGACCGATGCCTACGCCGTCTAGCAATGCAGCTAAGATCATTGCGATCATTCCCAAGTAAAGACGCTGGCGGGGAATTTTCATGCCCATCTGCATCAAGCGTTCTAGGCTTTGCCATTCGGAATTCAATGGTAAATTTAAGCGGAATTTTTTGTGGTTTTGGCGGCGACTCAATCGAAGATTTCTACTTTTCACAATAAGTTCTTAAAATGTGTGAATGGTTAAACTGACAATAGTTGGTTAGTCGGTGAGCAGTCAACGAAAATCGGCGGGAATCCCATCCCTTCAAGGGGTGGGAGGAATAGCCGCCCACCGATTTAGTCATTAGTCATTAGTCATTAGTCATTGGTACTAATGACTAATGACTTTGATTTGCCTCCGGCTTCAAGCCGGGGGATGAGTTAAAATCATCCGTGACGATCAACGCTGCACAATTCAATCAGCGATCGCTCAAGTAGAAGGACGCAACCAAGTTTCTACAAAATATCCCCAACGTAGGGATAATTCCATCTTTAGCGGAATACGGATTTGCAAAGCTGACTCAAACGGGTTGATAAGTTTCCAAGAATCAAGCAACGCTAGCAGGAGTCTCCACAAACTACTGATTTGCTGTCGAATTCTCGATTTACCCAACATATTTTCGATCAATGCAACTGAGCGCCCTTGCCAAAAGTTGCGCCGCACTAACCAGTTGGGGTCAATGCGTTCTTTGGGAATCCAATGATCGATCGCGGCTTCGGGATGGTAATAAAAACCTCCTCCCTGACTTTGGAGAGTCGCATTGAGTAAATATTCTTCGCCGGAAAGTAGACTCTTGCCTCTGCGCCCTAGCTTCTCGTGAAAGCCGCCGATTTTCAAGAGCGCATCACGCTGGTAAGCTACGTTTGCACCCCAAGGAAATTCATTGGGGCGGAACCAGCGAGGCTGATCGCCGCCATCGAGGATCGTAAATAGACTCTCCATCGTTGGATGAACCCAATCCGGTTTAGGTAACTCCCAAAGTGGGCGGATCAATCCACCAACACAAACAGGCTCAGGCTGCACAGTTTGAAATGCGTGCAGTAACGAAGCCAACCAAGCAGGACAAGGAATGGCATCATCATCAAGAAAAGCAATGTAAGAACTCTTCACTTCCTGTAGAGCAGTGTTGCGTGCTTTTGATAACCCCTGAATCGGCTCAAAAACATAGCGTAAATGGGGCAGAGATGTCTCAAAGGTTTGGCACACGCTGTGGGTGCTATCCGTTGAGGCATTGTCTATTACCAGAATCTCAAACCGAGATGCTTCTAAGGTTTGATGGCATAAGGCTTCTAGGGCAAGTTGCAGGCGATCGGCGCGGTTATAGGTGCAAATTGCCACCGAAATACAGGGAACTTTTTCACTAGGCGATACTGCAAGTAGATTGTAGGTTTGAGATTTCATATGTCCGTGGAACTTACAGATTTCCTTGACGGGACTGGTCTAAAATGTAATCGCAAGCACGAACTGTCAAAGCCATAATCGTTAACGTTGGATTCTGGCAGCCTTGTGAGGGAAAGCAGGAACCATCGGTAATAAATAAATTCGGTATATCCCAGCTTTGATTAAAGCGATTCAGCACAGAAGTTTTCGGGTCATTTCCCATACGGGCCGTTCCGACTTCATGAAAAGCGGTGCCAGGAGGAGCTAATGTACGGCTTTCTAATTCCACTAAAAACCCAGTCGCCTCTGCCATTTCTTTGAGGGTTTGTAGCTGGTCTTGAGCCATTGCAACTTCGTTGTCTGAAAAGGCGCAAGAAATATGAGCAACAGGAATTCCCCAAGCATCTTTGCGATCGCGGTCTAGTGTGACATAGTTTTCAAATCGGGGTAGCATTTCGCCAAAAGCAGTCATAGTGAAGGGGACTCGATCAGAGTCTTCAGGAACTTCGCGCGCCGCCGAACCTTGTATTCCGTAGCCGCGAATAAAGTTAGGATGTCGATCGCAAATGTTGCGAAACTGGGGAATGTAAAACCCACCTGTCGGCTGGTTGCGTGCAAAGGATTCTGGGTTGGGAATGATGCCTCTGACTAGTATGGAATTAAGATGATCCATCAGATAATGACCCAGCACACCTGAAGAATTGCCTAACCCGTTTGGATGCTCACGAGTTGTAGAATTGAGCAGTAGACGCGTCGATTCAATCGATGAGGCACATAGAATCACGACTTTGGCATAGATTTCGTAACTCTTGTGAGTATAACGATCAATGACTGCCACTCCCTTGGCTTTACCTGTATCAGAATCGACTATGATATGGCTGGCAATAGTGTTTGAGCGCAGCTTCAGTCGCCCGGTTTTTTGAGCGATTGGGACAGTAGATGGTGGCGGTGCAAAGCGCCCAGGAATAACTCGGCGATCGCTCCATCGACTTTCGACAGCAACTTTGAAAAGTTCTTCGCCATCGCTCAATACTCTATGGGGAAGAACGACTGAATCAGGAAGTTGGGGAATTCCTTCGACAGTTCCTCGCACACCCACCCAGCGTTCGACGCGAGCATAGTAAGGAGCGAGGTCTTGATGACTGATTGGCCAATTTTCTCCATATCCATCGTGATTGGCTGCTTTAAAGTCGTAGTCTGAGAGCCGATAAAGTTGTCGCCCATGAGCTTTAACAACCATGCGTCCACCAACTTGTCGGCTGCGTAGCCAGATAAACGCTTTATCCTCTGGGGTGGTGTAAGGATTGTCGATATCATCGACAAAATTTTCATAATTCCATTCCCAAGCAAACGTTTTGGATTGAATCGGTTGGCGTTGGAGCGAGAGCGATCGCTGATCAACCTTACCTCGATATTTCAACTTACGTAAAATATCTTGCTTGAAAATCAACCATTCTTTTTGGCGGGGTGTTTCACCTGCATCGAGCAAGCAAACCTGCATTCCTCCTTCAGTAAGTTGTTTCGCAGCCCAACCACCACTGGCTCCTGCACCAACGACGATAGCATCATAAACTTTTTGCTTTCCCATAGCTATAACAACCCAATTGAGCGTGAAGTCCTAATAGTTAACTAAGTTTTTCAAACTGTTTTTTAGACCGATAATCTCGAATCCGTTGAATCAATCTATTGACCTTACTATTGCTCTGATGCTCTAGCCCCCAATGAATCAGATTGTTAATGATGAAACAAAGTTTATCTTTGGAAAAACAAAACTGAGGATAGGTCAAAAGCGCGCCCCAGAAAAAGTAACTCCCTTGACGATCGCTAAATTTTTACGTGTTGATAAACGGGTAGAGCCACAGTGGAATCATCTGGATCGACCTGCATTTTTTGAATTTGCTTCGCCGCCAGGTGTTGAGCTTGTTTGGTTGCTTTCAAAAACCTGCGATCGCGTGGACTCATCAGCCAAGACGTGAGAAAATAGCGGGCTTTTGTGCGCCAAGAAAGTTGATCTTGCGGTCTATTTCTTAAAAAATCCATGATGGCTCTAGAATAAACGATTCCTTTGACCAACTTGAGCAAATAGCCCTCGCTCAGACGCTCGATCGGCATGATGTGGACGAGTTTTAAGCGTGAAAACCGACCTAATCCTAGCTCCACATCTAGCGCGGCTAAAGCAATATCAAAATCTTCGCAGCGCAGCAATAATTCACCGCGTTGCCCTAAACTCAAGCGACGCGGATCTGACTTTACTAAATCAATGTACTTTTGCGCCACCGGCTTACGAATACACATACCCGCCCCTACAGGCATGGTTTCGGCTAAATCTAGGTTTGACCAAACATCTTTCTCGAACTGTGCGATCGCCAACAAGGGCCACATCGGACGAGTCCATTCTTCTGGTGTTCCACCTTGAAAATCGGCAGTTGATTGGCCGCCCCAAACACCTAAATGCGAATAATTCTCGGAAATTTTGATCGCATGGTGCAAGTAATTTGGGTCTAAAACATTGTCATCATCCACAAAGATGGAAATAGCTCCTTGACTTTCCTTTAAACCCCGGAAGCGAGCAAATACAGTTCCTAGTTGGGGTTCAAGAACGTGTCTAGCATGAGGATGCCAACTCAGGTCGATGGAATCTGCCAAGGGCTGCTGGCTGGCGTTATCAACCAACAGTAGCTCCCATTGTGTTTGAGGCAGTGTCTGGGATTTCAGTGCTTCTAGAACTCGGTCGAGATAGGCAGGCTGGGGATTGTGACTGCAAATCACGACACTGATAACAATATTCATAAGATACTTATTTCGCTAATTTCTAAACTGTCAAATTTTCGGAATCTCGTATATCTGCTCGATGCGGCTCTTCGGAGTGTATAAATATTTTTGCACTACTACTTACAACATGATTAACTAGCGAAGTAAGCGCGGAGGTTGTCGTCCTTGATAAGCAAGCTTTGCTGTCCAAGTGCCTACAAAGTGATGCCACAACACAGCGAGCCTTAGCAAATCTTGGGGTAATTCCCATCTGGGCGATCGCTTAATCGGAGCGACAATCACGCGAGCGATCGTTGTCCAAGGATAAACGGCTAAACCAATTAAAAACTTGATGAAGTACTTTAGTGGTTGTGGAACTGGAGCCATTTGGGGATGATTTGCAGTTAGAAAAAACCAGCCATAGGCATCTCGTTCTAAAACGTAAGTAAAATCTTTCAGTTGTGTGCGGTAAGAGTGCTGCACGACTGCCTGACCTTCTTCGCAAATCTTTAGCGTATAGTGTCCTGATTGCACTACCCGCCAACTCATCTCAACATCTGGCCCAGAAAAATTTTCTTGATCGAAGAGTCCGAGTTCATCGAAAACCGCTTTGCGGTACATAACATTAGCCGTCACAACATAGGGCTGAATCCGAGCCGTTCCTCGGCTATGATTTGGGCTTTTGAAAACGCATCCTTCAAAGTAATTGATGTAGTTGGTAATCGTGCGTGGTACTAAACTACCGCCGACAGCACCGATCTGCGGCTGATCAAATGCTTGCCAAAGTTCTAGTAACCAATTAGGACTGACAATACAATCGGCATCGGTAAGGGCGATAAACTCTCCTTTAGCTTGGCGGATAGCTGTGTTGCGGGCTGCATAGGGACCAGGTACTGGCTCTTGCAGGACTGTAATTGGATAAGTGTGTAGAATCCTCAAACTTTGATCGCTTGAATTGTTATCAACGCCCAAAATCTCTAAGCGATCGGACGGCCAGTTGAGCGCCATCAGCGAATCCAGCAGGTTAGTAAGTTCTTGTTCCTCGTTATAAATCGGGACAACAACAGAAATTAAAGGCAGGTCAGTATTCATAGCGCTTTGGCAGAAATCAGAGGATTGCGGGGACGATGTAACCATTTGCGCGTCAGACGTTCAACAATAAATTGCGGAATTGCTCGGTAGCCTTGTTTGAGCGATTCCCAAGCCAGTTGCTTTTTACCTGAGCGGAAGTAAGCCCAAGCCACATCTACTTGGCGACGAGCGATCGCTAGATTGATTGCCGCCTTAGCGCTGGGATTGTCACTTTGAACGCCTTGTTTCATGACCAAGAGTTCATCGAGGGCAATCTGGAGATAATCGACGGTGAGACTACTCGGACGCTTGCGGTAAATGGTGAGAGCATCAGCAATAAAACTGACTTCCCATCCATCTTGAGCAATTTCTAACCAGAGTTGATAATCTTCACCTGTGCGAAACCGAGCATCAAAACCCCGTCTACCTTTGAGACAATCGGCACGAATTACAACTGTGCTGCTGGTTCCTGTCCAGTTACGGATGAGAAAATCTTGCCATTGCAGGGTAGATTTAGTCGGTGGTGCAAACCAAGGCGTCAAGCGATCGCCTTCTGGACGATCATAGAAAACTTCAAACCAGTTGAAACTCAAGCCAATTTTGCCATTCATCTGCATTCGCTCAAAATGAGCTTCAAGTTTGCGAGGATGCCATAGATCATCTGCATCTAAAAAGGCAATCAACTCTCCTTTTGCTAGTTGTAAGCCTGTATTGCGAGCCGCTGCAGGTCCTGCATTGGTTTGATAGACATAACGCAGCGACTGATGATCGGAGAACTTATGCACTCGATCAACCGTATCGTCGGTTGAACCATCATCAACAACAATTACTTCAAAATCACCATAGCTTTGAGCAAAAACTGAAGCCAAAGACTGCTCAATATAAGCGCTGGCATTGTAAACCGGGATGATAATACTGAAATTAGGCATGACTACAAAGACAAAGGCTGATAGGCTGGCTTTTGTAAAGGGCGAATCAAACGAGCAGGCACTCCACCTACTAAGGTGTAGGGCGCGACATTGCAAGTTACCACTGCACCTGCTGCAACTACGGCTCCACGTCCAATTGTGACACCTTTAAGCACGATCGCTCTTGTCGCAATCCACACATCGTCTTCAATCCGAATCGGTTCCGCCGGGGAAGGACTATGCCGATCTTCTAATCCATGAAAGTCGCTGTCTAGAATCGATACGCCATTGGCAATTTGGACGCGATCGCCAATTATCACCTCAACTTTGGCTGAAATCGTGGTGCCAGTGTTGATAAAAACGTGATTGCCAATTTGCAACACACCATCAGCACCAACCTCCAATTGACTACGACTCAAATGTGACCAGAGACTGAAGTCATCACCAATGATTAGCTGTCCAGCATTTTGGATTAGGGGAATCCCCCAAGATTTTGGCGCAGTACCAACCGAACTACAACCTCGTAATGCCCATCGAGTTACAAGCGTATTTTTTTGCTGACGAAGCCAAGTAAACATAGAATCTTGTTGTTGCCTCAACCTGCTAGAAAATCAAAGCGAAAAAAGTCGCGGGTGCCAAATCTTTCTTTGAAAATGGCAATTCGCTCATCAAGGGGAATCTGGAAGATGCGATCGTTGTTGTAATAGTTCAACTGGTGGCTGGGAACGATATAACGCTGCCAGTTTAGATCCATATCAAGCAATTGATAGTGGATGAAATTATGTTGATTGACTTCTCTGGCTGCACAGATGGTCTTCAGTCGTTGTTGAATTTGCTCTGGATCGCGATATTGATAATGACAATTAGGAATTCGGTAGGAGCATTTTTTGGGTTTTTTGGTTCCTTTAAGCGGTCGCAGATAACCTATTGGATTGTCTGCATCCGTATACTCAGGCCAGATTGTATCGGTATCAATCCGAAACAACCGTTGCTCGATGTTGGTGAAGCGATAGTATCGCCGCCTTTGAGCAATCGGGTATTCTCTCGAGTCCAGTCCACGCTGGTAGTGCTGCCAATCTACATCCGTAAAGTGAAAGTTGTATTGAGTAGTATTGATCTGCTGGGCTCCTTCTCGTTCAGCAATAGAAATACCCTTTTGTGGATTCTCAGCTAAAAACTCATCAGCATCCAAAATGTACAGCCAATCTCCTATTTCAAAGCTATCGCGCACTGCATTGAAAACTTGAGCACGCAAACCGAAATGAAAATTAGACACCTTTTCATACCGAAACGGGATGATGATATCATTAGCAGCCTTTTGAACTTGCTGCCAAGTATTATCTATACTGCCCGTATCAAAAACGTAGATTTTATGGCAGAAGTTGCTAGCAAACTGCAAAGTCTCAGCGATCACGTCGCCTTCGTTTTTAGCTAAACAGATAGCATGGATGCGTGTCATAATAAATGTTTTGTAACAGCCGTTCGATTATGTTCTAAAAGTAACGATGGAAATTAGCGAAAAAGCCTTCGGGGGAAAGCCACTCTAACCAGAGTTTCCGACATTCAATTTGAAGGTCTTGAAATTGTTGTGGTGTTAGTCGAGCATGAAACTCGCGGATGCGATCGCCTAGATAGGGCAAATCTGCTTCTTCAACCCATATGCAATAACGCTTCCAATCAATATACTGCTCAAATGGTAGTTCGCAGTCAGTATTGATGAACACCGGAATTCGACCACAACTAAGGGTCTCGTAGAAACGATAGGAAAAATTGCCGCCGCCTCTAGTACAGAGAATATAGTCACTGTTGAGCATGTTATCGACGAATTGCTCACGTTGAGGCAGAGTCAGTTTTTCGGTGTGATGAAGCACATCGTGAATTCTAAAGTTGCATTGCAAGCCTCGACTCTTAGAAAGAATGAACAATGCTTGCTCCCTAATCCGCGAACCATATAGCCAGGGTAAGTCGTGTTTTACAAGTTCAATTCCAAATTTCGATACAATGTCAGCTGCTTTAGGAGTTGCGCCAAGTTGCAAACGTAGCTGATTTGTGAGCTGATTTCTCGACTGCACAAGTGAGCCATAACCGCAATAGCCCACAATTGGCTGACTAGACTTGCTCCGCAATGGTATTTTTCCCTGACAGTAGTTTTCTACAAAATCTTCACTCCAAGCGGGAATGACGGACTCGTTGTGCAGACGAGTTGAACGATTGATAGATGTGCGAAAGACTAAAGCATTGTCGAGTTCAACAGATGTGGTCGCATCGTCCAAGTAAAAAACAACGAGCGGAATACCTCGGCTCATTGTTTCTTGAGACATTTGTTGAACAATCTTTAGAGACTCAGGATGAGTGGTAAATTTTGACCAATCAAAAGGCAGCAGTGCTATTTGAGCGTTTTCTAGCTGAGTCAGCTTGAATAAATCAGAAGCAACATCAATGTAGGTGTTGTAGCGACGGCTCATGGGATTCAATGAGACTTCATCGCTTTTACCCCAAAAGGGATACAACATAGCAATATGTTGTATCCCCTCAGGCAAATAACATCGATCCGAGTAAATGTGCAATTGCTTTGCAACTACTTCTTCTCGTTTTTCATATGTATTTCTCATGTCCAAATTTATTTAAAGTTTTTCAATTGCCTAGTGCTGGAAACACCAAAATACTTGTTTAGATAAGTTTAAATAACCAATGATTTTTGTTACACGAATTCTGTCATTCGACCTCCTTTTTCAGCGAAAACGCAAAAATTGAAGGTTACGTTGGAGAAACTGAGATCAAAATGACCATCAAAGCTCACTCCTAAGCATCAAGATATGCTTAATTTGTCATAAATTTTTCAACAATGAGGCTTTGTGAATCCAATTTCAACAAAGCTTGGTTTTCTCTCTAACCCTGCTAGTTCCTAATATCTCTGGTAAACTAATTTTTTTATTTTACTATTTGTGCAATCCAATTGAAATGATCTGCTATTTTTCAAATATTCAGCCATCTACCTTTAATCTGATTATTTTTGCGACACATCAACAGATATACCTTTGATTAGGGTTTTTTCTGACTCACGAGTGCGAAACAACCTTAAACGAGCATCTATATTGTACGCAGCTTCGGTAATTAGAATCTAAGTATTCCTCGGTAGATATAATCTATACTGTTTATCTAGCTTTACATAATTTCGTGTTTACCCCGATTTAACTTATGAGCCTTGCTTTCCCATAATCTAACATCTCTGGTTAGGCGATACATACATTTCACAGTATCTTTACTTAAGTTGTTAAAGATATTTATATTCCATCGGGTTAGTAGTCTTTGTCAGTTACTTAGGAATGAGGATTAAATAAAGTGCAAAACTGGTGACAGAGCATAGTAGATTGAATTCGTGGGTTTGGTGGGTGCAGTATTGGCAAAAATAGAAGCAGTAGTACGCGCTCAAATGCAGGAATATGTCATGCCAGAACTAGGTTTTTTTTATCGAAAATGCCACAGGAGAAAGCAGAGGATACAAATGAAAAATAAAAAGTATTATTGGAGAACTGCCAATTACAAACTCGCAAGCACAAAAGCTATAAATTAGACCTGATAATCGAATGGCACTAAGAAAAGCCCAAAGGCTTGTGTCGCCTCGTTAAGAGCCTCCAGGCTCTTAACGAATTCCGAGAGGGCTGCTGCCTCTGGTCATCGTCAAAATTTTGAATTACCACAAGTCGAATCAACTGTAGAGGAATTGAGTGTGGATGGGGGAAATATCCGCATTCAGTACACCAATTGGAAAACCCTGTGATTGGAAGGGTTATAAAGCTACCTGTTTACATGAAAAACAGGCGATTGCTGCCTCATTTCAAGAAAATAGTCTTGTCATTGATTGGGTTTTGACCCAATCACTTGCTCCGATCTTGACCTGTATTGGCGATGGCCATGACGGTATTTGGAATATTGTCCGCGATTTCGCTCCCGAACACCAGCGTCGTGAGCTACTAGATTGGTTTCATTTGATGGAAAACTTTCTATTCTGGAGATGTCTATTTATGTAAAAGTTCTACTGAAAGTGCGCTGAAGGTAATGCTGTGCTTGAATCTGACCTAAGTGGAAACTTGCTCCAATTCCAAGAAGCGATCGCTAACATTGAAAACCAGTAGAAGAAAAGTGCTGTATGACTCCAGACGTTTTCGGTCAGCATTCCAACCATTGCTGCTAAAAGAAAAGCGAATAAAACTGAACAAAACTGTTTTTGTGAAGGATCGCTCAAGGGAGAGCGAATAATTTGCAGCAGTCGCAGTAGTTGTACACCCAAAAACAAAAGAAATAAAACCAGACCTACAATTCCTTCCTCAACTAGTGCCCGAACATAATCATTATGTGCCCAAGCAAACATAGGTCCAAAAGCATTTGTTGTTTGGAGTCCATAGCCAAGCAGGGGAAAATGTTGCCAGTGCCCGACGAGTGAAGTCCATTGAGCAATTCTCCAATTAAAGCTATTGTCATCGGACGCAGCGAGCAAGACGGCACGCGATACATCAATATCTGGATTGAGCAATGGAGTTTGTGTAATAGAAATTAGGCGTTCTCTGCCGAAATCGGTACTCGCAAATAACCCAACCATGACAGCAAGCAATAAAATTCCTCCAAACGTTTTGGCAAAACTTAGGCGAGGAATGACCAGTGTAGCAATCAAAACTACCAACATCCCAATGCCTACTAATACCTTAGTAGTCACCAAATAAAACACGAGTATACCAAGCAAAAGAAACCAAGGAAGGCGTTTTTGGGCAATGCTAAGTTTCCAGTAAACTAAGCCGATGAAAAAAATTAAAAAGGTTACAAATGTGTTTGCTACACCTAATGTTCCATTAATGCGAAAATCATGCTGATTAGCATTAACCGCAAGAAACGATGGCAGAAACTGACCAGGAACGACAAGTTGCAGAAAGGCTGTTGAGAGTGGGATAACCAGCGCGAGAAAGAGACTGTTAACGATTTGCTCCGGATGCAACCGTTCTTTCAACTGAAGTATCAGTAGGTAAGACATCAACCAAGACAAAATTCGCACCCACTCACGAACCGCATCTGACAAATATTCGCTACCCAATCCTAAGCCACCTAAAGGAAGCAGAACAACCCATATTCCTTGAACGACTAACCATCCTGCAAAAAAGCACCAGAAACTGTCGATATGTACAGTCTGTTTGGATAAAAGGCGAACAATCACATAGATTAGCGTCAAGGCTGAAATTCCAATCGCAAATGCACCAGTCAGTCCTTTGTCTGAAAAAGGATCAAGCGTACTTCGTACAATTAAAAGCCCAATAACAGTCAGCTCAAAGTTTTTGAAAAAGAAGATAATAAATGCAGGAACAAATAGAATTAGACCGACATAGAGAGGGTTAACTCCAATGAGAAGGCCGGCCACAATTCCCATCAATATGCCAATTAATCCAACCCAATACCTTGAATATGCCATTTGTATTTTTCTGATTGTCCTAACCAGTTTTTGAGCAGTTGTGGTTTACTATTTAATAAAATTAAAGTCTTTTATTGCTGAACTTCCCAATGTCCGCGACTGCCGTCGGGTAAACTCACTAACTGACTGATTACCATCTGGATTCACTACACCCTGTACCTGTTGCCACAGTTCTTGCTGTGCGATCGAAAGATCATACGTGTCCTTTCCTGTTTTGCGAACATGATACCATTGAGTTTTATTACATATTTTGCACCAAAAAGCTTCTAACCACTCGTCCTTCAGAGGGACAGTGGACTTGTTCGATAGCAACAATAAAGCAGTCTTGCGACTAACTCCACGTTGTTGGAGCTGAACCGAGAGATCGGCAAATAAGAGATATTTTTGGCTAACGCTATCTAAATAGGAAGCATCGATTGAGCAGTAGATTTTGCGTCGTTTTGAACGTTTCCGGTTGAGATCACATCTTCGGTGCATTCGATTTTACTCCACACAACTTGGAATGGGCTATTTAACAGTATTTAAGTGGGTGGAAATAAATAAGCAAGATTATGTAAACAAAGGTTAAGGAAGAAATTACGATGATGCTACGCGCCATCGACACCCACAATCTGTTTACTTTTTTGCACCCACTTAACTATCGATAACTTCATTGACGATTTTGGCAGCCAGTTCTGGATTACTGCCTTTATAAGAAAGTTGTACGATATTGAATATTTACTTCTTCAAACTTGCGTAAAGATTCCATCGTCATAATATATACAAATTTTATAAATAAAGACTATTTACTTACAGCAGATTTTTCTCAGTATTTTCCCGGCAGTAGCGCTGTAGTCTACTTTTGGATCGTAATATTTGTGTTAATTGTCAGCAGCTAATGCCTTTTTATTGAGGTTGTTCAATATCTGAAGCAAACTAATAGTTTTATCGGTCGCAAAATTAACTGAGATTGCTTGATATTATCCTGACAGCAAAAACACGATTACTCACAATTTTATCCCTTGTTTAGAGGCTTTCCATTTTTGGTTAACTTACTTTGGTGTTATTACTGATGCAAATCATTGATTAGTAATCTAATATTTAACATCATATTATGTAAAAAGACTTAATTGAATAACTTTACGAACAATTCATACATGGCACACGGTTAGCGCGTCTCAAACGCTATTGACAGGAAGGGTTAGCGCGTCTCAAACCCTATTGACAGGTGGATTCTAGCAGAGGGAAGAGTTTTTGAACTTCATCGGTAGTTTTATTCCAATGCTGAATCGAACGCACTACCATGACTACTGTCGTTAGTCCTACCCATTGGTTTTGTTCATGAAGTGCTGGTAGTTTTGAGACTGGAACAGTATAAACTTTACGATTTTCGATGCAGTGATGTGCTTTTTCTACCCGTTCACTAATACTCACATTAACACCTTTAAATCCCAGGGATTGCGCTGTTTCAAAGCAAATCTTTACGATTTCCAGTCTACCTAGTTTGTGTATACACAACCTGTTTTTAACTCCAACTCGCAAAATTAATCACGGTCTTCGTCATCGTCATTACTGTGATTTTTGGACTAGCGATCGCTATTATCCCACTCTTGATCGCGTCGTTTCTCCTTGCCACCGATTATATTTATAAACATCGTTACTCCCCATTCTCCATATCAGTCGTAGTCTAAATACCTGAAAACTGCTGTAATTTAATCAGTAGTCAGTTTTTCCACTTGGAATTTTGAATTGTTTATGTCTAACCTGCCACCACTCAATATAGAAACAATTTGGGCAATTCTTGACGAGAAACTTGATGATGCCACAGTTAACCAGTTGCTATGGCATTATTTAGGCTATCGCTATGATTCCTCAACTGCACAATGGGACACTAGCCAAGTTACACCAGAATGGCAGAATGAGTACCCACAACCACCAGATTTCATTGAATCTCGCCCCGCAACAGTCAAGTTGACTCGTTCCATTCCTGCGGAAAATAAACAAATGCTAAAAGAAAAACTGGGTTTCAAAGGTTATAAAATTGGTGAATTTGGCCCTCGGCAAACTCGCAGGGCGACGGCGGCGAATTGGTTGTTAAGTTATCTGCAACAAACCAACGACAAAATTGAGTAATCTTATCAGCAGATATTTGGCAAAAAATAATATCCTATTTTTACCAAATATCTGCTGTATTAGAATTTAATAAAAAGCTATTGATTTATTTACTTAATTTTTGCAGTTAGATGTAATAGGATTTTAAAATTAGTAGTTTTATAGGTAAAATCTGTATTTTAGTCAATTAATAAATGCTGTAAACAGTCAAACATCAAAAAAAATAGTGAAATTATATAAATAATTAATAAATTATTCCTGAAGATAGAAGCACTCGTTATCTAATTCTTTCTCTAGAGCGATTTGCAAATTCAATTGAACATCAGAGAATAATTCTATCAACCCTTGATATTAGAAATACTTCTATGGCAAAGCCAATTGAATTTAATTTATTTGCACCTTACAACAAAGGAGCCGCATTAATTGGTTCTTTTTCTGATTGGCAAGAAATTCCAATGGAAAAAGGTGATGATGGTTATTTCCGCACAAGTGTTGAACTAGAAGACGGCGTTTATAAATATAAATTCCGCGTCCAGTCAAATTCATGGTTTTTTGAACCAGAACAATGGGTTGATGTTACAGACCCCTATGCAACTGATATAGATGAACAAAGTGGAAAAGATGATGGTGTTATCCGGGTCAAAGATGGGCAAAGGATTACTGATACCTATGTTTGGCAACATGATGATAAACCTTTACCTGCTGACCACGAATTAGTAATTTATGAATTGCATGTCGGTGACTTTTCTGGTGGCGAGGATGACCCTTATGCACGAGGCAAGTACAAACACGTCGTTGAAAAGTTAGATTATTTGTGTGAACTGGGAATCAACGCTATTGAGTTGATGCCACTTAAAGAATATCCGGGTGATTATAGTTGGGGTTATAACCCCCGCCACTTCTTTGCAACAGAATCTAGTTATGGTTCAACTGCTGAGTTGAAAAAATTGATTGATGAGTGTCATGCCAGAGGTATTCGTGTAATTATTGACGGTATTTATAACCATTCAGAAGCATCTGCTCCTTTAACACAAATTGACCACGATTATTGGTATCATCACGAACCTCGTGACCCTGATAATAACTGGGGACCTGAGTTTAATTATGAACATTATGACGAAAAATTAGATATTAATCCAGCCTGGAAATTTATTGGTGATACAATCCGTTTTTGGATATCAGAATATCATCTTGATGGTATTCGCTATGATGCGGCGCGGCAAATTGCTAACTACGACTTCATGCACCGGATTGTTCAGGAAGCGAAAAAAACTGCTGGCACGAAGCCTTTTTACAACGTTGCCGAACACATTCCTGAAACTACCAGCATTACCAATGTAGATGGGCCAATGGATGGTTGTTGGCATGATAGTTTCTATCATTGCATTTTAGAACATATCTGCGGTGATACATTTGATTTAGAGCGTTTAAAAGATGTCATTGACTGCAAGCGCCAAGGCTTCTTGGGTGCCACCAATGTAGTAAATTACCTCACCAACCATGACCATAACCATGTCATGGTAGAACTGGGGAACCGTGAGATTTTTGACGAAGAAGCCTTTAGGCGGGCTAAATTAGGAGTAGCCATCCTCATGACTGCTGTTGGCGTACCTTTGATTTGGATGGGAGAGGAGTTTGGCGAGTATAAACCGAAACAACCTGAATCATCCAAAATCGATTGGACGCTGTTAGGTAATGATCTAAATCGTAGTTTATTTGATTCATACAAAGGCTTAACCAACCTGCGTAAAAATAATCATGCCCTCTACACCGAAAATATTGATTTTATCCACGAAAATGCAGAGGCAAAAGTATTAGCTTATACTCGTTGGAATGATGAAGGTTCTCGTGTAGTCGTAATAGCAAATTTCTCAGAAAACTTCCTAGCTGGCTATCATGTTCCTAACTTTCCTAGCCCTGGTACATGGCACGAGTGGACAGCCAATTATGATGTCGAAGCTGGTGATGATGGCATCATAACTGACTTGGGGCCATACGAAGCTAAAGTTTTTGTATGGCAGTAATGATATATACTACCACTGATACCATTTCAGACAAACCCTGATACATATAGATTTCTCGTAGGGGCACAGCAATGCTCATTGGTGTCAACTTAAGACGATAAAGCCCATATTTGTTGGGTGTAAGCGTCAATCTCTCGATGACGCTTACGC
>NZ_JBALBY010000129.1:0-46747 GCF_036919575.1 Nostoc sp. | reverse complement strand
CTTTGAAGGTGCGGTGAATATGGCGCGGGATATGTACAATGCCATTTATTCCCCTCTGATGAAATTGGCTCAATCTGATATCCGTACTGAGCAAATGAAAACTGTTATCACTGAAGAAAAAAGGAAACTTATAGAGAGCGAAGTACAACAATTGAAATCTGTTGATATTACATCCACCGAACCTATTGCAGTACTTGAAAGTTCAAAATTTGATACTCAACCATTGCTACTACCTGCTGATAAACCATTACATCGGGAGAGCGAAGTACAACAATTGAAATCTGTTGATATTACCTCAACCGAACCTATTGCAGTACTTGAAAGTTCAAAATTTGATACTCAACCATTGCTACTACCTGCTAATCAACCATTACCTCAAGGGCAGCAAATTGGCAGTAATTTTTTTGCCTTTTTGGAGCAATTGCCTAAATACTTAGGTAGATTTTCCACTGAATACCAACTGCCAATTATTTGTTTTGCTACAATTATTGCAGCGACTATTGCAGTTAAGCTAGTTCTAGCTGTATTAGATGTACTAAATGAAATTCCACAGTTAAATCTAGTTTTTGAGTTGACTGGAATTGGTTACATAACTTGGTTTTTTTTCCGATATCTACTCAAAGCTTCTACTCGGCAAGAATTAGCTGCACAAATTAGTTTTATCCAAAAAGAAATTGTCGAGGGACAAGATTCATAAGCTTGCTATACCTGCACATTTGCTTTCTTTCATAGTGAAAGAAGGCACAGTGCAAACGCATTCATACTACCTAAAAACTTTTGCAACAAACTTACTTATGAAAGTTGACTTTGGTGCAACTGCTACTGATGGGAGCAAAACACCGCCCTGGCTTTCCTAGTTGATTATTTGACAGACTGTTTGAATACAGTATTGGTTTACCTGGACAGAAAATTGTTGATCTCGGCACAGGGTACAGGAACATTAGCACGGGGACACGCTCAGCATAGCTTGCTTCCCCGTAGGGGTACGCTCGCCGTAGGCATCGCAAAAGCCCCACAGTCGTAGTTACTCCTGAAGTTTTACCATATACGTAATCTCATCGAGATAAAAAAACTTTTTACTTAAAGTTTTGATAAAGTCAGTGTTTAATTACGTAGTTGAATGGATTTTCCCCAACCAAGTTGGTATGATAGGTTCAATCGAAAATACAAATGCGTATTGAAACAATCTGTTAGTAAATCTCAGGAGAAAACAAACTATGAATAAACTAACTATCTTTCCTTTCTTTTCTCAAGCAATGGCCAAGATTAGTACAACCTTGATAGCAGGAATTGCATCTAGTCTGTTGCTTTCTAACCCCATCTATGCTGCCACTTTTGGCACTAATTTGATAGTAAATGGTGATGCAGAACAAGGGCAAGGAGATCCAATTGGTAATGCTGTTGGGGCTGATATACCTACTATCCCTGGCTGGACTCCGACAGGTAGTTTCAGTGTATTAAAGTACGGGGCAACAGGTTTTAGCTTTACCAACCCCTTAGGTAATGTAGTGAACGTTACTGTTCCTAGTATTGATGTTCCTGGACCAAGCGATCGCGGACTCAATTTATTCTTTGGTGGCGCTGATAGAGCCTCTTCCAGTGCTTCGCAATTAATCGATATATCTGATTTAGCCTCAACTATTGATGCAGGTCAAGGTACGTTTAACTTAAGTGGCTGGTTGGGAGGATATAGCACAGATGAAGATAGCGCATCACTAAACATTACTTTTCTTGATCAAGCTAACCAGTCTTTAGGTATAGCTAGTATTGCTTCGCCAACTGCTACGCAAAGAAATAACACCACAGGCTTATTTTTGCAGTCAACTGATGGTTCTGTACCTGTGGGTACACGCCAAATCAATGTATTGCTGAACGCCAATTATGCAAGAGGGCGGGTAAATGACGCCTACGCAGATAATCTTTCGTTAGTAGTTACTAAAGTCCCAGAACCATCAATCTCAGGTTTATTGTTAGTTGGTACATCTTGTCTGATGGTATGGAAATTGCGTAGAAACAACCAAATATTCCAGTAGATTGCATCAGATTTTGAATGCTTAAATACTTAACTTGCAACAGTTGGAGAAGTTCAACTGTTGCAGTCTGAACTTTATTAAAGAACTTTCCCTCCACGCCAATTCATACACAGGATAAAATTTGATGTTAAAAACAACGTCTGTCACAAAGCAACTAATTATTGCTCTGGGGTTAGGATTAGCTGCATTATCTACTGCTACTCCCGCTCAAGCTGCGGTCTTAACCTATCAAGGTGATACCACAAATCAGCCGACTTGGCGGCGTACAGCACCAGGCGATCCTCCCGATAGAATCAGTGGTGAAAACGCTGGAACGATGGGTATGACTGTACCCTATAGCGTTTTTCAGTTTGTGGTTGAAGAATCGGGTTTGTATACCTTTGGCAGTACTGTACCTGGAGCTATATCACCTGTTGATGGAGCCTGGGATAATTTTTTAGTTTTATACCAGGATAGTTTCAACCCCACTAACCAATTGACTAACGTTTTAGTAGCAGCGATCGCTCCTGATAATGGTAGCCCTGCCTTCGACCGACAACTGATTGCTCAACGAAATTACTTTTTAGTTACAACTGGTCGTCGCGTAACTGATTTTGGTCTTTTTACCAACACCATCAGTGGTTCAGGTAAAGTTGTAGCAGTTCCTGAATCGGGTTCAATGCCTGGAGTGTTAGCGGCTGTTGGGGTTGGCTTACTACTATATAAACGAAAACAGAGTATTGTAACGGTGCGCTAACGCAGACATGGTTTATTGACCGAATGGCACTAAAATAACGGCAAACCTATTATTTATAAGGCTTTTGGGTGTAGGGAATTAAGACGATGTTGTTGTCTTTAACGTAACTATTATCGAAACAGAATTCAGGAGTCAGTAGTCAGAATACAAGAAGGGTATTCTCACCGAAAAAGTGGATGAATAACCGCCATTTTTGCACCTCCACCAAATTTTCTTGTTTTGTGGTCTTCAATTCATTTGGGGTCTGAATCCCCAAATGAATTGATTCTGACTCCTGAATTCAGAATAGCTGAATTCTTCTTCAATCAATGTCTATTAAAACTACACCCAACACCCCGCCAGCAAGGAAATTTCAGCTTTTCTTAGTGCCATTCGTTAAGGGACTGACAACAAATAAATTACTACTACTTGTGGGGTGGGCAACATGAGCGCCCGTAGCAAAAGGCTCTCGTGTCGCCGACCCCACAAGAAGTAGTTGAGTATTTTTTTATTTGTCAGTCCCTAATAAACTGCCAATCAACTGTGCGATCGCTCTTGTTTCCAGAGAGAGAATAGAGGCGATCGCCAAAACTAGCGGCGGCTGGTGATATTACCTCTGAAAATATAAAATATTAAGCTTCACTATTTTAAAAAGAAATAAAAATTAATTTTGTTAGCGTTTGATTACCATATTATTTGGTAAATTACTCAATAAGTTGGTATTATCTTCAGTAGATTACACAGATACACTTATCCATTTTGAAAAACGCAAATCTAACAAGAGGTTTGGGGCTAACTTTGGCCTAAGGATTCATTAGTTTTTAATAACACATATTGAAAACTAGCTATTTTGTATCGTCTGGTAAGGAGTTGAAAGTTTAACGATAGAACCGTTTTGATTTTTATCTAACAAAATTTATTGTCAACTTGCTCAGTTTTGGCGATAACGATGCTAATTTTTGGTGAGCAAACAGCTTTCAGCAAAACTATCTAATTTTTTCAATATTCAATAGTAAACGGAGAAATGTTTGATGCGTTTTACCCGCACGATACCCATTGCGTCTTTAATACTATCGATACTGGTTTTATGGCAGCCTACTTTAGCTGACTCCAGAAGTAACCTTCCCTTGGAAAGAGAAGAAAAAATACCATCTGTCTGGGAGAAAAATAAGTGTCTTGGAGGTTTTTCGTCAAGTTTTAGCTTGGGTGGAGAACTCAATAATCCAACCACATATAACTTGCAAAAGCTGAGAAATTTGCGAGATACTTTAAAAAAGCAAAATCCAGCATTAGTTACTGAAATCACTGTGAGTTTTCAAACTGGCTCAGGTCTGCAAACAGAAACATACTATGGAGTCCCTCTATGGGAATTGATTAATAATCCAAAAGCCGGAGGTGGTCTAAAACCTGGGAATTCTGGTTTAAATCCTAAAAACTCTTTTCTGAGGCAATATATTCTAGTTGAAGCCACAGATTGCTATGGTGCAGTCGTAGCTATTGGTGAAATTCAACCTAACTTTGAAGGCAAAACAGTGCTAGTTGCATATGCAAAAAAAGGTAGTAATGGTACAGTTGTGCCTTTAATAAATGAAGGATTTGCTCGTTTAGTAGTTCCAGGTGACAAAGCTGGAGGTCGTTACGTTAGTAATGTGAGAAATATCCTGATATTATCCGCTCCTGCTTCTCCTTTGAAACCAAAATATTTCTGATATAGAAGCGAAGGTTGTCAGTCTTAAGACTATCAGCAATAACTTCTGGAGACATTTGTAAATCTATTCAGTGTGGCTGACGAAAAACAAGCTTTTCGCCCACCATGTCTTGAATAATTAACAAGACCCAATACGGTTTGAAAAAGCTGTTGAGGCAGGGGATGAAAAAGAGTTATTGAGCAATAATTCTTTCTCCCCCTGCTCAAGAACTGCTTGCCTCAACTGACAGGGCTATTTCGTTCTAGACAGAAACCGCCCAGAACTGAAGTTCAGCGCTCATAGCTAAAGTCAGTTGAAACCGACTATAGCCTTTTCTTAGTCGTCTTTAGACGAATGAGTGCTATTAGACTCAGAATTCATTCTGAGGCGGACTAGATGAGAATGAAATAGCCCTGCCTCAACTGATAACTTTCTTAACCAAACCGTATTCTCACAAAGCCAACATTTGTCTATATAAAGTAATTGACATTTTTCCAACTAAGTTGGTAATCTTAACATTGAGGAGAAAATACCCAAAAACTTGGAGATTTTAGCGAACAGATGAAAAAATATTTTTTGACAGGTTCTTTGGCAGCTTGTACCTTTAGTGTTTTGATATCAAATCAAGCTTTTGCCGCTAATCTCAACTTGTATGGAGCAGGTAGTTTAAGAAATGCACTAACGGAAGTAAGCCAGGACTTTACCCAAGAAACAGGAATAGGAACGAATACAGTATTTGGCCCATCAGGGATTAGAGAGCAAGCAATAGAAACAGAACTCCAACTTGGACAGCCTACTGCGGATGTCTTTGCTAGTGCAGATATTGGAAATCCCCAAAAACTCTACATTAAGGGGTTGAGCAGTCAGCCAGTGGAATTTACTCAAAACCAGGTTGTAGCGGTGTTTTCCTCAAAGTATTCCCAGGCACAAATTACACCAAATCAGGTATTAGATTACTTCCTAAATCCCAACATCAAGTTGGGAACTTCAACACCTATATCAGATCCTCTTGGAGACTATACTCAACAGATATTTACTCAAGCTAATTCAAAAATCCCTGGTAGTTTTGATACCCTCAATAGTAAAGCCTTGCGATTAACAGGTGGAACGAATTCCCCAATAGTTCCATCAGGACAGGACAGCTTAGTGTATTTTCTAGACAACACTCAGCAAGCAGATGTTTTCTTAACTTACTATACTGGCGCGATCGCATCGCAAAAAATTGATCCGAGTCTGCAAGTAGTTGGGCTACCAGATTATTTGTCTGTTGCAGCGCCATTTGATTTAACAGTGATCAAAAATGCTGATCCGAATGCACAGAAACTAGCAGATTATATTTTGTCAGAGAAAGGACAGCAAATTTTGCACAAGTATGGCTTTACTAGCCCTACCAAATCAGTACCCGAACCCAACTATGTTTGCGGACTATTACTAGCTGCGGCTATGGGTTTAGTACTCAAGAAAGATAGGAAAATGATTGTTGGCAGCGACAATCATTTGTAATCTCATCCTAGAGTTTTCCATATCGAACCCATGCCTAAACCGTTCCATACTCGATATCAAGTCCTTGTTCCTGTTTCAGCCACTCAATTGTTGCACCGTAGCGACTAAACCCTTTTCCTGTTTTCAACTCAATTTTGAGTGCTGCATCGCAGGTATTTGCGATCGCTGCTGCGATTGCAGCTTTACATTGGTTACGCGATCGCCAAACCTTAACTTTAGCGTTGGTAGATTTTAACACTGCGTTGGAGCCGACCGACCAAGAGTGATTTGTGAGAGCCAAAGAAAGGTTATCTACTTTTTTATGAATTACCATGACATTATTACGATTGAACCTGGAAAACGCAGTGGTAAACCCTGTATCCGGGGAATGCGAATCACTGTTTATGATATTTTGGAGTATCTTGCTGGTGGAATGACTGAAGCAGAAATCCTAGAGGATTTTTCTGAATTAACTTCCGAAGACATCAAAGCGTGTCTAGCTTTTGCTGCCGATCGTGAGAAGAAGTTATTTGTGGTATCCCTGTGAAACTGCTTCTAGATGATCCTCACGCCCAAAACATAGAAGTGGGAGCAATATGGTAAAAATTATCCAAGCAAAGCCGCACAATACTGAAGCAATTAAAGTTTTTTATAGTCAGTGTGGTTATGGAGGTGGTCTGAGCGAGGAAGATTTGATACTCATTGCTCAATTAGAGGAAAAAATTGTTGGTGCAGTGCGTTTGTGTCCACATGCTGGGTTCTTTGTGCTTCGAGGGATGCAGGTTCTAGCTAAGTTTCAGCAGCAAGGCATTGGTACACAGCTACTTCAGGTATGTACTGAGCAACTTGTCGATCAAGTCTGTTACTGTATTCCGTGGCAGCATCTGCGATCGTTCTATCAACAAGCAGGGTTTCAAGAAGTTGCACCAGTCGGAGTTCCAGACGTATTGCGTGAGCGATTTGATAACTATATTTCCAGGGGAATGAACGTCGTTCTAATGTGCCGATCGCTAGCCTCTAACAAGTCGCTGCATTAGAACGTACCAATATACTTGGTTAAGTTATAAAGGCGAGTGTGTATGGGGTAGTTATCTGGAAAGTTTCCATATAAGATGGGAGTTCAGAATTTTAGTTCAGTCGCGATCGCCCTGTTTGATAAGATGGTTGACATAGTTGGAGAAGTTCATAAGTCATTCACCCTATGACAACCAAGAAATATGTTTACTGGCAAGATGACCAGATGTGGCTTGGCTATCTCCAGGAGTATCCAGACTACTGGACTCAGGCAGAAACCGAAAACGAATTGAAGGAGAACTTAACTGATATTTACAAAGAATTAACGAGTGGGACAATCCCCAATGTCCGAAGAGTGGCTGAACTTGAAGTATCGTGAAACGACGGGACTTGATCAAACGCCTGGAAGAAATGGGTTGTGTATTTATTCGTCATGGTGGTAAACATGACTGGTATCAGAACCCCATAACGAAGGTATCTCAACCTGTTCCAAGGCATCGAGAAATTAAAGAACAGCTTGCCAAACACATCATAAAAATGCTTGGTGACGACGGCTAACACGGCGTTCGATCTGAACGCTGAGAGATTATTTGGTGAGAATATCAGGGTATCTACATCGGCTCAACTTTACCGTTACCCTGAAGGAAGTAAGCTACAGTTGGGGTCTAAATTGCCGTCTGAAACTGTCTTTATTTTTGAAGAATTATTTGACTTTTAAATTTACAAAATGTCCCGTTCTGGATACACACTCCCGGTATTTGCGATCGCTGCTGCTCTTGCAGCTTTACATTGGTTACGCGATCGCCAACCCCTAAAATTCGCGTCTGTAGATTTGATTGAACCCGCTCAAATCGCAGAAATTCCAATTGAACAGGTAGCAGGACTATCTGAGAATTCAGCTTTAGCAATCACCCGCAGCGATCCCGGTGATAATCTTGACCTAACTAAAGATACACCGGTCTGGGCATTGGTGGAATGGCGAGAACAGGGTGATGATGCTGTAATTATTAAAGGTGGGGAAGGGATTGGTAGACAGGTAAATGCTGATGACAAGCCGGCTATTTATGCTTATGCTCAAAGGCTTTTGCAAGAGAATTTGCAACGAATCCTAGCACCGGGGGAAAAAATCACGGTGACGATTATTCTACCCCAAGGGCGATCGCTTGCTGTTCGCACTTCAAATTCTGCCTTTGGTGTGGTTGAAGGACTTTCCCTTTTAGGTACAACTGGTATTTCTCAACCCTTAAGTACACCAGATCAGCTTGCAGTTTTTCGGACTGAATTACAAAATAAAGCCAGTCATTTTGAGAGTTTGGTATTCTGTATTGGGGAAAATGGACTAGATTTGGCGCGTAAACTAGGGATTAATCCTGAACAATTGGTTAAAACTGCTAACTGGCTCGGCCCAATGTTAGTAGAAGCTGATGTGCTGGGTGTGAAAGAAATCTTATTATTTGGCTATCACGGTAAGCTGATGAAACTGGCGGGTGGGATTTTTCATACTCATCACTACTTGGCTGACGGACGCCGGGAAATTTTAGCCGCGCACTGTGCGATCGCAGGTTTAAAATCACCAGATATCCAAACTGTGTTTAATAGTGCGACTGCGGAAGCTGCACTGACATATTTACGATCGCTAGATACTGCGACTGGTAGTGATTGGGTAAATCAAGTTTACACTGCGATCGCCGAAACCATCGATATCCGTTCCCAAGAATACATCCAAAGCCATAGCGAACACGGTACAGCAGTGACAACCTGTGGCTCTATTCTGTTTGATCGCGATCGCAAAATTATCGTGAAGAGTAAAACTGCTGGTCTGTTGATCGGAAAATTATGTTAATTTATTATGAATAATCGTAAACAATCCAAATAAATAGTCTTTTAAGTAACCACTCCCGGATAAGTTTATCGTTTTAATACCATCTCAGACTCAGGGAATAGACAAACGCACATAAAGTCGCGTTTGTCAAGGCTCTCTATACCATTATCAGCCTATCCAGGCTGAATAATAGCATCACCATAGACCACAAAGCATCTATCTATCCTTAACAGAGATAACTCTCCCGTCATGAATACAGCGGTGACTCTACCAACACAACAAGCTCCCCAAACATTGGAAAATTTTGGGCGGCTTGATCGGCAATTGATTGTAATTCTGGACTTTGGCTCTCAATATTCTGAGCTGATTGCCCGTCGCATCCGCGAGACTCAAGTATACTCAGAAGTTTTGTCCTATCGCACTACTTCTGAACATTTGCGCCAACTCAATCCTAAGGGAATCATCCTCTCTGGTGGACCGAGTTCGGTTTATGGTGATCACGCTCCCCATTGTGACTCAGAAATCTGGAATTTGGGAATACCCATCTTGGGTGTTTGCTATGGGATGCAGCTGATGGTGAACCAACTCGGTGGCGAAGTGGCAAAGGCCGAGCGAGGTGAATACGGCAAAGCATCATTATATATTGATGATCCCACAGATTTGCTGACCAACGTTGAAGATGGCACTACCATGTGGATGAGTCATGGAGACTCAGTTACCCAAATGCCATCAGGGTTTGAATTGCTCGCACATACAGAAAATACTCCCTGTGCGGCGATCGCCAACCACGAAAAGAAACTTTACGGCGTTCAGTTCCATCCAGAGGTGGTGCATTCTGTTGGCGGCATAGCATTAATCCGTAATTTTGTCTATCACATCTGCGATTGCGAACCCACTTGGACAACAGCAGCTTTTGTCGAAGACGCAATTCGAGAAATTCGCGCCAGAGTCGGTGAAAAGCGGGTGCTGTTGGCGCTGTCTGGTGGAGTGGATTCTTCTACCCTGGCCTTCTTGCTATATAAGGCGATTGGCGACCAACTGACTTGCGTGTTTATCGATCAAGGCTTTATGCGAAAGTATGAGCCAGAGCGATTGGTAAAGCTGTTCCAAGAGCAGTTTCACATTCCTGTAGAATATGTTAATGCCCGCGATCGCTTTTTAGCTAGAGTTGCTGATATCACAGATCCCGAAGAAAAACGCCGCCGCATCGGACACGAATTTATCAGTGTATTTGAGGAAACATCCAAGCGCCTCGGTCACTTTGACTATCTGGCTCAAGGGACTCTTTATCCAGATGTGATCGAATCTGCTGACACCAATGTTGATCCCCAAACTGGTGAACGGGTAGCGGTGAAAATTAAGAGTCATCACAATGTTGGTGGTTTGCCCAAAGACCTAAGATTTAAATTGGTGGAACCACTGCGGAAATTGTTTAAAGATGAAGTCCGCAAAGTTGGGCGTTCTATTGGTTTACCAGAAGAAATTGTCCAACGACAACCTTTTCCTGGGCCTGGTTTGGCAATTCGTATTCTGGGAGAAGTCACATCTGAGCGGTTAAACATTTTGCGCGATGCCGATTTGATTGTACGGCAAGAAATTAACCAACGCGGTCTGTATCATGATTTCTGGCAAGCATTTGCTGTATTGCTGCCAATTCGGACTGTTGGCGTTATGGGGGATCAACGTACTTACGCTTACCCCATTGTTTTACGGATTGTGACTAGTGAAGATGGCATGACTGCTGATTGGGCCAGAGTCCCTTACGATGTCTTGGAAGTGATTTCCACTCGGATTGTGAATGAGGTGAAAGGGGTGAATCGGGTGGTTTATGACATCACCTCTAAGCCGCCTGGAACCATTGAATGGGAATAATGTAAACGCAAACAAGCGCAGAGAGTTCATCTATTCTCTCTGCGCTTTTTCTCTTTTCAAACTTAAACTATACTTTTTTATCCCAAAATTAATTCACCTGATGGCATATCAACAACCAACCGTCGAGTAGTTAGCCATTGACGACCGAGTAAAACTTCAGTTAAATCTTTACCAACGTGAACGGGAATGTTGAATTCACTACCATCAATTCCTACCTTACCTGCGTAGATATAGCAGTCTGCTTTGATTTTTGAAATTATTTGCGTAGACAGGGAGTAGGGAGTAGGGAGTAGGGAGTGGGGAAGAAGCGTTTTCGGGGTGTACTGATTTTTTCAAAAATCAAATACGAGTCCTATATCAAATCTTACATCTCCCCGTGCAGTACGCATAGTTTGTTGGTCAAAATAAGTCCAACCAAGTGCGTCTAAATCTTGGTCATTAATTGCTAACCAGTATGAAAAGCCCGTATCCAACATTGCATCAACTGCTAATTCTAATCCATCGGATGTTATTAAATTAATCTCGAAAAGTAGCGCATCCTGATCATCAAAAAAACCTTCGATCATATCGTGCCGCAAGCCCCAGACTCATTAATTCGGAAAGTATGGTGTATTTTATCAGGATGTTTTTCACGACACTGTTGCCAAACCACTTCTCAATCCTGATTGACGAAATACTCTCCACTATCGGGTTCAACAGTAACATACCAGTTGTAATGAGTTTCAATTAATTCCGATTTAACTTTATCAAATACTGGTTTACAACGTTGGTAAAAAGCTTCGCGTTCGGCTTCGTGTTGCGCTTTTTGTTCCTCTGTCCAGTGAATTTCAGGGAATATTCGTCCCCGACGGGTTGTACGGGTAGCCCTGGCTTCAGTCATGGTTCGCTCTCACATTTAAAGCAATATCTATATTTTCAAGCATCTTCACCATAGTTTATCAATATCAGCGAACAACTAGCTGCAAAATGGATTATGGCTAGACGAATTGATTTATTCTCTAGGAAAATAGGCGCGATCGCAGTAAAATTACCAATGGTATGGTGACAGAGAAAAACAAGCAGCTCATTAGAAATAACTTTCATTTGATCAACGTTAATGGAGGTGTTATGGAACCTGCTCTTCCCCTTGCTGGCTTAAACATCCTCGTAGTTGATGATGATGACGATAGCCGCTTTTACATTACTACCGTGTTGGAAGCTGATGGAGCCACCGTCATGGCAGTTGCATCGGCGGCGGTAGCATTGAAAGTACTACCTGAGTTGCAACCAGATGTCTTGATTTCTGATATTGCGATGCCTGGTGAAGATGGCTACACCCTCATCCGCAAGATCCGGGCGCTGAAGCCTGATATTTGGGGAAAACTTCCCGCCATCGCTTTAACTGCCTATGGCGATAGCGAGTATCGTAGCCGTGCCTTGGAAGCGGGCTTTCAGACTCATGTGGCTAAACCAGTTGATCCAGGAGAACTAGTTGCGATCGTCGCTAATTTGATTGCTTGTTATAAGAGTTAACAAAATTTGAATATGGCGTGATTTGGAATTACTGAGACTACTTTGCTCCAGTTTCAAAGCTAATTTGCTCAGACTTATATTCTGGTGGCTCGACGTGAATTAAAATCCTCACTGGACGGAACCGTTCTTCTAATCGGCTTTCTACTTCTTCGGTGATCTGGTGGGCGGTTTCTACGTCTGGTGCATCTACTATTAAATGCATTTCAATGAACACTTGACGACCAAGAACGCCGCGAGAGGCGATCGCATGACAGTTAATTACACCTGGAACAGAAGTAGCGATCGCATGTATTGCTTCTGGTGCGATCGCCATTTGATCCACCAGCGAAGGCAAATTCTCTTTTAAAACTGACCAACCACTCCAAAATACCAACAAGGCGACAGGAAAAGCTAACACTATATCCATCCATTGATAACCTAGCCAAACTCCGATCAAACCGGCAATTACAGAGATTGTCACCCAAATATCGCTCATGGTATGTGTAGCGTCAGCGATGAGAATTGAACTACCTACCCGCCTACCCACAGCACGTTCGTAAAACGCCACAAAAATATTCACACCCAGCACAATTAGTAATAACCACAACTGAGGTGGCGATATTCTCACAGGTTCACCACCACCTTTGAGAATTCGCTCGATTGCTCCTTGCAGAATTTCAAAACAGGCTATTCCTAAAAATGAGGCAATTCCTAAAGCTCCTACTGCTTCAAATTTGTGGTGTCCGTAGGGATGCTCGCGATCGGGTTGTGGAGAAGAAAATTTACTCGCAATTAATCCTAAAACATTGTTGGCGCTATCTGTCACACTATGCAAGGCATCAGCTAGCAAACTCAAAGAACCTGTCCAGTAGCCCACAAGTGCTTTCAATCCCAGTACAAACAGATTGAGCAGTAGAGTAATAATTAAAACCTTTCGCACTTCGGCGCGGTTATCGTAAGTCATGGATAATTTATCACATCAAGTTCTATGACTTCTAATGTAGAACTCAAAATACAAATAAACACAAATAAAGTGTATCAAAGTCTTACGCAGTAAGAATTAAGTCTCTCTATAGTCTCTATGTTTTATACCAAGTTGTTGAGATTCTTTTTAACTAACAGCAGCTAAAAGCTGGATAGGCATTAGTAATGGCTTTAGAGATAACAGCATATTTTTAGCATTAATTCCCGGAATATTTTAATTAATTTTGTGATTCATACATCCACTTAGGTCAGATTAGATTGTATTAAAAGATGCTATTACTAACATCAGTGGTCTGTACTTACTCCGAAAACTGACGAGCTTAATGAGTTTTATTTACTAGATGATAAGGATAAGGAAGCCCGCGCTTCATTCCGAAAATGGTCAAGATTTGAGGAGCGAAATCTGACAGTTTCCACGTCCGAGTACCCTTCTTCCGGTAATATTACTAGTTATCAAGAAGTTTTAATAAAAAAGCTATGTCTTCAACTCCTCTAACATTGAACCTAATTGAAGGTTCTGTCTCTTTCAGTTTTTCACCCCAAGCAGCACGAGAATTAAAGGCAGCGACCGATAAACTGATGGAACGCCTGAAAGCTGTCGCCGCTAAACCCACTCCTGGCGGCGGCAAAATCACTCCCCAGCCTCCCCTGGAATATCGTTATACAGGTGAAGTATTTTTAGAAATTTTCTGTAATCCTAATATCTGGCCAACGCCCTTCGCAGCCAAAGTTTTGCTGACTGTCCGCAACCTCAACATCCGCTTGACTACGGAAGCTGAACTTACCCGGATAATTGAAGACATTAATCAGTATTTAGAGCAAGTAGGATAATATTTCTATAAAAATTACCGGAGCAGTTCAACATTAGGAACCACCCCGGTTTGAGAATCTACATACTAGACTCAAGCTGTAGCACCAGATATACAGAACAGATTCTTCTGATGCCTTCTTTAACTTGAAAAGTTGTTTGAAGAAGAATGCAGAATTCAGAATTCAGCAATCTTTCAGTGGGGGATTCAGCGCAAAGTGCGGTCTTGGGGTCTCCCCAAGAGGAGCAACTTTGTAAGAGAGACGCGCCACTGGATTGTTGCACCACCAAATTTTTAATTTGGTGGGGGTCTAAAAAGAGGTTATTCAGCGTTCGACTGAGCGCTCACGCCGAAGTCCCCTTTTTCGGTCAGAATACCTAACATGAATTCTGACGACTGGCGCCAATATTTCTGGTCGATAAATTCAGACTTCAATGCTTCTGTGGTAATGAAAAACGCAAGATTCTGTATGGGGCAATGCTCATCAAAAACCAGAGATTATCCCCCAGATTGGGCATTGAATCGTTGATTGTGACATCCACGCATCAAAAATAAACTCCCAATCCCAAATCCGAAATCAAAGATTGATTAGTCGTTGTCCCATTGTTCACGACCAATTAGGTCGCCAATGCGATCGCGTAACAAAAAGTCACATTTCTCTAATTCACATTCAACGCAAACCCACTCTCTCGCTGGAATGTATTGGCAGAGGGTATATATTGGCTGTTGTCTGCTAATCATTCCCTTTTGCACCAGTCGGCGTGCTTCGTCTTGAATCACATCTAGAGAGTAGTAATTGATAGAAGGCACCGTATTCACACTCATGGTTTTTTACTCACAAATTAACACTTTAGATAGTGTTCCCCTTAATAATTAGGAACAAACATGACAGAAATTAGACTTGTGGCTAAGATTTTGTAGTTTGCTATACGGAACTATTTTTATTCTGACGCTACCTATCCTGAAATTGTCTCAAGAAATGTGAAGAAAGTCAACAAATTCTGACATTTATCGAAAATCCGCTTTACAAAAAAAAATTCCGAGTAGTTAACTTAACCTGCTCATGTAGCTGTATGAATTTGATGCCACAAGTCTGAAAGTCTTGCCATTACTGTCTTTAGGCAATATTTTGCGGTTGGAAAGAGTTTATATCATGTAGGCTAGCAAAAACCGCAGGCATCGCTTACATATCAAATAATCACCTTAAAACCGGATCTTCAACTCCTGGTATTTATCTAAGGGTAAACAACACAAGAATATTTGTCAGACACTGAGGTATAAACTGTTGCAAAACATAACTACTAAAATATACGAGGAAAGCTTTTACACTAGCATCTGTGAAGATTTTTTTGAGGAAATCCGCAATTACTTAGGTTAATTTCAGCACTCATATTAAACAGTTTTCCTGAGATAAGCATCTGTAAGAGGGAGGAGTAAAGGACTTCCAAATAAAAAAATATGCGGCTGAGGGAAAGGGAGAATACTAGAGTAGAGACGAAAGCCAAGACAAATAGAAAGCGTATAAGTAAGTCGGCGCAATTAAAGCTAACTGGCTGGGGCTGTCCTTTGTCATTCGTCATTGGTCAAGGTTTTAAGCCTATTTACGTTTCCTAACATAATTTGGTTTATTTCCAACGACTTACTTATATGCAACTACTGAATCCCTGAATTAGGTTATGGTTACATTAAAACAGACGCGATCGCGTCACGTCTGTAAGCTGTTTGGCGGATTTGCTGAGATTAATTGTTCTGAAGTTACATTGTTGTTTTAGTCACTTATTCACTAGATGATTCATTATCGTGATCTGTGCTGTCTTCTACTGATACCAGATTTTCTGGGGGACGCTCATCGTTAAGTTGGTTTAGTAGTGCCAATACTTTATTACCGCGTTCTATGGAGCGATCTTCGACAAATATCACCTCTGGTGTACGACGTAGCCGTACCCGCGCCCCAAGTTCGCTGCGGACGAAACCCGTGGCCGACTTTAAGCCTGCCATTGTTTCTACCTTAGCTTCATCAGTACCATAGATACTGACGTAGATTTTGGCGTGTTGGAGATCGCCGGAAACATCAACATCAGTCACACTTACCATTCCAGTACCCACACGGTCATCCTTAATGCCGTTCAGCAGCATTTGGCTAACTTCCCGTTTGATCAGTTCAGCAACGCGGGAAACCCGACGATTTGTAGCCATAAAAATTTCGCCTCATCACAGAGGTTGTACGACAAAAATAGATGCAAATTGGGTAGACAGTACTTAGCATGAGCAACGCCAAGAGGAACTGTCTGTGGGGCATAGCCCCGATATAGCGCTAGTCTAGATTGTACTCAAGCCCAACATTGCCCGTAGGGTAAGAGTCAGGAAGAATAGGCTGCTCACAAATAAACCCAAGATGGCGATCAAGGTGACTGGGCGCTTCAACAGTGGCACTAATGGCGCAAAGGTGTTCAGAAACAGTCCTAAGACGATACTAATTAAGTACCGGGGGTAGCGAAAGACGTTATCCCAAAATCCGTCAAACATCTGAATGTAAACTGCCTTGTTATATACTTACGTTTGTTTTGATATGCTTAATCTACTCAATTGTAATCTATGCGGCTGGAAAATTAGCCAGCTAATATAAAATATTGCCCGTCGGTTATATTGGCTTTATTTAGTCACGATTATTTTCAGTTAAATCGTAGGTAAATGGTAATTCAAATCCCCAAGGAAACTAGCCCGCGTCCATTTTTGAAGTGGGCAGGGGGTAAAAGTAGGCTGATACAGCAATATATTCCTTATTTTCCCAAGAGTTATAAAAATTACTATGAACCCTTCTTAGGTGGTGGTGCTGTTTTTTTCTATCTCCAACCAAGTGCAGCCATTTTAACTGATATTAACGCGGAATTAATTAACACTTATTGTTGTGTTAGAGATCATGTTGAGGAGTTAATTTCTATATTGAAAGAGCATAAAATCCGACATGATAAAGATTATTACTATAGTGTGCGAAATAACTCTGCGGGTACTGATTTAGAAAAAGCCGCTCGTCTAATTTATCTTAATAAGACTTGTTTTAATGGTCTTTATCGAGTCAACTCACAGGGTAAATTCAATGTGCCTTTAGGCAGATATGAAAATCCTAATATTTGTCATGAAAACTTACTGCGAGTAGCCTCGGTAGCACTTTCTCACGCAGAAATTCAACAAGCAGATTTTACAGAAGTCCTAAATCATGCGACTAGCAGTGATGACTTTGTATTTTTTGATCCGCCCTACCATCCTATCAGTGAAACTAGCTATTTCACTGCTTATAGTCAAAATTGTTTTAGTAAAAAAGACCAAGAACTTTTAAGAGATACTTGTGCAGAGTTGGCGAGTCGTGGTGTCAGAGTTATGGTATGTAATTCTGATAGCGAATTTATTAGAAAAATTTATCAAGATATCAATTTTGAAACCTATAAAATCAAAGCAGCGCGTTCAATTAACTCAAATATAAAAAACAGAGGCATGATTTCCGAACTATTAATTACGTCTTTTAAAGATTTTTATTTGCCCAAGCAATGAATCTGTCTAAGCTATAAACTGCTAATAAATTATGGTTATCATTAACTCTTGCTTTTAGCCATTTGCTTGCACCTTCTCGCATACCTTCACCGCCTAATATGACGATAGTTGGTGCAGGGTAATAGTGCTGAATGTTCATGTTCAAGTAAGGGAACTTTTCATCAACCGAACCGGGGCTTTCTTGCCATTTGCACTCGAAAATTAAACCAGATGGCATTGCAGGTGAGCCAACAACATAAAAATCAACTTTCAGATCGGTATGATAAATTCCAGTTCCAATATAAATTTCTTTTCCATAACGTTTTGGTAATAAAGCAGCATTTAGGATAAATTCTTTTGGGACATAGTTCCCTACTTGGAAATAATTATATCCATTCAAGATTGCTTCTACATTTCCTTCTAAAATATTCCCAGACTTATTTGCCCGTCCGCCTTGAGTCAGAGCCATCTTCAATCCCTCTGCCAAAAGTCCTCCTTATTATAGGATTTCACAGAAGCAGTAAAAAAGGGTCAGTTGCTTAATATGAATTTTTGATTTTGACTAAACAAGGCTGGATTAATAGGTAAAAAAATCCGAAAATATTGGTATTTTTGTACTAAATAAATACAAATGTATTAATAATTTGGATAAAAAACGAGTTACTAATTCAGGGAAGTATGAAAGGAATAGAATTTTCCTTTTCTCTTTGCCCCTGATTAAGGTTGGATAAATTTTAGTGATTTCGCCTTAGCACAACTTTGCATAAATTCGTGGCGAATTCAGGGTTGAAATTTAAACGCAAAGGATCGCAAAGGTTAGCGCAGAGGAACGCAAAGGTTTAATCAAGGCAATTTTTTTGGCTAGGAACTTGTGAAATTATGTACTTAGCTTTAGCCTGTCTGGGCTTCAGTATGACCGTTGCGGATAGCCCATGCTATTTCTAAAAGTTGAGTCCAGCGCTTTTGTAGCTGTTTGGGGGTGCATTTGATGGTTTTAGCGATCGCTTGGTCGTTTTCCCGTGCAGTTTTTAACTGTAATAGTTGCTGTTGCTCTTGTGTGAGTTGATTCACAAAGATTTCCCACTGCTGGGAAGATAAACCCAATTTTTGCTCTAAACCTGCGCCTAACCATTGATGTACCAATTGCCAGTGGTGTTGTTTGGCAAACTTTTCTACATGGTATTTAAAGCGTTGTTGGAGATAATCGCGCTGACGGCTGGTTAAACCGAGAATTTGGTCAATTTCTGGGGCTGAGAGGTCTTGGAGTTTCAAGCTGAGGTAGTTCATACAATCAGATTGACCTTGAGACTCTAGGTATTTCATCAATTCAGTGATGACGCGATCGCGTTCTGACTCTTCTGATGGATCGAAATTAGTTTGGGCGATCATTTGCGATCGCAGTTGTTGCACCGCCGAGTTACGCTGGTAAGATTCTGCTTCTTCACCCTTGGCAGACTCTACCGCCATTTCAATATCCACGGTAGTTTCTTGGGGCTGACGACGAGCAAAACCTTGGGCCCGCAAGATAATCAATTGCTGATTTGCACCACCAGGTAAATTAATCCGGCGTTTGGCGTACTGCTCCGTAAAGGACATATATTCAGCTAATTGCAGCTGAGTACGCGGCGTGTGATCGTTAGGTAATTCGTTTTCTCTACGGAAAGCTTTGATAGCTTCGATATAAAATGCTTGTAAAAAATCTTCAATCAGGCTGTAACGAGCCTCAAAACCCAACTCCGAGCCGGACATAGTTATATGGCGGTAAACCATAGCACCCAAATTGCTATGTAATTCCACCCGCCCTTGTTTGGAACCTAGTTGGTAGTAACGTAAGCACTTTTGCATCCGATGCCTTCCCAAAGTCATCTGCCAGGATTTGATTTCCCCAGATGTTTGAATACGGGAGCTTTTGTCGCAAATGCGTTCTACTTCTACGGCTATGCGCTTTGCTAAAGCTTCTACACACTTGGGCGCTGCTTTCACTTGCCCTTGCATTTCCTCACACAGCAATTCAATCAAGGTATTGCTGCTGTTGTCTGAAAAATCTTCAGTCGAAAGGTGGTTCTCAAAAATGGGTCTAGAGTTTGGTAGATTGACGACGTTAGCTTTCATGACTTTTCCAGGTAGTAGTATTGCACCGTAATTAGAACGCAGACACAGCAATCAAGACCGTACTTGGCTTGTGAATCTTTGGGCATTCATCCATCAAAACTTGCCGTATGTAATGCTCACATCTAAAGCTCATATATAAAACTGTAGGAAATACGAAAGAGTTATAGTTATGCCAATGTGTCGGTTTTTTTCACAAGCCACTACATTGACGCTGACACACGAGTACTCGCCATTTTCTCAAAATTGTCAAATACCTTGCTGTGTCAACTGTTTCCACCATCCTGTTATATCCACTGCGTCACCGAACAGCCCGTCGTAGACATCGCCTCTAAATATGACAATTTCAAAACTGGAGTCGTTTTGATCACAATTTCCGAAACAAAGAGGTGCGCCTGTGAAGTGGAATTCTTATACCCATGCTGCTGCTGCTTCCCAACCTAAACCCCTCCGTATCATTACTGGTTCGTCTTCCGTCAAATCCAAGATGGTAGACACTTCATATGTAGGTTCCTGGCCAGTGTCTATAATGATGTCTACCAACTTATCCAAACGATCAAATAGCTCTACCCGCGACTGAACAGTTTCTTTCTCTATCCGAATCATGCCATTATCTGCTTCATCTGGTGGCAGATGTGCTGAAGTTGAAATAATCGGATTGCCCAACGCTGCCAGCAACTCCAAACACACAGTATGGTTTGGGACTCTAATTCCAGTAGTTTTCCGCTTGGGACTTTGCACCAATCGCGGTACTAACTTAGTCGCTGGGAGCAAAAACGTGTACGGCCCTGGAATCAGGCGTTTCATAATTCGATAGCCTGTGTTACTTACGAAGGCATAAGTTGCCACATTTGAAAGCGAGGGACATAAAAATGTCAGTGGTTTATCATTTGCTAGCTGTTTAATTTGCCGCACTCGTTCTACCGCCGACTTAGCATTCAAATCACAACCGATCGCATAGACTGTATCAGTAGGGTAAAGCATGACTGCGCCACCAAAGAGCGCCGACTTTATTTCCTCTATTCGGCGAATTTGAGGATTATCCGGATGAACTGGGAAAATTTTTGCCATAACTGGGAGTGGGGAGTGGGGAGTGGGGAGTGGGGAGTGGGAGAATGGGGGAGATGAGGGAGATGAGGGAGATGAGGGAGATAAGGGAGAATAACCAATGCCCCATGCCTAATGATTAATAACTAATGACAAATTTATTATGAATAAAATAGCTTATTTTCAATGTCCGACGGGGATTTCTGGTGATATGTGCCTGGGTGCTTTGGTAAGTTTGGGTGTTCCTGTGGAGTATTTAATTGAAAAACTCAATGGGTTGGGTATTCAACACGAATATCAGTTAAGGGCAGAACTTGTCCAACGGAATGGTCAGCAGGCGACTAAAGTTCATGTGGATTTAGTACACGATCATCATCATCATCATCACCACGACCACGATCGCGAACACAGTCACGATCGCACACGCCACTTGCCAGAAATAGAGCGGATGATTCTCAAAGCGGGGTTGCCATCACGGGCAGAAGCTTGGAGTTTGGCGGTATTCCGACAGCTAGCAGTCGCTGAAGGGGCGGTGCATGGCATTGACCCTGAAAAAGTTCATTTTCATGAGGTGGGTGCTGTAGATGCGATCGTCGATATTGTGGGTACTTGCTTGGGGTTGGATTGGTTGGGGATTGAGAGCAATCAGGAAGGATTGCCCCTACTTTACTGCTCGGCGTTCCCGACTGGTGGCGGCACTGTTCGGGCTGCACATGGTCAGATGGCAGTACCAGTACCAGCCGTATTAAAGCTGTGGGAAATGCGGAATTGTCCAGTTTATAGCAATGGCATTGACAGAGAATTAGTGACACCAACAGGAGCTGCGATCGCCACTACTTTAGCAAGAGATTTTGGTTCACCACCGGCGATCGCTATCAAGCAGATAGGACTGGGAGCAGGAACCATAAATTTACCCATTCCCAATATTTTACGCCTCTGGCTGGGCGAAAGCGCAAGTTTACAGTCTAATTTCAGCGATTCTGAGGATACTAGCTCAAATTTAGAAACGATATCGGTACTAGAAACCCAAATTGATGATTTAAATCCGCAAGCGATCGGCTATGTCTTTGAGGCGTTATTTGCGGCTGGTGCGGTGGATGTTTTTACCCAGGCGATCGGGATGAAAAAGTCCCGTCCAGGGATTTTGCTAACTGTGATTTGTCATCCAGAAAATTTACTGAGTTGTGAAGCAGTTTTATTCCGCGAAACCACTACTTTGGGCATTCGGCGAACAACTCAGCAACGCGTCATTTTACAACGGGAAATTCAACAAGTGGAAACGGAATATGGCAAAGTGCGTGTCAAGGTAGCATGGAAGGGACAATTACCAGAAAAAGTTATTGCTAATGTGCAGCCAGAATATGAAGATTGTGCAGACTTAGCCCGAAAACATCATATTCCCTGGCGCGAAATTCAACGGCTGGCGCTACAGCGTTGGTATTTAGAAAATGGCTGATACAAACTCCTCGTTCCTCGTTCCCAGTCTCCGACTGGGAATGCCATCCTCAAGGCTCCGCCTTCCCTCACAAATCAATCAACTCTACCTCTAATAAACCTAGTTCTCCCATGTAATTGCGGCAACTAGAATACCGCCAATGTGCGGGATCATCGACATATCCACGTCTGACTATACCGGATGAAAAGCCCCTAGACCCTATGGGAGGCGCTAGAGGCATGGATTGTATTATGAACTGATGGGAATTTACACTATGGTTAATCTTCTTCGTCTTGTCTTTTAATTTGTCTTGCAATTTCGAGAATTTCGTGGTAGTCCATATAGTCTTGACCAAGCTGATCATGTAGTTTACGACGTTGCCTTTCGTCTAAACCCGCTTCTTTAACAGCGTTATCAACCTTTTGTTTGGCAGACTGTTGATTTTCTTTCTTTGGTGCATACCCTCCCCTGCCCGAATCGTCTTCGTCGTCAAAATTTACTTTATCTGTCATGGTTGCATCCTTAAACTCTGTAAAGCTATCTGAAACTAGCTTTTATGAGTATTTAAAGTCATCAGTATTTTCACCGTTTGAATGAAAAACGTCCACATTTGTCACCCGCACTAGACGCTGTAAGGCTTTCAGTCATCGTTAAAATCTCTCAACCACACACAGACTTTTAAAAAAGTCCACAGTAACCCACAGTCAAACCACACGTTAGATTAGGCGTTTCAGCCATTGCTGTGATTCCCGTCCACAAAGGAGGGAATTAACTAAATTTAAAGCAGTTTAATTACTTAGAGCTTTGATCAAGTATTGTGTCAATGTAAACGCATCTACACCCAATTCGGTACGCTCTTGGGCGGCTATTATACCGGCTTGCGAATGCCACCAAGCGGCAGTTCCCACAATATCTTCTATGGGGATCTGTTTAGTTGCTGCTTGCGCCAACAATCCACCCAGTAGCCCAGTTAATACGTCGCCGCTACCGCCACGCGCTAAGGCGGGTGTACTTTCAGGAACAATCCAAACGACACCTTCAGGGTTTGCGATCGCAGTTCTTGCCCCTTTCAACAACACTACCGCCCCACTTTGCGCCGCCGCTTCCCGTACTGCTTTTACCCTGTCATGTTTGGCATCGGCGACATCAGGAAACAATCGCTCAAATTCGCCCGTGTGGGGTGTGAGTACGGTTACTCCTTGACGTTTTTTTAATGTGGCGATCGCTCCCATTTGTGCGAGGATATTTAAACCATCGGCATCGAGAATTAAAGGGCGTTCGCTGTTGATCACTTCTTGGACAATAGGCGTAGCATCTTGGGTTAAACCGGGACCACAAGCGATCGCATTAAAGGAACTCAGATCGGTTTTTTCTGGTAGTTGTAGGTGGGCGATCGCTCCGGTTTCCGTCTCTGGACAACCGACAATTAATCCTTCTGGCAAATGCGATACCAAAAGGGGTTTTAGAGATTCGGGTACTGCGATCGAAAGCATTCCCACACCACTTGCCCTCGCACCCAAACCAGTTAAAATTGCTCCACCTGCATAGCGCCGCGAACCGCAAATCAACAGTAAATGTCCTTCCTTATATTTGTGGGTAACAGGTGGACGAGGTAGAGGTAAAGTAGCAAGTGCCGTTGCTGGTGTAATACGTTTAATTCTGGGTGTATCTTTGAGAACAGCTTCTACATCAGCTAAAGGAATATCAAAATCGATTAACTCAGCTTTGCCGAGATATTCCAGCGCCTGATCTTGCAAGAAAGCTAGTTTCCATAAACCTAAGCAAAATGTGTGAGTGGCGCGAATGGCAGTTCCTAATACAACGCCAGTGTCGGTGTGTAAACCTGAAGGTAAATCGATGCTATAAATCGGCACAGACAATTCATTTAGCTGATTAATTGCAGAGGCGATCGGATCGGTGAGGTTTCTTTCTAAACCATACCCAAATAACCCATCAATCAACAAATCAGAATTTGGCAGTTGCTCAATTGTTTGATAAATTGGAATCCCCAAATTCTGAGCATATTGCAAGTGTTGCGAAGTTAATTCTTTGAGCTTAGAGAAAGGAGAATAAATCCAAATCTCATACCCGCGAAAGTGTAATTCACGGGCTACTACTAAAGCATCTCCACCATTATGACCGGGACCGACAAGAATTCCAACACGAGATCCCCCCGCCTGTGGCGACCCCCTTAAAAAGGGGGTGTTTGAAGGAATATAGCCCCACTTTTTAAGGGGGGTTGGGGGGATCTCTTGAATGCGACGCGCAATTAATCCCGCTACCTTTTCCATCAGAGCAACTACAGGCATTCCCGCCGCAAAGATCCGTTCTTCAATATCGCGCATCTGCCCAGCAGTCACCACCACTTGCGAAATTTTTTCTTGCCTGTTCTGCATCAGTCCTAAGTGCTGAGTTATGAGTTTTAGGGTAACTGAAACTTTAGCAGATTTTAACTTTCATTCGGTGGGTTTAAGTCCCCGGCAACTAAGAAGCCGCAAGTATGTAAGTCTTGTTCTGTCTTACAAAGTTGCTCAAGAGGGAAGACCCCAAGACCGCAATGCAGCGCTGTCTTGAGAAATCGCTCCACTTGGGCAAAGCCCAAGACCGCGTTTCTCGCTAAATCCCCGTTACAAAACTGTACTTCCGACTTCCGACTTCCGACTTCCGACTTCCGACTTCCGACTTCTTTAAGATGGTCTTAAATCGTTAGATAATTCCACAATACCCCTAGACCCATCAATCCTAACTCGTTGACCATCTTGCAGGAGCCATGTAGCACCTCGAACATCCATGACGGCGGGAATCCCATATTCACGAGCCACGATCGCACCGTGAGAAAGCCGTCCACCAACTTCGGCAATTAATCCTCCAGCCCTTAGTAACAATGGTGCCCAGCCGGAATCTGTGTAAGGTACTACCAAAATCGTATCTCGGTCAATCTCTGGCACGTCTTGTAAATTTCGCAACACTTTCACCCTGCCTTCGGCTTGCCCCTGACTAGCTCCAATGCCTTGTAAGATTTGGTCAGAGTAGATCACAGAGGGAGCTAAGGGGTGAGGGGGTGTATTGCCGTAAACTAAAAAGGGTACTTGAATGATCTCGCTATCTTGCCGGAATTGCGATCGCCTCAATTCCACTAACTCATCCAACTGCTGAATTAAGCTGGAATCTCCACCCCCAACTAGACGCCTCACTTGATCAAAGTCGAGAAAAAAGATATCTCCTGTTTGCTTAAGTAAGCCGGACTTTAACCAGATCTTCTCTAAAGCGACAAAACTCCACCGCAATTCAGCCAAAAGTCGGGAATAAACTTCGGTAACTCGTCCTTTGATATCCACACGCCGTTGCACAAAAGAGCGTTTGGAGTTACCAGCAAAGATGCTATTAATCGCGTCTTTAGCGCCTGATTGTGGTTCGTTACCCTGCATTAACTGCACAAACATCTGCTTAATCATCTGGGGATTCTCCCGCCAAGTGGGAACGGAAATATCAGTTCCTACTTCACTTAAATAGCCATAATCCTGAAGCAATTCGTTAAATTCTTGGAGGATCTTCTCTCCCTCTGGGGTTTGCTTTAATTGCTCAAATACCTGCTGTGGCTCAAACTCCAGCAATACCTCCTTGGCATCTGTAGCTATTGCACTCAGCGATCGCAATGCCGCGATCTCTGGGGTAACGCTGTGATCAATTTGGTCATCCTTCACCCGAAAAATCCCCTGGCGGAGGGCAACGCTCAAGGGAGTTAAAATGCTGTAATACGTCCCCTGACGCAGCAACTCCAAAATAAAGTCAATTCTTGCTAACAGCTTCGATGGTTCCAAACGATCTATATTTGACTGCGCCAACTGCGATAACCCAGGAATGAAGCGTTGGTGATAATCCCGCTTGAAGTCTTTTTCTAAACTTAATTCCCGCCTCAGCAACTTCCCTAGTCCTGGCAAATTTTCCCAAGTTGACTCCCAAGACGGCTGACTTAATTTAGCTCCTCTGGTTAAAAATTCCAAACTTGACGACGGCAGTCCCATGCGAAGAAAAATATCTCCTAAGAGGGATGCGTTAAAATAAGCTCTGGAATAATGCAGAGTTGCTGTTTCGGCGAAATCTAACCCCAAAGTGCGATCGCCCAAAACTAAAGTAAAAAGTTCTCCCCATGCTCCACAAGTTAAGGGACGATTAATTGACCATGTTAAGGGGTGAATTACTCCCGGAATCACTTCGGCGGCGATTTTGCGTGTCCACATCGGTAGCAGAGTGGTAATCGGTCGAGCTTGCAATACCCAGAGTGTTTGACCGTCATAACTCCATTCGATATCTTGAGGAGTGCCATAATAACGTTTTTCGAGTCGGTGAGCTAAGTATGCGACTTGCTTGATTAATGCTTGTGGTACTCGTCCTTCACCCTCTAATTGCACAGAGGAAGAATTTTCTGTTTCCAGGACAAAAGCGCGATATTGTTCTGGTGTGACTTTTCCCGAAACGACTTGCGTCGGGCTGCCGGGAAGGGCTTCAATGATGATTGCATCACCTTGCTGAGTAATGGGATCGCGGCTGAAAGCGACACCAGAATAGATACTCTGGACTTGTTGTTGAATTAACACAGCCATTGCTGAGTCATTTAAGCCGCGATCGCGCCGATATTGCACGGCAGATGGATGATTGTAGGAAGCTTGAACTTGAGCGATCGCTAACTGCAATGCGTGTGGACTGGTAACATTTAAAACTGTTTCATACTGCCCAGCCGCCGAAGAGTGTTCTGAGTCTTCTCCAATGGCAGAAGAACGCACCACCAAGGGAGATAATTCTGATGGCTGAAGAAATTCTGTCAATAGTTCGGGATCGTCGATTGGGGCAAGTACCCACCCCTTCGGGACTGGATAGCCCCAGCGCTTAATTTGAGATAATGTCGCCGCCTTTTCGCCGACAATGGTAGCATCCAAATCTTCATCTAGAGAAACCATCGTGCGATCGCCGCGTAAAAATTCCAACATCGCTTGCGATTCTGTTTGTGCCTCTTGGGTTGGCAGATTCATATCATCAGGAGTTTTTGTATAAATCCAGCCCATTAAACCAGCTAAGGCAACAGCAGCCAGCATTCTGGGGATATCGCTAATGTGCAGAAGTGTCACAAACAGAGGAAAGAGAAGCAAAACCCCAAATTTGACTACCTGTTTGGAGTGCAGAATTGAAAAGCTAATACCTGCAAAGAAAAATACAAATATTGCCACCAGTGGATCATGTACGACAAATCCCCAGACGACATTTGTCGTACCTGCCCCTCTGCCTATCCAATATCTACCGATTACCAGGGCGATGAGCGCAATCAATTCCCAAGACGATCCATCTGGGAAGAAAGCGCGGGTGAGGAAAACTGCTGCAACTCCTTTAAAAGCTTCTGACAAGACTGCCAGAATTCCGACAAATCTACCACCGTGATAAAAGGCAGCTGATACACTAATGTTTCCTGTACCAACTTGTGATAATTGCTTGCCCGTAAGCGCGTAAGTAATCCAGGCAATCAGGGGTAATCCGCCCAAGAGGGGGCAGACAATTAAAATAACTAAGACACCCCAAGGTTCAAACATTTTGGATTTTGGATTTTAGATTTAAATTTTCCATCTAAAACCTCAAATCTCAAATAATTAAGTTTTTCTGAAATTTTTGATGGTTAATAGGGCGTTTTTATCAAAAAGAATTCAGGAATCAGAATTCAGAATGGACTGGAGTATGGCTAGAAGATGAACACAGGGCTTTAAAAACAATCCAAACCATAGATTTAGAGGTCTACAATTAGGTGGTAGTTTGAATCCCCAAGGAAAAGCATTCTGAATTCTGGATTCTGGATTCTGTATTCTTGTTCAATTACTAGTTGCTGAATGGACACTTGGCTAGGACGGAAACCGTTTTTGCCAGTGTCCTTCTCGGCTACTAATGGTTTTAGTTTAGCGCATAGGCAGCTTGCAGCGCCCAGATGATCAGAGCAGCGATCGATCCCAGAAGCAGCACGGTAGAGATAGTGACTACTTTTGGAGAATCTGCACCCTCAAATTTCATAATTCCGCGATTTAAGTCGGACACAGCTTTGTAATCCTCTTTTGTTGGAGCATGAAACATTTGTCCGTTTTGATTGTAGTCCTTCTATTTACGGATGATGTTAAATTCCTAATATTATTTAGGGAGTGGGGAGTGGGGAGTGGGGAGTGGGGAGTGGGGGAGGAGGGGAGATGAGGGGGATGAGGGAGATGAGGGGGATGAGGGGGAGTGAGAATTTTAGATTTTGGATTTTAGATTGAAATTTAATCCAAAATCTAAAATCCAAAATCCAAAATTGAATTGCCCAATGCCCCATACCCAATCTGGGTCAATATGTACTAAAATCAATCACTTGAGTCACAAAGAGAGCAATCATGGCATCCATCCGCGAGTTGCACCAACAACTGGTAAAAAAAGAACGTTCTGCCGTTGAAATTACCCAAGAAGCTTTAGAGCGCATTCAAGCGTTAGAGCCGAAATTGCACAGCTTTTTATGTGTGACGGCAGAACGGGCATTAGAGCAGGCGGGTGCTGTGGATGCCAAAATTGCTGCGGGAGAAGAAATTGGGCTGCTAGCCGGGATTCCTGTGGGGATTAAGGACAATTTATGTACTAAGGGAATTCCTACCACCTGCGCCTCCCGAATTTTGGAAAATTTCGTGCCGCCTTATGAATCAACGGCGACGCAAAAGCTGGCAGATGTTGGGGCGGTAATGGTAGGTAAAACCAACTTGGATGAGTTTGCAATGGGTAGTTCCACTGAAAACTCTGCCTACCAAGTCACGGCTAATCCTTGGGATTTGTCACGAGTTCCAGGTGGTTCTTCGGGAGGTTCGGCGGCGGCGGTGTCGGCCGAAGAATGTGTGGTTGCTCTCGGTTCTGATACTGGAGGTTCGATTCGGCAACCTGCATCTTTTTGCGGTGTGGTAGGGATGAAACCGACTTATGGTTTGGTTTCCCGTTATGGTTTGGTGGCTTACGCTTCGTCTTTGGATCAAATTGGGCCATTTGCAAACACAGTAGAAGATGCGGCAATATTATTAAGTGCGATCGCTGGTCACGATCCCAAAGACTCTACCAGCCTGAAAGTTGCCATTCCCAACTATGCCGCCAGCTTAAAACCAGACTTCAAACCCAGAGGTCAGCTAAGAATTGGGATCATTAAAGAAACTTTTGGTGAAGGTTTAGACTCTGTAGTGGAGCACGCTGTTACCAAAGCAGTAGATCAACTACAAAGTTTGGGAGCAGAGATTCATATAGTTTCCTGTCCCCGCTTTCGCTATGGTTTACCCACCTACTACATCATCGCCCCATCAGAAGCGTCAGCAAACCTGGCTCGTTACGATGGTGTTAAATATGGGTATCGCGCTCCTGATGCGGATAATCTGCTATCGATGTACACTCGTACCCGTGCCACCGGTTTTGGTACAGAAGTCAAACGCCGGATTATGATCGGCACTTACGCACTTTCGGCTGGCTATTATGACGCCTACTATCTGAAAGCCCAAAAAGTCCGCACCCTGATTAAACAAGACTTTGAAAAGGCTTTTGGCGTGGTTGATATCTTAGTTTGTCCCACATCTCCGACTACAGCATTCAAAGCAGGGGAAAAAACTACTGACCCCTTGAGTATGTATTTAACTGACTTGATGACTATTCCTGTGAATCTTGCTGGTTTACCTAGTTTAAGTTTGCCATGTGGTTTTGATGATCAGGGGCTACCGATAGGATTACAACTAATTGGCAATGTGTTGCGAGAAGACCAACTGTTTCAGGTAGCTTACGCTTATGAGCAATCTACTACTTGGCATCTGCGTAAACCGCAAATATCTTGACAATGGGCATTGGGCAATTCAATTTTGGATTTTGGTGAAGCAGCGCGGTCTTGGGGGTTTCCCCCATGAGTGACTGCACCAAGCCGAAGGGATTGACAATTTTGGATTAAATTTCAATTCTTTAATCCAAAAGCGTTCGACTGACTTGTACTGAGCTTGCCTGCCCTGAGTCTACGTCGAACGGTCGAAGTAGCGCTCACGCCGAAGTCTAAAATCTAAAATTCTCACTCCCCCTCATCTCCCTCATCTCCCTCATCTCCCTCATCTCCCTCATCTCCCTCATCTCCCTTGTCCCCATGCTCACCGGCTTTTTTGGTCATCTATCAGCCTAATTACTGTTCAGTGATTAGGAACCATTGACTGTTGAATATTGACTTCTGGAGTCAGGGATTCAGATGTGATTCGTCGTGGATTAAGTGTATAAAAAAGACCAGCAGATGCAGCTACTAATAATAGAATGTAGATTACAATAAGAGGTATATATGTCTTTAACTTGTTGTCTGAATTGTGATGATAATTATTGTCGTTTTGGCGGACTACATTGCTTATAAGAGTATGTGATAAAGCATTTCCATCCAGTCCTAAAGCATCTCCATAGCGACGGATGAATCCTTGAACAAAAATAGGCTCAGGCAATTCTTCAAATCGTTCTTCTTCTAAAGCTTGCAAAACACCTGCTCGAATCAGTGTTTGAGAGGCTATTTCTTCTATGCGGATGGATTTTTCTTGTCTTACTTGTCGCAAATGTGTAGTTATTTCCTTTAGCTGCTCTACTTGAGCTTGGTTTAAAAGCGTCACAGTCTTCTCCTCTATGGGCTAATTCTACTATTCATTGAGAAGACTTAAATATGCATACGTATTTTTACTGAATAATTGATTTTCGGAAATTTTTTTTTGAGAATGGTTGAAGCTTAGATTTTAAAATGCTAAAGCTGCTAATACTAAGTAATTCTACTGATTTAACACATACTTTACCAATAAAAATTTAGGGTATAAAAGTTAATAATATGCAATTTTTCATCCCGTTTCCACCGGCGTTGAACCCTCGTAAATTGGCAGAGGTATTGTTACATAGTTTGGTTTTTTAAGCCATCTTACTTATAGAGACACTCACAACTGGGTTAATGTAATCAAATCAATTCCAGAAATATCAGCAGCAACTCTAGAGAAAGAACTCCAATATGAACCATATATTTTGCAGCACCTGGAAAGAGAGTATAAGTCAATCAGCGCAGCTTGCAAGCCTTGAATGTTATGTCTACTTGTTTCTCTGAAGTCAGCGATTATATGAGAACCAAACCTGTCGCTTAAATACTGCTTATCTCTTACAGAATCTGACGCAACATAGAAATTCACTTTAGAATTAATATCGATTTCATTTGAAACAACAGTTTCAAATAGAGACAAAGGGCTTTTTAAGATGGATTTATTATGATCGCCTCTTCTGATATGAATGCCAATAGTATATTCATTAAAGCCAGAAGTTCTTTCTTCAATCTGACGTTCTAACTCATCTATTGGTTGAAAAAAATCATAATGATTTGGCTTAATTTTACTGTAAAAAGCTTCATTTGTTATTAGAAAAGGTCTTCGACTTTTAGCAACCTTCGATGTTAGATCGGCAGGGCTGATATCAGCCATCTCTATGCTGTCAAATACATCATAATGCATAAGGTTTTTATAGAGTTCTGATGAGATCAGTAGCATCAGCCTGATACATTTGTTTTTGCTCATGGCTAACACATAACCCCTATCCTGGTAAAAATGATTCGTTAGTTTCCTGGACTGAATGACTCGTATGGATGATAGTGGTTTAAATAACTGGTTAAAAGGGCAACCTACTGAACGGTTGATAAGCCAAATGACCTGTAATTCTCGGCTTAAATGTTTACTAAGACTAACAGCAGATGCAATTGATCGCATTCGATTGCACAATCCATCCGTAGGCACCAAAACTATACTCTTCTGTTCCATAGTGGGGTTACTGGCACTAAATAATTATGTTTCTTCCAAAAGTGGATCCACCCTATTTTATCTAACTAATATCTTGCACGTATCAGGATAAGTACCGAATATGTAAATAAAACAGGAGTCAGAATACAGAATTCATAATTCAGAATTGGTGAATACTCTACCCATAAAGGGATAGAGTTTTAAGGCGAGAACATTTTAATTTTTTTCGCCCAGCAGGGGCGAGGTTTTAACCAATATTCATCACCCACTCGTACAGAATTCATGACTTTATTCTGACGCCAAGCCGAGGAGCGTCTCCGGCTCCGCTCCTGAGTTCTGAATTATTCTTATAAAACAATACCTTCGCCAATTTCCGAGGGTGAGTTAATGGTGGTTGAACTATTAACTCGCTTTTTCCGAGGCTTGGCAAAAACAATAAGTTCTAAAAATTCCTTTAAGGAATAAGAATTAAATAATATACAATTTATGTCCCTGACTTACCTCACCCTCAATCCCTCTCCGATATATTGGAGAGGGAAGCTAGATACAGGATGAAGTTTTGTTTGCATTTTATCGAACAGAATTCAGGAGTCAGTCGTCAGAATTCATGTTAGGTATTCTGTATGACTGGCGGATGAATAACTGGGTTTAAGACCCCCACAAAATCGTAGATTTTGTGGTGCAACAATTCAGTGGCGGGTCCCAATCCCCGACTGAAAGATTGGTGAATTCTGAATTCTGCATTCTGCATTCTTCTTCAATTAATCCACGTTCCTAAGTGTTGACCACAAGGTTTTTTTTAACGTATTGACCCCAGAATAAGGGTTTGACATGACAAACTCCCTTTGAAGCGAAACGCTTATGTAGGGGTAATTTTGCCAGTGCAAGCCAAAATTCTTGTAGGCTCTTATTTTGGCAAAGGTATTGTTTAATATAAGTATTTTTCTAGCTGCTACTCTGGGCTGGGATAATTGAAGCGTTCGCTTCCCCTTAATAGCGGTAACACTTAGTCTGAAACTTACTTTGCGTAACTTCTGCGTAATAGAGATTTTGTGAAAAGTCAAAAATCTTCATCAAAATTCTATCACGATATATCGTGATATATTCCGATATATCGTATATTAGAGAAAGTTGATTTGAGATTGATTTATGTTTAGACACTTTCGGTCACGCTTTAGCGCACCTGCATGGGCAGGAGTTAATGAAGACGATTCATTGTTTGTCAGGTCTTGGTTTGGGCATGGCGAGCATCATGGTAGACATCATGACAAACGCTTTGGTAATGAAATGTTTGGTCGTGGTTGGGGAGATGAACATCGGACTCGTAGAGGTGACATCAAGTTCATCCTGCTGGAATTGTTATCCGAGCATCCTAGTCATGGTTATGATCTGATTAAAGAGATGGAAACTCGTTACGGTGGTTTCCGTCGCCTCAGTCCTGGCTCAGTGTATCCCACACTGCAATTACTGGAGGAAGGTGGTTATCTCAAAAGCGCCCAGGAAGGTGGCAAGCGGATTTACACGATTACAGATGAGGGTAGACAATTATTGGCAGAACGTGCCCAACAGGAAACTTCAGACTCTCCTTGGGATACCTTTAAAAGTTTCGTGGCAGGTAAGCCCCAAGAGTTTATTCAGTTGCGAAATGCCGCAACAGAATTAGCTGCTGTAGTGGTGCAGGTTGCTCGCAGTGGCAATATGGAGCGAATAAATCGGGTGCGTGAGCTTTTAGAGCAAGTTAAACGGGAAATTTACGCGATTTTGGCTGAAAAGTAAGTGGCGTATAGATGTAGAGGCGTACAGCTAGCTGTACGCTCTATATCAAGGTAAAGTGGTATTAGAAGCGATCGCACTTCACACCTGGGCTGGACGCAAAAATATCGGGTACAGTTCTCAAACTATATCTTTTTGACACGGCTGGTAAAGCAACAGAAATATATAATTGTTGTTTACACATCACAAGCATGGCAGTGTTGATCGGACGAGATTTATTAAGTTTGGCGGACATCAGTCCAACAGAACTTCAAGAACTCCTGCAATTGGCAACTCAACTTAAATCACAACAGTTGAAGTTGCAGTGTAATAAAGTTTTGGGGTTGTTGTTCTCCAAAGCTTCAACTCGCACGCGGGTAAGTTTTACTGTGGCGATGTACCAACTGGGTGGACAGGTAATCGATCTCAACCCCAATGTCACTCAAGTTAGTCGCGGGGAACCTTTGCAGGATACGGCGCGGGTGTTAGATCGATATCTGGATGTTTTGGCAATTCGCACTTTTGCACAGCAGGAGTTGGAAACTTTTGCTCATTATGCCAAGATTCCGGTAATTAATGCGCTGACTGATGCAGAACATCCCTGTCAGGTTTTAGCTGATTTATTGACGATTCAAGAAGGCTTTGGTACTCTTGCTGGGTTAACTTTAACCTACGTGGGTGATGGGAATAATGTGGCTAATTCTCTGATGTTGGGCTGTGCTTTGGTGGGAATGAATGTGAGAATTGCCACCCCTAGCGGATATCAGCCAGATTCTAGGATTGTAGAACAAGCAAGAGCGATCGCTAACAACAAAACTGAAGTCCTCCTCACTCATGATCCAGAATTAGCCGCCAAGGGAGCGGTTGTACTTTATACTGATGTTTGGGCGAGTATGGGGCAAGAAGCAGAAGTAGATAACCGGATGCCAATTTTCCAGCCTTACCAAATTTCAGAACAGCTATTGAGCCTTGCTGATCCAAAGGCAATTGTTTTACACTGTTTACCAGCCCATCGTGGTGAAGAAATTACCGAGGCAGTTATTGAAGGTTCTCAATCACGAGTTTGGGAACAGGCAGAAAATCGATTACACGCTCAAAAGGCTTTGCTTGCAAGTATCTTAGGGGCAAAATGAAAGAGACGCGATTAATCGCGTCTGTACAGGAGTTAGGAGAGACGCGATTAATCGCGTCTGTACAGGAGTCAGAATAGCGAGTGTGCGGCTGGCTCTTGACTACTTAATTTGTAAAAAATCAAGAATAAATAGGTAAAAGAAAAGAGAATATTTTTGCTTTTGCCTTTTATATTTTTACTTTTCTCTTGTTATGGGGAGTTTTTTGTAGTACTAATGTTCTAGAGACATTAATAATTACTTCCCGCAAATTTATGGAACGTCTAACGGAAGCTCAACAAGAACTTTACGAATGGGTGACAGAATACATTCGATCGCACCAGCATTCGCCTTCAATTCGGCAAATGATGCAAGCGATGAATTTGAAGTCACCAGCCCCAATTCAAAGTCGCTTGGAACATTTACGGACTAAAGGATATATAGAATGGACTGAAGGCCAAGCGCGAACGATTCGGATTTTGCGTGGTGTGAAGCAAGGTGTGCCAATTTTGGGGACGATCGCTGCTGGTGGTTTAATAGAACCGTTTACTGATGCTGTAGATCATTTAGACTTTTCTAATTTTGAGTTACCTCCCCAAACCTATGCTTTGCGGGTAGCTGGCGATAGCATGATTGAAGATTTAATTGCTGATGGCGATGTAGTATTCCTGCGTCCAGTAGCAGAACCAAATCATTTAAAAAATGGCACTATCGTCGCCGCTAGAGTAGATGGATTTGGTACCACATTAAAACGTTTTTATCGTCAAGGCGATCGCGTTACCCTTAAACCAGCAAATCCTAAGTACAATCCCATTGAAGTCAGTGCTATGCAAGTGCAGGTGCAGGGTTCACTCATTGGTGTTTGGCGGGGTTACAACTGAGTAATGGGGAGTGGGGAGTGGGGAGTGGGGAGTGGGGGAGATGGGGGAGATGAGGGAGATGAGGGAGATGAGGGAGAAATAAAATTAATGCCCAACGTCCAATGACTAATGACTAATGACTAATGACTAATGACCAATGACTAATGACTAATAAATATGTACCTGACGCAAAATTCAGTGCAGCAACTGCCCACTTTCCGGTTGAAATTACCAATTGCAAGGGAAAGTCAGGGCAGTTATTACACTCTGCAACCATTACCAGGATGCCCAAGAATGCCTCCGTCTCTGCAATTGCGGCAATATCAGCGAGAAGCGATCGCTAGCTGGTTTACCAACAATGGCAGAGGGACGCTGAAAATGGCTACTGGTAGTGGTAAAACGATTACTGCACTAGCGATCGCTTGTGAATTATATCAGCAGATTAATTTACAAGTTCTGTTGGTGGTGTGTCCCTACCGTCATCTTGTCACCCAATGGGCGCGAGAATGTGAAAAATTTAATTTGCAACCCATTTTAGCTTTTGAGAATTTACGCACTTGGCAAAGTCAACTTTCTACGCAAATTTATAATCTGCGTTCTGGTTCTCAACGGTTTGTGACGGTGATTACTACGAACTCCACTTTAATTGGAGATGGGTTTGGATCTCAACTCAAATATTTTCCCGCCAAAACTTTAATTATTGGGGATGAGGCGCATAATTTAGGCGCACCTAAGTTAGAAGAAAGTTTACCGCGTAGCGTTGGGTTGAGACTGGCTTTATCTGCCACACCGGAGAGGTATTTTGATGATTTTGGTACGCAATCTCTATTTGATTATTTTGGGCCAGTTCTTCAGCCAGAGTTTACTTTGAGGGATGCGATCGCTCAAGGTGCTTTGGTACATTATCTGTATTATCCGGTGTTGGTTGAGTTAACTGAAGCTGAAAGTATTGCTTATTTAAAGTTAACAAAAAGAATTGGGCGATCGCTACTATATAGAGATCGAGAAAATGGACAAGCGGGAAACTTTGAAGACAATGAAGATTTAAAGCCGTTGTTGATGCAAAGAGCAAGGTTAATTGGTGCGGCAGAAAATAAATTAAATGCTTTACGGGATTTAATGGCAACTCGCCGCGAAACTACTCACACTCTTTTTTATTGCAGCGATGGTTCCCAAGATGCCGGACAACGTTCATCTCTACGCCAACTTAAAGCTGTTGCTAAAATTTTGGGGGTGGATTTAGGGTATAAGGTAAGTACCTATACAGCCCAAACATCTTTACAAGAACGGGAAATATTACGCCGTCAATTTGAAAGTGGTGAGTTGCAAGGTTTGGTGGCAATTCGTTGTTTAGATGAAGGTGTTGATATTCCGGCAATTCAAACTGCGGTAATTTTATCAAGTTCTGGTAATCCCCGCCAGTTTATTCAGCGACGAGGGCGAGTTTTGCGTCCTCATCCAGCTAAGGAACGCGCAACAATATTTGACATGATTGTTTTACCACCAGATTTAGATAGAGAAACTATAGAAGTTGAGCGTAATTTGTTGAAAAAGGAATTGCGCCGTTTTGTGGAGTTTGCTGATTTGGCTGATAATGCAGGCGTTGCCAGAATGAAATTACTGGATTTACAAAAGCGATATGGGTTATTAGATATTTGATGATAAACCAGAGAATATAGCAGTCTGCTTTGATTTCTGAAATTATTTGCGTAGATAGGGAGTGGGGAGTGGGGAAGAAGCCTTTTTGGGGTGTACTGATTTTTTTTTAAATCAAATACGAGTCCTATAGTTCAATACAGTTCAGTTAAGCATTTCTTCCTTCTCTCTGTGTTTTCTGCGCCTCTGCGGTTCGTTAAAAAAATTAATTTTCACAAACAGTTTTAGCCTTAATGCAAGCGTATTCTCCTATAGTTGTATTTTTTTGTAAAATTTTTCCAGTTTTGAAAAAAGAAGCATTAAGTATGAAATAATAAGATTATGAGTTTGATGATAATGGGATGTAAGCTGCGTTAAAAATTTCACTTACATCCCATTATTATCAATATGCTTTATTAATAATAACAGAAAACGATTAAATAATAAAGTGTTTTCTCAAAGAAAATTACAAATTTGCAAAAATAGTTTTCGCAAATTTAAAGATAACGCAAACAGTGGCTTTACTGAGGCGATCGCACCACTAGAGAAAGTTAAAATGTAGAAAAAGTAGATTTGAAAACTCAATATGTCACAAGAGGCGAATATCGATGATGTCCAAGAGCCAATAAGCAGCGCACCGCCGGAAGTACGGCAAATTATTGAGCGGGTATGGAAGCTGGAAAAAGGCAGGCTAGATAAGAAGATTAACAGCCATATAAATGATAATATTTTGGACATTATTAAGGAAGAGGTGCGATGAAGCTAACTTCAATCAAGCTCTGCAACTTTCGCTCCTTTTATGGTACGACACCAGAGATGCTCCTGGCTGGTGGAGATGTTCACAACACGACGATTATTCATGGCAATAATGGCTCTGGAAAAACCAGTTTACTAAATGCCTTTACGTGGGTATTGTATGATAAATTTAGTGCAGCATTTGCATCGATAGAGCAGTTAGTTAATAAGCGTGCGATCGCAGAAACTCAAAAAGGTCAAGCTGTAGAATGTTGGGTAGAGATTGGCTGGGAACATGAAGGTAAACGCTATCGAGTTAAACGCGCCTGTCGGGGTTATAAAAACGAAAGTGATTTTGACGCTGGCAAAACTCAATTAACCATGTGGGTTGGTGCGGACGATGGTAAATGGAATATACCAATTCAGCAACCAGAGGATATAATTAATCAAATTTTACCCGCTACTTTACATCAATATTTTTTCTTTGACGGCGAACGAATTGAAGAAATAGTCCGTTCTGACAAAAAAGCTGAAATTGCCGAAGCTACAAAAATCTTCTTGGGTGTGGAAGTAATCAACCGTTCTATCAGACATTTGGGAGATGCTAAAAAAACTCTAGAAAATGAGTTAAAAGCTATTGGTGATTCGGAAACTAAACAACTGTTACGACAGCAAGAGAAGATAGAAAAAGAACGTGAACGCATTACCAAACGGCAAACGGAAATTAAAGAAGAGTTAGAATATCAAAAAACTTTTAAAAAAGAGACAAGTAATCGGTTGCGAGAACTGAGTGCTGCTAAGGAATTGCAAGAAAGATGGCAGGATTTAGAATCGCAGAAAGCGGCGAATCAAGAAGAATATAAAAAAACCAAGGAAGCGCTGAAAAAAGTTATTTCCGCGCGAGGTTATACCGTTTTATTGTCAGAAACTACAGTACAGTTTCGCGGAATTATCAATGATTTGAAGCAGCGCGGCGAGTTAACATCAGGAATTTCGCGGGAATTTGTGAATGATTTACTCAATTCTCAACGCTGTATTTGTGGTGCAGAATTACACGAGGGTAATCATTCTCATACTCATGTAAGTACCTGGTTAAATAAAGCAGGTTCCTCGGCGGTAGAAGAAACTGCAATTAGGATGATAGCTCAAGTAGATGAAATTGATAAGCAAGCCATAGGATTTTGGGAAGAAGTTGATAGAGAACAAACTAGGATTAATCAGTTAAGGCAAAGCATATCTCAAATTGAAGGCGATTTAGACAATATTCAAGAACGGTTGCGAAAAGATGCTAATGAAGAAATTAGCAGTTTGCAAAAACGCTTAGATGAAATTGAAAGTAAAATTGATGAATTGAATCGAGAGCAAGGTGCAAATCAGCAGCAAATTACTCAACTGACAACTGAAATTGAAGGATTAAATAAACAAATCGCCAAACAAAAGCTGAATGAAGATAAGCAAACTTTAGCACAGCGACGAATTAACGCTACTCAAGATGCAATCGAACGGTTAACGGAAGTTAAAAATCGTCAAGAACAACAATTTCGCCTGCAACTAGAAAAGCGAGTGCAAGAGATATTCATGGAGATTTCTGTAACTCCATACATTCCTAAAATTAGCGATAAATATGAACTGACATTAGTAGAAAATACCACGGGTATAGAAGCACCAGTTGCAGCGTCCACCGGGGAAAATCAAATTCTCAGTTTATCTTTTATTGCCAGCATTATTGACAAAGTAAGGGAATGGAGTGAGAAGCGAAAAATGATGATGATTCCTGATAGTAGCACTTTCCCAATTGTGATGGATTCGCCGTTTGGTAGTTTGGATGAAAGTTCGCGGCGACACATTGCTAAGACAATTCCCCAATTAGCGAATCAGTTGATAGTTTTAGTTACTAAGACTCAGTGGCGGGGTGAAGTAGAAGCAGAAATGACAGACAGAATTGGTAGAGAATATGTGCTTACCTATTATTCATCTAAGCCGGATTGCGAACAAGATTATATTGAGTTAGCTGGTGAAAGATATCCTTTGGTGAAACAAAGCCCGAATGAGTATGAATATACTGAAATTATCGCGGTTGAACGTAATGTTTAAGAGGATGTTTTAAAAATCATGATTGATGTATCAAATATTTTTTTACCCCACCCTAACCCTCCCCTTATAAAGGGGAGGGAACCGGATTTTCTTGTTTACCCCCAATATATCGGGGGGATTAAGGGGGGTAATAATTCGATTAAAATCACAACATACCACTTTTAAAATATCCTCTAAAGGAGAAAGTATATGATTGCGAGTCCAGATGGAAATTATATGTCTCCCCAAGAATACCTGGAATGGGAAGAACACCAAGAAATTAAATATGAATATATTGATGGTGAAGTTTTCGCCATGACTGGGGGTACTCTTCCCCATAATGATATTGCTTTAAACTTAGCTCCAGCATTAAAAAGTCACCTGCGAGGAAGTGGGTGTCGTGTGAATATGGCGGATGGGAAAGTAGGTATATCTGAAAAGGGGCCTTTTCATTATCCCGATGTTGTGGTGAGTTGCGATGAACGAGATAAACAAGCTATTCAATTTCTCCAATATCCTTGTTTAATTGTTGAAGTTCTGTCCCCAAGTACGGAAGCTTACGATAGAGGTACAAAATTTACGCGGTATCGTCGCATTCAGACTTTGCAAGAATATGTCCTCATCGATGCTGAAAAAATTGGTTTAGATTGCTTCCGGTTAAATGATAGAGGACTCTGGGAGTTACATCCTTATGAAGAAGGGGATGAAGTTCATTTAACTAGCGTTGATTTTCAATTTCCTATTTCTTTGGTGTATGAGGATGTTCAGTTTCCAACTTGAGTTTAGGGGAAACTACAGATGGTGACAGAAAAAGTAAAACCACATTCGGATGATTAAAAATGACAGCACACGAAAGAGAACAGTTAATTAAAGATATCAACGTACTCCTACATCAAGCTTATGACAGTACTTTAGATGAAATTTACGCACTCTTAAAAAGAATCGATGATGTAGACGATGAAGAAGACTTAAAAGCCATTAAAGAAGCTAGGGAAGATATACGCATTAATGGCACTGTGTCTTGGGATGAAATTCAAAACGAAATAAGAAACGAAATAAACAAGGATGTTGCGTGAGTTACGAAGTTAAATTTTCAAGGGGTGCGAAAAAGCAGTTTAGGAAACTACCTATAGACGTACAACAGCGCATACAAACTAAAATCAACGACTTGGCAATAGAACCGCGTCCAAACGGGGTAAAAAAATTACAAGATGATGATAATTCATATCGTGTTCGAGTAGGAGATTATCGAGTTGTTTATGAAGTAGATGATGATGTTTTGATAGTAACTGTAATTAAAGTAGGACATCGTAGTGAGATTTATATAGATGAAAGTTAGCGGAGTGGGGAATATCGGTGCGATGCCTACGGCGGCAAGCTACGCTAATTTTGGTAAAATAGTTATGCTTATGCTGAACCCGCAGTGCCAGGATGGACTATGTTAGTGGATAATTTGTTTGTTTAAGCGATCGCATCTATACTAGTATAAAATAATGCGCTAGCAAGTGCGTTCTCTTTTGGCTTTCGGTTAAAATAGCAACTTGGGTTAAATATTAAAACAATGGCTGCAAATAGAATCAGGGTTGCTAAAGATAAGGCTGAGTTGGTGAAATCTCTAGTAGCATCAAAAGACACAACTGGGCCTTTTCAGACTTATGTAGAAGTTATGGTGTTTGCAGCAGCATTGGGCGTTAAATATAAAAAGCGCGTTACTTTAGGGGAAACCACAAAAAGAGAACCATCTCCAATTCCACAAGAAAATTTTGCTTCATTGGGATATGACCTCATCATTAAATTATTAGGAATCAATGAAACTAAAGATATCAATATACTCTCATCTAGAGAAGAACAAGATGAAGATAAACGTACTCAAATATTTGAAGAATATGCTAATGGAGGACTAGAAATTTTACAAAATGAGTTACGGGGTTCTGTTGACTACTCAGAGCGACTTCTATTAGTTCTGATTTCTGAAAGAGGAACAAAAGAACAGCTAGAAGAAGAATTTGACCTCAGTAAATTCTTAAATTGATTTTTTGGCTTACTTAATTAAGTTATTAAATATGAAAAATATAACATATTATTGTCAACGGTTTGCTGAATTAAATGTGAGTAGTAGCCGGAAGCGTGGTAATGCTCAATATAAACCAATATTACTTTTATCTGTAATTGATTTGATTGCACGAGGTGTCATTACTACGAATGAGATTCCAGTTTCAGACGAATTAATTCAAACATTTGAGAGGTATTGGAATGTAATCGGTTCTCCGTCTTACAAAGGTGGTTTACACTATCCTTTCTTCCATCTGCAAAATGAGGGTTTTTGGTACTTAAAATTTAAGCCTGAATTTAATGGGTTACAACCAAAAACAATTAACAAACTAAAGGAGGCTGTTGAATACGCATATCTAGACAGTGAATTATTTAACTTTTTGCAAGATGAATTTTATAGAAAAGAACTAATTGACGCGCTCGTGGCAGCTTTCTTTTCTGATAATGAAAATGAGATAGAAGCTATTTTACAAATAAATCAAACTTTTCAAGATGGCTCAGGAGAAATAGAAAAATTAATTGAAACGGGAAATTTAGATAATAATCCAAGGTGGAGCTTGAAACGAGCAGTTATTAGAAATGCTTTCTTTAGGACAGCAATTATACATATTTATGCTTACAGATGTGCATTTTGTGGACTAAAAGTAACTAAAAAAGTAAATCAAAATATTGTGGATGGCGCACACATCAAGCCATTTTCACAATTCTATGACAGTAGAATTCATAATGGAATAGCACTGTGCAAAAATCATCATTGGGCATTTGATAGGGGTTGGTTTGCTGTAGATGAGCAATACAAAATTATAGTTAGCAATGATTTGGAAGAAGCATCTCCCCATGCTAAACCTATGAAAGATTTTCATGGTGAAACAATACTTCTACCAAATATAGAGCAACACTTTCCAGAACTGGAAGCGCTGCAATGGCATCGTCAAAATATATTTCAAGCATAATTACAGGACAGGTGGAAGTCCTACCGCTTTCGGTTCAACAAACTTGCCATCAAAACTTATAGTTTTATCTTCCACAGTCCTAGCATCTGCCAAAGACTTACGAAGTTCAGCACGTTCCATCTGTTCCTGAATTCCACCCAGAATATAAACCAATAACTTCGCCGCTAAATCTCGTCCAGCAACCTGCACTCGCTTTTTATTTGGGTCATACAAAACCCCATACCAGAGAGATTGGGGATATTCCATACCACTAAAGCCGCCTTGCTGGTCAAACTTCCGCAGTTTCTTAAAAATATCTGCCAGGGAAAAACCTTTTTTAAAAACCAAAATTCCGATAGCTTGCGCTAATGCAACTTGAGCAACCGGACGGAAAAGCATATTTCCTTCACCTCCATCTTTCTCAAAGCTGAAGCGCCGTAAAGCTGGTGTATCCTCATGTTCTAAAATCTTATAACTGGAAAGACTAGCCAAAGAATCAAATAGGTTTCTAAATTCCTCAATTCCCTGCTCAAGTTCTTCATCCTCTGGACGCATGGGAATTAGACCTTTCTCCAAGGGTTTCCAGTGGGGGAACTTTTGACCCAAATATCGCTCAGACATATCTTGTAGAGCTTGCAAAGTGGTCAAAACTGTAGAATTGGAAGCCACTGTTGCACTATTCCAATTAACACGAGGATTGCGATCTTGTCGTTGTTCTAATAGTGGATGTGTAACTGCAATTTTTCTCGCAACGATCGCAAAACCATCATCTTCATTCAACTGTGTTAACTGCCCTTTAGTCAAGGGCGCAGCCATCAGATTGACATGAACAAAAATCGATCTCACCCTCCGCCTTGCTTCGGTGCGAGTTTCCCCAGCCGCTACCGCACAGATGAACTCAATACCAATTTTTTCCTTGGGTAAATTTTGCAAATAAGCAAGGTCTACTTGATACTTTTCTATCAAATCATTGACTGTAATAAAACTGTCATCAGCACCTTTATCTTTTTTATAGCGCTGGAGTTTGCGAGTTTTAATTAACTCCATCAACCCCTGTACACCCATTAATCGGTGTTGACCATCTAGTGCATAAATAGTTACATCATCCTCAGAAATATTTAACAGACCTACTTTAGCGTCTTTATCTAGGGGGATGAAATCAGTAGTAGATTTTGTGGCGCGTCCTTCACTATCCCACTCAGCAGCTTTGGGATTATCCACCCACGGTTGATTAATTACTACCAGCACTGGCGGAAATTTGTGATTTTGTCGAGCCGCTAAATACTGGACTAGCGGTGCTTGACGTGACCAATCAAGGGGGCGCTGCTGAATTTCATCAATGCTATCCGCGTCAATCTCGACATTATCAGTCTCATGATTATACTTTTTCTGAAACAGAGGTAAGCCAGATGCGAAGTGAACCCGACCTGCAAACCATTCCAAGGTAACAGAGCTAACATAAGCCTCAGTACCACCCATTTCGGTTTTTTGAACGAGAATCTGATCTTTTCTCCCTAAAAAGTTCTCTAGGAGTAAAGCTAGTACCTGTTTTTCCTTGTTTTCCCGTTCCAGGTACTCTCTAGCGATGTCAGCAGTTGGGTCAGATGTACTATCTTTCATGTTAAATTTTAAAAACAGAATAGGATTATGTCGTTTAATTATCCAAAAAATTGGATATTACTAGTAAAGTTTTTAAAAACTTTTATTCAACCCACCTCCGTGGGTTTTGCCTGTATAGCCGCGTACTCCTACGGAGAAGCAAGCTACGCGTCAGCGTGCCGGAGGCTCTATTCTATTCGCCCTATTCGCCCCAATATTACGCCAATGTTTCCAGAGAGAAGGAGAAATGACTACAGCACAACAACCAGAAAAGACAGTTCAGCAAACACGTACTGTAGCAGAGTTAGTGGACTATATCCAAGTTCTCACCACTGAAATTCAAGAATTGTATTGTTTAGATGAGATTCCTTGGGTAGTGGGCTATTCGGGCGGAAAAGATAGTACAGCTACTTTACAGCTTATCTGGAATGCGATCGCAGCACTACCACTTGAAAAGCGAAAAAAGACTATTCATGTTATTACAACTGACACACTGGTAGAAAATCCTGTCGTCGCTGTTTGGGTACGCAAATCCTTAGAAAGGATGAGGGTTACTGCTAAAGAACAGAAAATGCCCATTGAACCCCATTTATTACAACCAGAAATTAAAGAGACATTCTGGGTAAGCTTGATTGGTAAAGGTTATCCAACGCCGCGAGGAAAATTTCGTTGGTGTACAGACCGTCTGAAAATCCATCCTTCTAACCGCTTTATCCGTGATGTGGTTAGAGTAAATGGGGAAGTTATTCTTATTTTAGGTACGCGCAAGGCTGAAAGTATCAAACGTGCTATCTCAATGGAAAAACATCAAGCAGGTAGCCTAAAAGATCGTCTCATTTCTGATTCAAGTTCACCTACGTCTCTGCTTTACCATAGTGCAAGCTTGCCTAATTCTTTAATTTATAGCCCCATCGAAGATTGGCGTACTGATGAAGTTTGGATTTACCTAAATCAGTGGCAAAACCCTTGGAAATATAGCAACAAAGACTTGTTCACTATGTATCGAGGTGCAACAGCCGATAATGAATGTCCATTAGTTGTTGATACTTCTACTCCTAGCTGTGGTGATTCCCGATTTGGCTGCTGGGTTTGCACAATCGTTAGTAAGGATAAATCGATGGAGGCAATGATTCAAAATGATGAAGAGAAAGAATGGATGCAGCCTCTATTAGATATCCGCAATGAATTAGATAATAGAGATGACCGCGATAAAAGAGACTTCCGTCGCATCTGGGGAGAAGTCCAACTTTTTGAGCGTCATGTAGATGGTGAAGCCTCTATTGAACCAATTCATGGCCCTTATACTAAATATTGGCGGGAACATTGGCTCAGACGATTATTAGAAGCGCAAACAAAAACCCGTCGGACAGCGCCAGAAAATATGCGCGATATCACCCTAATTACTCTCGAAGAAATGAGCGAAATTCGCCGCATTTGGCTAGAAGACAAACACGAATTTGATGATAGCTTACCCCGGATTTATCAAGAAGTGACTGGCGAAGAATTTCAAGACCCGCGTCCTGGTGCTGACTATAGCCTACTAGGTCGTGATGAATGGATAGTATTAGAAGAAATCTGTGAAGGTGACGCGATGCACTTGGAACTCATGGCGAAATTGTTAGACACAGAACGCCAGTATCGCAAAAAGACTCGTCGCGTGGGGATATACGAAACCCTAGAAAAATGTTTTAATACGAGTTCCCGTTCCCCAGAAGATGCGATTAAAAATGCTCGTTTAAAACGCGAATTAAGCGAAGCGGTTAGTCAAGGTGATGTTGCAAAAGTCAAGCAGATGACTTTGGGCGATGTTGCAGCAATCAATGAGGTAGATGAAGGTGAAAGTGATGAAGAGGTAACTTGGGCAAGTATGAAATTTTCAAAGAGAAATTCAGAAGAATAGAAATAATAGAATACCGGGCGAATACCGGGCGAATAGAATTCGCGGCTACACAGACGAAACCCACCTTTCCTGCGGAACGCCAAGGGCGAACGTGGGTTAAAGAGAAATGAGAGCAAGCTTTACGCACAAGCACAAGTTTAATTCCCGGCGATTGGAAATCGCGGCTACACAGACGAAACCCACCTTTCCTGCGGAACGCCAAGGGCGAACGTGGGTTAAAGAGAAATGAGAGCAAGCTTTACGCACAAGCACA
>NZ_JBALBY010000128.1:0-66413 GCF_036919575.1 Nostoc sp. | reverse complement strand
GAGTGGGGAGTGGGGAGTGGGGAGTGGGGAGTGGGGAGTGGGGAGTGGGGAGTGGGGAGTGGGGAGTGGGGAGTGGGGAGTGGGGAGTGGGGAGTGGGGAGTAGGAATTCCCTAGTACAGTACGGCGTAAATAAGCCACCCATTTGTAATGTCTGAAACCCTTGCTAAAAGGTAATTACGAATTACTAATTACGCGTAGCCTCTCGTAGAGAAGCAGTACTAGTAGCAGAGATTACTTATCCGATAGCATAATAAAAAATACATTTTCCAACTCCTTCTCAAACCGTAGGGTTTTCACCAAATCGGCTTCTTGAGAGAAGATCGAATCGATGATGATCATGTCAGGTTTGGTTGACAGGGCTTTATGGATGCATTCTTGGCGATCGGAGGCTTCAATCACGCTGTATCCTTGAGTTTTCAGTACATCTGATAAGGTTTTTAAGGCTGATGCATTTTGATCTACAACCAATACTTTTTTACTAGAAGTGCCTTGGGAAAGCAGTGAGCCAATTTCGTGGAGGAGTTTCTCTGTGTCAATGGGCTTGGTGAGATAACGATCAATGCCAATATGGTAGCCCCGTTCTTTGTTTTCAATAATTGACAGAATAATGATCGGAATGTCTGCGGTGTGGGGATCATTTTTGAGAACGGCTGCCACGTCGAAGCCGTTGATTTGAGGCATCATCACATCCAAGAGAATCAGATCGGGACGGGCTATTTTGATTTGATGAATTGCATCCATGCCGTCCTTTCCTTGCCGAACGTTGTAGCCTTCGTTTTCCAGTTGTTGACGAAGCAGTTCCCGAATGTTAGCGTCATCATCTACTACCAGAATGGTTTTGCTGTTTTGGTTCAGCACAGCGTTTGTGGTGATGACGTGTTCTTTGAGTTGTTTGACTAGCGTATCCAGATTCAGATTAGCAGTGGTTTTTTGATCGCAGACGTAGGTGGGAATGATGAAGGAGAATGTGCTACCCTTGCCTGGTTCACTCTCAACCCAGATTCTACCGCCGTGATGATCGACGATTTGTTTACAGATGGGCAGTCCTAACCCTGTGCCTTTGGGTTTGTCGGTGAGAGTGTCACCAACTTGGCGGAATTTCTCGAATACTTTCGGCTGGTCTTCAGGTGTAATGCCAATGCCTGTGTCGATGACGCTGATGCAAACACCTTCCTTCTCTTGTTTAACGCGGCAGATGACAGAACCGGATTCAGTGAATTTAACGGCATTAGAAATCAGGTTGATCAGGACTTGTAGCAGACGATTGCGATCGCCTACTATCTGAGGCAGTCCAGGTTCAATCTCGCACACCAACTCTAAGCCATTGGTTTCAAACAACCCGGCGGTGGAATTGGTTGCTAAATCGAGTAATTCGCCAGGATCGAGGGGCTGCATCTGCCATTCCACTTTACCTGCTTCCATCTTGGCGATATCCAGGACATCATTAATCAAAGATGTCAGCCGTTCTGCTTCCGACACAATAATGTTGAGATTGTCAGCCACCCGCTTAATCGTTTTCTGAAGCTTGCGGTCTTCGGTAGAAAGCATTGGGAACACATCGGTTTCCAGCTTTTCTTGAATGATCGACGCAAAACCGAGGACAGAAGTTAGTGGCGTCCGCAGTTCATGGGAAACTGTTGAGATGAAGTCGGTCTTCATCTGGTCGATTTCCTTTTCTGCCGTCACATCCCGAATCAGCAGCGCCGAACCGAAGCAGGCAGAGGGTTCCTTTTCTGCCGTCTTTTTGAAAATGGCGGTCGCCACTGCCTGACCAATGCGTTCCTTCGTCAGTGCAACTTCGGCAGAGAACACCTCTTTGGGATAGGATTGAGTTTGTTCAATCAAGCCTGCCAACCCGGCGATGGGCAGTTCTCGGTAGTGACCGTTGAGGGCGGTGGTTGTGAATCCATACATGGCTAAAAAGGCAGGATTAAAGTGGGTGATTTGTCCTCCGGTGTCTGCCACTAACAAACCATCTGCTAAGTTATCTAAAATGGCATTTAATCCCTGCGCTTCTGCTAGGGTATTTTGCAGGGCAGCCGTCCGCTCGACAACTCTAGCTTCCAGTTTTTGATTCAGTTGCCGCAGAGCGATTTCTGCTTGTTTGCGGGCAGTGACATCGGTATTGATTTCCAGCATGGCGCAGGGTTGACCGGATAAATTTCGTTGCAAAGTCCAGCGGCTTTGAACGGTGATCGGTGTGCCCTCGCGGGTGGTGTGTTCCAGTTCTCCTTCCCAAGTGCCCTGCCGTAAAAACTCTGGTTGAAGTTCTTCTAAAGGTTTTGGAAAGGTTGATTTCAGAAATGTGTGGATGTATTGGTCTTTCACGAACTCACGAGTCCAGCCATAGAGCCTTTCTGCACCTTGATTCCAGTACAAAATTTTGTCGTTCATATCACGGACGATAATCGCATCGCTGGAATGATTTAACATATCCATGAGACGCTGATTTTCGGCTTCTGCCAGTTTGCGATCGTGAATATCAGTACAAGTACCAATCCATTCCCGAATACTGCCGTCTTTTTCCAGTACGGGGGCACCACAGGCAGAGAAGTAGCGGTATGTGCCATCCTTGCCACGCAACCGATATTCGGTTTGGTGGATACCTCGATTCGCCACAGCAGCATTCCAAGCTTCTGTGGAGTGGGCACGGTCATCGGGATGAATTGGATCAATCCAGCCCCAACCCTCAACTTCAGCTTCGCTCTGCCCCGTATAGGCCATCCAGGTGAGCATTTGACTGCTTATTCCCAGTCCTTCCGGGGTAGCTCCCCAGACAAGTTGTGAGATCGCACTCACTAGAGAGCGAAACCGTTGTTCGTTCTGTTGGAGAGTTTGTTCTGCTAGCTTGCGATCGTGAATATCGGTGCAAGTGCCAATCCATTCCCGGATGCTGCCGTCTGCTTCCAAAACAGGAACTGCATTCCCAAAAAAATAGCGATAAGTGCCGTCTTTGGCACGAATCCGATATTCAAGTTGATAAAGACTCCGGTTCGCCACAGCAGCACTCCAAAGTTCAGCACTGTGGGCACGGTCGTCGGGATGCATGACATCCAACCAGCCCCAGCCGATCATTTCGGCTTCGCTCTGCCCTGTATATGCCTGCCAACCGACTATTTCCGAGTTCACCATTCTTTCCGAGGATGCCGTCCAGACCATTTGTGAAGTAGCAGTTACTAACGAGCGATATCGTTCTTTAAGACCCAGATTTTCGGCTTCTGCCAGTTTGCGCTCGTGAATATCGGTGCAGGTGCCAATCCATTCTCGAACGCTACCGTCTGCTTCCAGTACGGGGGCACCACAGACAAAAAAGTGGCGGTAGCTGCCGTCTTTGGCACGAAACCGATATTCAGTTTGAAAGAGACTCCGATTCGCCACAGCAGTACTCCAGGCAAGGGCTGTGTGGGTACGGTCATCGGGGTGAATCGGATCAAGCCAGCCCCAACCCTCGATTTCATCTGCACTCTGACCTGTGTACGCTAACCAGGTAGACATTTCACTACTCACCGCCAGTCCTTCAGGCGTAGCCACCCAGACAATTTGTGAGCTGGCAATTACCAGAGAGCGAAACCGTTCTTCGCTTCGTTGCAGAGTTTGTTCTCCTAGCTTGCGATCGTGAATATCGGTGCAGCTGCCAATCCACTCACGGATGCTGCCGTCTGCTTCCAGAATGGGGACACCACAGACCCAAAAGTGGCGGTAGCTGCCGTCTTTACCACAAATCCGGTATTCAACTTCATAGGGGCTGCGGTTTGTCACGGCTGCATTCCAAACAAAGGCGGTGCGATCGCGATCGTCGGGATGAACGGCATCAATCCAGCCCCCGTTCTCAGCTTCAGCTAGACTTTGACCTGTATAAGCTATCCAGCTTGCCAGTTCAAAATATATTCCTTGTGGTGTGGATACCCAGACAATTTGTGTGGTAGCTGTCACCAGCAAACGATACCTTTCTTCGCGATGTTTTAAGATTTTGTTGTATTCATCAAGTTGGCTAGACATAGTTGAAGTTTCCTTAGTGGTCGATGTCGGTAGGGTTAGGACAACTAAACCAGGACAATAAAGTGGCGTAAAGCTTTAACGAAATTGGGTTACGTTGAAACATCTGGTAAATTTGCTCTGGTGACGCAGCGCCCAGATTTGGACTCTGTTCTGAAAGTCGCTGAATCAGTTGATTATGGCGGATTAGCAAATCCGTCGGTTTGAGCATTGGAGTTGTTGATGGAATGAAGCCGTCGGCATCGGCAGTGGGAGTTGGCGAGGCAGACGTGCTATTCTGTTCTTCAGCAGCGTCCACCAATGCACAATTTATTGGAATCTGAATCCAGAATTCTGTCCCTTCACCTGGCGCAGAACGACACTTGAGAAATCCCCGGTGTCTGTTCACAATAATTTGGTAACTGATTGCCATACCCAATCCGGTTCCCTTGCCAATTTCTTTTGTGGTGAAGAAGGGATCGTAAATGCGTCGAATCACATCCTCCTTCATGCCTGGTCCATTATCGGCAATGTGAATCACTACAAAATGGTTGTCGAGGATTTCAGTCCGAATAGTGATTTGGGCTGTAGGGGAAGATATTTTTTCATTGCCCATTCCCTCCTCTAGAGCATCAATGGCATTTGCCAGGATGTTCATAAATACCTGATTCAACTGTCCGGGGTAGCATTCAATTAGAGGAAATTTGCCATAGTCTTTAATAATTTTAATTGCTGGACGGCAACCATCTGCTTTCAGGCGATGGTGAAGAATCATCAGCGTTCCGTCGATGCCATCGTGGATGTTGACGGCTTTCATTTCGGCTTCGTCATGGCGGGAGAAGTTTTTCAGAGATTGCACAATTTCCACAATGCGACCTGTGCCCACCTTCATCGAATTCAGCAGTTTCGGGAGATCCTCCATGATAAATTCCAGATCGATTTTGTCTAGCTCTGATTCCAACTCTGGAGGAGCAACAGGTAGGAATTTCTGATACTCTTGCAGCAGGTGCAACAAGTCATTAGCGTACTCGGCAACATATTTTAAATTGCCGTAAATAAAGTTAACCGGGTTGTTGATTTCGTGGGCAACTCCGGCAATGAGTTGCCCTAGACTGGACATTTTTTCGCTTTGGATCAACTGAGTTTGGGCTAATTGCAATTCATTCAGAGCTTGCTGAAGCTTCTGTGTCTGGGCTTTTGCCTGGATGGCTACTTCAGTGCTATGCTCATAAATTACAGCTTTGTCAATAGCGATCGCAGTTTGAGAGGCAAAGATACTCACAAGTTTCAGGTGTTTAGCCTGGTATGAGTCAGTTTTGGGCGTTCCAATTGCGATCGCTCCCAGTACCCGCTCCTTGGCTCGCAACGGTACACAAATCATGGCATTAACGTTTTCTTGCCCCTGTAATCGAGGATCGGCTTGCACATCATTGACGAGTTCTGCCCGGTTGGATTGGACAATGTTGCCAATAATTCCCTTACCTGGTTCCGGCTGACTGTGGTCAAAAAATACTCCAAATTCGGCAATAATTTCAAATGCAGTTGCATCTGGACTCAGAAGCAGAATCATCCCCGCAGACGATTCAATTAATTGACTCAATTCCTGAAGCACAAGTTGGGCAATCTGTCGCGTATCTAAACTTGTTGTGAGTTTAGTCGAGATATCCTCAAACAAATCAATTTCCTGATATCGCTCCAGCAATTCTATAGCGAGTTCTTTCTTCTCAGCTTCCTGCTTTGCCAGAAATGAGAGCAAAGTCGCAAGTATAGTTGCCTGTTCTCCCCCAACAACCCAACCGATGATTTCTCCTGACACCTCGATTGGATATCGGTTTTCCCCAGTTTGCTCCCCAATGCTAATTAGTTTTGTGCCGTCTACCAGTTCAACATCAATCGCCATGTTGAGCTGAGAGACTAAGTTATGAACCAGAGATGGCAACTCTTTTTTGTTGAAAATCTTTCTGAGGCTAACTACGGACATGAAACACCTCGTAAGCAGCAAGTTGCAAATTGACCTCATTCAAGCCAACCGAGTTATTACAGCTATTTCCAGGTAAATACACCAGACCGTAGGGGCACAGCATTGCTGTGCCCCTACAATATATATGGTTCAAATAAATCAAAACTGCTGTAATTTTATCTGCCACCTCTGCGGCTAAGTTTCCCAAGACAGACATTTTCTCACTTTCTACCAGTTGCGCGATCGCGTAGCGCGTTGCCCTGAGCTTGCCCTTCGCGCAGCGTCTCGTACAGAAGGGTCTCCAAGAGTTGTCTACACTGTATTGCAACCTCCTGCCTTCGTCACCGTAGCTATCCGTACCCCTTCGGATAACTAAGCTACGTCCAGCATCTCCAGAAAAGAAAGGAATTGTCATAAAAATCTAGTAATATAATAATTTACTAATTAAGATTAGTTTTCCCAAAAACATTGGCGATATAACAGCTAAGTTGATTGGTAGCAAATACCTTTAAATAATTCGTAATTCGTAATTCGTAATTAAGTTTTGTAACGGGGATTTAGCGAGAAACGCGGTCTTGGGCAAAGCCCCAAGTGGAGCGATTTCTCAAGACAGCGCTGCATTGCGGTCTTGGGGTCTCCCCTCTTGTGCAACTTTGTAAGAGAGACACCTTTCTGGCTAAACAAAGAATAAAGTAGGAAAATCAGCTGCGATACCTTCGGTAAGCTTCGCTAACGCAGCTGATTTTCCTACTTTTAAAAAATATTTAGGTAAGCGGTAGCTTCAGTTAGATCCGAGAGTAGCGAAAACGAAGTCTGAGTAACCGTAGCCAGCGTAACCACATTTGTGCAGGTTGTTCAAAGAAGGTGAAAATATCACCGAAACCCAAATTAGTTTTGTGATGATGTAACCAGTGTCTCTCAGGAGTCGTAATAAATAGAATTTGGCACAAAATATTTACAGGCTTTGGAGTTTGCCAACCAAGTACACTTATGTGTCTCCACCACACATGAAACTGACCAAGCAGTAATCCAGAGATCACGCCAATGGGAGAGAAAGGCCACAAGACTACTGCTATAAGTACATAAGGCAAAGCTCCCAAGATACCATCTAAAAGAACCTGGCGATTAAAAGTCAAAATTGCGTAGTGGCGGAAGTCCTTCTTCCAGGAGTGGTGCGTTTTTAAATGAAGGCTACCAAAAACGTGTTCGGGTACGTGGTAAATAAATGTAGATAGAAAATCGCCAAAAAACAGTAATAACCAAACAACAGCGATCGCCTCAAGCATTTGTACTCCTCAAGTAAGTTAAGAAAACTCCACAGAAAATATGCAAATGTCATACTGTCGGCGTATACACCTGGTTTTGGGCTATGCAAGCAGCACCAATGCGTCTCATGGGTCTACGCTCCAGTTAATTTGGCTCAGAGTTCTAATTGGGTCAGTTGCAGTTTCATGAATCTCCAATCCTGAATGCAGTCAACAGCAACTCCTAAGAACCTCCAATTTGACTTCTGACTCTGAGTGAATGGTAGTAATACACCTAAAAACCGATGGGGATACTGTATTTTACTATAGTTACTACACAATCTTCTTACTAAGGCATACAGCGTAAGCAAAGGTTGAGTTAAAGTTAGTACAAATTTAGGTTAAGGCTTTCTTCAACATTGTGAATTCTAAATTGATTTCAATCGTAGTTTTTCACACATCCCAAATTTAGGTTACTTTCTAGTTGGGAAGGAAGTTGAAGAAGAATGCAGAATCCAGAATCCAGAATTCACCAATCTTTCAGTGGGTGATTGGGACCGGCGCAGGAATTGTTGACCACCAAAAATTCTAGTTTTGTGGGGGTGCAAAAACTCCGATTATTCATCCGCTTTTTCGTTCAGAATACCTAACATGAATTCTGACGACTGGCGCCAATATTGCTGTTCGATAAAATCAGAATTTTAAGCTATAATTACACGATTTATCTAAGATCAGCAATCAGTCAACCTGACTTAGAAGTGCCTGATTTAAAGACTCTCGCTGCTTTGAGTTCACCGAAAGAATACTGAGCAATAAATGCTGAGTGCCTAACACTGTTTCGATAAGAATTTATTGTTACTTCTTTATCTTATCTGTCACCGAAAATGAATGAGCGCAAGCCCCTGCTTTCAAGTAGCGATCGCTGTACGCCAAAGTTGCATAAAAGCGTAGCGTTTTTAATGCAAGCTGACGCATTGGCATTGTAAGCCGATGCATTGGCATTATAAGCTGACGCATTGGCATTATAAGCTGACGCATTGGCATTGTAAGACGATGCATTGGCATTGCAAGGCGATGCATTGGCATTGTAAGCCGACGCATTGGCATTGCAAGGTATTAACCATTGGTGTCAACTTAAGCCTTGGCGAATGGAATTCGCGGCTACACAAACAAAGTCCACCTTTCCTGCGGAACGCTACGCGAACGTGGACTAATACAAAATCAAGGGTTCTTAACCCACGTTCGCCCTTGGCGTTCCGTAGGAAAGGTGGGTTTTGCCTGTGTAGACGCGGTTTCTAACCGCCCTTTTAGCTTCCTAAAACTCCCAGGTTGCCTGTAAAACTATCCTTCTGCGCCCCGAAATGTAGATATAATAAGCAGATCGATATAGACACACATGGCAGACCATCACCAACTCTCCAACTTCATTTGGCAAATTGCTGACTTATTACGGGGGCTTTACCGCCCACCGCAGTACGAACGTGTAATGTTACCAATGACGGTGCTGCGTCGCTTTGATTGTGTACTTGCGCCAACTAAACCGCAGGTACTAAAAGAATTTGACAAGAGGAAAGATACATTTAAGGATGATGCCCTAGATGCAATGCTGAATAAGGTAGCAGGGCAACGTTTTCATAATCGATCGCAACTTGATTTTGAGCAGCTTAAAGGTGATCCCGACAATATAGATCAACATCTCATTAGCTACATTAAAAGCTTCTCAAAAAACGTTTACGATATTTTCGAGCGATTTGAGTTTACTGCTGAAATAGAAAAAATGCGTGAAGCAAATATTCTCTATCTTGTTGTTTCTAAGTTTTGCGATGTTAACCTGCATCCTGATGACTTGGATAACATCAACATGGGGTTGCTGTTTGAGGATTTAATCCGCAGATTTAATGAAGCAGCTAATGAAACAGCAGGCGATCACTTTACGCCGCGAGAAGTGATCCGTTTGATGGTAGATATTTTGTTTGATCCCGATGACGATATCTTGACTAAACCGGGGATCATTCGCAAAATGCTTGACCCTACCTGTGGTACTGGGGGAATGCTGGCTGAGGCACAAAATTATTTACGCGAAAACCATGCAACTGCAAAATTGTGGGTATTTGGGCAAGATTTTAATCCCCGTGCTTATGCTATGGCTGCTTCAGATTTGTTGCTGAAAAGTAATGAAAACAGTGATATTCGTTACGGTGATTCGCTGATTAATGACCAATATTATAGTGAACGTTTTGATTATTTTCTTGCTAATCCCCCGTTTGGTGTGGACTGGAAGAAGCAACAAAAAGAGGTGCAACGCGAACACGAAAAGTTAGGTTTCGCTGGAAGGTTTGGCGCAGGTACACCGCGAGTTAATGATGGCTCGTTGCTATTCTTACAGCACATGATTAGTAAATTTGAGCCGTATCAGGCAGAAGCTGAGAAAAATGGCTCACGTTTGGCGATCGTTTTCAATGGTTCACCTTTGTTTACTGGTGGTGCGGGTAGCGGTGAAAGTGAAATCCGTAAGTGGGTGATTGAAAATGACTGGTTGGAAGCGATTATAGCCCTGCCAGAGCAAATGTTTTATAACACTGGTATTAGTACTTACGTTTGGATTGTTACCAATCGCAAGCAGCAACACCGCAAAGGAAAGATTCAATTAATAGACTCTCGCACTCGCTGGCAACCTATGCGTCGTAGTTTAGGTGACAAACGTCGCTATATGCGTGAAGAAGATATCGCCGCAGTGGTGCGGGAGTACGGTGAGTTTGTAGAAAGTGAAACAAGTAAGATTTTTGATAATGAAGATTTTGGCTATAATCGCGTTCCGATTGAAAGACCGCTACGTTTGCTCTACCAAATGGATGTAGAACGCAAAAGCCGATTTTTAGATGCTGTGCCTCACTTATTAGATGATGTGCAAGCGATAGATAGAGAATTAGGACGAGAACCCCGTTCTAATTGGAGTGAGTTTGAGAAGTTGATGAATGCTTTAATTAAGCAGCGTGGTAGCAAGTGGAAAAAGATGGAGAACAAGCTGTTTCGGGATGTTTTTACGGAGCGTAATGTAGAAGCCGAGGGGGTTATTCTCAAGGAACGTAAAGCGACTAATGAACCTAATGCGCGTGTTTGGGGTTGGTTCCGGGATGCTAAAGGCAAGGTAGAGCGGATGTATGAGCCAGATACGCAATTACGGGATTTTGAAAATGTGCCTTTGACTGATGAAATTGTGGGATATTTTCACCGTGGGGTTGAACCGCACGTAGCTGATGCTTGGGCAGATGGTGATAAAATTCGCAGTGCTTATGAGATTAATTTTAATCGGCACTTTTATAAATACACTTCTTTGCGACCTTTAGCTGAAATTGATGCTGACATTAAGCGAATGGAAGAAGAGTTTATGCGTTTGCTGCATGAGGTGATAGTGTGACTCTAATAGGTAGTTTAGTAACAAAAAATCAACCTATTTTCCAAAAGATACCACTAGGATGGAGAGCTAGTCAAGTTAAATACTTGGGGCGATATATCAATGGTTATGCCTTTAAGCCTGAAGACTGGAGTCATGAAGGAAAACCAATTTTACGAATTCAAAATTTATCTAATCCTAATGCTAGTTTAAATCGCTATCAAGGTGTTCTACCAGAAGCTTACATAATAAGAAATGGAGATATTCTTATCTCTTGGTCTGCATCGCTTGGAGTCTTTCAATGGACTGGTGAAGATGCTTGGCTAAATCAGCATATCTTTAAGGTAGATATTCACAAAAGTTTAGTACGTCCTGACTATTTCCGATGGTTAGCTAGTTGGTTTATTTATGAGATGGCACATAAAGCTCATGGCTCAACTATGCAACACCTAACATGGGATGCTTTTGGTAGTTTTCCGGTTCTTCTTCCATCCTTAGAAGAACAACGTAAGATCGCAAATTACCTTGATCGTGAAACCGCCAAAATAGACACACTCATCTCAGCTAGAGAGCGTTTGCTTGATTTACTGACAGAAAAGCGCCGCGCCCTAATTACTCATGCTGTAACTCGTGGGCTAAATCCTGATGTCTGCTTACAAAATTCGAGTTTTGAGTTTTTCAAGTATATACCTGAGCATTGGGAAGTGATCAATCTCAAGTTTTTAACCGAAGTGAGAACAGGAGTAACCAAGGGGCGTAATTTTGGTAATCGTGAAACAGTTCTCGTACCATATTTTCGTGTTGCTAATGTTCAAGATGGGTATCTCGATTTATCAGACATAGCTCAAATTGAAGTTTTACCAGAAGAAATATCTTCATTCAAACTGGAAAAAGGTGATGTTTTAATGAATGAAGGTGGTGATGCTGACAAGCTAGGGCGTGGTGCTGTTTGGGATGGTTCTATTGATCCTTGTTTACACCAAAATCATGTTTTTGCGGTGCGATGCCATAATATTGAACCTGATTGGTTAACTACTGTAATCGGCTCACACTATGCAAAAGCATACTTTGAATCTCGGTCAAAACAAAGCACTAATCTTGCTTCAATTTCAACCACAAATATGAAGGAACTGCCAATTGTAGTACCCCCTCCAGATGAACGAAAAGCTATTATTGAATACCTTAAAGAAGCAACTTTAAAGTTAGATCGATTATGTTCTGTAGCTAGAAGCACAATCGAACTTTTACATGAGCGTCGCACTGCACTGATTACAGCAGCAGTCACCGGACAGATTAAAGTTACAGCATAATATAGTTAAATTAAAAAGTTATTATTTACCTTATTATTTATTGAAATTTCCAACATATAGCGCTTCTGTGTTTAGTTCAATACAGACCTAACCCCCAGCCCCTTCCCTACTAGCGTTGGGGAGTAAGATTCAAAGCTTCTCTTCTTTTAGGCTACAGTGTACACACAAGTCTTTTGACCTGCAATGCCATTGCATCGACTGACAATGCCATTGCATCGACTAACAATGCCATTGCATCGGCTGACAATGCCATTGCATCGACTGACAATGCCATTGCATCGGCTGACAATGCCATTGCATCGGCTGACAATGGCATTGCATCGACTAACAATGCCATTCTGACTTTTCACGTTATGTGGAAAAGCTAACGATTGACCTAACCCCCTAACCCCCTTCCCTACCAGGGTTGGGGGAAAATTCAAAGTCTCTCTCCTTTTAGGAGAGAGATTTAGAGAGAGGTTCCAAGAATAAGTCACATATCGCGTGATTTATACAAGAGGTCTACTATAAAAACCAAACCCAACATCAAAAGAGGCGCTAATGAACATAGCCTATAAAGTCTACTTCAACCTGATCAAAGCCGGTAAAAACGACCCCAACGTAGAGCGCAAAAACGCTGCCCGTTCCCTGGCTCGGTTCATGCGCCTACACCCGCATAATATTGCCCAGAAGACAGAAGTAATGGTAGAACACTTAAACACCTTTACCCGCCACAAAATCGGTAGTCAGGCCAAAGCAATGGTAGTAACTAGCTCTCGCCTAGATGCAGTGCGCTACAAACAGAGTTTCGACAAATACATCCAGGAAAAAGGGTATGCTATCAAAACGCTGGTAGCCTTTTCAGGTGTAGTCACAGACGACAAGATTCAAGATAAAACTTACAGCGAACAATCTGTTGGGCTAATGAAAAATCCTCAGGGATGAATGTTAAATAAGCTTTCCGTGACGGAAAAGTTATCGTAAATAAAAGGGTTTAAGACCCCTAACTCTACACGTAGTGTCAGTTTCAGTCGGGGTTTAAATCCCCGTCTGAAAATGTCTTTAATTACGAATTACGAATTACGAATTACGAATTATTTTAACGAGAGTAAGGGTGATTGAAGGTTTCCCAAGCAGCGATCGCCGCCTTTTGCAGGCGAAAACTGAAGTCTACGACGTCTTTCATCATTAAGTGCCAGTTTCTCTCAGCTTCGTCCTGAATTATTGCCCAAGAGTCTTCTAAGCGATCGCGTTCCATCAATTTTCTTCCTTCAATTAATTCCCGTGCTTGACGCACAGCTTTCAAATATGTTTCACGCGTCAGAGTATCTGCTGACTCAGCTTGAGCGCGTCTTTTTAGCGCCTCAATCAGCGCTTTCGTTTCGCGCTTCACCTCATCACTTTCGCCAGCCAATTCGATTTCTACTAATTCATCGGTTTGAGAATTAATTCCGACAATTACTATTGATTTATTAGATTCAATTACTGTGGGTTTAAAAGATTCAATCTTCTTAGCAGTCATAGTTAAAACATCCTTAATTACAAAGCTTACTCTCGGATAAAAGCTGCACTCTATACTAATAATCATCAGTCATTGTTAATTTCACAAAGGACAAATGACTAATGACAAATGACAAATTAGTAAGCTTTTGTTGGTAGTTGTTGCTCTAATTTCAGCAATGCTGCAACTCGCACTTCTGTAGCAGGGTGACTGGAGAACAAGTTACCGAGAAACTGTCCAGAGATAGAATTGATAATTAATAACGGCTCATAAGCTGGATTGGCATTTAAAGGTATCTGCTTTGCTGAGGCTTCTAACCGTTGTAGCGCCCTAGCTAAGGCGCGGGGATTACCAGTTAATCTCGCAGAACCGGCATCAGCCGAGAATTCTCGTGTGCGTGAAATTGCCAGCTGAATAATCGTCGCAGCCACCGGCGCAAGGATTACTGTTAACAAAACTCCCAAAGGATTTGCACCTCTGTTGTCATCTCGTGAACCACCGCCAAACCATAGGCTGTAACTCACCATTTGCGCTAAGAATGAGATCGCACCAGCGACAGTAGCAGCAACGGCTTGTGTGAGGGTATCACGATTAATAATGTGGGTGAGTTCGTGGGCGATAACGCCTTCGAGTTCGTCCTCTGGTAATATATTCAAAATCCCTTCGGTGACAGCCACAGCAGCGTGTTCAGGATCGCGCCCTGTAGCGAAGGCGTTAGCACCAAGGCTTGGGACAATGTAAACTTTGGGCATAGGAATATTAGCGCGATCGCTCAATCTCTGCACCATCTGATAAAGTCCTGGTGCTTCCCTTTCACTCACAGGCTGGGCGCGGTATACTGCCAGCGCAATCTTATCTGATTGATACCACGAAAATAGGTTTGTTGCTGCTGCCAGCCCAATTCCGATTATCAACCCACTAGAACCGCCAATTACCCAGTAACTAATTGCGATCAAAAGACCACTTAGCGCCGCTAGCAAAGCAGCTGTTTTCAATTGATTTGTCATACTCTTGCTCTCCTGCTAATGCTGTGTAAATTTTTGAGAAAACAGCATTACTTAAGCTACATTTTGATTGTATCCAGCTAAATTTAGATATATGGTACAGAAAACCTATCAGATAAGTACGGTTTTCCCACTTAACTTTTATAAACACTAACTTAGTTTTTTTTTCATACTTATCTATTGGTAATCAAATTAAGCTTTATAGATACTAAAAACGCATCTATCTATAGGAATAAATTGTTTATCGTAAATAAAAGGGTTTAAGACCCCTCTCTTACAAAGTTCTGATGGTCGGAAACCGACCCTCCGACTCCGATCAGTTTCAGCCGGGGTTTAAATAAGAGTCTGAAAATGTCTAAAATGTTTGAATTTTGAATTTTGAATTGTTAAGAGTCTATCCTTTGTGCTTGATATACCTGTTCGGTAAATAGCTGAAAATCTAGTTCACACGCCTTCAAAGCTTCAGTCGCTTGTGAGTATCCTTGTGCATCAAACAAATCGCGATCTCGGATTTTTGGCAACCAAGAACGCAGTTTAGTTAGTTCCGCCTCATTCTCTTCCAACTCTGCAAAAGTGAGGTTACTTGTTTCCCGTTCCTCGCTCAATTCGCTATGGAAATCCCGACATTGCCCCAAAAACTCTTGATATTCTTGGTCTGCCTGCTGTTGAAAACGATCCATCAACATCGCGTTTTGCTCAGGTTGATCAATCCAAATAGTGAATAAATCTGCTTCACCGCCACCCGTTGTAATGTCTGCTTTCAACTCTTCCAAATGCTGCTGCAAATCTTCTCGCTGTGGTAGCACGCACACCGACTGCTGTAGGTAAAGTGCGCCCAATCCCTTAAGTTTACGCCAAACATACACCCGTTGCGTTGAAGGTTGAGCAGGTACTTTATACACCAATAGGTTCCAAGATTCTCTATCCATAGAGGTATTGTAACAAGTGTTGCATTCAATTTATCTTATTGCTAGTCTAATTATGAAACATCTGTTGCATTTATAAAAATTTATGAATCTGAACCATAAAGTTGGCAGCATTGACTGGAGTCCCATTATCCAAAGGATGGAACCTCACGGGAATTGTCATTTACCTGCATATCCAGGGGATTTGAAAGCTGTTTTACTGAATCATGCTGGTTTGGCTCAACATCCTCAAGGCGAGAAAGCCTACCAGTTGGCGAGAGAAATTGCCCGATTGACTACCTTCAGCGATGCAGAAATCACTTATTGGTTCTCAAGAATTACAGAACTGATGTAGTGACTCTAGTCAGCTAAACAGGGAATATGCAACTACAAAAGAAATTTTTCCAGAGCACGACCAAAAGCAAAAATGGTATCCTTGAATTAAAGTGAAACCAATGGCGATGGAGCTCGCCAAAACCGCCTTTCCGGTAGAGGTTAAATTAATAACTGGAAGGCTGATGGCTCCTACTTTCCTCGCTGACTGCGGGAGAGTAGGGCTTGGCTAAATGCATTACCTGACTCCCCTGTAGAAAGTGTAACTCTACAAATCGCACCTCAAGGAGTCATGGGATGAAACACTTTCGTCAATTTGAACCATTTATTGCATTACCCCACCTGATTAAGTGGTTGCCTATTTCCATTGTGGTTGGCATTCTTGCTGGAACGGCTTCTGCGGCTCTTTTAGCATCATTGGAATGGGCAACTGATTGGCGAGAATCGCATCGGTGGATTATCGCCTTGCTACCCCTTGGTGGCTTCTTGAGTGGTTGGATTTATTATAAATTCGGTCGGACTGTAGAAGCCGGAAATAACCTTTTACTTGAAGAAATTCATAACCCCAAAAATATTATTCCCTTCCGCATGGCTCCTCTTGTTTTACTAGGAACAGACCTTACACATTTATTTGGTGGTTCAGCCGGTCGTGAAGGTACAGCATTACAAATGGGAGCAACTTTTTCAGACCAGTTAACTAAAATATTACATTTTCAAGGAGCCAATCGGCGGATTTTGTTAACGGCAGGTATCAGTGGGGGATTCGCTTCAGTTTTCGGTACTCCCTTAGCTGGAACTGTTTTTGGTCTAGAAGTTTTAGCGATTGGTAAAATTAATTATGATGCCCTTTTTCCCTCTTTAATTGCTGCGATCGTTGGAAATCAAGTAACCTTACTATGGGGTTTGCATCATACCGCATACCGACACGCGCCGTCTATACCGACACTCACAATTTGGGGGCTGATTTCTGCCATTATTGCAGGTGCAATCTTTGGAATAATTGCAAGATTTTTTGCTCAAGTAACTCACAAAATCAGTCACTTGTTTAAAGCAAAGATATCTTATCCTCCAATGCGTCCTTTAATAGGCGGTGCGATCATAGCAATAATTGTTGGTTTGAGTGGTACAACTAAGTACATTGGGCTTGGTATCCCTACTATCGTTGATTCCTTCCACACTCAGCTACCTCCTTGGGATTTTGCAGCAAAATTAGGTCTGACTGCTTTAACTTTAGGTGCAGGATTTAAAGGAGGAGAAGTAACACCTTTGTTTTTTATTGGTGCAACTTTAGGTAATGCTTTGTCGTTGCTTTTAGCATTACCTGCACCACTGTTAGCAGGAATGGGATTTGTGGGTGTGTTTGCGGGTGCAGCAAATACACCTTTGGCATCAACCTTAATGGGAATTGAATTATTTGGTTTGGAATCGGGGATATTTATTGCTATTGGCTGTGTAGTAAGTTATTTATTTTCGGGTCATTCGGGAATTTACTCTGCACAGCGTATCGGGTTGAGTAAATACTCTGCTGTATATTTAGAAGAAGGGGTGACTTTGGCTAATTATGAACAACCCAAAATTAAGCCAAAAATCGATTTATCTGATGATGGTGAAGAAGAAGGAAGTAATTCTGAGGAATAATTTTTTGATGCAATTAATGGATAATTGGGAAAGCACGTATTTTATCGCCGTAGGCATCGCTATTGTCTAAAGTAAAGTAGCCACTCAATCAAAAAGAGAGGGAGAAATCATACATAAATTTGCTGGGCAAAAGGTGTCTGAAATCCTCAAGTACAAGAAGGGTAGTATAAAACAGGCTCCACTCCCGGAGGAATCGCCCAGTTGGGATGAGTTTTGTGAAATGTTATGGGAGGAGATTGAAGCGGGAGCAGAGGTAAATCAACCCGGTTTTAAAGTTGTTCGCAAGCTATTAAGCGATAAGAGGTTTGACAAATGAAGAATCATGGATTTGGCAAACTAGTTACGTTTCTAAATCAATTGGAACAAGAGAAAATTAGTTACACTTTAGCCCATCATCGGGATGAAACTATTATGGTGAATGTGGCGGTGGCTGGTGAACGATGGGAAGTGGAATTTTTTGAGGATGGTTCAGTTGAGGTAGAACGATTTGTTAGTAATGGAGAGATTAGTGGAGAAGAGGTTTTTAGTGAGTTATTTGCTATGTATTCAGAGCCAGAAAGTCATTCTGCCAAACTTACCCAAAACGCTAAGTTGAGAAGGACAGCATGAAGGCGATCGCACAACAGACTCGGTTATTTGGTATATTTAATAAAAGGTTCTTTTTGATGCCATCTTTGAAGATTAAATGAGTGCGATCGCACTTTATCTACCCTGTAAAATCGAACCTTTAATTTAACTACTCATCTCAAGGCTAATCATTATTTGTATATGTGATTGCTGGGTCACGAAGTTCGTATCCGATTATGGCAGAGTAGAGACGGCGTATAACGTCTTCAATTTTATAACTTTTATCGCGTAAATCTGGATAGAAAGCCCCTTCATGTAGAATCTTGCTGCGGATTGTATAAGCTTCTTCCAGAATTTCTAATGCCATTTTGTCGTCAGTTAAATTAGTTGTAATAAGGCGTTTGATAGCGTGTGAGACAGATTCGCGCGTTAGATTCCTGATACTCCCTTCGAGCGATCGCTTTATATCATCAGGTAAATCCAGTGAATCTTGCACCTTATTTAAGGTATCTTTTATAATTTTTTTTAAATCTGGATATTCAAATTTTTTCTGTTCAGCTAATGGCTCAAGTGCTGATACAAGACCAACAAATCTTGCACGTTCTGTTGCCTCTAAACGAGCTGCGGCAAAAAGCTCCATTGAGACGAGCAGCTGTTTATTATTAATTGGGATATTAGAAGTGAAACTTTGCTCCAGTACTTCAACAACTAGGCTTGCTCCACTAATGAACGAGATCGCAAAATCAGATGACATCCCTATCCCTCCGTGTGGAGTCCGATCGTATACTACACATGGCAGTGGAGTGTGATATTCTAACCGTAGTGGACATCTCAATGAGACTGCTGCCCACAAAACTGACATCGCAAACTTTAAACCAGCCTCCTCTGCTTCGCTAGCAGTAGCAAAACCTTCTAAATAGGCTGTAAATTTCTGAAATTCAAACTTCTTGTTTTGGTGAGGAATCAGACGAACAATCAGATCATTGCCCAAAAGGAGACAACTTTCTCCATCAAAACCAAACTGATGGGTGTTGCCAAGAATAATATCAACCTTGGAGCCATAGGGTCTAAGTTTAGGTTTGTCTGCTATTTCGTATCTTTTTTTTGGTAAATGATTACTTGGCATTTACTAATCTTACTCCTCTAAGTATCGATCGTTAGGTAACTTTAACTATAACCTTTAACATACCCAAAACTGATGCCCAACAAACCTATACCTTAAACTTTTCCGTAATTTGCTGAACTGTTTAACTCGCCATTTATTTCACTATTTTCCTAAATGCGATCGCAGCTTCCAGCAGATCGGTTGCTACCGCATATTGTGCCAAAATTGTAAGATCCACATTTGGCAGTAACTCACAATGAGCGATGCCTATTTTATCATTTACTAAATCATCACTTCTAATTCTTTCAAAGCTTGAAAACTTCCTACTTGCCAACTACGTTCTACAGCAGCCGGGATAATGTGAGTAATAGCTATATCCTCAAAATTAGGACTGGTGTTAGATTTTATATATTTCCCCTCTTTTAGCAAATAAATAGAAAGGCTCCCGCTATCGTAAACCCATAATTCTGGGACTCCAATGGCTTCATAAGCATCAAGAGTAGTTTTTGATGTGACATCAGTCTCAATCGCTAAATCTGGTGGCGGGTCATCAGGTTGTAAGCGGCGATGACCAATCATTTGTTGATAATTCTGAATATAAAAGCAAGCATCAGGTTCAACTCCTGCTACACCTTGCCGTTTAAAGGTGGTGGAACCAAAAGGTTGGTATCTAATATCTTTAGCCTTCAGCAATATTTTGACAATATCAGAAATTAAATCTTTGGGTATTTCATGTTCTGGTAAAGGAGCCATAATTTCTAAAGTCCCTTGACTGTAGGCAATTCGTGTAGTTCTTTTTTCTCCCAATTCTTGTAAAATAGATTCAAATTCCTCCCAGCTAACATCTGGAATAGTCACTGTGCTACCAGGTGCTAACTGCATTTGGCTAACAGGTTTGAAAACGGGGATAGCAGCAGTCATAACCAAAATATAAGTAAGCTGAATCTCAATAATTATCTATCAGGTTGCGGTGGATAATATAGCCCACCGTAACCTTTAGACTAATAGAATGAGTTTAACAAAAGCGGCTAAAAGCGATCGCCTTACACTTTAAACTTCTCGGTAATCCGCTTCATCGCCTCTTCCACATTCTCCCGACTGTTAAACGCCGAAATGCGGAAGTAACCTTCACCCGCAGCACCAAAGCCAGAACCAGGCGTTCCCACAACGTTGACAGTTTGCAGCAACTTATCAAAGAATTCCCAACTGGACAAACCATTAGGCGTTTTCACCCAGACATAAGGTGCATTCACGCCACCATAAACTGATAATCCGGCGGCTGTGAGTTTCTCGCGGATAATTTTGGCGTTTTCTAGATAGAAACTCACCAATCCTTTGACTTGTGTCTGTCCTTCTTGGGAGTAAACCGCTTCGGCTCCTCGTTGGACGATGTAAGAAACGCCATTGAATTTGGTAGACTGGCGGCGGTTCCACAGTTTCCATAGTTCGACATCGGAACCATCGGCGGCTTTTGCTGTGAGTGTTTTCGGTACTACGGTTAACGCGCAACGGGTTCCTGTAAAACCTGCATTCTTGGAGAAAGACCGAAATTCGATCGCAACTTCCCTTGCACCTTCAATTTCATAAATTGAGTGGGGAATCGACGGATCGGTAATGTAAGCTTCGTAGGCTGCATCAAAGAAAATAATCGAGTTATTAGCTTTGGCATAGTCCACCCATGCCTTTAAATATTCCTTGGTAGCAGTTGCGCCAGTGGGGTTATTGGGAAAGCAGAGATAAATTAAATCAACTTTCTTTGAGGGAATCTCGGCGGTGAAGTTGTTATCAGCCGTAATTGGTAGATAAACTAAGCCCTCAAATTCACCTTTATCGTTAGCATGCCCAGTATTTCCCACCATAACGTTAGTGTCTACATAGACGGGATAAACTGGATCAGTAACGGCAATTATGTTGTCATGACCAAAGATTTCCAGAATGTTGCCTGTGTCGCATTTGGAACCGTCGGAGATAAAGATTTCTGAGGCATCTATATCGGCTCCGCGTGCTTGGAAATCTTGAGTAGCAATTTTCTCCCGCAACCAAGCGTAGCCTTGCTCTGGGCCGTAGCCTTTGAAGGTATTGCGATCGCCCATTTCTTCCACAGCTTTAATCATCGCTGTGCGGCAAGCCTCCGGCAGAGGTTCAGTAACATCACCAATGCCCAACCGGATGATTTTAGCATTACTGTTCGCTTGGGCAAAGGCATTCACCCGCCGAGCAATTTCTGGAAACAGGTAGCCCGCTTTCAGTTTCAGGTAGTTGTCGTTAATAGTTGCCATGTGTAGATTATGAAAAACGCCCTCAAACAGCTTACTGCTAATTTATGAGGGCGGGGAGTAAGAATTTTAGATTTTAGATTTTAGATTTTAGATTTTAGATTAAAGAATTGAAATTTAATCCAAAATCGTCAATCCAAAATCCAAAATTGAATTGCCCAATTCTCAATTAGACATTTACCGGTAGTTTATTATCGGCTGAGGGGTAACTGCTGCGATCGCCAATTCCGAACTGCGTGAGTGATTCTTGACCTGTAATCAATCTTGCTCCGCGATTACGGGTGAAATAGTTCCACGCCCACTTAATTATCACTACTAATTTGTTGTCAAATTCAATTAAGAAGTAGATGTGAATCAACAGCCAAAACAGCCATGCAAAGAAACCTTTCAGCTTGATAAAACCCAAATCTACCACGGCAGAATTGTGCCCAATCATCGCTAAACTACCGTGATCAACATAAGAAAATGGTGGCAAACTGTCACCTGTAAGCCGCTTTTTGACTAGTTCTGCGACATATTCACCTTGTTGCTTCGCTACAGGTGCAACACCAGCTAGCGGTTTCCCATTTTGATGAGAAAAATTTGCTAAGTCGCCGATTACAAAAATGTTGGGATGTCCCTTAATACTCAAGTCAGATTCAACAATAATCCGTCCAGCGCGATCGCACTCAGCACCGGTGCGTTCTGCTAGCACTTTTCCCATTGCTGAAGCTTTCACACCTGCTGCCCATAATACCGTTTTTGAGGCAATTTCTTTAACTTCATCACCTTGTTTGAGGGTAACAAGATTATTTTCAATATTCGTTACCAGTGTTTTTGTCTGGACAATCACCCCCAACCGCGTTAAAGATGCTTCGGCTTCTTGTGATAACTCTGGTGCAAAGGGTGGCAAAATCCGATCCAGACCTTCTAATAGCAAAATCTTCGCTTCCGATGTGTCGATGTTGCGGAAATCTTCTTTGAGAGTTTGATTTGCTAATTCGGCGATCGCGCCCGCTAATTCTACACCAGTGGGGCCACCACCGATAATTACAAAAGTTAACCAAGCACGGCGTTTTTCTGGATCTGTTTCTTTTTCTGCGGCTTCAAACGCTGTAAAAATCCGGCGACGCATTTCTATGGCATCTTCTACAGTCTTCAAACCAGGGGCGAATTCTTCCCAGTTGTCTTTACCAAAGTAGGAATGCTTGGCTCCTGTGGCAACAATTAACGTATCGTAAGCTATTGCTTCGTCGCCCACAATCACTTTCTGCGCTTCTGGATCAATATTATTCACCTCTCCCAGCAACACTTTCGTATTTTTGCTCTTGCTGAGTACAGAACGCAACGGCGAAGAAATATCCGCAGGAGATAGCGCACCTGTGGCGACTTGGTATAAGAGGGGTTGAAATAGATGAAAGTTGCGTTTATCAATCACAGTAACGTTTACTGCCGCTTTCGCAAGTGTTTTTGCCGCATAAAGTCCACCAAAACCACCGCCAACAATTACTACTTCATGGGGTGGATTATTGTCAAGCGAATTTACCATAAGAAATATTATCCTGTATTCTGACTATTGTAACTATTCTTAACAAATTTGTATCAAAATTGTCATCATATATTTTGTATTGCTTTTTACATTTGAAGAATGATTAAAGTAATCAAAACTACAGGATAAACAGAACTTTTCTAGATAGAGGCGCAGACAATAAGATTTGGGAATATTTGAAAACAGAATTCAGGAGTCAGGAGTCAGAATTCAGTTGGGTATTCTGTATGACTAGCGGACTTCGGCGTGACACTTCGACTTCTCTACGAGACGCTACGCGAACGCTCAGTGCGGAGACGCTGAGTCCTTCGACCCAACTCTTGGAGACGCTACGCAAACGACAAAGCTCAGGGTAACGCAGGCTCAGGAACCATCGAACGCTGAATTCTGACTCCTGAATTCTGACTACTGAATTCTTCTTTAAGTAATTTCACTCAGAGTTAGTTGATTCTGGTGTTTGTATTAAACGTGGTGAATGAGTTCGCCGCCAACGGGAAAAGCCATAGATAAGAGCAACAAAAATTAACAAATAGGGACTGTAAACAATTAACCAAATACCCAGCTTGAGTAAGCCAACGGAAAATGCACCAAAGGAGTGGGTGGAATTGTTCCAAGTTTCCTGAACTTGCAAACCAAAGGCAGGTTGGGGACTGGTGCTAGAAACTGCTGCTTCTAGGTTCAGCGTAATAGTGGAATATGCAACTTGATTTTGTAGGCTTTTGAGTTGGGCATTAATTTGTTCTATTGTTTGGCGGACATTATTCAATTCTTGGGCAACACTAAGCACATCTCTAATAGAACCCGCCCGATCCATAATTTTTTGCAAATTGACTTCAGTTTTCTGCAAATTAGTTAATCTAGCTTGGAAATCCACCAGGCGATCGCCCACATCTTCGGCAGTGATATTACGACTATCGACAGTGCCCAATTTAGCTAGTTGTTCTAAGGTAGGTTCCAGCAGATTCTCTGGTATCCGTAATTGGATTGTTGCTGTGTAACGCCGGTTGTCGTTTTTGGGTTGTTGTTCTTGCAACCCGATCAAATCCCCTTGCTGTTTATTGATAATTTGCGAAACAGCATCAATACTCTGATCTACAGAGTTGACAGTCAAAGACATTGCTGCCTTTTTAATGAGTTGAGGACGAGAACGGGCTATTGGTGCAGCTTGCGTATTTTGGGAAAGACTGCTTTCACTAGCTGGTGTCATTGCTTTATCTGCCATGCCATCGGCTGCAATTTGACGTAAAGCCTGATTTCCTGACTGATGGGAAGAGGCGCAACTGGTAAAAATCACCCCTCCTAATAACGCACTCACAAATAAAGCAGATGTGCGCGGTAATTTAATCGAAGTGTACATAATCTACCCTCAGATGGATGAAGTTAGACCCAGTATTACTGAAGTAAAACTCAAAGCCTGTATTGTTGCGATTTATGTAACAGGGTTAGTCATTTGTCATTTGTCATTTGTCCTTAGTAATTCTCCCTTCCTCTCCCCATCTCCTGAGTTCAAAGCAGGGTGGTTTCATACAAACAGAGAAAAATTGTAACTAGCTTTCTCATTGCCTCTCTCCGCTTGCCTGACGGCAGGCTGACGCCAACGGGGAGAGGTTTGGAGAGGGGTCAAAATCTATGGTTCTACATGAGAAATCAAGACTTATGTATTTTTCTTTTTTCGGATGAAACCACCCTGCCATCCCCTGAGTTCAAATAAGTAAATTCAATGGCTCACAGTTCATCTGTGGTTACTCAATTTGAGGTACAATCAGAAATCTGCTAATTGACGATGCTTGCTGACAGGAGATGCTTCTATGGCCCGGATGTATTATGACGAAGATGCCAATTTAGACCTTTTGGCTGAAAAAACTATTGCGATTATCGGCTATGGTTCCCAAGGTCATGCCCACGCTCTCAATTTAAAAGATAGTGGTTTGAATGTGATTGTGGGATTATATCCGGGTAGTAAGTCAGTAGCGAAAGCTGAAGCAGCTGGGTTAACTGTGAAGAATGTTGCCGATGCTGCCAATGCTGCTGACTTCATCATGATTTTGTTACCTGATGAAGTCCAAAAAACGATTTACAAAAACGAGATTGAACCAAATCTAGAAGAAGGGAATGTGTTAGCTTTTGCCCACGGTTTCAATATTCACTTTGGGCAAGTCGTACCACCGGTTAACGTCGATGTGGTGATGGTAGCACCAAAAGGTCCGGGGCATTTGGTACGGCGGACTTATGAAAGTGGGGAAGGGGTACCCGCGCTGTTTGCAGTTTATCAAGATGCCAGTGGTCAGGCACGCGATCGCGCGATGGCTTATGCTAAAGGTATTGGTGGTACTCGCGCTGGTGTTCTCGAAACTACTTTCCGCGAAGAAACCGAAACAGATTTATTTGGCGAACAAGCGGTATTGTGCGGTGGTTTGAGTGCTTTAATCAAAGCCGGATTTGAAACTTTGGTAGAAGCTGGTTATCAACCAGAATTGGCTTATTTTGAATGTCTGCATGAAGTCAAGCTGATTGTTGACTTGGTTGTAGAAGGTGGTTTAGCCAAAATGCGCGACAGCATTTCTAATACTGCTGAATATGGCGATTATACTCGTGGACCGCGAATTGTTACCGAACAAACCAAAGCTGAAATGCAGAAGATTCTCAGCGAAATTCAATCTGGGCAATTTGCACGAGAATTTGTTCTGGAAAACCAAGCTGGTAAACCAGGATTTACCGCCATGCGTCGTAAAGAAGCCGAACACCAAATTGAGGAAGTTGGCAAAGATTTACGCGCTATGTTTAGCTGGTTGAAAAAAGCTTAAGCAAAAGGAGCAGCCGAAGGACTAAAGTCGCGGCTACTCCAGCAAAGCCTGCTTATAGTGCTTGCGCTCTTCCTAGCGCACCACTTAGGCTGGGGAAATTTACGTTGAATAGATTCTCATTAATGCCCTTACAGTGTGAATTAAGGATTAGACATCTCCAGAAATTAAATATGCGTTACCCAGAACCCTTGTAGAGACGTAGCAGTGCTACGTCTCTACATTTATTTTCGGAGATATCTATTTACTTATGGAAGAGGACGTAAATAAGAAAAAAGTCAGAAACGAGATATATTGACTTGCTCAATATTGTTGATCGAAACAGAATAAAGGCGCCAGTCGCCAGAATTCAGAATGAATTTTGTGTGACTGGCGGATGAATCAGGGGGTTTAAGACCCCAACTAAATCGTTCGCGTAGCGTCTCGGAGAGAAGATTTAGTGGTCTTCAATCAGCGGCTGATCTGAACCCCCGACTGATTGATTCTGACTCCTGAATTCTGACTTTTGAATTCTTCTTTAATCTTTAATATATTCCAAGTACCATCATTGGGTCGCCAGACAGCGAAATCATTTATCCCATCATTATCATAATCGCCAGGGACTGGAATATCACCAGTTAGCCCCCATTGTTGAGTAATAATTTCACCTGTAGAGCTTTTAATTACATACCAAGTACCATTACTGGGTCGCCAGACAGCGAAATCATTTATCCCATCACCATCATAATCGCCAGGGACTGGAATATCACCAGCTAGCCCCCATTGTTGAGTAACAATTTCACCTGTAGAGCTTTTAATTACATACCAAGTACCATTATTGGGTCGCCAGACAGCGAAATCTTTTATCCCATCGCCATCATAATCGCCAGGGACTGGAATATCACCAGCTTGCCCCCATTGTTGAATAGTAGTAATTTGAGCTTTTGCTTTAAAATTTGATATCCCAATCAAGAACGGGACAGTTAAAGCCATCATTAATAATCTATAACCAACTTTCATGGAACTATTCCCCTGTGTAGTGTTTAAATATGTTGCTTGAGGCTGGAATTACCTTGGTACACTCAAATCTATATCTATACCCTTAGTAGCAAAATCTCTGCTTTAACCTTTATAGGACTAGTACAGTACGGCGTAAATAAACGACTCATTCCAAATCAACGAAATGCTTACGCTGTATTCATTTTGAATTTTGAATTTTGAATTCCGCCTTGCGGTACTAGCCCTTTTAAGGTGACTCGTAAAATCTCTTTTTTTGTCTAGCCAGCCGCTTGCGGGGGTTCTGCCCTTCAAGCGGACTTGCGTGGGAAACCCGCCCAGGCAAGTGTCCTCCTCTATGCCTCTGCGGTTTAAAAGTAATTTATCTAACCATATAGACGCAGAGAATACAGAGACAATAAGTTAAAAAGGGGTTTTTTGACTAACATTTTTACCCACCTTGAAAGTCCTACTTTATTGTGTTTGTGTTTTGAGACTTACTTCTTGTCAATTAAGAATTTTATAATACCTTGTTAGTTGATGTTTATTAGAGCTTTTAATCATTCTTAACCGGAGATAGATAAATCCGAAACTATCAAAGCAGCACAGGTACTCTGCTATGCACTATATATAGATAATGTCTATTGCGATCGCTATATTCAGTTGATTCATTTCATGACACAGCTTGCAAATCTTGAGCAATTCTAAAACCAGCGTGTTGATAAAAGTAGGGACGAAACCAGTTGCGATAGGTTGGTAATGCCATTGAACCATTAGTAGCCCAAGAACCGCCAAGCATCATCTGATGTTTGCCATCAAAAAAGGGTGCCGCTTGGTCTTCGTAAAGCGGATGAGGTTGAAATCCTGGTAGGGGGTTGAAAGTGTCTCCCAGCCATTCCCAGACATTTCCTCTGAGGTCATAAAGCCCACAAGTACTATTAGCTGGTTTGAACATTCCCACTGGACTGGGGGAAATGAATTGTAAGTTGAGATTATAATTAGTTAATAAGTGGTTATCCTCACAGCTAAGTAAGGCTTGATTCCATTCAGCTTCAGTCATCAAGCGTATTTCTGAGCCTTGAGAGCGACAAAATGCGATCGCTTCATAATAATTGACTTCCACAGGCCAATCTAGGGGTAAATCTATTTCGTCGAATGTGGTTCGATAACGGTAGCCATCCTGGAACGGTATCCAGAATTTGGGATGTTGGACGTTATAGAGTTGCTGCCAATTCCCAGATTCACTATCCCAGTAGTCGGAATTGTTGTAACCACCAGCTTGAACAAATTTCAGATATTCTCCGTTAGTGATTAGATATTGACTAGCTAAAAACGGTTTCACTTCAACAGTGCGATCGCCATATTCGCTATCCCAACCATAGGTAAGATCATCCTGGGGTTTTCCTAGTTTCACCACACCACCTGGAACTCGGCGCATTTGATTCTTGGGAATGTTCCCGTTGCTAGGTGCGTAATTCCAGCCTTGGGGACGTTTAAGGCGATCAATAGGCAATTGTCGCACCAGCATCGAAAAGGTTTCAAAGTGAATGCGACTATGTTCTATTCCCATCAGCAAAGCCCAGAAGGGATGCTGTTGATGAATCGGGAAATCCAGGTAAGTATTTTGAATAACCTTTGCGATCGCCTCTCGCGCCTTGTCCCGATATTGCCAAACTTTTTCCACATCAGGCCAGCTAACTCCTTGGATAGCTGCGTCCAGTTCTATCGGTGTTTCTGGATCAACTCCGATTTCAAATAGGGTTTCGTATTGTGAATTAATTCGAGCTTTTATTAAACCAACGGCAATTAACTTGTTGATGAAAAAAACAGCTGAGTGACCAAGATAAAAAATTAGACGGTTTCTTAAAGGATCGGGGTTAAGATAAAAAGTTTCTTCCCCGACCAAACTCTTCATGAGTGTTTCTTCAAGTTCCCAGGAATTCTCAAAGTAGTTGAGCAGGCTTTGTGAACTGCAATCATTGAGTGTGGGAACTTGATTTGATTTCAGTTTATTTATCGTTGAAACTAAACTCATGATATTTTTGACACAAGATTATCGTACAAATTACATAAACTAACGCCATCTGCGACTTATTCTTGTCACCCCGCTTCCATTCCTCTCCCCCATAGGGAGCTACGGTGTACACACAAGTATGAAATAGTTTACTCACCTGCTTTTTTGCGTCAGTTTTACCCCACCCTAACCCTCCCCTTATAAAGGGGAGCCACTGCGTTGGGCGGGCAATGCCCGACTTGAAGCATGTGGCGTGAGGGAACTAGATTCCTGTCTCCCCCCAATAAACGGGGGGATTAAGGGGGGTAATTTGACTTGTGTGTAGACCCTAGCCCATAGGCAGAGAGGCTTTGATTATTGCTCCCCAACCCTTTTATGGAAGGGGGGTTCGGTTTGAGGAAAGTCGCACACAGCGTTAAACTACGACTTCTTACAAAAAAAAGTGTTGTTTATCACATTTTTTCCTATGTCGTTATGATCCGACAATCTGCTATATTTGTAAATAGAGAAATAATGTATTAAAAATACTCAAGCTACGGATTGACAGAATAATGTAAACAATGCTTTGACGTTGGATAGAGTATAAAAAACTTAATAATTATATCTGATGACCGCAAAGTGCTATTAGGTTAAGAGTTCTGCAACTAATTTAGCTTAAACAGTAGAAGCCTCTCACCTACCCGATAGGGAGGTGATGAGACGGCAGTCGCTACAAGTCGGGAAACCCGCCCAAAGCGCTGCCTCATGAATACGCGTGAGTGACTTTCTTGACCAACTTTCCTTGCATTGAGCATCGGGAAATCAGCAATGTTGGTCGATGAGGAACGAACACTTTCTTGGTTTTTCTCAAAATATTTGATATAATTTTAACCAATAGGTATAACTCAATTAAATGCTGAAAAGCAGCCTATTACAAAAGTTCAAAATTATCTCCAAAAGACCCTAGGGCATAGTGGCTCTAGAGCTTCAGTTAATGTCCTCCTAGAGGAGTCACTCTCGTTGCCCACACTCACTCTTATTGGAGTGTGTGAAGTATGTCAGAGAAGCATACGGCGATGCCTTCACAATAGGCATCGCGGATTTTAGATTTAATCTAATCTAAAATCCCAAATCGATTTAACGATTTACCGCCGCAGCTTCTCGTGCTGCTGCTGCTTGATCTGGGTGAATACCCAAGCGGGTGAGATTAATCCGACCTTTGTTATCAATTTCGCGCACTTTGATAATCACTTCATCGCCCACTGCTACTTCATCCTCAACTTTGCCAACGCGGTAATCAGCAAGTTGTGAGATGTGGATCATACCTTCTTTTCCAGGCAGAAATTCCACAAATGCACCTATCGGTATAATCCGAGTGATGCGTCCGGCATAGACATCCCCTTCGTTCAGCTTGCGGGTCATGCCTTGGATGATGTTTTTAGCTCTCTTGGCCTTGTTCTCATCTACAGCCGAAATTGTCACCGTGCCATCATCTTCGATGTCAATTTTAGCACCAGTTTCCTCTGTGATTCCCTTAATAGTCTTGCCTCCAGGCCCGATGACCAAACCAATCATGTCTGAATCAATCTTGATTGTTAACAGACGTGGGGCATAGGGTGAGGTTTCAGTACGCGGCGTGTCAATGCAGGCGAGCATTTTCTCCAGAATGTGCAACCGGGCTGATTTGGCTTGGTGGACGGCTTGGGAAATAACGTCCAACGACAGACCAGAGATTTTCATATCCATTTGCAAGGCGGTAATCCCAACATCCGTCCCAGCAACTTTGAAGTCCATATCGCCCAAAAAGTCTTCAATGCCCTGAATGTCGGTCAGGACTCGCACTTCGTCCCCTTCCTTAATCAGACCCATTGCCGCACCACTGACGGGTTTGAGAATTGGTACACCAGCATCCATCAGGGCTAGGGTGGAACCGCAGACTGAACCCATTGAGGTGGAACCGTTGGAGGAAAGTACTTCCGATACGATGCGAATCACGTAGGGAAAATCTTCTTTTGACGGTAGCACAGGTAGTAGCGCTCGCTCTGCCAATGCCCCGTGACCAATTTCGCGCCTTCCTGGGGCACGCATTGGCTTAGTTTCCCCGACTGAGAAAGGCGGGAAGTTGTAATGATGCAGATAACGCTTGTGTTGATCTAGCTGCATGTCATCGTTGAGGTTTTGGGCATCCCCAGGTGTACCCAAAGTACAAGCGGATAATACCTGAGTTAGTTCCCGGTTAAATAAACCACTGCCGTGGACTCGCTTTGGTAAGACATCAACTAAACAAGAAACACGACGCACTTCATCGAGTTTACGACCATCAACACGAACGTTATCTTCGATGATTTGCCGCCGCATGAAGTATTTGGTAATATCTTTAAAAGTGTTACCAAGTGCCTTGCTATTTGCAGTTGCGGCAAGTCGAATTGGGTCTTCTTCTGGCAGTTCCTTAATCGTCGTGGCAATTTCATCCTTGACGACATCTAAAGCTGCATCGCGTTCGGGTTTGGTGAAATGAAATTGAGAGAGGATTTTCTTAATCTGGCTACTAGCGCGATCGCGGATATAATTTTCTAGGGTTTGATCTACTTCTGGTGGTGCTGCTTGCACGATTACCAGACCCAGTTCTGCGATTAAATCTTGCTGCGCTTTGATTAAGTCCCGCACTGCTTCATAACCAAAGTCAATCGCCTCGATAATATCTCGCTCTGGCAACTGATTGGCTCCCGCCTCCACCATGATTACGCCATGTGGTGAACCTGCGACGACTAAATCCAAGTCTCCAGCTTCAATTTCTGAGTATGTGGGGTTAATAATGAAATCATCTCCCACTAAACCAACCCGCACTGCTGCCATTGGCCCATTAAAAGGAATCTGGGCAATCAAGGTAGCGATGGAAGCACCTGTAACTGCTAACACATCGGGTGGTACTAACTCGTCCATCGACATCGTTATGGCAATAATTTGCAGGTCATCCCGTAGCCATGAGGGGAACAGGGGACGCATGGGACGGTCTATTAGACGGCTGGTGAGAATTGTTTTTTCTGGTGGGCGACCTTCCCGCCGCATAATCCCGCCGGGAATCCTACCTGCGGCATACAGCCTTTCTTCATAATCTACTGTCAGGGGGAGAAAATCAATGCCTTCTCTGGCTTGCGATCGCGTAGCCGTCACCAAAACGGATGTGTCCCCTGATTCTATCAAAACCGACCCACCAGCCTGGGGAGCTAGTAAGCCTACTTTCAGTCGAATATCCCTACCATCGAAGGATATTGACTTATCAACTTCTGCCATTCAGTTTTTTTTCCTTCTCTTTCGCTGTTCTCTTTCTGTGGCAATCCTAACATTTATGCCCTATGACTGACTTCTGGTACATACAAAGTTAATGAAATCGGAAGTCGGAAGTCCGAAGTCGGAAGTCGAAGGGTACAGTTTTGTAACGGGGATTTAGATTTAGACATCAAAACTTAAAGCATTGCGTGAAGCACGGGGTTTTAAACCCAATTTTTTGATAAACAAGTCGTTCAACCCAAAGGGCGATACATCATTAGCGCGTCTACCACCTGTTCCTCCCCTAGCTTTGCTGCACGCGGAATCCGCCCAATAATCTCAAATCCTAACGACTGCCAAAGTGTAATTGAAGGTATATTAGTTTCAAAGACCAAATTGAACATTACTGCTTCATAGCCAAGGTTAGCTGCTATCAAAAGCATTGCCTCTCCCATGAACCGCCCTATCCCCTGACCGCCAAAGCCTGGTTGTACAATAAAACCAGCGTTGCAAATATGGCTACACCGACCGGGAAAGTTTGGTTTTAAATAAAACGCCCCTAATATTTCTTTTGGCTTGTGTGTAGCATTCTCAACAGATGTCTTGACAACAAAGGCATCCTTACTTAACCAGTAAGCTGAAAATTCTGCCTGAGATAGAGGTTGCTTTTGGGGATAAGTTTTACCTTCAACAATTACAACATTGAGTAATGCTCTTACAACCTCCTGTTCTTGAGGATGCATATAATCTAGTTCCACCAATAACCCATTTTTTAAAACTTTAATCAGGGGAAAATTCATTATCAATAATGTTTATGTTGAAGAAGTGCTTAAATGTTTATTATATGCAATATTTGACTAAAAAATCTGATTGATTCAGATGCAAAAAGTAGAATGATGACGATTTTCATTTTTGAGTTTTGGGAAAATCTGAGTAGTTAGCAAATGGCGATTTTACACGGGAATTGGTTACTAAAAAATCAAAATGGCTGTTTATTTATTTGGGGAGAAACTTGGCGATCGCCGCGAGTAAATTTCGAGTCTAATGGATCTGGAGATATACCACTACATCCATTGGCAATGACATCAGTTGAGTTGAGTGAGTGGTTGTGTTCCCAGAACATGGCAATTGCTAACTTCATCCAACAACCTCAAATTGCGATGCCTGGGGCGGGCGGAGCGATCGCTACTACTGGGCGAGCCTCCAAAGGAGGAGCTACGCTAACGCGCAAAGCCGCTAGTACTACTGAGGTAAGTTTGCCAACGCATTCGCAAATAATTGCCCTGCCAACTTATATCCCAGAAAGCAGTAAAGAAGGAACAGCAGCGATTTTCCCTGTGCATTCTGCCAGCTTGGAGTTAGATATAGACTCCCCGCAATATTTGCAACCGTGGCGAGTTGAAGGTTTTTGTCTCAACCCCACAGAAGCAGTAAAATTTCTTACTGCTGTTCCCCTAAATGCTACTAACGGCGAAGATGCCTTTTTGGGAGGAGATTTACGCTTTTGGTCGCAGGTTGCCCGGTGGAGTTTAGATTTAATCTCGCGGTGTAAGTTTTTACCAAGAATTCAGCGAGAATCACATGGTGCATTTGCCACTAAATGGCAAGTACTTCTAGACAGTGCTGTAGATGGAACCCGCCTAGAAAAATTTTCTCCGAATATGCCGTTGGTTTGTCGTACTTATCAAGAGAGAGTGGGGAGTGGGGAGTGGGGAGTGGGGGGAGATGAGGGAGCAGGGGGAGATAAGGGAGCAGGGGGAGATGAGGGAGCAGGGGGAGATAAGGGAGTAACATCCCCCTCATCCCCCTCATCCCCCTCATCCCCCTCATCCCCCTCATCCCCCTCATCCCCCTCATCCCCCTCATCCCCCTCATCCCCTCACCTAGCAGTAGACTTTCCAATCGAACCTCAAGAATTACTTTTGGGATTTCTTAACAGTACGATAGATGCCCAAGTGCGAGAAATGGCGGGTTCTCAACCTCCAATGGAAGCTAAAGCAATCGCATCTTTACCATCTGGGGTGCGGCAGTGGTTGCAAGCTTTAACTAGTGCATCTGGTACAGTCGATGCAGATGCAATTGAAGTGGAACGACTGGAAGCGGCACTGAAGGCTTGGACTATGCCGCTACAATACCAATTAACTCTTAAAACTCTATTTCATACTTGTTTTCAACTGCGTTCTCCAGAGGCTGGCGAAACAGATTGGACATTGGCGTATTTCCTGCAAGCGGCTGACAATCCAGAGTTTTTGGTAGATGCGGCAACTATTTGGAAGAATCCAGTTGAACGATTGGTTTATGAAAATCGGACTATTGAGCAACCACAGGAAACATTTTTGCGAGGTTTAGGGCTAGCTTCCCGATTATATCCAGCGATCGCACCCAGTTTTGAAACCGAATATCCCCAATTTTCTCATCTCACCCCCATCCAAGCTTATGAGTTTATCAAGGCTGTAGCTTGGAGGTTGGAAGACAGTGGTTTGGGAGTAATTTTGCCTCCCAGTTTAGCGAACCGTGAAGGATGGGCGAACCGTTTGGGTTTAAAAATTACTGCCGAAACTCCAAAGACAAAGCAGGGACGTTTAGGATTGCAAAGTCTATTGAATTTTCAATGGCAATTGGCAATTGGTGGACAAACTATTTCCAAAGCTGAGTTTGATAAACTTGTGGCTTTAAATAGCCCGCTAGTGGAAATTAACGGCGAGTGGGTAGAATTGCGATCGCAAGACATCAAAACAGCCCAAACTTTTTTTACCACTCGTAAAGACCAAATGGCGCTTTCCTTGGAAGACGCCTTGCGTTTTAGTACAGGGGATACCCAGGTAATTGAAAAGTTGCCAGTGGTTAGCTTTGAGGCTTCTGGGGCATTGCAAGAGTTGATTGGGGCGCTAACAAATAATCAAGCGATCGCACCTTTAGCCACACCAGCAGGCTTTCAAGGGCAGTTGCGACCCTATCAAGAACGTGGTGCCGCTTGGCTGTCCTTCTTGGAACGTTGGGGTTTAGGCGCGTGTCTCGCAGACGATATGGGCCTCGGTAAATGCGTAGCCAATGATACTCTAGTAAATGTAAATGGACTGTTACGCACAGCCGAGACAATCTGGAAAACTCACGCTGGAGAAACAGAGTTTGACGGCGAAGGATTTTGGACTAACCCCACAGAGGAATTACTAGTTAATTCCATAGATGAAAAAACTGGCAAAATTGTCCAGGCTAATGTCAGGCGGTTGTATCGGCAGCAAGTCTGCGAAAAATTGCGAAAAATCACCCTAGAAGACGGTAATAGTATCACTATTACTCATCGTCACAAGCTGCTGACAAGTAAAGGTTGGACAAATAAATTACAGGTGGGTGATTACGTTTGTGTGCCAGGTAAAACCCTTTGGAATGGAAAACCACAAGATGATGATTTAGTCAAGTTTCTCGCTTGGCAGATTGCCGAAGGGCATGAACTACCCGATGTAGGAAGAGTCACAATATCGCAAAAAGATACCAGAGTATTAGAGGATTTACTCCAGACTTGCCAACGCATTCAAAAGCGCTATAACCTCAAAATTAACAGCCCTAATATCTCTACCTTCCCTAACAGAGTTGCTTCTCTTCGAGTTAATAGCCAAGCCTATCGGGAATTCTTAGAAGCTAAGGGTTATGTTTGGGGTAAATTGTCGGCAGAAAAATCTATTCCGCCCTTCATCATGCAGGCAGATTTGGATAGTGTGCGGATATTTTTACAAAACTATTTCGATGCTGAGTCTGCTGTTCTTTTTAGTATGCGGAGTATTGAGATTTCTACAGCTTCAGCCTTACTAATTCAGCAACTTTCTGCACTCTTGCGTCGTTTCGGCATTTGGTTGCGAATATCACCTAAACTGAAATGTGCCACTAATGGAACTCGCACTTTCCGCACCTACTATATTGGTGTAATTGGAGGGAATTCGGCTCGCAGATTTCTGCAAGAAATTGGTTTCGATAACTCAGAAAAAAAGAGTAAGTTAGAGCAAATTTGTCAACTAGTCAGCAACACAAATATTGAAGGAATTCCTGCTTCTGATATTGTTACTCAAACAGTTAGAGTAACGGGACTACCGTTGCGGCATTTTGGGATGCACAACACTGTTTATATTAATGGCTCACAGCAATTTTCTAGAGATAGTTTACAGCAAGTAATAGCTGGGATGAGCCGCATGATTAGTGGAGAAGCCCAAGAACAATATCAGCTACTAAAACCTTCTAAATGGACAACTCAAACTTTATCAGCCTACGGCAACCTAGATATAGAAAACTTGAGATTAACAAGACAGTCTTTGCAATGTCTTCTCGATCAAGAGGTATTTTATTGCCGGATTGAGGCTATTGAGGATGTGGAGTACGAAGGGTGGGTATACGATTTTGAAGTTAGCAAACATCATAATTTCGTTGCTAACAATATTATTTGCCATAATACAGTCCAATTCATTGCTTTATTGCTACATCTGAAAGAACAGGATGCGCTAGAAAATCCAACACTGCTAGTTTGTCCAACTTCTGTTTTAGGCAACTGGGAAAGGGAAGTGAATAAATTTGCACCAAGCCTGAAAATTTTGCAATATCACGGTGACAAACGCCCCAAAGGTAAAGCATTTTTAGAAGCAGTAAAAAATCACGATTTAATCGTTACCAGCTACTCACTTCTTCATCGAGATATCAAGTCATTGCAAAGTGTCTCTTGGCAGATAATTGTTTTAGATGAAGCGCAAAATGTAAAAAATCCAGAGGCGAAGCAATCAAAAGCAGTGCGGCAATTATCAGCGACGTTTCGGATTGCATTGACGGGGACACCAGTAGAAAATAGACTGCAAGAACTCTGGTCTATTTTAGATTTTCTTAATCCAGGATATTTAGGCAGCAAGCAATTTTTTCAGCGTCGGTTTGCGATGCCAATTGAAAAGTATGGTGATACGGCTTCTTTGACTCAGTTACGTTCATTAGTTCAACCATTTATCCTACGGCGGTTGAAAAGCGATCGCGAAATTATTCAAGACTTGCCAGATAAGCAAGAAATGACCGTATTTTGCGGTCTGACTGGTGAACAAGCTGCACTTTATCAACAAGTTGTAGAGCAATCTTTAGTAGATATAGAATCTGCTGAAGGATTGCAACGTCGGGGGATGATTTTGGCTTTACTAATCAAACTCAAACAAATCTGCAATCACCCAGCCCAATATTTGAAACAGGCGACATTAGAGCAACATAACTCAGCCAAACTTCTCCGGCTAGAAGAAATGTTAGAAGAAGTTTTAGCGGAAGGCGACCATGCTTTAATATTTACACAATTTGCTGAGTGGGGTAAGTTACTTAAACCCTATTTAGAAAAACAGCTTGGGCGAGAAATATTCTTTTTATATGGTAGCACCAGTAAAAAACAACGTGAGGAAATGATCGACCGTTTCCAACACGATCCTCAAGGTCCGCCGATTATGATTCTTTCACTGAAAGCGGGTGGTGTAGGACTGAATTTAACACGAGCAAATCATGTATTTCATTTTGATAGATGGTGGAATCCAGCCGTGGAAAATCAAGCCACAGATAGAGTATTTCGGATTGGTCAAACCCGGAATGTGCAAGTACATAAATTTGTCTGCACTGGCACTTTAGAAGAAAAAATTCATGACATGATTGAAAGTAAGAAACAATTGGCTGAACAAGTTGTGGGTGCTGGTGAAGAATGGTTAACTGAAATGAATACAGATCAACTTCGCAACTTACTACTACTTGATCGTAGTGCAGTAATTGACGATGATGCAGAATAATTTTGTAGTCAGGACTTTAGTCCAGTAGCAACAATTTTCACTCACCACTGAAGTGCTTCTGGGATGCCTGCCTGCGTGCTGCCAGGGCGGCTGAAAATCCTTCTTTGAGCCGCTCTGCCAGATCTTCAGCATGGGATTTAGCACCCTCCTGTCGGGCAAGGCGCTGTAACGGGGCCGAAATGGCAATCCTCTCCTCCTCGTAAGTGCGTAGAGCAACGCCGAGTTGTTCCCCATCACCTAGATCAGTACAGGCTAGAACCTTAGCCAAGGCTACCACATCCTGTATGGCCATAGTTGTGCCCAATCCCAACGATGGCCGCATCGGGTGGGCCGCATCACCCAGTAGGGTAACACGTCTCAAGTCCCCCCACTGCGGCACTGGTTCCCTGTCGAAGACACCAGTTTCGATGATGGTCTCATGCTCAGTGGCTCTAATTACACTTTCAACCAGAGGGGGCCATTGCTCAAATATTTGGAGTACCGTCTCTAGCGCTGATGAACTTTTCGAGTGATTCAAACGTAGGGCTGTGCCACCCCAGGCAAGCAATTCCGTACCCGCATCCATTATCCAGAAGTTCTTTTTTTCTCCAACCACAAGTTGAAATCCAGCAGATTCAAGGAAGGGAGCGGTAAGTGAGGGCAAGTTTTTCCGTTTCACAATCCCCCTCCAAGTCATAGTTCCTGTATAAAGAGGGGCACCATCTGCAACGGTAATGCTTCTCACCGTAGAGTTGTAACCGTCGGCACCAATTAAAAGTCGGGCACAGACATCTTCCTGTTGACGGAACTTCAAACGCAATTGCTCTTGACCCTGGACTGAAGTCCGAGTGAAACCGATAAGGGTATGGTTGAGATGAAGTGATACCGTCGCGGGCAGTGCTTTATAAAGACAGGTCTGTAGGTTATACCAGCATAGCCAGGTGAAGCCTGTCCCGGCAAGTGGGGATTCATCAGCGAAAAGAACCTCGCCATTTGGCCGCATCAACATCTGCTGTTTGGGATTCACCGCCAACAGCCGCACCTGCTGCGCTAGTTCGGCATCGATCTCCGCTAGGGCAGCATAGCCGGGATCACCGATCCCCAGAGCAGCACCAATTGGTCGCAACAGGCGGGCTTGCTCAAAAACCCCGATCGAGAAGCCAAGTCGTGTTAAAGCATGAGCGGCACAGAGTCCACCTGGCCCGGCTCCAATAATTGCGACATCCAAGACATTATCGGTCGAATTGACTTCAATCATCCCGTTCACCTTGTTCCAAAGCATGACTTTAGTGATTACAGCTATTTTCAGGTACATAGACCACGCGGTAGGGGCACAGAAAAAGCTCATTGGTGTCAACTTAACGTGAAAGCCAGCCTAAAACCAGCTTTTAGAGATAGTCTCGTTCCCAGTCTCTGACTGGGAATGCCCGTCGGAGAGGCTCCGCCTCCGTAACTTGCGGCAAAGCCACCAGGATCTGCATTTCTAGCCAGAGGCTAGAAACGAGGTTTTAAAGGGGTTTGAGCTTAAGTTGACACGCATGAGCTTTTTCTGTGCCCCTAGGACAGATGTGGTTCAAATACATGATTTCTGCTGTAATTTGTAGGACTTACGCAAAAGTACAAGCTGTAGGGGCAATTCATGAATTGCCCCTACCTGAAAATAAGGGTTTCGGCTATTGTTTGCGTAAGTCCTGATTTGAACTGAGGAGCATCATCACATACGATACCAATGTCACAAAACGAGATCAACCCATCTATTCCATAATTTTGAATTTTAAATTGATTTATGACTAATTACACATTGCAAGCAAGCCGAGAATGGTGGTCACAACAATGGCTAGATTTACTAGATTCCTATCGCTTTAAAAAGCGTTTAGAACGTGCGAGAAATTATGCTCGTCAAGGAAATGTTTTGAGCATTGAATTTAAAGGTGCAAAAGTATTAGCTAGAGTGCAAGGTAGTGAAGTGGAACCTTATAAAGTTTCCCTTTCGCTTGAACCCTTTAGTAATGAACAGTGGGGTTATGTAATTGAAACCATGTCTCAAAGAGCAATTTTTGCTGCCAAGCTTTTGGCAGGAGAAATGCCACAAAATATAGAAGAAGTGTTCACAGCTAATGGTCTTTCGATATTTCCATTTACCTTGGCTGATATCCAGAGTAAATGCTCTTGTCCTGATAAAGCAAATCCCTGTAAACACATTGGTGCGGTATATTATCAGTTAGGCGATCGCTTCAGCGAAGACCCCTTTGTACTATTTCAATTACGCGGACGCACTAAAGAGCAAATTATCAGCGACTTGCGACAGTTACGTAGTGCCAAGATTGAACCCAATACTACAGAAACGATTCATGTTCAACAGTCAATTCCTAATAACAAATACTCGGTAAAAATTGACTCTTTCTGGCAATACAATGAGCCACTAGAGTCATCCTTGGTAGTAATTGCGCCCTCCAGCAGCGAGACGGTATTAGATGTATTAGGAGCAATTCCCCTAGCGAAGGAAGAGGAAAATGCAGTAAATTCAACTTCGAGTGATGTGGTAATGAAGTATTTGAATACAGTTTATAGAGATGTGAGCCAGAAGGCTTTTTTAGCAGCAATGAATGTCGGAAGAAGTTGATATTAATTCGTAATTCGTAATTCGTAATTCGTAATTATGAATTAGGTTGAGTCGGTAGTTCAACTTTACCCTTCCCGCACTGCTTGACGAATTGCCAGTTTGCCATCTGCCCGATTTTGGTCAATCAGTTTTGGCAGATATCGAATTGCTAAAGCAGAATGTTTTATAAGAAGAATTCAGAACTCAGGAGCGGAGCCGGAGACGCTCCTCGGCTTGGCGTCAGAATTCAGAATTGAATTGGAGTCCGACTGGGTAATGAATATTGGTTTAAAACCAAGCCGAATTGCGATGCCCTAAGCTTTGTCGAAGGGTGGGCGAAAAAAAATTAAAATATTCTCGCCTTAAAACTCTATTCCTTTATGGGTAGAGTATTCACCAATTCTGAATTCTGTATTCTGACTCCTGTTTTATTGTCCAAACTCAAGCCTAGCCTGTTCTACCAAATCATCTGTCACAACTTGTTGCTCTGCTTCACGAGCCAGCTGTTCAATTCGGGCTTGAGCTTGAATGCGGACAAAAAAGGGAATATTTTGTAACTTTTCCTTAGCTTCAGATGTCCATCGCAAAGCATCAATAAAATTGGAATCGCTCATAGGATTAATTACCTTGGTAAGTCGCTCAGTTTAATCAGCAGATTACTAATTCTCCTATAAAAAAAGCCCTTGCTTTTATGCAAGAGCCTCTAAATTATTTAATTGTCAGTGATTCAGATAAACCTTACAACCTAGTCGAGGTTGTCCATGAACATCACTGGCTCAGTATCACGGTTAATTCCTTTCTCAAAACCACCAGCAGCAGCCCGTGCGCGACCAGCGTGCCACAAGTGACCAACTAGGAAGAAGAACCCTAGTACGAAGTGAGAAGTCGCCAACCAAGCGCGAGGAGATACGTAATTGAAGGAGTTAATTTCGGTAGCCACACCACCCACGGAGTTGAGAGAACCCAGAGGAGCATGGGTCATGTATTCAGCAGCGCGACGAGCTTGCCAAGGCTGAATATCGTTCTTGATTTTTTCTAGGTCAAGACCATTGGGGCCACGTAGAGGCTCCAACCAAGGGCCGCGGAAATCCCAGAAGCGCATGGTTTCACCACCGAAGATGATTTCACCAGTGGGAGAACGCATCAGGTATTTACCCAACCCTGTGGGACCTTGGGCAGAACCAACGTTAGCACCCAAGCGTTGGTCACGAATCAAGAAGGTCAGAGCCTGAGCTTGAGAAGCTTCTGGGCCAGTCGGACCGTAAAATTCGCTGGGGTAAACGGTGTTGTTAAACCAAACAAAGAGGCAGGCAATGAAGCCCATCAGGGAGAGAGCGCCCAAGCTGTAGGAAAGGTAAGCCTCACCAGACCAGATTGATGCACGACGTGACCAAGCAAAAGGCTTGGTGAAGATGTGCCAGATACCTCCAGCTATTAAGATAAAGGCAATCCAGATGTGACCGCCGACCACATCTTCCAAGTTATTGACGCTGACAATCCAGCCTTCGCCACCGAAGGGAGACTTGATTACATAACCGAAGATAACTGCTGGGTTGAGTGTCGGATTCGTAATAATCCGAACATCACCACCGCCTGGTGCCCAGGTGTCATACAAACCACCAAAGAACATTGCCTTTAGCACTAACAGCAATGCACCGAATCCCAAAATAATCAGGTGGAACCCGATGATGTTGGTCATCTTGTTCTTGTCTTTCCAGTCGTAACCAAAGAAAGAAGAGTATTCTTCTAAGGTTTCTGGGCCACGGACGGCATGATAGATACCGCCAAAGCCAAGGACGGCTGAGGAAATTAGGTGGAGTACACCGACAACAAAGTAGGGGAAGGTATCGATGACTTCACCACCAGGACCAACACCCCAACCCTGAGTGGCGAGGTGAGGTAATAGGATTAAGCCCTGCTCATACATGGGCTTTTCAGGAATGAAGTGAGCGACTTCAAACAAAGTCATCGCTCCAGCCCAGAATACAATCAAACCAGCGTGGGCAACATGAGCGCCCAGTAGTTTGCCAGATAGGTTAATTAAACGTGCGTTACCAGACCACCAGGCAAACCCAGTGGATTCTTGGTCGCGTCCAGCGCCGCCTAAGATATTTGGTCTATTAGAGAGCGTTACCACGTGGTAATACCTCCTCAGGGAATACAAATTGTTCGTGGGGTTGATCTTGAGGAGCCATCCAAGCGCGGATACCCTCATTCAGCAAAATGTTTTTGGTATAGAAGGTTTCAAACTCTGGGTCTTCCGCCGCCCGTAATTCTTGGGAGACGAAATCATAAGCCCGCAGGTTGAGTGCTAAACCGACGATGCCGACGGCGCTCATCCATAAGCCTGTGACTGGCACAAACAACATGAAGAAGTGCAACCAGCGCTTATTTGAGAAGGCAATCCCGAAAATCTGTGACCAGAAACGGTTTGCCGTCACCATTGAGTAGGTTTCTTCTGACTGGGTGGGATTGAAGGCGCGGAAAGTATTAGCACCTTCACCATCTTCAAACAAGGTATTTTCTACTGTGGCTCCGTGAATGGCGCATAATAAAGCACCACCCAATACACCAGCAACGCCCATCATGTGGAAGGGGTTGAGTGTCCAGTTGTGGAAGCCTTGCAGGAATAATAGGAAGCGGAAAATTGCCGCAACGCCAAAGCTAGGTGCAAAGAACCAGCTAGATTGTCCCAAGGGGTACATCAAAAAGACGCTGACGAATACCGCAATCGGGGCAGAGAAGGCGAGGGCGTTGTAAGGACGGATACCTACTAGACGCGCAATTTCAAATTGCCGCAACATGAAGCCAATCAAAGCGAAGGCTCCGTGTAGAGCCACGAATGGCCACAAGCCACCCAGTTGGAACCAACGGGTGAGGTCGCCTTGGGCTTCTGGTCCCCACAACAGCAATAGGGAATGTCCCATGCTGTCTGCGGGGGTGGATACTGCCACTGTGAGGAAGTTAGCACCTTCTAGGTAGGAGGAGGCTAATCCGTGGGTGTACCAAGAGGTGACGAAGGTGGTGCCGGTCAGCCAACCGCCTAGTGCTAGGAAAGCGCAGGGGAATAATAGTATCCCTGACCAACCTACGAATACGAAGCGATCGCGCTTGAGCCAGTCGTCTAGAACGTCAAACCACCCTCTACTGGGGGCGCGTCCAACTGCGATGGTCATCGGACTAAAATCCTCTTTTTTTACTAAAATTGCAACGTTTCTAAGGCAGTACGGAGAGCCAATGTAACCGACTGCCGTGAGGAATTAACGTTTTTTTTGACAATCTCAACAGCCTGAAAGCAACTGAGATTCTGAGAGCTTGCCGACCTGTGAAATCAGCATTTCTCTTTGTTTATGCCATTACACGTACCATTGGCTAGTAATCTAGCTTCTGGTAACTTAATGATTCTTAACTTATCACACTACTCCGGGTTTTTGCCTGATACACAACAAGCAAATCAGGATATGAAACACGAACCCTATAATTAATATGAATATCAGAATTTTTACAATTTGACACAAGTTTTCTCAGAAATCTGAAAAAATTTAGTGCCGATGGGCGTAGGTAGGTAACTCATTCCCAAGAGTTCAAAAAGGGCAGCCAGAGGGGTTAATGAAGTCGGAAGTCGGAAGTCGGAAGTCGGAAATCGGAAGCGATGCCCTGAGCGTAGCCGTTGGGTACAGTTTTGTAACGGGGATAAAGACTCATTGCCACAAAACTTAAAGCCGTGCTTCTAGCACGGGGTTTTAAACCCAATTTTTTGATAAGAATGACAGAGGGGTAGAGGAGAAAGAGTTTTCATCAGCCCTGGAGTGAATAAATTATGTAACGTGCCTTAACAAACTATTGTATGGGTAGCAGCAACAGGGAAGGCCGCAGTTGAGTTTTTGTCAGCAATGTTTGGTAAAATGCACAGAAGCCTACACTCAATGCGAAAACATTCAGTGTGTTAGTATCTCATGGGCAATGGTAGTTCAATGACGGCATCAACAACGATTAACAAAGGCGATCGCCTCCTGCATCAAAATGTTCTCGGTTCCCGTCGGTTCAGTAACTACTGGTGGGCAACTATCGTTACATTGGGAGCAAGCGGCTTTTTATTGGCTGGGATATCCAGTTATTTAAAAGTTAATTTACTCATAGTTACCGATGCAACCCAACTGATATTCGTCCCCCAAGGATTGGTGATGGGTTTATATGGTGCTGCTGGCTTGCTATTAGCCACATACCTGTGGGCAGTGATTTTATTGGATGTAGGAGGCGGTTACAACGAATTTAATCAGGAAACTGGCACAATCAAAATATTCCGTTGGGGATTTCCTGGCAAAAACCGCCGAATTGAGATTGACAGCCGCATAGAAGATGTGCAATCTGTGCGAATAGCCGTCAAAGAAGGTCTTAATCCCCTTCGCGCACTCTATCTACGCGTTAAAGGCCGGCGAGATATACCCTTAACACGGGTTGGACAACCGTTGTCCTTAACAGAGTTGGAAACAGAAGGCGCAAAGTTAGCCCGCTTCTTGGGAGTGTCATTAGAAGGACTTTAAGGGAGTGGGGAGTGGGGAGTGGGGAGTGAGGGGATGAGGGAGATGAGGGAGATGAGGGAGACTACTAAACCCAATGCCCAATACTTCGGCAAAGCTCAGTACAAGTGCCCAATGCTCAGTGCCTAATGCCCAATGCCCCATTCCCAATGCTTAATGCCCCTCAAAACGATAAGATACTCTGGTTGAATCAGTAATTGGCAATGCGGTTAAAAATCTCACAATTTTTGCTTTCTCTGGTGATCATCAGTGCCTTAATGTTGGGAGGATGTTCAACAGGTCAAGTCGCTTCTAATACGTCTTCTCCAACCTCGACAGCTACCTCGACTACGAGCGAGGCAAGCACCAAGACAACTACTGAAGCAACATCTGTATCTCAAACTAGTAGTGAGACTATTCCTGGACTGACAGATTTACCACGTCTTGAAGGCAAGGCTACTGTGGTTATGACGGTTAAAGGTTCGCCGATTACTATCGAAGTAGACGGCACGAATGCCCCAATTACAGCTGGCAACTTCGTGGATTTAGTGCAAAAGGGTGTGTACGATGGTTTAGCTTTCCATCGAGTTATCCGCGAACCCCAACCGTTTGTGGTTCAAGGGGGCGATCCTAAAAGCAAAGACCCGAAAGTTGCAATAGATAAATTGGGAGAAGGTAGTTATATTGACCCAAAAACGGGAAACGCTCGCTACATACCTTTAGAAGTTAAGCCAAAAGGTTCAGATACTCCGATTTACAATAAACCATTTGATGCTACTGCTCAACCTGTCGTATTGCCCCATAAACAGGGTGCAGTAGCGATGGCGCGATCGCAACCACCAGACTCTGCTTCTGCCCAGTTTTACTTTGCTTTAGCCGATCTAGCCTTCTTGGATGGTAACTACGCCGTGTTTGGCAATGTCACTCAAGGCTTTGATGTAGTGAACAAAATTCAGCAAGGCGATCGCATTGACTCCGCTAAAGTCACCCAAGGTGCTGAAAATCTGAAAACACCTGGAAAGTAGGAGGAAGAGAGCAGGGGGAGATGAGGGAGATGAGGGAGTAAAGGGAGTAAACAAACGATTATTGTTCTTCCTCATCTTCCTCATCCCCCTCATCCCCCTCATCCCCCAAAATTCAAATTGGTTAAGGTTTGTGTCACTGGTATTGGTTTAATTTCCGCCTTGGGTGGAAGCTTAGAAGATAGTTGGCGAAATTTAATCGCAGGTAAATCTGGAATTCGATTACATCAACCATTTCCAGAACTGAAACCACTTCCTCTAGGTTTAATTGGTCAAAAACCATCTGAGTTGACAATGTTAACTCAGATGGTTGTTTCTTCTGCTTTGCAAGATGCTGGGTTGGTTGCACATGCAGCTGATTGTGCTGTAGTCATTGGATCGAGTCGCTCTTATCAAGCGTCTTGGGAAATGCTGGCAAGGCAAATGTATGGAGACGCGGCGAATTTTCCGGTGTTATCTTTGGGAAATTGGCTAGATACATTACCTCAGATGAATGCGATCGCAGCTGCGCGACAAATCGGCGCGTCAGGGATAGTTTTGGCACCGATGGCAGCTTGTGCTACTGGAATTTGGTCTATTGCTCAAGCAGCTTTACTCATCCAAACTGGGCAATGTCAACAGGCTCTAGCTGGCGCAGTGGAAGCACCGATTACACCCTTAACTTTGGCAGGGTTTCAGCAGATGGGTGCTTTGGCGAAAACTGGGGCTTATCCCTTTGATTTGCACCGGGAAGGCTTAGTGTTGGGCGAAGGCGCAGCTGTGTTTGTCTTAGAATCAGCAGAGTTGGCCAAGCAGCGTCAAGCAAAAGTGTATGGTGAAATTCTCGGTTTTGGCTTAACTAACGACGCATATCATCCCAATTCGCCAGAACCTGAAGGGAAAAGTGCGATCGCTGCCATCAAACAATGTCTAGAACGTAGTTGTCTCTCACCAGCCGATATTGATTATATTCATGCTCATGGCACAGCTACTCAGCTAAATGACCGCATAGAAAGCATGGTAATCCAGCGTTTGTTTCCCCAAGGGGTGGCGGTTAGTTCCACCAAGGGAAGCACAGGTCATACACTAGGAGCATCTGGAGCATTAGGTGTGGCTTTTTCTCTCATGGCCTTACAGCATCAAATATTACCACCTTGTATAGGATTGCAGCAGCCAGAGTTTGATTTGGATATCGTTACAGCCGCACGTCTAAGTAAAATTAGGCAGGTATTATGTTTGAGTTTTGGTTTTGGCGGACAGAATGCCGCGATCGCATTGGCAAGGTAAAAACTTAATACCAATGACTAATAACTAATGACTAAATCGGCGGTCGGCTATCCCGGACGCCCCTTCAAGGGATGGGATTCCCGCCGATTTTCGTTGATTGACTTTTACCATTGATTTGCCCACTCTTGACAGCCATCCATTTTTCTTAACTTGACACCAATGGCTTTTCGGCCTACCCCACAAGTAGTAGTAATTTATTTCTTAGAAATCCCTCAACATCGTGATATTCCTCATGAACATCACGACATCTCTCATGAACATCACGACATCTCTCATGAACATCACGACATGTCTCAGGAACATCACGACATGTCTCATGAACATCACGACATGTCTCATGAACATCACGACATGTCTCATGAACATCACGACATGTCTCATGAACATCGTGACATCTCTCATGAACATCACGACATGTCTCATGAACATCACGACATTCGTCACTAACGTTAAAGCAATCGTCCAAAAAACCAGGTGCAATATCTGAATTAATGGGACTTATAGCGTTTACTAATCAGATGAGCAAAAAAATTGTAGGTTGGGTGGAGGCTTTGCGTAACCCAACATCCTAATATATGTTGGGTTGCGCTCCGCTCCACCCAATCTACGTCTAATGCACTATTAAAGCCTTGAGGGTCCACTACGTGCATTTCACTAATCTTATACTAGTCCTATATATACAGAGAGACGAGACTTTGACATTCTTTTGCTTAGTATCTTGATATATTTGGGTTTCAGCTATTCTTGAGCATTTGGTGTATTTACCTTATCCTGCATGGGTTTGAGACTTGTTTATCCCTCAAAAATATTTAAGTCCGTTAAGAGAAATTACTCAGATTTCTGTATTAGTTTTTTAATAAATAAAATTATTCATCAATTTTACTGAACCAGAAAACAGCTTTACTAAGTCAAACTAGCCTTAGAGCATTGATTCAGTAATCAAAAACCTAACCCTCCAGTTCTCTTCGTTAATAGGAAAGGCAGAACCAAACTCGCTTCTGAGCTTTGGAGAGGAGTTGAGGGAAAAGTTCTTCCAAAATTACGATTACTGAATTGGTATTCTATAACCCTCTCTAACGAATATATCTATGTCTCGTCCAAAACGTACATCCCGTATTTTAGAAAAAGCTGAATTGAGATCCGCCGGATTGAAAGCAATTGATTCAAATATGGATTTTGGTGATAATTGCGGTTTGCAAAATCTGATTCAATCAATTGAGCAGTTACGCACTATGCTTGATGGTTATAACATTTCTCTAGCGATGATTGACTCTTCCAAGACTAAAATTGATGAGATGGAAAAAACCTTGGACAATCTTACAGATAAGATTGTGAGGGGCGTTGCTTTTAAGTATGGCAAAAACAGCAGTGAATATGAAATGGCGGGTGGTATTCGTGATAGCGAACGTGTCCGCAAAACTAGGTTAAGTCGCCTGCTGAAAGCTAGTGGAGCAAAAGCATCAGATCAGAATGTTAAAACCGTCTAATACGGCACGGCGGCAGACAGAAAGCAGAGGTAAAAAACCTTTTAGCAAGAGATATGAAGAATGAGCAAACGCTACTTGTTCATTAAAACTATTTGTTGTTGATTGCTGCGGTAACTTTGGTGGGCTTTGCCTACGCATTTTTTTTTACTCACTGATGCTCTTTGATATGAAAGGTTTATGTACAGTTAATATCGTGCATATTATCTTATACGTTTTCTAGTTTAGTCTCATTTTTCGTAATATTGAGAATGCTGTAATCTGCAAGTCTCAACAATTTTGATTGTCTAAATTCTGATCAGAGTTTATAGTAATACGAAGTTTTTCCTAACACTTTCTCGGCAGATTTATACCATGATTTATTCTCAAAAATTGCAGAAGCATTTGATATGTTTCTCTTTATCTGTAGTATTAGTAGCTGATTTAGTAATCACACAAAAAGCTGCTCCACTTTTGGCCCAAACGGTAAATTCATCTATCGGTAATGCTGTGACATTTAGTTGCAATGATAGTGAAGCGACAATCAAAGCTAAAAATGGGCCGAAAGTAAAGAATGGAAATACAACCATTTACATTGGTTATCAGCAAGTCTCATCTAATAACAAAAACCCTGTGACAATCCGTTTTAATAATGGGATAAAAACATGGTGTCGTAGTGATTACGAAACAACAAATGACGATGGTACAGGTTATGGATTGTTTTGGGATGGAGCGAATGTTTTATATGGCGTTTACTCTTCCACTGGCAGTCAAACTGGTAATGATTTTCGCCGCTTTGCCACTGGGCGTTGGTTGTCTAGCTATGGTAGCGGAGGCGGGCCAAAAGTCGCAGTTATAGCCAGGATTAATCCAGCCAATGGCGAGGTTAACTACGCCACATTTTTATCATCCAAAAAGCCGACTGATGGACAAACTAACTCTTTAGTTATCAATAATCTATCATGGAATGGCACAAATTTGACTGTGCAAACAACCTCATGGTGGACTCCCCGTCGTGCTAATACAAATTCTATGAATTGTTCTGGTGCATCACCTTATCAATACACAGCAGTATTCACTGGCGATTTAACAAAGGTTAACTCGGCTTCAGCAAATACTTGTAGTTAACATAAACCTCATAACCTCACCCTGGTTTTGCTACGCAAAACCTGTCCCTCTCCTTACTAAGGAGAGGGATGTCTGATAAAACTCTTTGAGGTTTTGGAGGACTTTTGGGTAATCGGATAACTTGTGCGTAGCGTACCCCTAATTTCCCCCATGCGGACGCTGAATAATCGTTTCCACCACCCGCCGCTTGGCCTTTGGATCAATACCTACTAAGCGCACATACTCACCAGTATATTCTGTCAGAGTTGATTCCAAATTTGAGATTGCATCAGACTCGCTATCAATGTGACTATTAACACAACTTTGCCAAGAACCTGTGCGGAAACGACGCTCATCTACATGTTCAATGCTAATTTTGTAACCTTGAGACAATAATTCTCTAATTTGTGCTTGTGTCTCTAGGGTCAAATGTGGACTCGATACTTCCTGTTTCGGGAATTCATTAGTTTTTGCTTCTTGGGTTGTGCGATTTGACGGCTGACTAATTGGTGTTACAGCCGCAGGTGGTGCAGATTGAGAATTTCTACCTCGATTGAGTCGGTTGTAATCATCAACCAAATGGGAATTTTCCACCCGTTTTTGTTCACCAACCAGGAAGTTACCAGACTCGATTAAGTGAGACAGCCGGAAATCTGGCTTTTTAAACTCTGGTGGTCCTTCAACGCTGTTCACCACACTCAACGATACCCGCTCAAAACCGACTTGATGGATGTAGTTGCGGATTTGTTCGTCATAAATGCGCGATCGCAAAGCGCTAAAAAAGTCAATGGACTGATTGACAAAAGTATCAACTAGCTGTTCAATTTCCTTCTGTGACAGTCCATCCGCTTCAAAAATCCCCTTGACAATTCCCACCTTGTCGTCTCGGTTTGGTTCCCAGTAGAACTTCTCCATCCGTCCATCCCGAATTAACGGTGCATAGAGGGTGGAAAAATCATTACCTGTGACAATAATCGGCACACGACGTAAAGGCGTAGAATCATAGCTTCCAGGCAACTGCACATCTGTGGGATTATCAGCAATATTCATCAGTGTGGCATTCACCAACTGCGTATTTACAGTATATTGAGTACCTTCATCAAAGCGTCCAGCCCCCGCGTCTAAATCATTAATCATCAAAACACACATTTTGCCGCGTACTTTGATCAGTTCTGCTGTTTCCCGATAGCGCAGCCGAATCAACCGCGCTGGATCTCCTGCGTCTGGACTTTCCAATTCACCGCCAGAGATGTTAGTTACCTCAATACCCATTTTCTCAAAGACTAATTGACATTGAAATGTTTTGCCTTCTCCTTTGCGTCCGTGAATACCCAAAATCACCGGAACTCGCACACCAGGAAGCTTGAGAAAGTTTTTAGTAATGTGGACAGCCAGTTTATCCAGAAAGCGGGGAGCGATGTAGTAACCCATAAAATTATCTTTGCCTAGCAGTGCTTAAAGTAATGTTAAGTTTTTTTGGCGATCGCTGTTGATTTATCTTTTGGTACAAAATCAGCACTATCTACCATATACGCCTAATTGGATATGCATCAAAAATTTTATCAGCACTCAATAGAGGTATATTTTCAACTATCGACTGTGCAATTAAAAGTCGGTCGAATGGGTCACGGTGATGCAAAGGTAGTGTAGCAACAATAGTAACGTGGCTAATTTTGATATCGAGTAACCTAAAATCGTTAAGGCTGAGTTGGTGTGTGATGAATATCTCAAATGGCTGATTGAAACGAAGCTTTCCTAAATTCTCCTTAATCGCTATTTCCCAGAGACTAGCTATACTTAGCAAAATTTCATTATTCTCATCATTGATTAAATCTAGGACTTGATTACTAAGTCTTGAATTGTCCGTCACATACCAAATAAAAGTATGTGTATCCAACAGTAAGATCATTCCATATATTCCTTAAAATCTTCGAGCGGTGCATCAAAATCATCAGATATTGTAATTAAACCCTTTGCGCTTCCAGGTTGACGGCGGCGTTTAACTGGCGACACAGGAGTTAACTTCACCAAAGGTTGATTATCTTTGATGATGATAATTTCCTCACCATTGAGTGCTGCTTCAATTAAGTCGGGTAAATTTTTAGATGCTTCAGCTAGAGTAATTTGCTGCATAATTACTACTTTGGGGAGAAAAAAAATAAATGCTAGTGTATAGTTATGGGAGCATCCCAATTTTGCCAAAATAAAATTTGTAGTGGGAGCATCTTGCTCCCTAATGTCCAGGAAGCGGGCTAGAAGCCCACACTACAAAAAAATAAATTTACACATTTGGGATGCTCCCATAGTTATAACTATAATCTAGTATACTTCATAAGGATTTGTAATATCATTCATATAGCCACAATCGAGCCAACCATCATACCTATCACTCTCAAATTGAGCAGAGTAGTTATTATCACTAATCTTATTAAATTCTTTATCAATATAATTTTCTTCTTGTGTTGTTTCAATATTTATATCAGTATCAAAATCACTTTTCATATTTTTAAGACAAGATTCTTCATCTTCTTGGAATTTTTGACTCAAAATTGAACATTCTTCATCATTTCCATAGAATTTAATCCTGATAAATTTCTTATTTTTTATACTTACTATTTGCCAACGAGAGTTTATATGAGTTTTTATATCTTGGAGTAATTGTTTCCAAATATCTTTATCTTTAACCAAAACATCAAATGAATAATTAACGTGATTTTGAGGAAACTTGATTTCAGTTCTATTATCTCTATTTTCATCTGTACATTCAGACTTCTTAAGTAATTTTATTTTTTCAACAGCATCTTCATAATCTATCTCTTGGCTTTTCTGCTTATAGATATCTGCTGCTTTTTTAAAATCTTCAATTGCCTTATCTTTGTCTGCTAATTGATTCTGGATATTTCCTCTATTGTAGTAAGCATCAGCTTTATCGGGATTAATCTGTAATGCTATGTCATAATCGTATATTGCCCCTTGCTTATCTCCTAATTCATAGCGGATATTTCCCCTATTATAGTAAGCGTCAGCTTTATCAGGATTAATCTGTAATGCTCGATTATAATCATATATTGCCTTCTGTTTATTTCCTATAATAGAGTAGACAACTGCCCTATTAAAGTAAGCATAATAATTATTGGGATTAATCTTTAATACTTTGTTATAATCCTTGATAGCTTCTTCTATTGCTCCTAATGCAGAATAAATTATGCCCCTTGCAATGAGAGATTTGGTATTGTTAGGATTAATTTGCAAAGCTCCATTCAAGTCTTCCAAAGCCCCCTGAAAATCCTCCAAATAATAGTTAGCAATACCTCGATTATAGTATGCTTCAGCCAGAGTAGTGTACTGCACAAGTACCACCTTTTGCTTTTCAATTTACGATTCTATTCTGCATCACAAACTAAAAAAAAACCTCCGAGTTTCCCGTACTCTAAAAAAAAGAGAGGCAGATAATTCTACCTCTCCTATGAAAATAAACCAATTACTTAAAGCTTGCTAACCTTAGTATTTGTTGGGTTTGTGAACAAGAAAGCTGAGAATTTGGCACTGCTTGATGTTGTCAAAACCCACAACCCGAATATAGCTGGTGTTGAATTGAGAACGGCATCCTTGAACTTCGCTCAATACTTCTTGAGTCGATCTAGCACCAAATAAAGGCAACTTCCACATTGTCCAATAGAATTCTTTCGGGTCAGAAGTTTCGTTAAACTCGATCGCTGGAATGTAACCTTGATTCAAAATGTACTGGATCTGCTTGGAAATTTGAGCATCAGACAGAGGGGGCAGATAAGAAAGGGTTTCGTAACGACGCTCTTTTGGTAAAGTTTGCATAGCTTTTGATAATGGGTTGTGATTTTTTACTACTAGGTTGACCGAACTAATTCGATAAGTTATCTAAATTCGGATCTGAACTTGCTTGCTGTTCTGGTTGCAGGCTGGGGTTCGATAAATTGAGTTGCGTAATCCGTTCTAAATGCTGGCGACGCTGTTCCATATTGGCTTGCTGAATGCCAGTGCGAACCATTTCCGGTAGAAATTCCATGACTTCTTCCGCAATGTGTTCCCTGACAGTCATGATTCGCAAAGCCAAATCTGGTTTTTCTTGCAACAGTTGCTCAATGTATGATTCACCATTCTGAATTTTGCCAGACGAAAAGTTATGCAGCCAAAGTTCTAATGGAGGATTCGTTTCGCCTAGCTGTGCCAACACTGTCCTTAGAGCCTGATAAGTCAGATAACTTTGGAGAGTCTTGGCTGTGTCCTTCGCAATTTGCTTAAGATTCATGCTTGACCCCAGCCGTCAACAGTTATGAGTTATGAGTTAAGAGTTATGAATTATGAATTAATGTAACTCTTAACTCTTGTTACAGACGCGATTAATGAGCCAGCGCGTTGCGGGGGTTCCCACGGCAGTCACTCATGGGGGAAACCCCCAAGATCGCGCTGCCTCCCCGTTGTAGCGACTGGCGTCGCGTCTCTACTTCTAACTCCTAACTTTTGATCAGACGGTATCCATAGCTTCAAACTCGAACTTGATTTCTTTCCACAGTTCGCAAGCAACAGCTAATTCAGGAGACCACTTAGCCGCTTCGCGGATAATGTCGTTACCTTCACGAGCCAAGTTGCGACCTTCGTTACGAGCTTGGACGCAAGCTTCTAAAGCTACGCGGTTAGCTGTAGCACCAGGAGCATTACCCCAAGGATGTCCGAGAGTACCACCACCAAATTGCAGTACGGAGTCATCACCAAAGATTTCTACGAGTGCAGGCATGTGCCAAATGTGGATACCACCGGAAGCAACTGCCATTACACCGGGAAGAGAAGCCCAGTCTTGGGTAAAGTAGATACCGCGAGACTTGTCTTGTTCAATGTAGTTTTCACGCAACAAGTCAACGAAGCCCATTGTGATACCGCGTTCACCTTCCAGTTTACCAACTACGGTGCCGGTGTGGATGTGGTCGCCGCCGGACATCCGCAGGGCTTTAGCCAATACGCGGAAGTGGATACCGTGGTTCTTTTGACGGTCGATTACGGCGTGCATAGCGCGGTGAATGTGCAGCAATATGCCGTTGTCACGACACCAACGAGCCAATGTGGTGTTGGCGGTGAAACCTGCGGTGAGGTAATCGTGCATGATGATGGGCTGTTTGAGTTCTTTAGCGAACTCAGCCCGCTTCAGCATTTCTTCACAAGTGGGAGCGGTGACGTTTAGGTAGTGACCTTTGATTTCACCGGTTTCAGCTTGAGCTTTGCTAATAGCTTCAGATACGAACAAGAAGCGATCGCGCCATCTTTGGAATGGTGCGGAGTTGATGTTTTCGTCGTCTTTGGTGAAGTCCAAACCACCGCGCAAGCACTCGTATACAGCGCGTCCGTAGTTTTTAGCCGAAAGACCTAATTTGGGCTTAATTGTACAACCCAACAAAGGACGACCGTATTTGTTTAACTTGTCACGCTCAACTTGAATACCGTGGGGAGGCCCTTGGAAAGTCTTCAGGTAAGCCACAGGAATCCGCAAGTCTTCCAGACGTAGTGCCCGCAAAGCTTTGAAACCAAATACGTTGCCTACAATGGAGGTCAACATATTGGTTACAGAACCTTCTTCAAACAAATCCAAAGGGTAGGCAATGTAGGCGATGAATTGGTTGTCATCACCAGGAACGGGTTCGATGTCGTAGCAACGACCTTTGTAGCGATCGAGGTCGGTGAGCAAATCTGTCCACACAGTTGTCCAAGTACCAGTGGAAGACTCAGCCGCTACAGCCGCAGCTGCTTCTTCGGGGGGAACTCCGGGCTGAGGTGTAACACGGAATGCCGCTAAAATGTCTGTATCTTTCGGTGTGTAATCGGGTGTGTAATAAGTTAGTCTGTAATCTTGAACCCCGGCTTTATACCCAGTTTTGCTCTGAGTTTTAGTTTGAGCGTAAGACATATTTTATCCTTCTCAGAAATCTCTCTTTTACTTATCAAATCACGTTTTTGGCAACTTTCCTCATTCCGCTCTTTCCCCTCTTCAGAGGGAAGAAGATCAGGAAAATTTTTTTAAGGGTCGCTTTTAGTAGAGGGTAGAGTTTTTGGCGGTGGACACTTTGGCAGGGGTGGTAATCTTCCTTACCAGTGTTTTCACCATCTAGGAGTACACAACCTAGTGTTTTTACTGTTCCCTGCTATACTTATAGCGAAAGAAAAAAGAATTGCACACCACGTAATTTGTAGCTTGTCTCACAATATATCAATAATTTGATAAGTTATTCTTTGAAAGTTTTTAACTTACTTATTTAATTTTGTTATCACAGAAAGATTTAAACATTTTGTAACAAAAACTTTACAAAGTGCGATCGATAACTGTTGGGGAGTGGGGAGTGGGGGAGATGAGGGAGATGAGGGAGATGGGGGAGATGGGGGAGCAGGGGGAGAATTTCTGACAAATGACAAATGACAAATGACAAATGACAAATGACAAATGCCCAATGCCCAATGCCCATTGAATTTGAGAAAAATTGCCGATGACGTTTAAAAAATGCCAGCTAGGGGAACACTGGAATTAACCTAAAGCAAGTTTAGGTAATCGTTATGGGTACTGTCTCCAAAGGAAATGTCACCGTGGTATTGTTTTGCAAGCGTACTAGTTTATTGATTAGTTCTATTTTGTTGGGGTTGATAGCTTTGCCAAGTATGGGATTGGCACAAAAAACCCCTGAGATTAATTCGTCTGATGTAACCCCTGTTTACCCACCTTCGCCACCGCCACCACGAGTGGAACCTTTGCCAGATGAGCGGGGAGTGCAAGAACATTCACCAAAAACTGATTATCGTGTCGGTAACTTACTGGGAGATGTTACAGGTAATCTTTGGGTAAGTTCTGGACGGGGACTATCGCGGATTGATCCTAAAACCGGCAAGATTATTTCTCGTGTTAGCTTGCCAAGTGTTGCAATTGGTGCTTTAGCCCAAGACAAAGTAGGACGTTTGTGGGTGGGAAGTTCTGAGGGACTGATCCGAGTAGACCCGCGCACTAACGAAATCACCGCGCAGAATTTATTTTTGCCTTCTAAACGGGTGTTGTCACTGTTACTTGACAAACGGGGTTATTTGTGGGTTGGAACCGATAATGGTTTAGCTCTAATTAGTCCCGACCAAGGTTTGATTATGACAACATTAAAAAATCTGCCTGGTGTCAGCGCTAACACCCTGACTTTAGATGCTGAAGGTCAACTGTGGGTTGGCACTCTTGATGGATTAGTGCGGGTAAATACTGCTAGTGCTGCGATTATCAAGCGGATAGCAGATTTGCCAGGGACGACTGTACAAGCTTTAGCTATTAGTCCAGAAGGATTAATTTGGGCGGGAATGCCGAATAATTTGCTTGTTATTAACCCAAAAACTGGTGCAGTGTTGCGCTCTGTAACTCGTCTGCGTGGGCGTAATGTGACAGTGGTACGTTTTGCTAAAGATGGTAGTGTCTGGGTCGGAACTAATAATGGTTTGTTACGATTAAATCCAAATACAGGAGCTGTGTTAGATGCAGAAGTTGCTGGACTTCCTTCTAGTCGGGTTCTTGCCCTTGCACCTGACATTAGCAATAAATTATGGATCGGCACTAGTGAAGGTTTAGCTTGGTTAATGCCCAAAATGGGTAGTGCAAAACCCCATATTGCTTTCAGTCACGCCGTTAAATGAAGAGTGGGGGAGTGGGGAGTGGTGAATGGGGAGTGGTGAAATTCCCTACTTCCTACTCCCTACTCCCTACTCCCTACTCCCTACTCCCCACTCCCTACTCCCTACTCCCTACTCCCTACTCCCCACTCCCTACTCCCTACTCCCTACTCCCCACTTAGGAAAATGGCAATCACTACCCAGCAATTAATTCAATGGAAACAACAGGGACGTGCAATTGTGGCGTTGACGGCCTGGGATTATGCGATCGCTCAACTCCTCGACGCAGCTGGTGTAGACTTAATCCTCGTGGGTGACTCTATGGCAGTAGTTCTAGGCTATGAAACAACACTGCCGATAACTTTGGATGAAATGATATATCACGCCAAATCTGTGCGTCGAGGAGTTAAACGCGCCTTAGTGGTTGTAGATTTACCATTTTTGACCTATCAAGAAAGTCTCCAGCAAGCGATGCACTCAGCTGGGCGGGTATTGAAGGAAACAGGCGCTCAAGCGGTAAAGTTGGAAGGTGGCTATCCAGCGATCGCTGAAACTATTGCTCGTTTAGTACAAGTTGGAATTCCGGTAATGGGTCATGTAGGTTTGACACCGCAATCAATACATCAACTTGGTTTGCGACAACAGGGAAAAAGCCAGGAAACGGGGGAAAGAATTTTCAATGAAGCGATCGCTCTGGAACAAGCTGGTGTATTTTCTTTAGTGTTAGAGCATATCCCCGCAGATTTAGCAATGCAGATTACACAAAAATTAAGCATTCCGACAATTGGTATCGGTGCCGGAATTCACTGCGATGGACAAGTTTTAGTTACTTCAGATGTCATCGGACTTACCGAGAAGCATCCACCATTCGCCAAAGTTTATACAAACTTGCGAGAGACGATTACTAAAGCTGTGCAAGATTATGCCCTAGAAGTGCGCGATCGGAAGTTTCCATAATAGTAGAATCTGAGTTGAGGCAAAATTTCTATGACTACTACACCTGAAATACTGCCAACTACCTTACCAGATCATACTCAGTTACCTGAGTCTGATGGCACATTTGTGAAAAATTTTCAAGAACATCCCCAAAGCATTTTACTCACAGATTCGATTCAACCAGTATTACAGCAACGTCATCCAGAAGGTAATTATTGCATTGGTCAAGATTCTGGCATTTATTGGCGGATGACAGACCCGCCACAAAGAGGTGCAGAAGCACCAGACTGGTTTTATGTGCCTAATGTGCCACCACTTTTAAAGGGTCAAACACGACGTTCTTATGTATTATGGCAAGAAATCATCCCACCTTTGATTGTATTGGAGTTTGTATCGGGTGATGGTTCAGAAGAACGTGACAAAACTTCTTGGACGAGAAAATTTTGGGTTTATGAGCAAGCAATTCGACCTGCCTTTTACGGCATTTACGAAGTGCGTCGCAGTCGCGTAGAAGTGTATCACCTAATAGAAGACCACTATGAACTAGTCCTAGAAAACGAACGAGGACATTACCCCATCAACGCTCTTGGTGTAGAGTTAGGTATTTGGCAAGGTCGCTATCAGAATCTGGAATTACCTTGGTTGCGTTGGTGGGATGAGCAGGGAAATTTATTACTCTCTGGTGAAGAAAGAGCAGATTTGGAAAGACAGCAAAAAGAACAAGCTCAACAACAGTTACAGCAGTCTGAATTATTGTTAGAACAGGAACGTCAACGGGGTGAACGCTTGGCGCAAAGGCTGAGAGATATGGGTGTGAATCCAGACGAGTAAGGCTTAACTTTGAGAATCTTGCTTTCTTTTATTTGCTTGCTCAATGCGCTGCTTAATTGCTTCTTCTGCGATGCGAATATTTTCTTCTATTGGTGTACCGTCTGCTGTCACCATTGGCCCATACCATGTTGCTTCGGAGTCGGGAGGATTACGGCGACTAAACAGGACACGAATAGCTTCATCATCATCTCGGTGTGCAAGTATATAAGCTGTTAGTTCTTTGCTAGTCATTGCTTCAAAGTTCGGTTTCATTCAAAAACCTCCAAAGTCCACTAGGGGGTACGATAATTTGAATATTCTCACCTGCCAAAATATACACATCTCTAGTTTGGATTTCAAAACGAAACAGGTGGATATCTTTGTAAGTGTTTGACAACATTTGGCAGACTCGCACACAGGCTTGTGCTTGTTCGTTGGTTGGGTTGATTGTCTGTTCCTCAATTGTGACATAGATAATAGTAAGCCTTGGCGACTTATTACAAACCCTGTTACTTATAAAAACTCTACTTATCTACTATTTGGCGATTTCTCCGAGGAATAGCTTATAGCTAGGCGATAATAAATACATTTCCCCACACAAGCACAGTTATGATCTGCTGCCTAAATCCAGATTGCCACAATCCGCCCAATAGCGATCGCACAATGTTTTGCTCTAACTGCGGTACAGGATTGGTGGTGTTGAGAAACCGCTATCGCCCAATTAAATCATTAGGTGGTGGAGGATTTGGTAAAACTTATTTGGCAGAAGATATCGACAAACTAAATGAGCATTGTGTAATCAAGCAATTTGCACCGCAAGTTCCCTGAACTTGCACACTGCTATTATTGGTAGGGCGACAATTGTTTGCTTGCGAATGAATAATCCAGTTATACTTGTTGCCCAACGACGTTGGACAATTAGTGGTTGGCATCCTCCTGATGATTAATTTCATGTCCGCAGTCGCAAGATAGCAGAGCAAAGGTCGTGATGTTTAATTCCTAGATTTGGGAATAATAGTAGTGTCATCAGCTTTTATAAACCAATGCTCAATTTCATGTTTGCTTTTGGATACTCCAGCCTTGGTTATATACTTTATAATTCTGGCGACTATCAAGGAGCGATTGAAAATTATAGTCAGGCAATTTTACAAAATTCAGAGGATTGGATATCATATTTTAGTCGTGGTGTGGCTCGTTCACTGACAAAGGATTATCAAAATGCAATTGAAGACTTTAATAAAGCAATCCGGCTGAATCCTCAATATGCTCAAGCTTATGCTGAACGTGGTGTTGCTCGTGCAGCAATCGGCGACAATCAAAGTGCAATTGAAGATTCTCATCGGGCGATTCAATTAGATCCGCAATATGTACGAGCCTATTTTGGACGAGGTGCAGCGCATTTTTACTCTGGTAACTATCAAGGTGCGCTAGAAGACTTCAGCCTGATCGCCAGCATGGAACGTTCTGCTATTTCTTACTACAATTTGGGCATTTTGCAATATTCTCAGGGTATTAATAGTCAAGCCATTAAGCACTTAAGCAAGGCTCTTTATGTAGATCCCAATTTAACGGCTGCTTATTATGTGCGAGGTAATGCGTGTTATGACTTAGGAGATGAGCAAGGTGCATTTGCAGATTTTAATGAAGCGAAGCAGATTGAAGCAGTAGGTGCAGGTGAAATATATTCTGAGGATGAATTTGCTTTCTACGCAAGGGGTTTGGCTCGCGATCGCTTAGGAAATCGGCAAGAAGCGATCGCTGATCTCCAAGAGTCAGCCCAAATTGCTTTAAAGCATCAAAACACAATATTTCACCAAAAGGTGATTAACTTCATGAGCGAAATTCAGTCTTAAGTAAGTCGGCATGAATAAATGATTATGGTTTGCAGTTGCGCTGTCTTCGCTAAAGCGCAACTACGAGCTAATTCCAGAGATTTTATATAGCTTGTTTTTAATCGCCGACTTACTTATAGCTAAAATCAATATGAACGCGATCACTATCTCAACTAGAAATATCAGCTAAATACCCCATATTTTGAGGTGCAGCAATGGTACAACAAGTCACACCAGAAACCACCATCGAAGTCATCTACCCAGAAAGCGACGGACAGCCAATGGCGGATAATACAGAACAATTTGCATGGATTGTCAAAATTAAAGAAAATTTAGAAATCTTATTTGCATCGCCAGCCGATGTATTTATCGCCGGAGATTTATTTTGGTATCCAATTCAAGGAAACCCTAATATTAAACAAGCGCCCGATACGATGGTAGTCTTTGGCAGACCAAAAGGAAAACGGAGTTCCTATTTACAATGGAATGAAGATAATATACCTCCCCAGGTAGTATTTGAAATTCTATCGCCAGGTAACACTCTCAAAGAAATGGCCAAAAAATTGCAGTTTTACCAGCGTTACGGCGTGGAAGAATATTATATTTATGATCCTGATAAGAACGATTTAAATGGCTTGCTCCGTTCTGGGGATAGTTTTGAAGTTATCGAAGAGATGAATGGCTGGGTAAGTCCGCGTTTGGGAATCCGTTTTATATTGACACCGGATACCCTGGAAATTGTTTCTCCCACCGGACAAAAGTTTTTAAGCCCCGGAGAAATTGACCAGTTACGGGAACAAGAACGCCAACGTGCAGAACGGGAACGTCAAGCAAAGGAAGCCGCTTTACAAGAATTAGAAGCGGCTTCACAAGAATTAGAAGCGGCTTCACAAGAAAAAGAAGCGGCTTTACAAGAATTAGAAAAAGAGCGCGATCGCTATCAAGAATTGTTAGCTAAACTCAAACAAAAGGGAATTGACACAGATAATTTGTAATTGTTGGTGTTGATGGTGCGTTATGCTATCGCTACTGGTTATGTCTAAATTTAACTATGGAACAAGAACCGATACAAGTAATTGGAGGTGGACTAGCTGGGACAGAAGCAGCTTGGCAAATAGCCCAAGCTGGAGTGCCAGTAATTCTGCATGAAATGCGTCCAAAACGCTTCAGTCCGGCTCATCATACAGAACATTTGGCAGAATTAGTCTGTAGTAATTCCTTTGGGGCAATGGCAAGCGATCGCGCAGCTGGATTATTGCACGAAGAGTTACGTCAACTGGGTTCGATCGTCATTTCTAAAGCTGATGAACACGCCGTACCTGCTGGTGGGGCGCTAGCCGTCGATAGAGGACAATTTGGCCAAGACTTGACTCAAACTTTAGCACATCATCCTTTAATTGAATTTCGCCGGGGTGAAGTGTCTGCAATTCCAGAAGGAATTGTGGTTTTGGCGACTGGGCCTTTAACTAGCCCCGATTTAGCCGAAGATTTGCGCCGCTTTACCGGGATGGAATACCTCAGCTTTTTTGATGCGGCTAGTCCGATTATTGTGGGAGAATCGATTAACCGTGACGTTGCTTTTATGGCATCACGTTATGACAAAGGTGAAGCCGCTTATCTCAACTGCCCAATGAATAAAGAGCAGTATTTGCAGTTTCGAGAAGAACTTTGTAAAGCTGAACAAACAGAACTCAAAGGTTTTGAACGGGAAACGGCGAAATTTTTTGAAGCTTGTTTACCCATAGAAGAACTCGCACAGCGCGGGGAAGATACCATGCGCTATGGCCCACTAAAGCCAGTGGGATTGTCAGATACTCGCACCGGGGAACGTTCTTATGCTGTAGTGCAGTTGCGACAAGAAGATAAAGCCGGTCAACTGTGGAATATGGTAGGATTTCAAACAAACTTGCGTTGGGGTGAGCAAAAGCGAATATTTCAGCTAATTCCAAGTTTGGAAAAGGCAGAGTTTGTACGGCTGGGAGTGATGCACCGCAACACTTTTATTAATGCTCCTCAGTTAATGTATCCGACTCTGCAATTTAAAGAGCGTCCGACATTGTTAGCAGCTGGACAGTTGATTGGTACTGAAGGCTACACTGCTGCGGCTGCGGGTGGTTGCTTGGCGGGAATTAATGCTGCGCGGCTAGCTTTGGGTAAAGAAGCTTTGGTTTTACCACCAACAACAATGATGGGTGCGTTATTGGAATTTATTAGTTCCGCTTCGCCGAAGCATTTCCAACCAATGCCGCCCAACTTTGGAATTTTTCCCGAATTGGGTGCGAAAATCAAAAGTAAGCAGGAGCGTTATGGACGTTACCGCGATCGCTCTTTAACTGATCTAGCAAACTGGAAAGCTAATCATAATTAATGGGCATGGGGCATGGGGCATTGGGCACTTGTACTGAGCGAAGTCGAAGTATTGGGCATTGGTTATTAATTATTCTCCTCTGCCACTCGTTAAATAGGTTTATTATCCTTTACAGCAGTTTTCTATTTGAACCACATCTATCGTAGGGGCACAGCAATGCTGTGCCCCTACCCGCGTGGTCTATTTACCTGAAAATAGCTGTAAAATCTTTTGCAGAGATTTAGGTAAAATATATGGCTGATATTGTTGATATTGCTGTTACGGCTGAGTCTTTCAAAACACTGGTGGCGGCTGTACAAGCTGCTGGTTTAGTAGAAACATTAAAAAGTCCTGGGCCGTTCACTGTCTTTGCACCAAATGACGATGCTTTTGCCAAGTTACCAGCAGGAACTATCCAAACTCTGTTACAGAATATTCCCCAGCTAACGCGGATTTTAAAGTATCATGTCGTTCCAGGAAAGCTGCTACAAGCTGATTTAGCAGAACTCGGTACGCTTAATTCTGTGGAAGGTTCACCCATTAAAATTAATTCTTCTGATGGTTTTGAAGTTAAAAATGCCACAGTTTTAGCAGCAGATATTGAAGCTGATAATGGTGTGATACACGTTATCGATACGGTGATTTTACCGGGTTAATTCCGCTAGGGTGGGTGTTTTCCACCCTAGTTATCCAAAATTTTTAGAATTATCTAACTATTGGTAGTATCAAAACGCCAGCCAAATAGGTTAATTTATGTTAGGTTTACAATGTGATTACTCACTCGTATGTTAATTTATATTTTGTTATTTTAAAATAAATTAAATTCTTAAAAAGCTAACATCTATCCCAACAAATTAATGCTCGATTTTAACACCTTAGCTGACTTCTCTCGTGGCAACTGCATAAGTATTTGTGCATTTCTCGTACCAGCGAACTTGCTTGTCACAATTTTAACGATGAGCCTAGTAGCGTTACGTCGCCCATCGCATCAAGTGTGGCAATCTGCTGGAATTGCTAGCTTTTTCGCTTCTGTAATGATACTGCACGTATATACTTGGTTCCTGATTGGCGTGGTGATGGCTCCTACTTATATCTTGCTGTGGCTAGCAATCACCTGTTTGGTGGCTAATTTTGCAGCAATTCTTTTTCAAAGACGCTACAATAACAGCCCTAGTCTTTCCAACTGAAGTCTATCGAGCGTCTATTGGTGAGATTTTCTGAAAATCATCATTTAACGCCTCTCCATTCATGCTCAAGGATGGCATATAGCCAAGAGTCTCGCCATTCTCCCTTAATCCAATGGTGTTCTCGCAAATATCCTTCTTGCTGCATTCCGATTTTTTGCATAACTCGTGCTGAGGCAATGTTTTCTGGGTGACAAGTCGCAAAGATGCGATGTAAGCCTAACTCCTGAAAACCAAATGATACAATTGCTTTTACAGCTTCAGTTGCATATCCTTGTCCCCAAAATTCCTTAGTAAAAGAGTATCCAATAGAGCCTGTTTTGTTGCCAGTATCCTTAACAGATATGCGACAGATACCAATTAATTGCTTTTGGAGTTTTAAAGTCACTGCCAAGGCAAAATGCTGACGGGGTTCTTCCCCTTGCAATGAAATCTCTCTTTGCAAAAAATTTTTGGTATCTTCTTCGCTATTTGGGCTAAAGGTCAAATAGCGCACAACTTCACGATCGCTAGCGTATTTATGAACCGCTTGCCAATCGGATTCTACAAAGTCTCGCAGTCTGAGACGTTGGGTTTCTAGCGGTAGATTCATTTGGGAAATTCTGCACGTAACTGATTGACTACCTGATCTAGTCCCACCGAATGGGCGGCTTTGAATAATAAACGATCGCCTGCTTGCACAAATGTCTTCAACCTAGCCACCAAATCAGCATGAGTTGCAAAGCACTCCGATGGGACACCTTCGGCACTAAGGGCGATCGCTTCGGCATCTTGTCCATCTACCAAAACCAACAAGCCGTCTAAATTCAACTTTCGCACTGTTTCTCCCACTCGCTGGTGCAACTGCTGCGATCGCTCTCCCAATTCTTTCATTGCACCCAATACGGCAATCTTTCGCTTTCCGGGTGTTTCTGCCAATAATTGCAACGCTGCGATCATGGCTTCTGGTGCAGCATTATAAGTTTCATCTAAGATTACCACATCATTGGCTAAGGTAAATTGTTGCGATCGCCCTGTGGGCATATTCACCATCACACCTGCTTTCAGGTTTGCCCAATCAATCCCCAACACCTTTGCCACCGCTAAAGCTGCTAAGAAATTAGTCGCATTGTGACGACCGGGTAGAGGTAGAGGCAATTGCATTCCTGCAACTTCCACAGTCTCGTGATCAATTAATTGCCCTTGAATATCCCCACCAGAAAAGCCGTAAGTTATAACTTCTCCGTGCCAAACTGTAGCCGCCGTGGCCATTAATAGGGGATTATCATGGTTGAGAATTGCCACTCTATCAGTAGACATTTCGGCTAATAACTCACATTTTGCCTGAGCGATCGCTTCTTCGGAACCCAGTAACTCAATATGTGCCGTCCCGACATTGGTAATCACTCCAATTGTTGGACGCGCTATTTGCGTCAGTTCGGCAATTTGTCCTCTACCCCGCATCGCCATTTCAATCACGGCGTAGTCATCTTCTGCGCCAAGTTCTAGGAGAGTTTTCGGGACACCAATTTCATTATTATAATTTTCATAAGTTTTGTGAACTCGTCCCTTGGTTGCTAAAACTGCGGCGATCAATTCTTTGGTTGTAGTTTTGCCCACGGAACCTGTTATGCCAATTACAGGAATGTTAAAGCGATCGCGCCACCATCTGGCAATTTGTTGATATGCCTTGAGCGTATCTTTTACCTGTAATATCGGAAATCCCGGATTTTCGTATTCAAAATCTACAATTGCAGCTATTGCACCCTTTGCGATCGCAGTTGGCACAAATTCATGTCCATCAAACTTATCGCCTCGCAAAGCTAGAAATACTTCACCCGGCTTCAGGGTACGGCTATCTGTTTGTATACCGCTACTTACTTGTGTTAAAGCAGTTTCAGATAAGTTTACAGTTTGAGCCAAAAGAACTTCAACCAGTTGGGTTAGGGTGGCAGAGCAACGCATAAGTAATTTACAATTTAAAGTTCAAAATTATAAAATCGGATTATGACACAATACTACATTGAACAACAAGATTTGCGACTTCTTGAAAAAGTCGGGAATCTCAGCCTAGTAGTGTATGTCATTAGTTTTGATGGGTTCTGTCCTATCGTTTTATAATAACGATGTGTCGGCATATCGGGACACGAGTCTCCGTGCGA
>NZ_JBALBY010000127.1:0-140117 GCF_036919575.1 Nostoc sp. | reverse complement strand
AACGGAGTTCAGAGGTGGATTCATCCAGTTCAAAGACTCGTTAACGGAGTTCAGAGGTGGATTCATCCAGTTCAAAGACTCGTTAACGGAGTTCATATCATGTCCGGTAGCATACCCATAATAAAAGAACCCCACCCCCAACCCCTCCCCGCAGGCGGGGAGGGGAGCTAAAGCGCAGCTTTGGCGGGGTGGGGTTCTTTTTTTGATTTATGCAAGAAGTCTAATTAATTACGAATTACGAACTAACATTAACTGCGTTGCCAAATTTTAATAGTCTTATCCAAACTCCCGCTAACCAACATCTCGCCGGAAGCTGTAAAGGCTAATGCTGTGACTATATGAGTATGACCTGTAAAGGTACCTAGCAATTCCCCGGTTTGTAGATGCCACAATTTGATAGTTTTATCAGCACTACCGCTAGCGATAATTTGACCATCGGGACTTAAAGCGATCGCATATACTCTATCTCTATGTCCTTTCAGAGTATGAAGTAATTCCCCAGTCTCCAATTGCCAAATTTTAATCGTTTGATCCCAGCTACCACTCACCAGCACTTTACCATCTGCACTGATTGCTAAGGAACGGACGATGTGAGAATGACCCATGAGGGTATGTAGTGGTTGTGTGTCCTTTAAACTTTTGACCCCCGTCAAAAGTGAGGTGCGCCAAACTTTGATTTTGCGGTAGCTACCTGTCACCAGAGTTTCCCCATCTCGACTCAAAACTAGGGAATGAGCAGCTGTATCATCTAAAGGGAGTGCGATCGCAACCTGACGTTGCATCAAATCCCAAAACAGAATTTTTCTGTCATCTCCCCCAGTCGCTAACATTCTGCCATCTGGGGTAAAGGCAGCGCACCGCACTACCCCATTATGTTTGTGTAAAATATCTATTAAGTCTAAAGCGCCTACGTGCCAAAGCTTGATTGTGGAATCGGCACCGCAACTCACTAAAGTCTGTCCATCTGAACTAAAAGCTAGAGAATTCACTTCATCCACCAGCCCAGATATCACCCAAGGATACTCTGATAATGTATCTATTAATTCACCCTTGCTTAAATCCCAGAGTTTCGTCTCTCCACGACTACCACTAGCCAATATAGGTAAGGCTTTGCCATTCTTACACCCAGAACTGAAAGCTAGGCAATTAATGCCTCTGTTGTGTCCTTTCAAAGTCTGCCAGCATTCCCAGTCACCGACTATATTCTTAAGGCAATGCTCTGATGGTAGAGTTTGTATTGTATCTGCGATCGCTATCTCATTATTATTAATTAATGGCAACGCCTCTTTTTTACCAATAAGTGATTCTAAATACCAACTTACCCCCCCTGCATACAACAATTTGCTTGGAGTAATGTACACTTTTGGTTCAGTAAGTTCAATTTGATTTGCAGGTAAAAAGCCTGTAATTATGCTCTGTTTTTCGTATCCTAACTTACCTGTAGATGGATAAAACAAACACAGAAAAATTAATACTTGGTGATTTTTTAAATCTTCTTGAGTAACCGACCACCTAATTTTGTCTTTCTTAATACCATTAAAACTTTCTCCATCAGCAACATAAACTTGAACACTTATCTGAGGATAATCTTTAAGTACATAAGCAAATTTACTTTCGCCACCCAAATTTCCCTCATCATCTAAAATCATATTTTGCAGGGTATCTTGTGGCACCTTTTTTACCAACTTCCCCAAGCGTTCAGTTATCACCCGGTCAACGATTTGCTCCCGCAAAAGATAATCTTCTGCTTGCTGTTGGAAGTATTTAGGAAAAGGTATCGTCCAGTCGGGAGGCTCAGGATATTCAGGTGGGGTAGGCGGCGGATTTTTGGCGAGAACTTCTGCTTGTTGGCGAGAAAGTTCTTGGAGTCTAGCCAAAGGCTCGCCCCAAAATCCCATAATTTCAGTGTGACAACCTTTGACTTGACTTTCCAGCAAAGATAAGTCATGAGTTTTAGGTTTTTTCACACGTTGAAGGAAATCAGTTTGTTGAGCTTTGAGTAAGCTAATCCAATCCATCTGCATTCCTGCGGCAAACTGTTGCATACCTACGGTAAGCTATACCAATGCAATTACTCAAGTTTATAACCTTAGTTAATTAAAAATTCCGTAATGTTAGCAGTCTAATAAAACACAGCCATTGGCATATATTTGCGGCAAAGATATAGATGGATAGCACTTAGACATTTCATTAACTGATGCAGCTGAAGTATAGAGAATTAAATCATGTCAGTCAATTCTAACGGACATGGAGAACGAGATACTGTTTCCCTAGAAACAGTTCTAGCTACAAAGGAAAGTTTAATCTTAGAGCGATTTCAAATGTTGCATTAACGTTAAGTCAATAAGTACCTACACAAAAATAACCTAGTACAGCACGGCGGAAGTAAACCACCCATTCCAAATAAATGAACCCTTGCGGTATAGGAATTACGAATTACGAATTACGAATTATTTTAATGTCTGGGTTTAGTACTTACATCAGAGGGGTCGCCAAAAGTATCTCTGGCCTCCATCTGTTTAATTTTCATTTGCAAGTTCAAGTCATCACTGCTAACAATTGTTTCTAAATTTGCTAATCTTTGCTCTAACAGCTCTATTTGCTGCTGTTGCAAATAGTTAGTTTTTGATTTCCGCTCATCAGAACGCCAAATAGCAACAGTACCAACAGCTGCGCCACCAATTGCAACTAAAGGAAGAATAGCACCGCTTCTCGTAACGACTGAAAGCGGGACACAAACTCCGAGAATGGCTACTGTAATTACCCAAATTCTTGTGGTGGCAGATAATCTGACATCTTGGTATTGTTCTAGATTTGTTTGAGATTTTTTAGCCATAAGTAAATCCATCCATTGAAAAGTTATTTGCTAGATTGGCACAATTATTTACTAAAATACTTCCTACAATTGGATTAGGTATAATTGCCATCCTAATGTTTTTGTAATTATATAGGACTAGTATAAGATTAGTGAAATGCACGTAGTGGACACTCTAGGCTTTAATAGTGCATTAGACGTAGACGTAGGTTGGGTGGAGCGGAGCGCAACCCAACTGATTATCAGGATGTTGGGTTACGCTTTAGCCTCCACCCAACAAAGCAATTTTTTTGCAACTCCAGTTGCTTGAGCAATTATTAAATACTGCCAATCCTCTGATAAAATCCTTTGAGCGTAAATAAGGGTTGCTGATTATGACAAGTGCATCTTATATTTTTCTGGCTGGAGCAAGTCGCGGTGTTGGTCGAGAAATTGCTCAATATCTGAGAGCGCAACAACTAAAGGTCAAAGCACTGCTGAGAACAGCAGCAGTTGCTACTGAACTAGAAAGAATCGGTATTAAGGTAGTTCTGGGAGATGCCTTGAATGTTGAGGATCTAGAACGCGCAATGCTGACAGATGAACCTATTCACACCGTTATCAGTACAATTGGGGGTTTACCAACAGATGTAGAAAGAGCAGATTACCCCGGTAATAGAAATCTAATCGATGCAGCAGTTAAAGCTGGAGTACAAAAGTTTATTCTTGTATCTTCCATCGGTGCTGGCAATAGTGTTGTTGCTGCGTCACCCCAAGTTTTAGAAGTACTGGGAAAAGTTTTAGCTGAGAAAGACAAAGCTGAACAACACTTAATTGCCAGTGGACTCACCTATACAATCATCCGCCCAGGTGGACTCAAGTCAGAACCAGCAACGGGTAATGGCGTTTTGACTGAAGATCCGCAGATTATTGGTAGCATCAATCGTGCAGATGTCGCGCAGTTAGTTGGTCGCTGTTTAAATAGCCAACTCGCCAATAATAAAATCTTGTCAGCCGTAGACCGAAATATGTTATTCGGGCGCATTGAATTTGCAGAATTTAGTTTGGAGTAATTTAAGCACGCCAGCGGAGTATCTGACCCTTCACAGGGTTCACAAATTCTCGTCCTTCAGCGACAGATCGAGCATACTCCCGCTTTAACTGGTAGTACCACTGCGCCTGCATATCTGAGTCCTTAATCAGTCGCAGCACAGGATTATATTTAAGTCCAATCTGCTGCTTTTCCACAACCGTCCGGTCTTGACCAATGAAAGTCCGCGCCAGCACATGTAGCAGTGGCTTGAAAAATCTTACCCAAGGAAGTGTCCAGTAAAGAACAAAAGTTACTTCAGTTTCTGTGTCTGAAATGGGTGTAACTGCTGTTAAATTAACGACTCGATGGTTGCCAATGGTGGTTTCTTCTATTCTGACTCCAGGTAAACGAAAAGAAATCTCCGTTTCCGGCACACCACCGCCAATCAGCCAGTATAATCGACCCCCATTCGCTGGCAATCGGTGTCGTCGCATCGTGAAGCCGTAGGGTGAAGCGTCGAATTGCTTCACTTCCTCGTGCAGTTGCTCATTTCGCCACCACCAAGCTTGATGAACATAGGGTGAATGGGCAGGGTCCATCAGACCTACTACTGCATGATCTATAAAACAGGGGAATCTCGTCACCTCTACGAACTGGGGCGGCTCATCAAATCCTGGAATTACCGGAATCTCCATCTCAGAAGCAGGTTGAGGGTTATCGGCATCAGCCATATATATCCAGATATTCCCTTGGGCTTCCCGAATTGTGTATGATTTTACGTCGAAGCGACTCAAATCCATCTGCTGTTCTTCCACAAGAGAGGGGATCGCTGTACAGCGCCCAGCCGAGTTAAAACGCCAACCGTGGTAACAGCATTCCACTTCCTGTCCATCGAATTTACCACAACTCAAGGGGACACCACGATGAGGACAAATGTCTGTCATCGCAGACACTTTGCCATCCTGGTCACGAATTAACAGCACCGGTTCTCCCAAGAAAATGCGGCTGATCATCATACTTGGCTTGATCTGATTACTAGGCAGAGCATAGTACCAAGTATTACGTAATAGAAAGTTATCGTTATTTTTCATCACTAATTGCGTCTGCCTTTGACACAACGAAAGTCCTGGTTTGTAAAAAGGAAGGTTATTCTTGAAAACATTCTTTCAGGTTTTTAATTGCTGTAAGTAAATTCAACTGATACACTTTTTGGTCGTGTTTGTAATTCTCTCAGATTTAGGTTGCTCTGGAAGTATTGCAGGTTTAAAGTTGGATTATTCGCCAGAAATCTGGATAAATACCGTTCTTTTGCGCGGGCCATCCAACTCAAAAAACAACACAGATTGCCAGGTTCCCAAAGCTAATTTACCATCCACAATGGGAATTATCTCACTAGTGGTCAGCATCATTGCCATTAAGTGAGAGTGAGCATTAATCGGTTCATTTTCCGGGACATCTCTTAAATGCAAGTCATTATGCAAATAACAGCCTGATTCAGGTGCTAATTTTTGCAAGAACACTTTTATATCTTCTAACAATCTGACTTCATTTTCGTTAATAGCTATAGCTGTTGTTGTGTGTCGAGAAAATACTAAAACTTGTCCATTTTTAATTGATGTTGAAGCTAGAAAATCTTGGATTTGTGGAGTGATATCATGAATATTAATTTTTGGTTCGGTTTCAATTTCAATTAGCTTATTAATAATTGGCATCTGTTCAATTTTATATAGGACTAGTATAAGATTAGTGAAATGCACGTAGTGGACCCTCTAGGCTTTAATAGTGCATTAAACGTAGGTTGGGTGGAGCGGAGCGCAACCCAACTGATTATCAGGATGTTGGGTTACTAGGCTAAAATAGTGCATTAAACGTAGACGTAGTAGACGTAGGTTGGGTGGAGCGGAGCGCAACCCAACATATATAAGGATGTTGGGTTACTGTATTAAGATGCGCTAAACCATATTTAAGTACAAGAAAGAGAAACGAACCGCAAAGGAGAGGCAGCGCGTTGCGGGGGTTCCCCCCGTTGTAGCGACTGCCGTCGCAAAGGACACAAAGAAAGAAAGAAAGAAAGAAAGAAAGAAAGAAAGAAAGAAAGAAAGAAAGAAAGAAAGAAAGAAAGAAAGAAAGAAGTTAAAAGGGTTTGGCGCAGCCTCACAAAGAAATGGTATAACGCCCTCATATAGGAGAATTCAGAATCCAGAATTCAGAAGTAAAACAGGGTTTATACCTCGCTTTGAGAGGAATTGTTGTGTACTTCACTTTCCTTGAAATCTGCTGTAAATTTAAGGAAAAATCTAAAATTGAATGACTCTTAACTCCTAACTATAGTTTCCAAACCTTGCACTAATCTCTCTATACCTTCTTTTGCCGTCTCTTTTTGCAGCGCACCATAGGCAACGCGTAGATAGCATCCATCATCCATCCCAAAGGTTGTACCTGGAATGACTGCTACTTTATGTTCCTGGATTAATCTTTTAACTAACTCAAAAGCATCCATCTCGGTATTAACTTTGAGGAAAAAATAGAAAGCGCCATTGGCGGGTGTAATGCTACATAAACCTTGTAGAGGGTCAAGGGAATCGAGTACTACTTGCCGCACTTGGGTTAACGCACCTATATTACTCTTCAAATACTCCTCTTTTGCTTGCAATGCCCCTAAAGCTGCATATTGGGAAATGACTGGCGGACAAATCAAAATCGTATCCTGGACTTTTTTGACGGCGACAAATAAGTGTTTGGGAATCACTATATAGCCAATGCGCCAACTGGCAAAACCGTATGCTTTGGAAAGGCTAAAGAGAGAAATAGTGTACTTGCTATTACTCCCAAATGCACCAGGGGAAACGTGTTTTACCCCGTTATAGGTAAAGTATTCATACGCTTCATCGCTGATGTGGTAAATGCCGCGATCGCCACAAATTTGATTTACTTGGTATAATGCTGCTTCTGAATAGACAACTCCAGTCGGATTATTTGGTGAAATTGTCACCACCGCCCGTGTTTTGGGTGTAATTGCTTGAGCGATCGCTTCTTTTCGCAGTTGGTAATTTTCATCAGTCGCTACTAACACTGGACGACAACCAGCCATTGCGATCGCCATTTCGTGGTTGAAATAGTAGGGCGTATTCAGAATAATTTCATCGCCGGGACTAGTAATAGCAAGAATGGCATTCATAAATCCCATATTGCTTCCCGCCGTCACAACAATACAGTTTTCCCCATTGATTTCAATGCCGTTGAAGGCTTGCAGCTTTTCTGCAAGTGCTGTCAGCAACGGGGGAATTCCTTCAACTGATTTGTATAAATTATTAGCGGGTTCGGCGAAGAATTTGGCTAAAAATTCTCTGGCTGACGGTGGCGGATTGTAATAAACAACACCTTGCCCTAGAGAGATTGTTCCAGGAGAGTTTTTAATCAGTTCCCCAACCACAGGAATAATTGGCGACTGTACCCCCTGCATCCGAGAGGTTAGAGATTCCATATTTCCTTTTGTAAGCCTACACTGACCTTTCCTGCGGAATGCTACCGCGAACGGTACAGTGTAGGTACTTTACCAAAATGATTAACCGGATTTGCGATCGCCCCAAAATTTAGTCGATCGAAATCTGTTGAGGCCCAATGGCTTTGCCATTATGTGCGTCTTTTGTGCTGCTGGTGTAACTATTTGAGCGGATCTGTTTATCCAGCCAGCTTTTAACTGGATCGTCTGCAAGATTGAGCCGAAGCACACCAGAGAATAACCCACCCACAAATGAGACTGGATGCTGGATAAATTCTCTGAATAGAGGTGACAATTCATCAATGAACATTAAGAGACTCCTGGCGGTGCCGTAAAAAATTATTAGTTCTTAATTGATCGTAACCTGTTGAGCAATATCTGGCTGATGGTAACAGAAAATACAATGAATTCTATTCGCCCTGGTTCTAAGTTGACGTAAAGTCTGCCGGGCAGATACTCTGTCCGGCGAGCTTTACACCAATGAGCAATACTCTGCCCCTACTGCATCTAACTACAGAGAATCTCTAAACTGCTGTACTTTTTCTAGGAGTGGCTGATGTTCGATTTGTTCTGCTAACTCTTGGGCATTTTGATAGCACGATCGCGCCAATTTTTTGCGTTTTGTTGTGGCGTAAAGGTTTCCCATATTCAGCAAAGTTGAAATTTCTCCGAGACAATCGTCTAGTTGTCGATAAATCGCAATGGCTTGTTTGTAGAACTTCATTGCCTGCCGATTCTCTGCTAGACTGCTATAGGTAAAACCAATGTTGTGAAGGGTTGTTGCAACACCTGCGCGATCGCTCATTGCTCGACGTGTCAAAAGAACTTGAGAGTAGAGCAATAGCGCTTGTTTCGGTTTTCCTAAATCACTATAGATTGAGGCAATATTATTCAAAGTGGTTGCTTCACCAACCAAATTCTTCACAGCTCGTTGAATTGGAAGTGCTGCTTGAAAAAATTCTAGAGCTTGCTCAAACTTGCCTAAGACATTGTAAGCAAACCCAATGCCATTTAACGTTATTGCCTCACCAGAAAAGTCACCTAACAATCGCCGCATCCTCAAAATTTGGTGTTGTAGCAACAGTGCGCGTTTCGGTTCTCCTAAGCGGGTATAAATTAGCGCTACATCATTAAGAGTAGAAACTTCACTTTGAGTATCTTGCGATCGCCTAAAGATTGGTAGTGCTTTGTCAAAATATTCCAACGCTTGCGAAAACCGTCCAAGACGGCTGTAGGTAGAGCCTAGATTGCTAAGTGCAGTTGCTTGTGCTGGCGCGTTGCCAATTTCAACAGCAACCGAAAGCGCCTGATGAAAGCGCTCTAATGCTCTTTGAGTTTGCCAGCAACTGAGGTGAGCTAAACCGAGGTCATTTAATGTATAACCCTCCCTGGCTCGGTCTGGAATTGCTCTAGCCAAGTCTAAATTCTTGGTTGCCAGATCGAGAGATTCTTGAAATTTCCCCTTCCGGTAGTAGCGGTTTGCTTCGTCACGACGTTGTTCCCACTCTTTGAGTTGATTTAAAGGTTGCGTCATCTGACCTCAGTTACATTCTGCAATAAATAGGCAGGACATCTTTTAAGAATGAACCCTTCTTAGGTTAGGTTTCTCAAAATTGAGTTAACTTTTATCTTCTACCTTTAGATATAAGACTTAAAGAGAGAAGTATGATATTTTCTCATACTTACAGGAACATCTATGAAGCGATTAATACAGATTTCTTAGTAGGAGTGAGCTATACATCATTGGTGTCAACTTAAGCCTTGGCCAATGGAATAGAGCCTCCGGCACGCTGACGCGTAGCTTGCTTCTCCGTAGGAGTACGCGGCTACACAAAACTTAGTCCACGGAGGTGGACTAATACAAAATCAAGGGTTCTTAACCCACGGAGGTGGGTAAAGCCTCGTATAGACGCGGTTTCTAACCGCCCTTTTAACGTTAAGTTGACACGCATGGCTATACATTGGTTTGACACTCCCCACGCCTAAAGGCGGGGGAGTGTCAAATAAACGAGCGAAATCACTAGAAGAATAGTTCATAACTGCTGAGTTGCTCAAAATGGAAGCAAGTTCATCCAGGTCTTCAGGAGTATAGGATCTTAGTAGCAGTCTTGCGGTGTCTATCTCAGGCATGGTATCAGAGTAGCAAGGCAAATGCTACTTTAAACAAGCGTATTTTTTTACAAACATTAATATAATGCTCTTACTATGAGCATCTACCAATTTCTCAAAAAATCTTATAGGCAAGAACATCGCCCTGAAAATGACTGGCGGTTGTTTTTGCGTTTAGTGCCTTATGCCCGTCGTAGCCGACGACTGTTAACGCTCTCGTTGTGCTTACTCGTACCGATCGCGCTAGCTAATGCCGTACAACCGTTGTTGATTGGCCAAGTGATCTCCCTGATTCGTAATGAACCAAGCGCTTACGAATTTCTCAGGAATCGCCCCTTGTCAGAAGGGCTAAATATCCTAGAGGGATTATTGGTAATTGCGATCGCCATCGGATTGATCTTGACAGGTTTGCAAGGTTATGTAGTGCAAAAGCTAGGGCAACAAATCACCGCAGCAATTCGCCAAGACTTATTCGAGCATGTGACATCTCTAGCAGTACGCTTTTTTGACCGCACGCCCGTAGGTAAATTAATTACCAGAATCACCAGCGATGTGGAAGTGTTAGGCGATGTCTTTTCTACTGGGGCAATTGGCATTGTATCAGATTTGTTTTTGATGCTGGTGACTTTAGGTTTAATGTTTTCCATCCAGTGGCAACTCGCTTGCTTGCTGCTATTGATGCTGTTACCAGTTACCTGGGTAATTGTTTACATTCAGAAACAGTACCGCAAAGCCAATTACAAAGGGCGAGAAGAACTTTCTATCCTGAATTCACAGCTACAAGAAAATGTGGTTGGTATTAACGTCGTGCAGTTGTTCCGCAGGGAAAGATTTAATGCCGAATTATTTCGTGCTACGAACAACCGCTACACTCACCAAATGGATAAAACCATCTTTTATGATTCATTTGTTTCAGCAACCTTAGAATGGATTGGACTGATTGCGATCGCAGCTGTTTTGTGCATGGGTGGTTTGTTGCTGTTGGAAAAAAACTTGACATTTGGGACTTTATCTACATTTATTTTGTATGCCCAGCGATTATTTGACCCTTTAAGGGCTTTTGCGGAAAAATTTACGGTAATTCAAGCTGGTTTCACTGCCATTGAACGCGTCGGCGATATATTAGATGAACCGATAGAAATCCGCGATCGCGCCAATGTCCGCTTCTCAATATTTGATGCTAAATTCGGCTATATAGACGAGATAGTTGCAAATCTAGAATCCCTAGATGTGACTTCCCCGTCAGATCTGGGAGAAATTCGCTTTGATCACGTCTGGTTTGCTTACAAAAACGATGATTACGTAATTAAAGATTTAGATTTCACCATTCATCCTGGTGAAAAAGTCGCATTAGTCGGCCCCACAGGTGCGGGTAAAACTTCAATTATCCGGCTTTTGTGCCGCCTCTACGAACCCACCCAAGGACGCATTCTCATTGATGGTGTCGATATTCGGGAGGTACCACAGGCAGAACTGCGGCGCTACATGGCAGTAATTCTCCAAGAAGGCTTTTTGTTTGCTGGCGATGTTAAAAGCAACATTTCATTAGGAGATGGGTATACCATTGAACAGATTCAACAAGCAGCAGAGCAAACCAATATTGCCCAGTTTATCGAAGAACTACCGCAAGGTTATAATACTCAACTTCGAGAACGGGGTACAAATATTTCTAGTGGTCAAAAGCAACTTTTAGCCTTTGCGCGGGCTGCCATTCGTAATCCCCAAATTTTGGTACTAGATGAAGCTACCGCGAGTTTAGATGTTGGCACAGAAGCTTTAGTTCAAGAGGCATTAAACCAGCTTTTGCTCAGACGTACCGCCATTATTATCGCTCACCGCCTGTCTACAATTCGGAATGTAGACCGGATTTTTGTGCTGAAGCGTGGCGAATTAATCGAACAGGGAAGTCACGATCAACTGCTGCAACAGGGAGGGCTTTATGCTACTTTACATAACTTGCAGATGTTAGGAAGTTAGGATATTTTATAATCCCAGGTGGAAAAGAGCGATCAAGAAAGTTGGACTCCAATTCATACTGAATTCTGACTCTTTCTGCTTTGAGGGACTGACAAAAAATAAAACATTCCCATCTAGATAATGATAATCACTTAAAAAGATGTTTTACCTGACTTGTTGGAGCAGATTGAGCAACATCTGGTAATGGTGGCTATGATATATTTGATTGTGGCGACGCGATCGCGTGAAATATGGAACGCCTAACTTATGACTAGAAGTCGTAAGCCGACATGGGATAACTCCAAACTCCTAAAAAAAATCCCACCCAGGCGAATGCTTGGATGGGTAATATGAGGTGGGACAAAATAATCTTCCCAAAAGAAGTAAGGGAATTATTTGCTCTCTGTAAAATCAGCGTCAATTACATCATCGCCGCTACCAGAACTAGATGTGGAACCACCATCTTGAGGTTCAGCATCTGGTGCAGCACCGCCACCAGCTTGTTGATAGATGTTACTACCAACGGCGAATAGGGCTTGTTGCAATTCTGGGGTGAGCTTCTTGATTTGCTCATCGTCTTCTTTAGCAACTGCTTCCCGCACTTCTTTTACCAAACCTTCGACTTTTGTCTTGTCAGCAGCCGGAACTTTATCACCCAATTCTTGTAGCTGCTTTTCAGCTTGGTATGCCAAAGAGTCGGCTTGGTTCTTGCGTTCAATCTTCTCACGCCGTTCTTTGTCAGATGAAGCGTTTTGTTCAGCTTCTCTCACCATCCGGTCAACATCATTTTTATCCAGCGTGGAAGCGCCAGTGATGCTGATAGACTGTTCTTTACCAGTGCCTTTATCCTTAGCGGTGACATTAAGGATACCATTGGCATCAATATCGAACACCACTTCAATTTGAGGGACGCCGCGTGGTGCAGGAGGAATACCATCGAGGCGGAAGGTTCCCAAGCTCTTATTATCGTTAGAGAATTCGCGTTCACCTTGGAGGACGTGAATTTCTACATTGGTTTGACCATCCACAGCCGTGGAGAAAACTTCGGATTTTTTGGTGGGAATTGTCGTGTTGCGGGGGATAATTTTGGTCATTACGCCGCCCAATGTTTCTACACCCAAAGATAGTGGTGTCACATCTAACAGCAAGATGCCAGTTACATCACCAGCCAGTACCCCAGCTTGAATAGCTGCACCAACTGCTACAACTTCATCAGGGTTGACGCTTTGGTTAGGGTCTTTACCCAATACCTGCTTGACAATCTGGTGGACTGCGGGAATCCGGGTAGAACCACCAACTAACACCACTTCATCAATATCACCTTTGGTTAGCTTGGCATCCCGGAGAGCGTTTTCCACAGGAACACGACAACGGTCGATTAAGTCAGAGCAAAGTTCTTCAAACTGGGCGCGAGTCAGGGTTGTATCCAGGTGCTTAGGCCCATCCTGGGTAGCGGTGATAAATGGTAGGTTGATTTCTGCTTGGGTGACGCTAGAAAGCTCAATTTTGGCTTTTTCTGCGGCTTCAGTCAGACGTTGTAAAGCTTGTTTGTCTTTCCGCAGGTCAATACCTTCGGCTTTCTTGAACTTCTCAGCTAAGAAGTCAACTATTTTTTTATCGAAGTCGTCACCGCCGAGGTGAGTATCACCAGATGTGGCTAGTACTTCAAAAACTCCATCTCCGACTTCCAGCACGGATACGTCGAAGGTACCACCACCAAGGTCAAACACGAGAATGGTTTCGTTACTCTTCTTGTCAAACCCATAAGCCAGAGAAGCAGCAGTCGGCTCGTTGATAATCCGTAGAACTTCAATCCCGGCAATTTTACCAGCGTCTTTTGTCGCTTGGCGTTGGGAGTCGTTGAAATATGCCGGAACGGTAATTACAGCTTGGGTTACAGTTTCGCCCAGGTATTTGCTGGCATCTTCAACTAGTTTGCGAAGAACTTTTGCCGAAATTTCTTCAGGAGCAAACGGTTTACCAGCTATCGGACAATCTAATTTGACATTGCCGTTGCTGCTGAGGACTTTGTAAGAAACTTCCGTAGCTTCATTACTCACTTCATCGTAGCGGCGTCCGATAAAGCGTTTGACTGAGTAAAACGTATTTTCGGGGTTCATCACCGCTTGGCGTTTGGCGATTTGACCAACCAAGGTATCGCCATTTTTGGCAAATGCTACTACTGAGGGCGTTGTCCGAAAACCTTCAGCATTAGCAATTACTGTGGGTTTACCACCTTCCATCACTGCCACGCAGGAGTTCGTTGTTCCTAAGTCAATTCCAACTACTTTTGCCATTTTAGGTGCTGGCTCCGTATAACTACAAATGAATGAATGAGAATATAAAGGACTAAATTTTGAACCAACTTTCAGGGTCAATAAATCAGCCAGTTCAGCATGAATACCTTTGGTTTGGCTTTCCTGGGGTTAAAACTCCAGATTATGCTGATATATATACTGAAGCTTAGTGGTAGCCAGTCCATGAAGGGTGGTTTCCCGAACCTTGCTTGGGACGGTTAAATTAACTAAATTGTGTTTTTAGTTGGTTCATGGATTGATTGCCTTCACTCTGTCTAATGTATAAGAATTAATACTTTCAGCAATTAGGGTGAACCGTAACGTTAGAGTGGTGTTTGCCGTCTTTAGAGGCAACAAACTATAGAAACACTGAGAATACAACTTCAAAAGGCGCGTAGGTGTAGCCCAACCCAGGCATCGCTTCCGTAATTCTTTAAAGACACTGTATTTTGAAAGACTCATCAGACATCGCTCCTGAAATTGTGATAGAGAAACATGGTGGAGCGATCGCACTTAACTCAATATCACGCTAGGGGACTGAGTGTAAAAGCCAACTCGCAAAGCATTAGGCAAGTCCTAAATAATTCCATATTTGGACAAAAGGCTCTTGCTTACGCTCAAACATATCGCGTATTGAATGTGTACAGAACGTAGCCAAATCACGAGATAGGTCTAATTGGATAATCGCTGGTCTTCCAGGTAGCTCCAATAAAACTTTACATTCTCCAGTCGCTAAGTCAAGAGACTTGACCTTACCCTCTAGTCCACAAGAAAGTAAAATATTACGCTGCCAGTCAAAAGCAATATCATAAGTTGTTGCCATTCGACTACCGCGATCGCCAACACTGATAACCTCACTAGAAGAAGCGACGATGGGGAGTGGTAATTTGCTCTCTGACGAAAAAACCTCATTCCACTCAAACACTCGCACTCCTTTATACATTGCACAGAGTAACCACCGTCCATCTGGGCTAAAGTCCATTTTGAAAATCATTTCGTTAGGGGAAAAGGCATTTACTCCTTCACCTCGTTCGACACTAGCCATCCATGCTGTCCTGTCGAATGCTGCGGTTGATAAGACTTTGACTACTTTTTGAGTGTTCAAATCGATAATAGCTAATTTTGATTTACCCTCATCATCAGCCAGTAAGTAACGACCATCTGGATGAATTGCAATTTTAGACCCATGCCCAAGTTTAATTACTGCAATCTGCTGTGAATTTTTAATAGAAGTGAGGATAATTTCGTCCTCTGATCGGCTGACTAGAATTTCCTCGTTTGGAGTGAATTGAACACTGCTAGTAGCTCGAACATGAGGAATTGTTTTCAGCAATTGTTTTTGCTCCAAGTCATATAAAGTTGCTTGCCAAGATCCGCTAGTATGACCTACTGCCAAAAATTTTCCAGATGGGCTAACTTGCATCACATAAGCATTTTGTTCTAGCGGTAGATCAAGATTTGCTGGTTGATCATTCCAAGGTGGAATGTAGTGTTTGATTTCAAGAGGTTGATTGTCATGTCCACGCCAACCGATGAAAAACCCACCTGTGTGGTCAGGGACAGAAATTGGTACGTGCGGAAAATGCCGACTAGGAGTAGGACTGGACACTGTAACTAATAAGATCCCTGCTATATTTAATTCAGTTAGAGCTTGATCTATCCTGGATTTTTCTCTCTGCTTCTGTGCTAATTCAATTGAGGGATCTGGAATGTGAACAAATTCTGACCATCGTTCAATATCTTCATCCTCGTTATGCTGAAGATATTCATAGCGAGTTGAAGCATTACTGATGTTGAAAAGTTGAGCAAAATCAGAAAATTGTTTTGCTGCTTGAAAAACTTGATCATGAGGCAATTCGCTCATATCAAAATGGTTTCCATCTGCCTCTAAACTTTCCAATATTTCTAGGCTTCTTTGATAGAGTTCCTCGCGTTCTTCTTGAGAGGGAACTGTCAAAACTTCAGCAATCTCTTCAATAGTTGTTTGATTGTTTGGTAGTTCAGCTAGTAAATCTGCAAATACTTCCGGCTTTCCACGCAATTGTGCTTTATATTCTCTGGATATAGTCCCAAAATAGTCTGGATATGAACTATATTCATCAATCAATTGATGCTCTCTGTAATAGGCGTAATAGAAAAAATCATCATGATAAAGAATGAGATAGAGCAAATGTCCAGGAAATTGCTGGGCGATCGCAGCAGTAATTGTAGAATCTTGTGAAGGATAGACACTAATCCAACCGTTAATACATGGAGAAATTAAAAACTTTTGTTTATCCTGTGCCGCAAGCCTTTTTACAATCTCTACAATTTCTTCAGTGTCGGTTGAGCGAATGTGAATAGAACCGTAAGAAGCGCCCATAGAAATTTTCAAAGATATGTGACTATTTGAGTGTACCCATCATTTTCTTTAAAGACACTGTACTTTGAAAGACTTAAGCCCTACTCCTGCTTACGCTACCCAGAAGAATCTATTTACGACCAAAACTGTGGGGAAACGTACCGGATTAAGATTAGCCTAGACGCGGAGGGCTTGTCGTTAGACATCGCTGGTCAAATTGTGATAGAAAAACATGATGGAGCGATCGGACTTAACTCAATATCACGCCAGGGGACTAAGTGTAGCATCAACTTTATCAGTAAATCCAGCAGTCCTTGGCTCGATTTGTGCCTAATAAAACTTGTACAATTGTCAAGGCGGTTTTTACTGCTAGAGTACATCTCAGGTGTAAAATTTATCGACAGCAAAATTTTTCTACTTTGTGTTTTTCCATCCTTCACTTGTGGCTAAAATGCCCCAAGTTAGGCGCTCATATCTTGCAATAGATAATTTTACCCTTATGACTGGAGAGCAAAATCTTGGGAATAGAGCTACGCAGTTTCGTATTTCTCGACAGCCTGCAACCTCAACATGCAGCATATATGGGAACAGTAGCTCAAGGCTTCTTACCATTACCAGGGGATACATCACTGTGGATTGAAATCTCTCCTGGTATCGAAATTAATAAGATTACGGATGTAGCCCTGAAAGCTGCTTCTGTCCGTCCGGGAGTACAGGTAGTTGAACGACTGTACGGACTATTGGAAGTTCATTCTAGCTCCCAAGGCGAAACGCGAGCTGCTGGTCAAGCCATTTTGGAGTTACTGGGAGTCCGAAGAGAGGAATGTCTGAAACCGCGTGTTGTTTCTAGCCAGATTATCCGCAACATCGATGCTTACCAAACACAACTTATTAATCGCACCCGCCGGGGACAGCTACTACTAGCAGGGCAAACGCTGTATGTATTAGAAGTGGAACCTGCTGCTTATGCCGCACTCGCTGCGAATGAAGCTGAGAAAGCGGCGGCGATTAATATTCTTGAAGTTCAAGCTGTAGGTAGCTTTGGACGGCTTTACTTAGGTGGAAAAGAACAAGATATTCTCGCAGGTGCTCAGGGAGCGTTAACGGCGATTGAAAATGTAGCTGGTCGGGTAAATCCTCTGGGTGGGCGTCAGGAGTAAAGGAGAGAAAATGGCAAATCGAGAGCATCTAGCTTTACTGAAAGCAGGTGCAGTTACATGGATTGAGTGGAGAAAGAAAAATCCCCAGATTGAACCAGACCTCAGCGCCGCAAACCTGCAAGGGTATAACCTCAGAGGCGCAAACCTCCAGGGGGTAAACTTGAGCAAGGTGGATTTGGGTAATGCTTTACTTGTGCGAGCAAACCTCAGTGGTGCTGACCTCAGTAGCGCCAACCTCTACAAAGCCTTCCTCGTTGAAGCTAACCTGAGTGATGCTAACTTCAGTGTTGCTAATTTGAGTGGTGCTATACTTACGCAGGCAGATTTGAGTTATGCCAATTTGATTGGAGCGGACTTGAGTGAGGCGAATCTTAGAGGTGCTGCGATCGCTCATGCTAATCTAATTGGAACTGACTTAAGAGGCGCTAATTTGAGAGATGCCGATTTAGGTGCAGCGAAGCTAATACGGACTAATCTCTCTTTTGCCAACCTCACTGAAGCTAACTTAATTGCGGCTGACCTCAGCGAGGCAAGTTTATACGAGGCGGAAATGTTGGGGGCTTATCTTTATCAAACTGACTTATACAAAGCTAATCTGAACAAGGCTCACCTGACTGGTGCTTATCTGCTGCGGGCTAACCTAAGTGAAGCTGATTTGAGTCAAGCTGATTTGAGTTGGACTAATCTTAGAAGCGCGAATTTGGCAGGGGCGAATCTCAGAGGAGCTAACCTTAGAGGAGCTGACATTAGGTTAGCTAACCTCAGCGGCGTAAATCTTCAGGAGGCAATTATGCCTGACGCTTCAAAGCACAATTAGTTTATAAGAAAAAGTAATTGACATTTACAGGACTTACGCCCTATACAAATTAATCGTGATGTGAATTAACGAAAATAGGTTGTTTCAGGCTTTTCTTAATTATCCTTTGATAGTAAATAGATCATGCGTAGGGGCACAGCATTGCTGTGCCCTTTGTCTCGAAAAGAAGTCTCTGAGTGGGAATGCCTAATGCGGGGGCTGCCGCCTCAAGACTTGCGGCAGAGCCGCAATGAGCAATATTTCCAGCCTCTGGCTGGAAACGAGGTTTTAAAAGGGTTTTGGCTTAAGTTGACACCAATGTTCATGAATTGCCCTTATGAAAGATATGGGTTTTTCGACTATACATATTTTCGTTTTCTTGTCAATGCGTAAGTCCTAGCTATATAAAATTTATGTAAAGCTTAAGTGTGATTAAGCTCAAAAACGCTCTGGATAATCTATTAATTTAACTTATGTGTTTTTAAATGTATTTACATAAGAGAAATGTATTTTTTTTACAAACAAAAAATGATATTGAAACTTAACTTAACGAAAATACGGTATGAAGTTGAAAAATCTACTAAAGAAAACAGTATGTTTGAAAAAAGACTTAATTAAAGTTTATAACCCTTTCTAACAGTATTAAAAATCACAAATTTTAGATTTTTAAGATTTGGTAAAGAAGTTGATGTAATCTTGTACTTCATGATAATTAAATAATTACAGGTGAGTTGAAAATCAAAAAACATCGGGAAAATAATTAAACGAAGTCGGAAGTCGGAAGTCGGAAGTAAGTTTTGTGACGGGGATTTAGCGAGAAACGCGGTCTTGGGCAAAGCCCCAAGTGGAGCGATTTCTCAAGACAGCGCTGCATTGCGGTCTTGGGGTCTCCCCTCTTGAGCAACTTTGTAAGACAGACCCCGACCCAAAACTTGCGGCTTGATAGTTGCCGGGGACTTAAACCCACGGAATCTGGTTAAAATAAATGAATTTTGACCTTGCATAATCAACTAACCAAATCAATAATTAATATTGTCTAAGTAGTATTAGTTAGGTTAATAAAAGCATCTGTATTTAAACTTACAGGTTTAAGTAATCCAAATTGAACTTATCTAGCAGTTCTTTGACTGAGGCCGAACTAAGGAAATAATGAATAACACTAAATCATCCAACCAAGTTCAATGCAGATTTATTGGTAGGTTCGCTCTAAAAACCTGCTTTTTCGCTGCCAAAACACTGTTATTTACAATAGTTCTATTAAATCATGGCATTACTGAAGTAAATGCTGCACCTCAAGCCCTGCGTCCTGATATTAAGATTCGCAACATTATCAATACGTTATCAGTCTCACCTTCTGTTCGGATTGCAAAAGATCCACGAAACAATACCCTCTATTACCTCAAACAAAATGGTGAGATTTATCAAGTCAATTTAGCCGCTTCTACTAGTACGCGTCTCTACAATTCTAGTAATCATAGTCTAGCTGAGACTGAAGGAATGGCCATTGGCCCTAACGGGACAATTTATTTGGTTGGCAATGCAGACGTTGGGAATAGCCAGACGAAAGCTATTATTGTTAAAGGCGTAATTAATTCGAGTACAGGACAACGTATCTGGTCTATCTTAGCTAAGAGTGCAGGCTATCCCAAAAGCAAAACAGCCTACGACCATCGCTTCAACGGCGTGGTTGTTAGCCCGGATGGTAACTTTATCTATGTGAATAGCGGTTCTCGTACCGATCATGGTGAGGTTCAGTCTGTTAATGGTGAATATCCCAATACTCGTGAAGTCGGATTAACCGCCTGTATACTCCGTCTTCCTACTAATGGCAAAAATCTCTTTCTGGCAAACAATCGAGCAACCTTAAAGACATCTGGCTATATTTTTGCAGAAGGAACACGTAATACTTTCGATATGGCTTTTGCACCCAATGGGGATTTATTTGGCGCAGATAATGGCCCCGATCGCGACATGTCAGAAGAATTAAATTGGCTACGTTTAGGTGGTAATTACGGCTTTCCCTGGCGTATTGGTGGGACAGACAATCCCCAACAATTCCCCAATTATAATCCTGCTACTGACCGTTTGTTAAACCCCTTATTTGGCGCAGTCACAAAAGGCTACTTTCGTAACGATCCAACCTTTCCTATTCGGCCTACTAACTTAATTGAACCAATTCCTAATTTTGGGCCGGACGCAGACAATTACCGCGATCCTCTAGATGGCAAAATCAAAGACGCCAGTGTTCTTGGGCAAAGTGTGAGTACTTTTACGTCACACCGTTCTCCTTTGGGCTTAGTTTTTGATACACAAGGAGTAATGAGTCCAGAATTTAAGAGAGATGGATTCATGTTGAGTTGGACGATAGGCGACCCTACTGGCGATACAATACCAGGCCCTTTTAAAGATGCCGGTCAAGACCTACTGCATTTAAAGTTAACTAAAGTAGGAACTACCAACTATAAACTTAATGCCACGCGCATTGTCCAAGGTTTTAGTAATCCCATTGATGATGAGATTATCGGCAATAAGATTTATGTTCTGGAATATGGTGGAAATCAAGGAATTTGGGAAATCTCTATGCCTACTAAGTAAACGATCTGCAAACTTTAAAGTAGTACTTTAAAACTAACTTGCCATATCGTGGTGATGATTCGTTCCTATCAATTAGATGATTTAGAAGATGCCGTTCAGCTGTGGTATCGAACTTGGCATGAAACATTTTCTGATATTAAACATCCACAGCCATATTCCTTATGGAAAGCTCGATTTCGTGATGACCTCGCTGCACGCGGGGATGTTTGGCTGGCTGAAGTTGAAAATCAGATTGTCGGTTTTGTTGTAGTCATCAAACAGGAACAATGGTTAAGCCAGCTGTTTGTAGATGCGACTTACCAAAATCAGGGTATTGGTTCAGCATTACTTGATAAATCTAAAGCAATTTGTCCCCAAGGTTTAGAGCTTCACACATTACAAGCGAATAACCGAGCTTGTGCTTTTTACGAACGACATGGTTTCAAAGCGGGCAAACTGTCAATAAACAAAATCAATGGTCAATCGAATGTGGAATATTACTGGATACCTGATATTAGAGGGAATTATTTTTGTTGATCCAAGCACAGACAGCTAAAAATATACCCCAATTTTTGTAAAGAGACAAAACCTAAAAATTCTTTATTCAAAGCTTCATTTCCATAGTTATATGAGGAATACCCAGGTATTCAAATACTTGACTTGTCTCCTGAAATCCAAATCTTTTATAGAATTTTAATGCCGTAGTTCGTGCCCTCAATTTTAGAATTTTTAACTTATTTTGTTGAGCTTTTTCTATCAATTTTTCAATAAGTCTCGAACCTATTTTTTGGTTACAAAATTCTGGTAAGACTGCGACATAAGAGATAAGTCCTAATTCTCCAGATACTTCCTGTAGCCTGGCTGAACCAACAATTCGTTCATTAACAATTGCTAGCAAATGAAAGGAATCTTTTTCATGATTATCTTGCTCGGTACCTTGAGCCATTTCTAAAGGTTTTCGGAGAACAAGCCAACGTACATAATACATCTCACTAAGTTCTGTTTCACTGGCTACTGAACGGATAATAACTTTATCGTCTATAGTCACAATTAATTACCAATTACATCAGATTTAAGATAAGTTTTATATAACGGTTAGGTTACTTGATGATTTTCCCACATGATCTCAAAAGTAAGATGAGGGATTGGAAACAGACACAGGGGAAAACTCTGCTCCCCTGTTCCCTTGCTTCTTCCCCAGTCCCCAGATATTGCTATGAACGACTGGTGGAGGCGGTTGGGTACTGATGTCCTAAGATGGGATGAGGTGTGTAAGGTTCTTCAAGGAATTTGCGCTCTTCATCGGAAAGCTTCAAATCCACAGCCTCTACTGCTTCTTTGAGATGCTCTATCTTACTAGCACCAACAATTGGAGCCGTCACACCCGGTTGATGCAACAACCAAGCTAGGGCGATTTGTGTTGGTTTAACACCGCGTTTTTGGGCTAATTCTACAACGCGATCGACTATTTGGAAATCGGAATCTTGATAGTAGAGATTGTGAGCAAATTCATCAGTTTTAGCCCGTAGTGTCTCGCCATAGCTTTCCTTGCTGCGATTCCCTGCCAGAAAGCCCCGCGCTAAGGGACTCCAAGGAATAATCCCAATTCCTTGATCTAGAGATAAGGGTATCACCTCTCTCTCTTCTTCTCGATAAACTAAGTTGTAATGGTTTTGAATAGATATAAAGCGAGTCCAGCCGTGTTTGTCAGCCGTGTAAAGAGCTTTGGCGAACTGCCATGCGTAAACACTTGAGATTCCCAAGTAACGAACTTTACCTGATTTGACTACATCATGCAGCGCCTCTAGGGTTTCCTCAATTGGTGTCTCGTAGTCCCAACGGTGAATTTGGTACAAATCAACGTAATCTGTTTGTAGCCGCCGTAATGAGGCATCAATGCTGTCAAAAATATGTTTGCGAGACAGTCCGCGATCATTGGGGCCATCACCGATTTTACTAAAGACTTTGGTAGCAATGACGACCTGATCTCTTTTTGCAAAATCCTTAAGCGCCCGTCCCAAAATTTCTTCGCTGGCACCTAAAGAGTAAACATCGGCGGTGTCAAAGAAGTTTATCCCCAATTCCAAAGCTAGTTGAATAAACGGGCGACTCTCTTCTTCTTCCAACACCCATTCTCGCAATTTACGAGAACCATAAGTCATAGTACCTAGAGCCAGGCGTGATACTTTCAGTCCACTTTTTCCCAGATTTACGTATGTCGTCATACTGTTTGCTCTACTTTTTGATAACGTTGTGAAAGTTTTACAGCTATTTTCAGGTAAATAGACCACGCGGTAGGGGCAATTCATGAATTGCCCCTACGACAGATGTGGTTCAAATACATGATTTCTGCTGTAATGCAAGTTGACAAGCTCGATGTGCTTCATTAATGTGTCCTAGCTAGCTGTAGGTATTAGCTAATTCCCTGTGAATCACGGGAATATTACTACGGGCAGCATTCCGCTTTTCTAAGACATTCAAGGCTTTGTGATACTGCCGATCGCACAAGCCGGATCAGCTTCAACTGCTTTGAGAATAACTTGGGCATCGTTACCAACGCCCAATAACTCATCGACAAAGCGATCGATGGCATCTACTGCTGCTGATGAATCGGTAGAAATTTCGAGTCCAGATAAATCTTTGACCATTGGTTTCCCAGAGCATTGAACAGCTACAAGGATTACTTTGCAAAAGCTAACTTATAAACTACTGTATCTCAATCGTGTAACCGGAGATAATAATTATTAGATTAAGAATTTCGGATAAAGAATGCTGTGATGGCGATCGCTTTTCTCAAAATTAAGCAGTTTAGGAGTTGCGATCGCCTCTGAAAACGCCAAGACACACAACTACTTTTGTTAGTAAGCTAAACCACATCTAGTTTGCATAATCTGAAATTATACATTTCTTGTGGGGTGGGCGTCTCGCCCGCTCAAGATATGCTTTCTTAAATGTGGAACAGCTTATCGAACAGAATTCAGGAGTCAGGAGTCAGAATTCAGTTGGGAATTCTGAACGAAAAAGCGGATGAATAATCGGCGTTTTTGCACCCCCACCAAAAATTCTAGTTTTGTGGTCAACAAGAAAGTCGCGGGTCCCAATCCCCGACTGATGGTTACGTAGCTCTGCCGAAGTATTGATTCTGAATTCTGGATTCTGGATTCTGGATTCTGGATTCTTCTTCAATAGTTTTTTCCAGAAGTTATTTTTTCACCTTCGTAAGCTAGAGCCTTGTCACCTGCTTGGGCAAATGCCTGGGCGAGTTGAATCAGCTGTTGTCGCTCTTGATCATCAAAAATACCAGCCGGAGGAGGCATCCGTTTCTCTTTGATTTGGCGCACAGTTTCATGCCGTAAAGAGAGTGCCTGATTGGGATAACTCAGGATTAATAGGGGATTCTGCTTGCTGGCGTTGTCAGGACTGTGGCAGACAACACAAGCATTCTGCCGCAGCTTGGCCTCAAATGCACGATAAGCAGCATCAACTTTGGCGACGTGTGGGTTCGATGGAGAAAATAAACGGGTATAGAGTGTCACATAGGGCTGCTTGCCATGAGCATCAGTCCAAATCCACTTACCGTCCCATGCATGGTTTACCTTCGGGCGTTGTGGATCAACCACAGCTGAACGCAGCGCTCCTTTAAGCTTTCCTTGCTCCAGAAACACAAGTAATTCAGTACTTTGCTGGTAGGAATCCCACTTTTTCGATGAGTGCCAGAATGGATAAGGATAAGCACCAATATCAAACTGGTTGCGGAACTGAATCGGAAGGTGGATGACAATTAAGTTGTTTACCTGTTCAATCTGGGGTTCACCTTTGAACATAAAGGTAGCCAGGTAAATGCGACGCCAAACCAAGGGATCAAATTCAGTTGTTTGACTATCTTTGATATTATAGTTGCCAACTTTACTTTGAGCGCCCCATAAAAATGGTGCGTTCATAGTGTCCCGGAGGGTTTTTAGCTTAGAGAGTTTTTGGGCGCATGAGTCGTAGGCAGCTAAATTTTTAACATCTGTGACAATGGGACAAGCAGCAATAATTTCTTTGCCTACTTTTTTCGCTAGTTCTATGTCCTGTGATGTTTCTAGTGCTGATACTGTACTTTTTGCGTTAGGCGGTTGTGGTGCGTAGATGAAGAGTGCGATCGCTAAAACTATGCCTAAGAGTAGAAAGTGCGTAGGCGCAGCCCGCCGCAGGCATCGCAAGTAAAATTTCCGAAGATTAGGCATGATCAGCTGTTGCGTATTTAATTTGTATATTGGACGCGGGCTTTTCGGCCCGCACTACAATATTTTTGGGTTTTCGTGTTATACAATTTAGCTGCACATCAACTTATAATCACTTCAAATGGTGACTCTTGTACCATTAAATTTGGTGAATGTGAAACCTTCAAATTTTTCGCGGAACGTTAGCTTTTCATCCTTAAGAATGCTGATGGCGATCGCTTCGCCAAGGGCCAACGACGCTGCTGCATCTGTGCGCCAGTGAATCCCAGCACTATCACGACCCAAGCCAATATTTGCCGCCAGTTTGTTCAATTCGCCGCCCACGGTCAGCACTGGGCCTTGATAGGGAATCAACTGGGTGGGATCTTTGGGATTGGGTACCACCGGATTCGGAATCACATAATTCTCATCAAATAGTGCTTTCAAAATCGTGACACTGGCACCTGCGGACACCGAAGCGCCCCCTGGATAAGAAGAGTGGAATGGTGCCCCTTCAGGAAAAGCTTGCGGTAGCAGATAAGATTTGTTTTTGCTGAAGAAGCGATCAAGTGCTTCTGACTTGAAAACATCGGGGTGAATCGGATAGTTTGTTTTATTCACCTTGTTGTTGTGAACCAACCCACCATAAGCCTCTGCTCGCAGACGACGGTGAACATAGTACTTCTGCCAATAAGCTGCTCTGATTGCATGTGGACTAACCCAAGCGATGATAGATTGTGAATACCCTGGACCAAATGTCGCAGAACCACTCGCTTGGGTCTTCGAGTTGTTATAAGGATTACCGGGATTGTAAGGTGAGCCAACGCCACCAGCTAGGAGGTTATCAATGGCTGGCTTGGCGAGTAGAATTAGAGCAGCATTTGTATAGACGGGTGGTGCCGTGTGGGCAATCTCTGACTGGTCGCGCCCGTTGATAAAGTAGCGAGGGGTTGGGTCAAACTTAATCGTTCGACCAGAATCGCCACCATTTTGCACCAGCAACCACTCGTTATAGTTGGTTTGAAAACTGTTTTCGGGAATAGCTAGGGGAACACGGTTAAGCTGAAGATAACTTTGTGTTCCTGCGGGCACAGGACGCAGTAAAAACTGGGAGACGTATGGTCCCACATCTACCCCTGGTAACGTGTAGTAAATCGTTGCACCAGAGGCATTAACGTAAATCGCGGTGCCTCGAAATAGGAGTTCTGGTGTAACCCGTCCGTTCTGTTTAGGCCCTTTGAATGCTGACAACCGATTCAGATCCTGAACTGCTGCCACAATCAGCGGGTTAGTTGTATTATTGCGGAACTCGCTAAAGGGTATATCCTGCAACAGTTGTTGCCAAGCAATTTCGAGGAATTCAGCCGCCTGCTCTGCACTATCGAGGGTAGGTGGCACTGGAATTGTCAATTGGGCCGCATTCAGCCCACTCAAGCTAACCGCTAATGGACCGAGCGGTTGTAGCAGCTTCCGTTTGCCACCCAGGATGATCTTTTCATACTCATTGGGATCTTCGGAGTTCAACGCATTAATAAAAGATTGATAAGCCTTCAGATCCACTTCGCCCAGCTTGTTATGGGGTAATCCTCGTGTATCCGTCGCAATTTTGTTAGCATACTTCGCCTCATCCCCGTTGGTCGGATGCGGCGGAATCGGAACACTCTGTTGAAGTCTGGCTGCTTCAACACGTACTCGATAAGCTCTATTAACAAAGCTCTTGTAGTCGAAAGGTCGATTAGGGAGCCTGTTGATGTTTTGGGCTTGTACAATATCTTCTCCCTTTTTTGAGGAGAAAGGTGAACCTAAAACGCCTGCAACAACGCTAGCGGCACTAAACAAACCAGCGCGACCGAGAAATGAGCGTCTACTGGCGTGAGTACCAAAAAAACGTTTGCTAGCTACACGGGGTTGTTTCAGTTTATCTATTTCGTTATTAGCCTGAGCATTTTGCTCGAAACCTTGATCAGAATTAGGATCTACTTGCATGAGATGTTCTCCAGTGACAAAAAATAATCCAAAAATCTAGTCATGAGCGAGTACATGAGCAGCTAAAAGTTACAAGGCAACTTTGCGCCACACACGAGACATCCAGCTCCAGAGAAACAGGGTAATCTCACCGGATTTGGGATGAAATTTGTGCAAGGTAACTTCCACAGGAGGTGATTCTCCTGAAAGTCATGTAGGTATTTAGTGCTGGTATGATGCCTTGATCACATGGCTGTTAGACATCTGTAGTTGTAATCAGTCTGATAGCATCTTGCCGGGGTTAAAGCACAGCTAAAACCACCGCTTACTTCCACTCAAACTATAAAATACGGTAATTCTATCGATTTACCGTATTTTATAGATGTTAAATCAGACTTTCTCACAACTGGCGATGAAAATCAAGAGGTTTTTACAAAAAACTTACCAAGATTGTGAAAGCCCTGGGGAAATTACGGCAATGCAAGATGGGGAGTGGGGGGAGAAATTTTGATGCCCTGGTTGTGGGCGAACCGTCTGTGAGAGTCTAGCTTGAAAAGACCTTGTTTTTTGCTGCTAGCTGTGTGATACTTTCGTTAAATTTAGAAAATAACATAAATCTCTTACAAAAGGGAAAAAATGATGATATTCAAGAGATTTAGAACGTGGGGTTTCTTGATTGGATTAGCACTATTGACGTTTGTATTTGTAGCTTGTGCTTCTGGTAATCAAACTGCATCACAAACACCAGAAAAAGTAACAATTGCTTATCAACCTGGAATTAATTACGCTAATCTACTTATCGTTAAGCAGCAGCAAATTTTAGAAAAACAATTTCCCAAGACACAATTTGAATGGAAAGAATTATCGAATGGTGGAGCTATTAGAGACGGAATTATCGCTAATCAAATACAAGTTGGTGCAGGTGGACCAGGGTCGTTTCTCGTAGGTTGGGATAAAGGTGTGGGCTGGAAAATATTAGCTTCACTTAACTATAGTGAGTTTTGGCTAATCACGAAAAACCCCAACATCAAAAGTCTCAAAGATTTCAAGCCAGGAATGAAAATTGGTGTACCATCTCTAGATGGGGTACAGGCAATTGTACTGCGGAAGGTGGCACAAAAAGACTTAGGAAATCCCACAGCACTTGATCAAAACCTGCAAGTGATTGCTCACCCTCTAGGGTTGCAGTCTCTGTTAACCGGTCAAATTGATGCACATTTTACAACGCCACCTTTTGAATTTCAGGAAGTTGAAAAAGGTGGTAGGGTAATTATTAAAAGTTCTGATATTTTTGGTAAGACTAGCATAGCAAGTGCATTTACGACTGAAAAATTCTACAATCAATATCCTGAGTTTGGTAAAGCTTTGTATACCGCAATTGTAGATGCTACTAAACTCGTGAATGAAAAACCTGATGAAGCGGCCAAAATTCTCTCAGAAATAGATGGTGGAAAAGTCTCACAGGAGCAATATAAAAAGTGGCTCACGAATAAGGCGGTGGCATACGGGATTGAGCCAAGAGCCTTCCTCAAATGTGGGGCATTTATGCATGAAATCGGGATGTTAAACAAGCAGCCCAAATCAATTAATGAATTGATTTTACCGCCGCTTAAAGGTGCTGGGGGAGATTAAAGAAGTCGGAAGTCGGAAGTCGGAAGTCGGAAGTACAGTTTTGTAACGGGGATTTAGCGCAAAGTCAAGCCAGTGCGTTGGCGTTGCGGGGGACTTAAACCCACATAATTGGTTAAATTCATGGTGAATTTAGAATCGTTGATAGTAGCAAAAAATGTACACATTAGCTACAGCGAAGGTAAGAATAAATTTTCGGCTGTGGAAGATGTTAGCTTTGCTGTCAAACCAGGAGAAAAGTTTGTAATTATTGGGCCATCGGGTTGTGGAAAGAGTACGCTGTTAAAGGCGATCGCTGGTTTTCAGTCTATCAGTAGCGGAGAATTATTGATGGCAGGTAAACGCATCTCTGTTCCCAGCCCAGATCGGATCGTTGTCTTTCAAGATTTTGAACAACTCCTACCTTGGCAGACTGTGGTGCAAAACGTTGTTTATGCCCTTGAAACTACAGGTAAAGCTGCTGGGAAAGCTGCCATTGCTGAAGCTGTAAGATATCTCGATTTGGTGGGAGTCTCAGCAGCTGTCAATAAGTATCCCCATCAGTTATCAGGCGGGATGAAACAACGGGTAGCGATCGCCCGCGCTTTGGCTGTAAAACCTCAAGTTCTCCTGATGGATGAGCCTTTTGGCGCTTTGGATGCGCTAACACGGACTCAACTGCAATACGAACTCAATACTATTTGGCAGAATACAGGGTTGACAATCATTTTAATCACCCATTCCATACAAGAAGCTGTTTACCTGGGACATCGAGTTTTAGTGATGACACCAGTACCAGGAACTGTCAAAGAAATTGTTGATACCGCAGAGATTAATGAGATCAACACTAATAAGTTTGTCGAAGTTGCTGCCTATTTAGAAAGTTTACTCGGCAATGATTCCCGTCGTGAGGCTTTTCGAGTATGAGATTTGTGACTCGAACAACAGCAAATTCCCATAAATTTGAGAAGTTATATGCTTCACTCCAAGCCAGTAGTACTTTTAGGCGCGGAGTAATTTTTTGTGGTCTATTGATTTTTTGGCAATTGTATGTATCGGTTTCCCAAGTTCCCGCCTTACTGATTCCTGGCCCAATAGCAGTCCTAGAAGTACTGTGGCAAGATTTATTGAGTCAAAAACTGCTGCAAGCAACACTTAGCACTTTGTCCGTGTTATGTACTGGTATGGTCTTGGGTGTGATTCTGGGTACGTCTTTAGCAGCTTTCGCCAAAGTTTCTCGTTTTGGTCAAGATTTGCTAATTGTGCTGAGTTCGATGCTGAATCCCTTACCTGCGATCGCTATTTTACCCCTAGTGATAATTTGGTTTGGGTTCACTTCTGTTTCTCTGATCGTAGTTACTGCCCATGCTACAACTTGGCCGATTGCCCTGAATACAGAAATGGGACTCAGTACCATCAACCTAACGCTTCTGATGGTGGGGAAAAACCTGGGTCTAGATGGTTTTAGACTGATTCGAGAAATTATGCTCCCTGCTGCATTGCCTCACATCTTAACAGGCTTGAGAACTGCTTGGGCTTTTGGTTGGCGCACCGTGATTGCATCTGAGTTAGTGTTTGGTTCAGGGGGTGCTACTAGCGGTTTGGGATGGCAGATTAATAACAGTCGCTACTTCCTGCAAACCGATCGCGTATTTGCCGGATTAGTGGTGATTGCAATTTTGGGTTTAGCTGTCGATTATATTTTTCGATTAATTGAAATCAGAACAGTGCAAAAATGGGGTATGAAACGTAGTTAAATAATTCGTAATTCGTAATTCGTAATTCGTAATTCGTAGAGACGCGATTAATCGCGTCTGTACTTTTGTGACGGGGATTTAGCGAGAAACGCGGTCTTGGGCTTTGCCCAAGAGGAGCGATTTCTCAAGACAGACCCCGACCCAAAACTTGCGCGATTTTGAACCGGGGGACTTAAACCCGCGGTACTCGGTTAAACAGTTGACTGTGGAAGTAAGCCCAACTCTGCATAAATTGGATGTACTATCTTTCTTATTTGGGGCAGTTGTCTACTAAAGAAATATGCTCCTAAAATGCAACAAATACCGCCAAATAATAAAGCATTAGTAACACCCAGATTACCTGCTAATGCTCCAAAAAATAAATTGCCAAAAGGCAGGATTCCTAAGAAACCAGTTGTAAATATACTAGTTACTCTACCTCTTTTATCTTCCTCAAGAAGAATTGATTGCATAAAGTTATTAATTGAAGCCAAAGTTAGACTATTATTCATGCCGATGATAAACATGAATACTAGACAAATCTCTAAATTGGTTGAGCGAGAAAAAACTATTAAACCTAAACCTAGAATTGCGGCAGAACTTGCTATAATCTTTCCCAATCCTATAACATTTTTTCTAGAGATCAGATAAATGCCTGAAACTATAGAACCAAGAGCCGAAGCTGTCATCAAAAAACCCATAGTTTCAGCGTTACCTTTCAAAACCTCTTGGGCAAAAATGGGGACTAAATTGACGTGAGTCATTCCCATAAAACAGATAACGATTTGCAAGAATAATAAATATTTAATTGGCAAAAATTCGTATGCGTAAACAAACCCTTCTTTAAGGTTTTTCCAAATTTCTGATTTTTGAGTAGATAAAATATTTATAACTGGGTTGATTTTGACAGTTAAGATTGCAGATACAAATGGTAGATAACTAATACTATCTACTAAAAAACAGGAAGCTGCACCAGATCGAGCAATCAGTAAACCCGCAATCATCGGACTAACAAACTTCGCTGTATTAATCAAAAATGAATGGGAAGCCATCGCACTATAAGTATCTGATTTCTTATCCAAAAGTCTAGGAATAATTACCTGACGGGCTGGTAAATCGAAAGCTTTTACCGTTCCCTGAAGCGTGCCAATGGCAATAATCCATACAACATTGATGTTACCACTAAGAGTTAGAAAAGTTAGGGTAGAAGATAGCACAATAGATACTAGCTGAGTAGTTAATAGGACATATCGTAAATTCCAGCGATCTAGCAAGACTCCTACCAAAGGTGTAATAATCAAACCCGTAGCTTGATTTGTAAATCCAGCCACACCAACTAATACAGCCGAATTAGTTAATTGATAAACTAACCATACTAAAGCAATTTGAGTCATCCAAGACCCAAAAAAAGATAAGCTTTCTCCGATAACGAAACAAGAGAAATTCACGGATTTAAGCGCAGACGGAAGTTCAAAAGAAACAAACTTTAGTTTGTCTTTTTGGAAGTTTTCTCTATTACTTGGTAGCATGAGCGTTTCCCTGTTTTGTCAAAATAGACTTCACTTGAAAATATGAACTAGTGGTTCGTAGTGAGTGATTTATCGCTCAATTTCAAGGGCTAGAGCTACTAATTTTTTTGATGAAAACAGTATTAGCAAAGCTTAATGTTAGTCAGACAGAAAGTTTGTATGCTTACTATTAGAACAAAAAAATAGCAGCAGTATCATTAGACTACGTATCATACCATGTCTGGTCGAATACCCACAATTCTTGCAAATCAACCCACAACCCCTACCGCCAAGCAGCAAGGGTTTGAAGTGGTTGATGCTCAATTAAACACAGGTGAGATCACAGCCAAGCTCGGTCGTATTGAACAGGCCAGAGTTTATCGTGTCCCAGTTGTTTAGCTGCCAGATGCGGCCAGTAAGGATTGCGGAGTAGTTCACGTCCCAACAGCACTATATCAGCTACTTCTGTGCGAATAATCTCGTCAGCTTGTTCAGGAGATGTAATTAAGCCCACCGCTCCTGTATGAATATTGGCTTCGCGGCGGATGCGTTCGGCAAACTGAGTCTGATAACCAGGTTTAATTGGTATATTGATGCCAGGTATAATACCTCCCGATGAAGTATCGATGAGATCAACCCCTAGAGACTTGAGTTTGTCACTTAAAGCGATACTTTGCTCAATGTCCCAACCCTTATCTACCCAATCGGTGGCAGAAATACGCACCCAGAGGGGATTTGTCTGGGGCCAAACTTCTCGGACTGCTTGAACAACTTCTCTAAGCAGACGAGTCCGGTTTTCAAAGCTGCCACCATAATCATCTTGCCGTTGGTTAGAAAGGGGTGAGAGAAACTGGTGCAGTAGATAACCGTGGGCAGCATGAATTTCCACTACCTTAAAGCCAGCTTGCAGAGAACGTTTAGCAGCTTCGACAAAGGCGTTAATAACTTGTTGAATTCCCTCAAGACTGAGAGCTTCTGGAATTGGGCTATCTTTGCTGAAAGCGATCGCACTACTCGAAACCAAGGGACGCCAACCTTCCTGAGATTCATCCAGCACTTTTCCTCCCTTACTCGGTTTGGCAGTGCTGGCCTTTCTACCTGCATGAGCAAGTTGAATACCTGCAACAGCGCCAAAGTTATGAATCAATGCCACAGTTTTGGCCAAAGTTTCTATGTGTGCATCTGACCAGATTCCTAAATCTTGGGGGCTAATGCGCCCACGCGACTCTACAGCTGCTGCTTCTGTTAGCACTATACCTGCACCGCCAACTGCGCGAGAAGCCAGATGAATAACGTGCCAATCATTAGCATATCCATTTGTACTGGAATATTGACACATGGGTGAAACGGCGATGCGGTTGCGAAAGGTAACTTCACGAATCTTGAATGGTTCAAACAGATGTGCCATTAATATTGATTCCTTCGCTTGCTAGGTAAAAGAAATTGTGGACGAATTTGCATTAAACGGCTGTAAATTTTTTCTTACGTACACTTAAATGAGCGATAAACGCCACAGCCAACAAAAAGAATCCCAAGGTACAAACGCCGTTTCACTGCCACAACCTACCTCCGTTGTTAAATACTTGTTAACTCATCCCCCGGCTTCAAGCCGGGGGCAAATCGAAGTCATTAGTCATTAGTCATTAGTCATTAGTACCAATGACCAATGACTAATGACTAATGACTAAATCGGCGGGCGGCTATTCCTCCCACCCCTTGAAGGGATGGGAGGAATAGCCGATTTTCGTTGAATGACTAGAATCCTCATTAAGACTTGGATGAATAGGCTGATTATCAGGCTCTTGGGTCTGAAGTTCCCAGATATCGCGTTTTCCTAGTTCTTGATCCACTAATAACTGTAGATGATCTGGTAATTTATTGTTTTGCCAAATTGACCAAAATTCTCCACAAAATAATTCTTTTTCATTTTGTCCGAAAAACATTGCTTTCTTCTCCAGTAATGTCACAGTTTCAGTTTAGTAAATCCTAATTTCTGAAAGATGAAGTAGCAAAATTCTCATCCTTCATTATTCCGCCGTCTTGAAAATACAGGTACTATTCGCCCCTGATACTGATTGTTAATAAGAGTGTCCTTAAGGAAACTAGGTTTAATCGTACTAAATTGATTTTGAGTTCCTTTATAGCATTATTCATGAAAGCTCAATGTTAAAAGTAACAACTTTTACTTCTAAGCCTGATTGAGATGCTCGCTTGGCATTTAAAAACTTCAAAATATCTTTAGATATGATTCCTATCACCCCGATTTGAATGACTATTAAATATTTGGTTTTAGTATATATAGTGACTAACAAGGAGCATCACCTAATTTTTAGTTTGAAGTGTTTATGTTTGCAGTAAAAGTCAGACTTCAACAACTTTTGATCGGCGAGAAACTGTTTCGTCGAGTCCAAAAGTTTCAATCCTTCCTCGGTGAAGGGTTTTTCTGGATAAAGACTGGTTAAGAGCCTCCAGGCTGGGAAACCACTCTGGGAGGCTCCGCCTCCTGTTTCTTGACCAGAGGCAGAGCCTCTCGGAATACATTCCCAGTCTTGAGACTGGGAACGAGATTACACAAGCCTTTGGGCTTTTCTTAGTGCCATTCCTTCAAGAACCCTTGTAATAAACGCTAAAAGTTTGCTTGGCATTAAATTTTGAGTTTATTGGCTAACCCACCTAATTTGCTACTAATTATACGGTAACTCAATCGAGTTACCGTAATATATACTTATGAGAGTTACATAGATTGTGCTAAAAAACAAGAGGTTATTAAAATTTATTGATATTACTAATCAAAACCTCACCCCCAACCCCTCTCCGTGAGTTCGGGGAGGGTTGGGGGTGAGGTTAAGCTGTACCTCAGTAGATTAGGGAACGCTATAAAATAACAGATTCTGCGTCGAATAGATGAAATTAATTGTCTTCACTCGTGTTTCCGTCAAAAAATTGCAAGCGTCCAATGCCGATAAATTGGCCAGCAGTTTTCTCACCAGAGGGAAAAGCCTTAACGCCAAATAAATAGACGCCATCTTTAAAAGGATTGTAGTAAGTTTGCAGACCAATAGTAACCGTCTTACCTGGCTGTATAGGAGTGTCAAAGGTTACTGTGAAAGTCTGTTGTTTGTCGTGGCCTTTTACCGCTTTGAGTGCCAATTTTGAACCTTGGTGATTGCGTGTGCCTTCAAAAGCAAAAGTATCTTTCTCATTGAATTCAATATCTTCAGTCCCCTCAATCTGGTTAAAAGTAACCTGTTGCAACGGTTCCCCAGCCGTCGCTGGCACTTCCAGAGTGAAATAGTACCTCGCATTCGGAACACTTGTATTGCTGTATGGAGTGCTGGCACTAACTAAACGTGGTGGTTTGAGAAAGGCGATTGTGCCATTGCTTAAGGTAACTGCATCGGCTACCGAATGAGGTAGTAAATATAGTCCAGCGCTAACAACAAATAGAGTACTAAAAAAACTAGTAACGTCCTTCATAATTTATAGTTTTACCCCAATGATTTTTCTCTGGGACTTAAATTATTAAGTCTTGTTTCAAATCCCCATACTTAAGCCTGATAAAATCAATTACCACAGCAACTATAATCAACTTTACCGACTATTTATAAGGCAGTTTTGCTGTAATTCTAGCACGCGATTTCAAGTTGTATAGGAATAAAAAAAATTAATTTAACTAATAATTTTGCCGCAATTTTTATTAATAAATTCCCTCAAAAGCCGATGATTTTACCGGACTTTGACTACACCTAAACACCCGTATATTGATAAGTTTGCCGTAGTTTAAAATAGTAAATTATCTGAAAAATCGATAATTTTACACGGCAGTAAATTTATCAATTGAATTACATATCAATAATGTTACTGAATTTATAATTAGAGAATTATAGTGAGAGAGGGAAATACACTGATTTATGATGATTTAACCAACTTTGGGGGTTTAAGTCCCCTGTTTCTACAAGCAGCGTGAATTGAAGCCTAAGTTAAATCCCCGTCACAAAACGTAATTGCGTACAGCCCTTTGGGCATGAAAACCGCGTAGCGTGCCGGAGGCTCTATTGCGAATTGCGAATTGTTTTAATTCCCCAACAGAGCGTAGACGCAGAGTGGTGAGGGGGTCGCGGGAGACACTAAGAGTAAACTACCTACATCGCCGCTTCGCGGTCGATGCAGGCTTTTAGTAGCCCTGAACTATCTACGCTGAGTTCACAGCATAAACAGTTCGAGCCTCTAGGCTGGTTTACAAAAACAACCCCAATAGCAGATATATTCTTGCTAGCGTTGTAGTCGGCATCTCCACTCCAATAACATGCTTCATTAGTGCATTTGAAACGTTTATCAGAACGCAGTCCAATATGTAGGCATTGATGGCAAGTTTGACTAGTCCAAGCTGGAGTTTAATTTGCACTAATATTTTTTTATATGTATTGTAGGGTGGGCATCTTGCCCGCCCTGATAGTGCAAGTTATATACGTAACAGCTTAGACAACGAGATTTTAGATTATATCGACCTCAGGACTGCGATAGCTTTGAGATTTTCCCCTAAAGATAAATAATAGTTAACAAAAGAGCGTTGGCGCAGCCCGCCGCAGGCATCGCCTGTTATGGAACAGTGTGCGACGCCGAATAGCCCGTCGTAGACATCGCACTTCGTGTTTTAATCAATTCACCAGATATCTTCAAAATTAAGCACAAATCCAGGTAGTATATCTTCTCCTGATAAACTAGCAGGAGATTGCAGTAGTTCAATATCTCTACCAGAGCGATAAATTTCTACTTGCCGATTTTCTAAATCAATTAACCAACCTAATCTAGCACCGTTGTCTCGGTACTCTTGCATTTTATTTTGTAGCCTTCTTAAACAATCAGTATCAGAACGCAATTCCACTACAAAATCAGGACATACAGGCGGAAATCCCTCTTTTTGCTCTTGTGTGAGAGAATCCCATCTGTCACGTCTTAACCAAGATGCGTCAGGCGAACGAACTGCCCCATTTGGTAAAATAAACCCAACCGAAGAACCAAAAGCTATACCTAGTGACTCATCACGATTCCACACTCCAAGTTTAGCAGTTAAATTAGCATTGCGGTTGCTAGTTAAACCTCCGACTAGAGGCATTAGTAGCAATGTGCCATCAGCATTACGCTCAAATCTGATTAATTCATTTATCTGACATAACTGGAAGAATTGCTCATCTGTTATTTGAAGAACAGGAGCAAAGTTGATAGTTAACGCATCCATAGAAAAATTTCAACTTGAATATTCCCATAAAAATGCCAAAGGCGAATGCACTTTAGCGAAAAACACATTTAGAATGATTGACTCTAAGTATTGATTACTTTATCCGCAGCACCAGTTAATATTTCATCCATCCAAGCATTTATGCTTTTGCCAGCCTTTTTAGCAGCAATAAATATTTTGCGGTGGTGTTCTGGAGTTGTGCGGAATGGAAGTTTCCCAGAGAATGGTTTATCAGGCTCCTCTCCTAGTTCTTCACAGAAAGCAAGATAATCATCAACAGAAATCTGAAATTCTTGACGCGCTTCGTCTACAGTTTTTGCCTTAAAGGTAATCACGTCATTAATATCTAGGACTTGACCAAAAAGTATTCCCGCTTCTACATCTACTTCTATACTAGCTGTGTATCCTTTATAAGTCATCATATTTCAATTCCTGCCTTAATTAAAAATTATTTAACAGATTTGACTGCTCCTTTATCTGTCTCATTTTGAGGATGCGGTTCGTGAAAAACAGCTTTCACATCATTTAATTTCACACGAACCCGCGAACCTCTACCTTGAGTAATATCAGCACCTAAAGCTATCAATCAACTTTCAATATCTTTCCAAAGAATATTAGATGGTACAGGATTTGTAAAAATTAACTCTAAAATCTGACGTTGTTTGTTATTGAGATCCATTTAATCAATACAATTCCAGCCATATTACAGTTAAGTTGAATATAGCCACAGATTTAATGATATCATATTATGATATCGTGGAAAATATAGAAGCGTAGGCGTAGCTGGGGTACACTACACCTTCAAAATTTCCCAAAGTGCGTTAGCGTTCGCGGAGCTTCTCTACGAGACGCTCACCGTAGGTATCGCTTTGCAGAAAACCTCAAAAATAAAGCGTTAGCGTAGCTCACCGTAGGTATCGCCTCGGTAGAATAATAATTTACTAAGCTGTTGCAAATTCTGTAAATTTTCTCACATCTGGGGGCTGAAAAGCTAACACAATATCGCTGCTATTTACACCTAAATTCATTAATTCAGTCGCTATTCCCTCTTCTGTCCAGTCTTCTTCTATGAAAATTTTTTCATTCTTAATCCGAATATGAACATGAGTATATTTAAGTCTTTTGCTACCTTGCCAATCTACAGTTAACCAGAGATAATGATCGTGATTTTCATCAAACACTAAGCAATTTTCAGCATTTTTATCAGGTGATTGACGAGATAAATTATCATATTCAGTTAGCACCTGCTTAATTAACTCTCGATATGCTATTAATTGATCCATAAAGTAATTTCCTACCTTTCATTATTAAAAATAATAAATTCAATTTGCTGAAGTTTAACCACTGCTTGAATAGATTTTCTTTGAAAGAAAGTATCAAATACTGTATCTCTGATTGCTAGATAAATTTTATAGTTTTTACTGGCTAGTTGTAAAATATCGCGGTATAGAATATATTGACCTAGAGCATTTTCAAAATCTCTCATGGGAGAAGGACTGATAAAACTCTTGATTTCTACAACTATTTTCCGTCCTTCTTGTTCTGCTAATAAGGCTTTTTCTACAAATAAATCAGCATAAAGTTCTGCGTCTTCATACTGCAAAAAATAAGGATCAGCTATAATTATCCAGCCATCTTTAATTAAGGCATTTTTAACAGCATCATGGTAAATGTCTTTTGCTGGCATTTCCTTCGTAGTAATATCGGCTAGATATTAAGTTTAGTTATTATAATTATACTAACTAACCAAGAACTTCAATATCCCATCCCCTCAAAATTACACTCCCAAAGAGCGATGTCTACGATGGGCTGTTCGGTCACGCCTTACAGAAAACCTCAAAAATAAGACGCGGAATGCCTTTCTACGTGAGATGAGTAGTTTTGTAGATTTAATTAAGAGTTAATATTGAGAGTTTCTCTGTATTTTTACTAATCCATCCACCTGTATTTGTCTGTTGTTTCAGGATGAACCTAATCATTTATGTAACAGCGATCGCCGAAATAGCAAATGCTGTCACCGAAATAGCAAATGCTGTCGCTGAAATAGCAAATGCTGTCGCTGAAATAGCAAATGCTGTCACCGAAATAGCAAATGCTGTCGCTGAAATAGCAAATGTAGTCGCCGAAATAGCAAATGCTGTCGCTGAAATAGCAAATGTAGTCGCCGAAATAGCAAATGCTGTCGCTGAAATAGCAAATGCTGTCGCTGAAATAGCAAATGCTGTCGCTGAAATAGCAAATGCTGTCACCGAAATAGCAAATGTAGTCGCCGAAATAGCAAATGCTGTCGCTGAAATAGCAAATGCGATCGCCTTGCAGAAAACCTCAAAAATAAAGCGATCGCTTGTTGTGCAAGAGTGAGCGATGTCTACGACGGGCTACGCCTACGCTTTGCAGAAAACCTCAAAAATAAAGCGATCGCCTGTTGTCCAAGAGTGAGCGTTAGCGTAGCTCACCGTAGGTATCGCCTTACAGAAAACCTCAAAAACTAAGCGATCGCCTGTTGTGGAAGCGTGTGCGTTAGCGTAGCTCACCGTAGGTATCGCCTTGCACAAAACCTCAAAAACTAAGCGATCGCCTGTTGTCCAAGAGTGAGCGATGTCTACGACGGGCTACGCCTACGCTTTGCAGAAAACCTCAAAAATAATGCGATCGCCTGTTATGAAAGAGTGTGCGATCGCATTCCCAAAATCTTCCCAAGAACAATTACACCCCACACTCCCAAACAGTGATCGCATTCTAGGCAATTTCATTAACGATTTTTTATGATTTTACGTAATTATACGGTTAACAAATATATTATTAGATTGTGCAAAATACAATCAGGACAATAAATAATTATAGATAATGATTTGGGATAATTATCACAAAGTTTATTTTTGAATAATATATTGTATGAGAGAAACAGGTGTAATTAAGTTTTTTGGTAAGAAACGAAGAAATCCGATAACTAATTTTGGTTTTATCAAGCGTGAAGACGGTAATGAAGTTTATATCCACAAAGATAACGCTTGTTATACAATTGCTGAACTCGCTGAAAGATTAGGGTTAGAAGAAAGTATTATTGAATCTGAGAAATTAAAACCTAATCTGTCTGAATGGAGTATTAACAAAGATCCAAAAGCGATAGAGTGGGAATACTTATCATCAACAAATAATTTTTACCCTGTTTCTTTACCAGAAGGAATGCGCGTTACTTTTGAAGTAGTAACAAATACAGAAAAGGGTAAAGAGGAAGCTAAGAGTTTACGTCTTTTATTAAATCAACAAACTAGCATACTAGAAAGTTTGCAGCCTGAGCAGAAGACTAATATTACTACAAGTATTAGTGAAGATAGCATAGATGATATTGACTTAAATTCCCTAGATGCTTATTATCCATTATCTAGAAATATAAAAGTTAAATCTTCTCTTGATTTTAGTGAATATTTTAAGCAATTACAACTAATTAAGAGAGTAAGCACGGTTGATTTTATCTACTGTTTATATTTAGAAAAATTAGATGCAATTTATTGGGGAATGACATCAAATTTAACCCAAAGAATGCAACAACATTATCGTGGTGAAGTCAAGTCAACCCGTGAAGAAGCAGTAAAAGGACAGATGTGGATTTTATATACTTTACCATTCAAAGCTAGAGAAGATGCTGAAAAAGTAGAACAACAAGCATGGAGTAAATCAGGAGGAGGGTTATTGACAAATAATGATTGTTCGCGTGGTAGACAAACATTTTTAGGAGTCGAATGTGCGGGAACAGTAGCAAGAATGGATTTTGCTTATCGTCATCTCATTAATTTAGGTTGGACTGGTACAAAAATAACGCTTAAAGATTTTTTAAGCAATACATCTAAATATTTACACTTATGGGATGAAATAGGAAATAATATTAATTATGATGTGTTAGCTGAAATATTTGATCTGGTTAAAATAAGAGAGCAAATCAGAAATCGTTCAAGTCGAAAAAAATCTGATAACTCTGAAATAACATCTGATATTAGCACAGTCAAAAAACTTAGAAAAAACGAAGTAAAGTATTTAGTTCAGTATTCTGCCGAATTAAATAATAAGAATCAAAAAGTTATATCTGGGGTTATTATAACACCTGTAATAATTATAGATTGCAAAAATAATAATACCTTTGATAAATCAATTTTATATCTAGAAGCATACGAAACTAAGGAAGAAGCACAAAAAGCTTTAAAAAATGTAGATTATCAAATTCCTAATATATATCTATATCTATTAAATCATGGTTGGAATGGAAGAATATTCAATACACAACTTCTTTTATCTGCCTTGTCTCAGATAAATAACATACAAAAGTATTATTGTCATTACCCTCATAATGAAAGATTAAAAATTTTGAGAAAATATATTATAGGAAGACATCAAGATGAGCAATCTTATCATATTGCAAATATAGAAAGAAGATTGTCTACATCGGCTAATATTAACTGGCGTACTTTAGTTTTTCCGCAAGAATGGATTGATATTTATGAAGACTATGAATTTCAGCAGCAGAATTTAGTAAATCAAAGAAGATTAAAAACGAATCAAAACAAATCAATCCAAATAGATAGTTTAAAAGCACTTTTGTTGCTAAATTCAAATACATCAGACCAATTTGTTGCAGAATCACATACAACGGACTCGACAACTGATTTGGACAACATTTAATTAGTGTTTTTATGTTTTATTCTAGCAGATTCTCAAAATCTCTCCTAACTCACTGCATATTCTGTAAACTGTCTCATAAAAGGAGACTGAAAACCTAACACTATGTCTTCCTTGGGAACTCCCGCAGCTACCAAATTAGCTGCAATATCATCTTCTGTACCATTCCACTGAAGCCAAATTTTCCCACCTTTAATATCAATATGAATAATACAACTATGTACCCAGTCTTGACCTTCCCACCCTACATTAACTATTTGATAATGGTCACGTTCTGTATCAAAAATTGTTTCAACTTCTATATTCCCGTTAGCTGGTTTTTGCTCACTATAATCATGTAATATCTGTTGTACAAGCTGGCGATATCGAGTTAATTTATCCATTGGAAAATCACCTCTTGTTCTACATCATAAATAAGCATTTTCACTTGATTTTCTGCTATCATCTCTTTAGGAAAATCAAGTTTAAAAAATGTTTTGTAAGTTGTTAAAGGTACTGCTAAATACAAAACACGCTCCGGTTGCCGCCGTCGTAATGCACCTCTATAATTAATAAACTGTCCTAATGCTGTATGAAATTCTGAAATAGCAGACGACCTCTCTAAAAAACTTTTGACTTCGACTGCAATTTTTTGTCCTTCACGTTCTGCTGCAATCAGCTTTTGGGCGGCTAAATCAATCGAAAGGTTAACTCCTCCCACGCTCATTGTGAGTGGATCGTGAGTAATTTGCCAACCATCTTTGTTTAAAGCTGTTTTGACAACTTCATGAAAGACATCTTTAGCAGACATACATATCTATAATTATATATTTGATTTTCATTTACCCGCATTCCATACAATTTGTCAAAACCGTTTTTTATGTAGAGACGTTCTATAAAACGTCCCTACATTTATGATTAGGGATTATTCTATCCCTTCAATCCGGTCTTCAACCTCTTGGTACAACTCGCGCAGACGATCTAAATTCTCGTCGCTAGTCTCCCAATAACCGCGTCCATTCACTTCCAACAAAGTTGATACAATCTTGCGGAAAGAATGGGGATTAAGGTTCAGCAACCGCTTCTGCATTTCTTCATCTTTGATGAAGGTTTCGTTAGTATCCTCATAAATCCAGTTATCCACAGCGCCGGCTGTCGCACTCCAACCCGTTGTATTTACCAATCGCTTGGAGAGTTCGCGCACACCTTCGTAACCGTGAGATAACATCCCCTCGTACCATTTGGGATTTAACAATTTGGTACGCGCATCCAAACGCACGGTTTCTGATAATGTCCGCACCTGTGCGTTAGCTGTGGTTGTATCTGCAATATAAGATGCTGGCTTTTTACCATCACCCCGCAGACTTGCCACAAGCTTAGTAGGATCAGAGTCAAAGTAATGAGAAACGTCCGTTAAGCTAATCTCGGAAGAATCGAGATTTTGGAAAGTTGCATCAGCAGTTTTCAATGTACTTTCAAAAATCTGCCGGGATTCGTCCATGATTCCGGGGTTATCGGAATTAAAGGAGAAGGATTTCCGGTTGAGATACATTTCCTGCAACTCGGCTTCGCTGTCCCAAGTGCTGTTTTCTACCGCCAAGTTGATATTTGACGAATAGGAACCAGAAGCATTGGAGAAAACGCGCGTCGCTGCTTGACGCAGATTAATCCCCATTTCTTCAGCTTGCTGCAAAGCGTGTTTGCGAACAAAGTTCATTTCTAAGGGTTCATCTGCCTCAGCAGCCATCTTCACACCTTGGTCTAACAGGTTCATTTGGTTGATGAACAAATCCCGGAATACACCAGAACAGTTGATTACCACATCAATTCTGGGGCGTCCCAACTCTTCTAGAGATATCAATTCCAACTTGTTCACCCGTCCCAAGGCATCGGGAACTGGACGCACGCCCACCATCCACATAATTTGCGCTAGGGATTCACCGTAAGTTTTGATGTTATCGGTTCCCCAGAGGACGCAGGCAATGGTTTCTGGCCATTTTCCATCGTTTTCGGCTTTGTTACGTGCCAAAAGCCTATCTACAACGATTTTGGCTGATTGTACTGCTGCTGTTGTGGGGATGGATTGCGGATCGAGTGCATGGATATTCTTACCTGTGGGCAATACATCCGGGTTGCGGATGGGATCGCCACCAGGGCCAGGTAGGATGTATTCACCTTCCAAGCCTCTGAGTAATGCCCCTAGTTCGTTATCGGCACAAACTTGCTGGAGGCAGAATTCCAAATACTCAAATAGGGGTTTGAGTATGGCTGTGTCAACTTTGGGATAACCTGCTTTATGCAATGATTCTACCCAAGGTTCTTTTTTGCCCATGTTGAAGAAATTCAACCGAGAAACCAGAGAAACTCGCCCTTCCGCGTCGATTTGCTCTTGGACAAGGGCGGTAACTGCTGCACGGGTTGCTAAGGTGATATCTTGCAATAACTGGACATCTTCTAAAATGCCCCGATCGCTATTTTGGTAAATATCATCAATGTTACGCCCAATGCTGTTAGCGATAATTCCCGGTAAGCCTTGAAGTCCTTCTTCCTGACGATCTAGACTAGCAATATTAACCAGAGTTGCGATCGCTTCTTCTGCACTTGGAGGTTTACCAATGACGTGCAAACCACAAGGCAATAACCGCGACTCAATTTCCATCAACTTGCGGTAGACGTTGCCAACAATATTATCGCGATCGCCAGCACTCATCTCTTTGGCATCGGTTTCTGGCAGGTTAATATCCTTATCCAGATTCACGATCCGGCATTTATCCATGATGCTGTTAACAATGGAAACACCGCGTCCACTATCTTTCAAGGTTTGGTAGGAAGCAATTAACTCGCTCAGTTCCTTCAAACCTTTATATAAACCAGCATTTTCTGCCGGCGGTGTCAAGTAGGAAATTGTTTCGGCATAACTCCGACGTTTGGCAATTGTCGCCTCACTAGGATTATTGGCTGCGTAGTAATACAGGTTAGGAATTGAACCAATTAAGTTATCTGGATAACAGTCACCAGACATCCCCATTTGTTTACCTGGCATAAATTCCAAGGAACCGTGTGTACCAAAGTGCAGTACAGCATCAGCTTTCCAAACTTGCTCTAGGTAAGTGTAGTAGGCAGCAAAACCGTGATGTGGACTAGCAGAACGGGAAAATAACAACCGCATCGGATCGCCTTCGTAACCAAATGTCGGTTGTACACCGATGAAGACGTTACCGAATTGCTTACCATAAATCAGCAGATTTTGCCCATCGCTGTTTAGATGTCCAGGAGGTGGACCCCAGTTTTCTTCTAGGCGTTGAGAGTATGGGGTTAGCGCCTCATACTCAGGAACGGACATTTTGTAAGCAACGTTGAGTTCCGGGCTGTTGTACTGCGCTTGGGCGTCGTGGATGACTTCTTGCAGCAGCGCTTCGGCGGATTCTGGCAATTCTGGTAAGTCGTAGCCATTATTTTTGAGGGCTTTCATTACCTCGTAGATGGAACCGAATACATCTAAGTAGGCGGCGGTTCCGACGTTGCCTTTATCTGGCGGGAAACTGAAAACGGTGATGGCGACTTTTTTATCCAGCTTCGGCTTGCGGCGGAGGTTAGCCCATTTTAAGGCGCGTTCGGCTACAGCTTCAACCCGATCGCGCAGTGCGATCGCTTTCCCTGTAGTCCCATCTCTACCTGATAATACAATCGGCTCAATTGCCCCATCCAATTCGGGAATCGCAATTTGCAAAGCTACCTGTATCGGATGTAACCCTAAATCGCTATCCATCCACTCTTCTGTGGTTTGGAATACTAAGGGTAACGCCACCATATAAGGACGGTTTAAGCGTTTGAGTGACTCAATTGCTTTGGGATGATCTTGTCTAGCTGGGCCACCCACTAAAGCAAAACCAGTCAGCGAGATCACTGCATCTACTAACTGTATGTTGGTAATCGGTTCGTAGAAGTAGGCATCCACAGGTTTGGAGAAATCCAAACCACCAGCAAAAACTGGTAGTACCCGTGCGCCTAATGCTTCCAACTCCTGCACCATTGCGACATAATGGGCATCATCCCCTGTAACTAGGTGAGTGCGTTGCAATACTAACCCGACACAAGGAGCTAGGGGATCTTTGAGATCGTTAGAGATATCCTTACGAGCTGTATACCAATTTAGGTACTCTCTGACATCCTCAAACATACTGGGAGCCAAAGGATGCCAAATCCCTAAATCGGGATAAACCACTGGCTGTTGATATGTAGAAGGTGCAAAATTTTGTTTCTCTAAACCTTTAAATACGTATTTATCAGCTAGCATTAGCAAGAAGTTTTCCAGATTTTCTGGAGAACCACCTAGCCAATACTGAAAACTGAGCATGAAATTTCGGGCATCCTGTGCCTTATCCATTGGTAGAAACTTCAGCACTTGCGGCAGTGTTCGCAAAAGCTTCAGCATCCCATCTTGGAAACCCGCGCCGGATTTTTCTTTGCGTTTCCGCATGAATTGCGCGATCGCACTTTTTGACTGACCCAACTGTGCCAGAGAAAAGCTGCCCATTTTACTCAGGCGCATGACTTCTGGCATCGAAGGAAAGACAACAGAAACATCCAGGCGATCGCGGTGTGGTTCTACTGCTGCTACTACTTTCTGTGCTAAGTCTTCGATGAAAATGAGGGAAGCGATGAAGATATTCGCACTCTCAATTTCTCGTTTGAACTCCTTGTAGTTCTCTGGGTCGCGGAGTTCCTCAATCAAGTACCCACTGATTTCAATCGCCAAGTCGGGATTGTTCGCGTTAATCGTGCGAACCGCTTGCGACAAAGCACTTTGGTACTGGGACTCTAGCACGACATAGACCACCTTGATTAAATTACGTCCGCGTAAGTTATCTGGCGCAATGTGTCTAATGGTGGACTTGACGTGTGTGAACATGCTTCTTCGGCTCCTTTGATGCGTGTTCTCTACTGGAAGTTCTTCGCGGCATCATCAGCCACAGTTGACTTCGTTATTTTTCGGCAATATGTGTTTTCTATCAGAAAACGCTTACCCACTGGGCATTTTATCCTCTATTTGACACAAATTGATATAAAAAACGAAATATTTCTTTGTAATTATTTACTGTGTATAAAAGTATTTGCTCACTTGTTTGTAAATTTCCTGTAACATTGTATTTAATAGTTAAATAGTTATTTAAAGATATATTTACAAAACAAAACCCGCATAAGCGGGTTGATTAAGTATTTTTTACAGTGCGATCGCAGCTTTTGTGAGTCTAGCCTTAATCTTCTAGGGTAAGGGAACTTTGGCGTAATCCTCCGAGGAAGCAAGCTACGCACAGCACAAAGCATTGGCTAGAGAAACCGGATTTATTTGAGATTAAATTTAGAGAATCTCAACACTAAAAAGTAGAACCCGATTTTTTTGAGGAGAATGAGCTAAAAGATTACTTACTTTCTAACTTTTTTTAAGATAGAGCTTCTTTTAACTGCTGGCTAATTTTTTCTCTTGTCTGTGGAGATAAATCATCTGATTGCAAAATATTAATTCTCGCTGATTTAATTCTATTAATTGAGTTAAGTAAATCACTTAGATCAACAGAAAGCTTGCCTTTTCTTGCTACTCTCATTGCAGCATCGATAACGGCATTTTTGATGTCTCTTCCGCAAACATCTTCAACTTGAGCGAGTCTTTCAGGACAAACATCTGCTGCTAGTGGCATTTTTGCGGGAAAATGCCTTTTCCAAATTTCTATTCTACACGCAAAATCTGGCATTAAAAAATGTACATGACGCACCCGTGTTTCAAACGCTTTATCATAGTTTTCAACTAGATTCGTACAAAAAATTACAACTCCACTAAATCGTTCCAGACAAATTAATAATTGACTACGCATTGAGTTGATAGCTTGTTCTGAACCTTGCGTTACATTTGTAAGTCGCTTGGAAAGTAAAGAATCAGCTTCATCAATAAATAGCAAAGCATTATCTCGTTCTGCTGCGAGAAAAATTGCCTCCAGATTCTTCGGTCCTTCACCGTGATACATACTCTCAATTTGAGCATAGCTAGCAGCTAAAATTGGTCGTTTTATTTTAGAAGCTATTGCATGTGCAGATAAAGTTTTTCCAGTGCCTGGTGAACCGTAAAAATTTAATGCAGTCCGGGGAAAAGGTTCTATTTGTCTCAAACCCCAATCATCAAAAACCTTAGCCTCTAACTCAATTAAGTCAACTGCTAGCAAAAGGTCATCTTTCACTTCTTCGGTGATGACTAACTGTTCAAAATCAAATAGTGGTTGTACGGCTTTATATTTACCAGCACGTTCTTCAACTGACAAATCATTATTATTTGACTTTTGATTATTAGCTTCGGTTTTTTTAGTAGAATTTTCTTCACCTATATTTCTTGCTTCCGAAGCCGTCGTAATAATGATATTGATTTTCTCTAAACTTGTTTCATCAACTAATTTATTTACAGCAGTTAAAAGTCGAGTATGACAAACAGTAGCAATATCTTTAGGGACATTACTGGGGATACCCTGGACTACGAAATTTGGAGATACTTTCATTTGACAAATACCAATTTTTTTTAAAACCTTGTGTCTGATTCTATTGCCAAATAACAACTTCACTTCCTCGGTGAGCATCCCTAATATCTGAATCGAGTTTATCATACTTAACAGTACGTATTTCTACAGCATCACCAGTTTTCCTATCAAAAACACCCTGAATAACAGCATTTTCTCCACTATCTAGTTTAGTTTTGATAGTTGCAGCTACATTATTAGGTTGAATAGCAAGAGATTTATAGTATTGAAACCAATCAACAATTCTCCTCCAGGTAAGGTAAGCATAATAGACAATTTCAACAATTTCACAAACCGCCATTGCACATATTACACCACCAATCAAAAGTGAAATTGGGTCAAACATACTTTTTTACTCCACAATAATTAAATCTTTATTACCAAAAATATCTCGCAATTCTTCATCAAGTTCTCTAGCAACTAATTGACGACCATAGGGTTTTCCATTAGCTTCACAAAGAACATTATTATAACTATCAAGAAAAACTTGAGCTAAATAATAACCTTGTTGGTGATGTTGTTTTAGAATTGCTCCCCTTTTAACTTCTGGGTCGGATGGTCGCTCTGTCACAAAATACTTGACTGCATTTTCATAGGTCATGACAGACACGACTTCCCGCACCTTACACAAGTCTTGTAACCATTTATTGAAATTAAAGATTATGGATGGAACAAAATCATCAACGCTTTTCTGTTTAGGTAACTCTTTAGATAACCAATCCGGTAACATCAGTTAATTCCTCTCATGTTCTCATGCAAAATTTAATGATCCGTCAGGTTTAACTTGATTAATTAATTACTGAGCGACGTGTATTTTTTATTGCTCTTACATCAGTATGGTTTAACTAAAAGCTAATTATCCACTAGCTACCATCAGGGATAATGGTAAGATTACATCAGGAAATGTAAGGCAATATTCAAAATTTGATTATGGCATCCAGCAATGAACCCTTTACGCAAGCAGCGAATAGCTGGGACTTGGAAACCCTTTACTCCGATTTGTCATCAGTCAAAGGTAAGCGTTTGACACCAGTGGAAAAGCGACACTTACGAGGTTTGCTTTGTGGCTTCAGTCCGGCTGAAATCGCTGAGAAACTTGGTAAAAATGGTAAGGGTGTAGAAACTGATCTCTGTGCAACTGTATATAGGTATGTAAAAAGTCTGCTGGATAAGTCTGATGAAAAGTTAGAAAATTGGCGAAATATTTCTGAATGGCTTGATGATGCAGGGTATAAAAATCAGTCGATAAAGGTTCCAGGTTTAGATTTATCGCCTGATAAAACAATTGTGAATGTAACTAATATAAATATTGACAAGAATCAATTAGTTATTGGTATTAAAGTTTGCATTCCTACTTCGGAAAATCCAGATTCTTTGGAAGATGAATTAAATAATTTAGATAATTATAAAAATAATTAGTATTTATTTTCTGCCTAAATCAGACCATGCTTGATGAGCAAACAGAATAAAAATATGGAAATATTATCGGGCTAGAAATATTAGACGCTTCCAAAAGAATCGATAATCCACGTTCCCTAGAGTATTCGATTTCTACATAATAGAGGTTGGAGATTATTATACCAATTTGAAAAAAGAATGCGACAGATGCATTTGTAGGGGTGGGGTTCCCCGCCCTTTATGTCACTCAGCTTGATTATCGTTCCTTTGAGCCTGTAATCGTTGAACTTGCTCGACAGTTAAACCAGTAACGCGGATAATTAATGCGATCGCAATTCCTTCATTGAGCATATTTGTTGCAATTTCCTCAGCTTTTTGTTCTGAACCTTGTTCTAAACCCTGTTCAAGCCCTTGTTCAAGCCCTTGTTCAATACCTTGTTCTAATCCTTGTGCAAGCCCTTGTTGCAGAATATCTTGATAAATTACAGATTCGCGCATAATATCACTCCGCAATATTCTTTTAATCACGTCTTTATTTAATACTAGCCCAGCTAATACTGCTGTTGATGCAGCAATATTACTGCGGATTCGGGTGTCGTTGAGTGCTTCAATAACTTGAGCAACTTCTTCTAAAGTTCGCGTTTGATCGTTGGTTTGACTTAAAGCTGCAAACGGTAGCAAACCCGGAGAATTGAAAAATACTTCGGTTGGCTGTTCCCAAAGTCGGATGACTTCAAATCTGTGCAGGCTGTTTTCTAGAACAAATTCTGTTTGATAAACTAACTCAGAATCAGTTGGTTTTAGATAAATTACCACCTGACGCATTCGCTTATGGGGAAATTTTCGATATGCCCGTAAGCGATAATCATTCATCCGAAAGGGAATATCGGCTTTAGGTGCGGTTTGGAATTCGAGATGGAGGATAATTTCATCCGACTGCAACAAAATTAGTGCATCGGCGCGGATGGGTTCGAGGGATAATTCAGAAGGGCTCAGTTCGGTGAGAGTTATTGGTTCACCGAGTAGCCAAGTTGCAAAGTCGCTGGAAAATGACTCTGCGAGAAACTTGCAGACATTATCAAACATAGAGCAAATTATATCAGTTTAATAACAGACCAGAGTCCGATCGCTCACTGTAAACACAAAACCGCTAGAATTACAATTGCGGCGCACTGTAACCATCGTAATTGTGTCATTGTGGCGATCGCCCCCCTAACTCCTGACCATTAACTAATGACTCAAGTAGATATTCTAATTCTCTCCAATGGCCCTGGAGAAGTAACAACCTGGGTGCGTCCAGTAGTAAAGGCGTTGCGGCAACAACTAGGGGATGACCCTTCTGTAGTAAGGATTTCTGTGGTATTATCACCTTGCCCAAATGCTACTGGTAAAGAAGCAGCGATCGCTCTTTCTTACCCAGAAGTAGATAGAGTTCAGGGAGCAGAGCATTTTTGGCAATTTTTGCTTTCGGGGAAAACATTTGAGAATTGGGACTGGAGAAGTCGCGGTGTAGTCGTTTTTCTCGGTGGCGATCAAATTTTCCCTGTAGTCATAGGTAAAAAGCTCGGATATCGCACAGTAATTTACGCTGAATGGTCAGCCCGTTGGCATAACTGGATTGATCGCTTTGGCGTGATGAAAGCTCAAGTTGCTGCCCGTGTTTCGCCAAAATATGCCCACAAATTCACTGTTGTGGGAGATTTGATGTTAGAAGCTAGTAGTAATTCCTCTGACAAAGGACAAATGACAAATGATAAAGGACAAATAACTGACTTGATTGGTATCTTACCGGGTTCAAAAGCGGCAAAATTAACCCAAGGGATACCTTTAATGTTAGCGATCGCCGAATACATCCACACCAAGAAACCCCAAACTAAATTTGTGATTCCTGTCGCTCCAACCCTGGATTTACAAACCTTAGCTAGTTTTGGCGATTCCCAAAAAAACCCTTTTGTGGAAATTTTTGGTTTTAGCGGTGCTTCCTTAATTATTCCAGAGGACGGTAAAAGCAAGGCATCACTAAAAACACAGAAAGGCTTAACTGTAGAGTTATTCCAAGAAAACCCTGCTTATGACTTATTATCACAGTGTTGTATCTGCATAACGACAGTAGGGGCAAACACTGCTGAACTCGGTGCTTTAGGCATACCGATGATTGTTGTGTTACCGACGCAACAACTAGACGCGATGCGTTCTTGGGATGGTTTACCAGGTTTATTGGCGAATTTGCCAGGGGTGGGTTCCACATTTGCCAAGGTGATTAACTGGGTATTCCTCAGACGTAAAGGTTTATTAGCATGGCCGAATATCTGGGCACAGGAAGAGATTGTGCCAGAACTTGTAGGCAAACTCCAGCCACAAGAAGTTGGAGAAATGGTTTTAGACTTATTAGCCCATCCAGAAAAATTGGCTGATATCCGCGCTAAACTCCGCAATATTCGCGGCGAAAGCGGTGCAGCCCAAAAATTAGCAACTTTGGTGAGGGAAGAAATTGATAAATTTTGAAGATGAGAATTAAGGAAAAATAAAATTGGTTTGTAGTGAGCGATTCATCGCTTAATTCAACCATTTTAAGGATTAATTATGACCGCACCATCTAGTATTATTAAACTCATTGATCATTTTCACTCCTCAATAGATTTATATCGGGCTGGTAGTTTAAATGAAACACAAACTAGAATTGAATTTCTCGATCCATTTTTTGCAGCGTTAGGATGGGATATTAGAAATGAACAACAATCTTCTGATATTTATAAAGATGTTGTTCACGAAGATAGTTTAAAAATTAGTGATGCCAAAAAAGCTAAAGCCCCTGATTATAGTTTTCGTGTTGGTGGAGCTAGAAAGTTTTTTGTCGAAGCGAAAAAACCTGCTGTGAATGTAGGAACAAATATTAGTGCTGCTTTTCAACTTAGGCGTTATGGATGGTCAGCCAAATTACCCCTGAGCATTCTAACTGATTTTGAAGAATTTTCCGTTTATGATTGTCGAATCATGCCGAATAAAAATGATTCAGCATCGACTGCTAGAATTAAGCATTTTAACTATACAGAATATTTGGAAAAATGGGAAGAAATTTATAATGTTTTTTCTAAGGAAGCTGTGTTAAATGGTTCCTTAGAAAAATTTGCTGAAACTAAAGTTAAATCAGGGATTACTGTTGATAAAGCTTTTTTACAGGAAATTGAAAATTGGCGAGAAAATTTAGCTGCTAATATTGCTTGGCGCAACCTGGAAATTAACCAACGGGAGTTAAATTTTGCAGTGCAAATGACAATTAACAGAATTGTCTTTTTACGTATCTGCGAAGATCGGGGAATTGAAATTTATGAACAGTTGTTTAATTTATTAAGATTAGAAAATATTTATGAAGAATTAGGGCGTTTATTTAGGAATGCAGATTATCGTTATAATTCTGGCTTGTTTCATTTTCAAACTGAGAAAGGACGGGATGAGCCAGATGATTTTAGCCTCAATATTAAAATTGATGATACCACTTTAAAACAAATTATCAGAAAACTCTATCTTCCTGAAAGTCCTTATGAGTTTTCAGTTATTCCGGTGGAAATTTTGGGACAGGTTTATGAGCAGTTTTTGGGTAAAATAATTACTTTATCAGCAAGTCGTCAAGCATCTGTCGAAGCTAAACCAGAAGTGAGAAAAGCAGGAGGTGTTTATTACACTCCTAGTTATATTGTTGATTATATTGTTAAACAAACTATTGGTAAACTTTTAGAGGGTAAAAAACCAGAAAAGATAAAAGAAATCACAATTCTTGATCCGGCTTGTGGTTCAGGTTCTTTTTTAATTGTGGCTTATCAATTTTTATTAGATTGGTATTTAGAACAGTATCTTCAAAATCCCAAGAAAAAAGATCAAAATAAAGTATATCAAACTACGGGTGGTAACTTCCGTTTAACTTCAACTGAAAGAAAGCGCATTTTATTAACTCATATCTATGGAGTGGATATTGATCAGCAAGCGGTAGAAACCTCTAAATTATCTTTGTTGTTAAAGGTTTTAGAGGGTGAGTCAGGAGAAGCAATTACGAAACAGTTAACTTTATTTAAGGAAAGAGCTTTACCCGATTTAGATAATAATATTCAGTGTGGTAATTCTTTGATAGATGGAGAATTTTATCAAAAAAATCAACTTAGTTTACTAGATGAAGATATAGCTTATCGAGTTAATATTTTTGACTGGAAATCAGCTTTCTCAGGAATTATGAAACGAGGGGGATTTGATGTGGTTATTGGGAATCCTCCTTATATTAGAATTCAAGCTTTAAAAGAATGGGCTTCTCTGGAAGTTGAGTTTTATAAGAAACAATATGTTTCTGCTAGTCAGGGAAATTATGATATTTATGTTGTTTTTGTAGAAAAGGGATTGGATTTATTAAAAAAAGACGGTCATTTAGGTTTTATTTTACCCCATAAGTTCTTTAATGCTCAATATGGAGAATCTTTAAGAAGGTTAATCTCTGAAGGTAAATATCTTAAAAAGATTGTTCATTTTGGAGATCAACAAGTTTTTCCAAAGGTTTCAACTTATACTTGTTTGTGCTTCTTGTCTAAAACAAAACAATCAGAGGTAAGTTTTATTGAAATTAAGGATTTGTTAAAATGGGTTATTGATGGTAATGCAGAAGAAATGCTGCTAACTGATGAATCTGTTACAAGTCAAAGTTGGGATTTTGGTAAAAGTAAAAATTCTATTTTATTTGAAAAATTCAATAATGATAAATTTATCAGTTTAAGTCAGCTAAAAACTAATATCTCTCAAGGTATTAGAACAAGTGGTAATGAAATATATGTTGTAGATTTTATTTCTCAAGAAGATAATTTGCTCCAGGTATATTCTAAAGCTTTAAATAAAATAGTTACAATTGAATCTAATTTAACTTCTCTGTTTTTACAGGGTAAGGAAATAAAGCCGTATCAACTTTTATATTCAAGTAAGTTATTAATTATTCCTTATGAACTAAAAAATGGAAATGTTCATCTTATTAAGGAAGATAAATTGCGTAATAACTATCCCCAAACTTTTGATTATCTAATCCAAAATAAAGAATTTTTAGAAAATAGAGAAAAAGGAAAAATGCTAGGTTCAGATTGGTATGCTTATATTTATCCTAAAAATATAGAATTGATGAAAAAATCAAAAATATTAGTCCCTGATATTGCAAATCGAGCTTCTTTTGCTTGGGATGAAAAAGGAAATTATGCATTTACCAGTGGTTATGGAATTATACTTAAGAATAATGTTCAAGAATCAATTAAATATATTTTAGGATTACTCAATAGTAAAGTTTTAGATTTTTATCTGAAGAATATTAGTACCACAATGCGAGGAGGCTTTTTTCGTTATTTTACTCAGTTTATTGAACAATTACCAATTCGATTGATTGATTTTTCCAATTCTCAAGAAAAAAACATTCATAATCACATAATTCAACTTGTTGAACAAATGCTTGTACTCCATAAACAACTAAATGAAGCACAAACACCGCCAGCCAAAAAAAGAATTCAACAACAAATTAATGCCACAGATAGACAAATAAATCAATTAGTGTATGAACTCTATGGATTAACTGATGAGGAAATAGCTATTGTTGAAGGTGCATGAATTTAATCAGAAGATTCTCCATCTCTTCGCCCAAGTTCATAAATGCCGGCGGAGATACAAGCTAATATACCTGTACTAATTCCCCAACTCTCACCTAAACTAATTTCTAGACCCCAGTTCAATAAAGCACCAACTACCAAAAAAGGCGCGATGCTGAACAGAGAAGCGTAGAAAGCGTTTTGGGATTCTCTGGCTTTACGAGTCTTTTCAAATTCTGACTGGCTGGTGTAAAGCGATCGCTCCGCAAAGTTAAACCAGCGATTGAGTTGCTCGATTACCCATTCATTGACTCTTGATAAACCTAGATATAGCGCCAATGACCACAAACTCGCTCCGGCGATAGCGATCGTGTCTAACTCAAAGCGGAAAGGGAAAATTTCAGTCAGCATCGTTTATGAGAGTCCTGCAAAGGGTCAACTTTAGCTGTCAGTAGATGCTAAATAAACCTTTTGTGCAATTTTAACCATAGATGCTAACAATATTTCAACTACTTGGCAACTCTCCTGCTCCTTTAAGCTAGGATACTAACATATAGGAATCTGATTTGATTAATGATTCATCGTCTAATTTTACACCTGCAATTAGTTCGCGGTCAGCCTGAGGAACCCCACCCCGCTCTTCGAGAGGGGACTATGATGTACTTCATGTGATTAGGAAACGCTATATGAATCTTTATATACATTTATGTTTGTTAATTAATTAGACTATTTTGTGGCAGTTAGCAGAGAGAAAGGTGATGTTGGATAAACTCATAAAATATTTTGTCTACGCGACAAAAGGGTATATTACAAAAACACAGCTGATCAAGTTTTTGTATTTAGCTGATCTTTACTCTGTTAAGTGGACAGGAAAGCAGCTGACTCATCTAGATTGGTATTATTATCAATTTGGCCCTTGGAATGAGGGTATAGATTCTGCTTTAAATCAAATGAATGGGAAAGAGATTATTCAAGAATCTCAGGAAAATGTAACATACATTAAACCTGTCAATGAAGCTGCTCAGGTAGATGATTTGCAAATACCTCTAAGTCTTAAGTTCGTGCTGGATAATATTCGGAGAGAGTGGGCTGGCGCAGATAAACTGAATCAGTTACTAGAGTATGTATATAGCACTGCTCCAATGCTGGAAGCAAAAAATACCCATCGACCAGAAGAAAAAGTTAAACTTAATTTACAAGCAGAAAGAGAAAAATTAGTTAGTGAATTAGGATTGTGAAGTGGTTGGACAAAGACCTAGACAAGGTTGGATCTATTCCATAAATCCCTATAGGGTATCTCTTCGTTGCAAACTTGGTCATGTCCATATTTATAATTTAGATGAGCCAGGGGAAGTAGAATGTCAAACTTGCACTGAGAATATTAATTCAAGCAGGGTTTTCAGAGGAACACATCCTTACATCATTTGGACAAGCGATCAATTTCAAGATGAATCTGGATACATAGCAACCTTTTCCGTTATTCCTCTGACTTCACAAACAACATTTAAGGGTTTACCAACCACATATCCAATTAACTCTACAACTAGAAATGGTCTTGATAAAAATTCCTACGCTTTAGTTCATCAAATCTGTACTGTTGATGCTAATTGCTTCAAAGACTCATCAGCAAATTGGTTAGATAGAATTGGACAATTAGATAAACCAGATAAAGACGCTATAGAAGAACGGTTAAAGTATTTTTTGAATATTCAAGAAAATCCTAGTGATGACTGGTTTGCTCAAAATGCGTCTCCAGAATTTTTAAAAAAAGTCTTTGATTATCTACCTGAAGAAACCAAAAGTTTAGTCATAGAAGAATTAATAAAACAGGAGTCAGAATACAGAATACAGAATTCAGAATACTCTACCCATAAAGGGATAGAGTTTTAAAATGAGAATATTTTAATTTTTTTCGCCCACCATTCCACTCGCTTTTAACCCAATACAGTTCAGTTAAGCAATTTTTTCCTTCTCTTTCTTCTCTCTCTGTGTCCTCTGCGCCTCTGTGGTTCGTTAAAAAAAATGACTTTGACAAAGAGTGCTAGCCTTAACTGAACCGTATTGGCTTTTAACCAATATTCATCACCCACTCGTACAGAATTCATACTGAATTCTGACTCCTGAGTTCTGAATTCTTCTTATAAACAATTTAGGTTCATAATAATTACTCAATCGAGAGACATCAATCCAGATTTTGCAAACCCATCGCAATCTTACTGTGTTTCTCAATTTGTTCCATAACTTGTTTTGCTCGTTGAATCACCACCGCAGGTAAACCCGCCAATCTTCCCGCTTCAATCCCATAAGACTTATCAGCGCCTCCCGGTTGGACTTGATGCAAAAAGATAATTTGGTCGGGTAATTCCTTGACTGTCACTTGATAGTTAGCCACATTCGGCAAAATGCTGGCTAGTTCATTCAATTCATGATAATGAGTGGCAAAAATTGTGCGCGACCGAATATCCACTGCGATATATTCCGCCACCGCCCAAGCTATAGAAAGACCATCAAATGTCGCTGTCCCGCGGCCAATTTCATCTAATAATACCAGTGACCTAGATGTGGCATGATTGAGAATATTTGCCGTTTCATTCATCTCCACCATGAACGTAGATTGACCAGTTGCAAGATCATCTACTGCACCTACACGAGTGAAAATGCGATCGCATATTCCCAATCTAGCAAACTTAGCTGGTACAAAACTACCAATCTGCGCCATTAACTGAATCAATCCCACCTGACGCAAATAACAACTTTTGCCACTAGCATTTGGCCCAGTGAGAATGATTAAATCAGGATTGTCATTTGTCCTTTGTCCTTGGTCATCTGCTAATGACAAATGACTAATGACTAATGACTCTTGACCCAATTGAGTCGAATTCGGCACAAAGAAACCCGCAGGTAAAGACTGTTCCACCACCGGATGACGCCCATCAACAATGTTTATCTCCCTTCCTGACAACATTTCTGGACGACAGTAACCTTGATGCACCGCCAACTCAGCTAAACCACACAACACATCTGCCGCCGCCACTGCACGAGACAGATTGCGAATTATTTCCGCCTCTTGTGCTACTTCTTCCCGCAACGCCGTAAAAATCTCATATTCCAACTGATTTAAATCATCCCGCGCCGTAAGAATCCGCGCTTCCCGTTCCTTCAAATCTGGAGTAATATAACGTTCTTCATTCGTCAGGGTTTGCTTGCGAATGTAATTAGCGGGTACTTGATCGGATTTGGTGCGGGAAATACTGATATAATAACCAAAAGTTTTGTTAAATCCTACCTTCAGTGTCGAAATTCCCGTCTTAGCCCTCTCATCAACTTCTAAATTGGCAATCCATTGCTGATCCGCTTCTACAGTCGCCTTTCTCTCATCCAAAAGGGAATTTACGCTAGGGCGAATTAATCCGCCTTCTTTGATTTGTATGGGTGGTGACTCTACAAGATGCGCGTGTAACTTTTGTGCTAATTCTTCCAACACACTTGGGACTTTCTGCAAAGCTTTGAGGAAGGGAGAACGCGCCTCAGTTACTAAGTAGGATAATTCTGGTAAGCGTGAGAGGGAATCTGCCAAAGCTACTAAATCTCTAGCATTCGCTGTACCAGAACCCGCCCTTCCTGTCAAGCGTTCTAGGTCATAAATTTGGCGTAACAACTGCCGCAAATCTTGACGTAGGGGCGTATTTTCCATCAATTCTTGGATGGTATCAAGACGGGCCCGAATGCCTTTAATATCGAGTAGTGGTTGCAATAACCACCGCCGCAAAGCCCGCCCACCCATCGCTGTACTAGTTTTATCTAACGCCCAGAGTAGGGTACCGTGAAAAGTGCCATCCCGGACAGTTTGAGTAATTTCCAGGTTACGGCGGGTTTGATTGTCAACAATTAAGTAGTCGGTAACAGTGTAGCTGCGGAGTCTTTGAAGAGTGACTGGGTTTTCTTTTTGAGTATCTTCCAAGTATTCCAGAAGACCGCCAGCCGCACGGACGGCGAGAGGAAGATGATCACAACCGAGTCCTTCGAGCGATCGCACCTTAAATTTCTGCAATAATCTAGGTCTAGCTTCGGCTTGAGAAAAGGGAACCTGCGATCGCAAACTATAACAAAATGATGATGGCAAACACTGGGGAAGATGTGGCGAAGTTTCTCCCGGACGTAGTAAACTACCTAAATCGGGCGCATTTGTCGGAACTAACACCTCTGAAGGTTGCAAGCGCATTAATTCCTGTGTCAAATGTTCTAAATCACTGCCTTGAGTCGTGAGGAATTCCCCTGTGGAGATGTCTGCATAAGCTAAACCCCAATGATTCGCGGCAATTACTACTGCTGCTAAGTAATTATTGCGACTTGATTTCAGCATTCCCTCTTCCAGCAAAGTACCAGGAGTCAGGATGCGCGTTACTTCCCGCCGCACCAATCTACCAGCTGCTTCCGAAGCATCTTCCACTTGGTCGCAAATTACGACTGCATAGCCTTTTTCTACTAATAGTGTCGCGTAGCGTTCCCATGCGTGGTGCGGAACACCAGACATCGCCACCCGTCCTTGTTCTCCAGCTTGCTTGCTAGTGAGAACTAATTCCAATTCTTGCGCTAGTTTTACAGCATCTTGGAAATAGCATTCAAAGAAATCTCCTACCCGATACAGCAATACGGCGTGAGGATATTTATCCTTCGTCTCGACATAGTGGAGGTACATTTGACTTAGCTTGGTGCGGTCTACCTGTCGATGGTCGGAAATAAAAGTACTCGCGTCGGGTTTGGTAGATGGAGTTTCAGAGTGAGAAGCGGTCATAGATGCTACTGAGTTACGCGCGGAAATTCCCCAATATATGATGATAGCTTGATCTTAGAGAGGAATAGCGATCGCTGAAGAATTTTTTACCCTTCGTTATATTAGCTTGCTGATGCACCCATTATTTCTGTTAAAGTGGTGAAGATGCGATGGCAGTATGCCGAAGCTTGGCGAACCTTAGCTACATCAAGCAATTCCAAGAGCTTTGGAGCATGGTTTTTTTTATGATATTTTCTCTTATCGGTACGGCGAGTAGCTGCCTCAAGCCATACTTTCAGAGTAGCTTTAGAAACTTCTTCTACGCTACCATACCGTGCCATTCCCTGAAGGATTCCATCTTCCCGGAATCTCTCCCCATAAAACTCTTTTAAAGCATCAATATCAGCAATAAACCATGCTTCCATCGTTTGCACCATCAGGTGGCACTGCTCATCGTCAAAATTAACTGCATCTAAAATCCAACGATGATCTTCTGTTCTATTTCTCAGATGTTCCCAAGGTGTAACAGTGGAATCAACTGGAGATTCAGCATCAATTAATAAAACATTGAAAGCTTCTGGCTGAGATTCTAAAGCTGTTTTAAAATCTTCATAAGCATCACGCCTTGATCCACACATAACAATAATTATATTAATATTTTCGCCAGCAATATCATATAGTTCTTGAAAAAATTTTATAAAACCTGGGCGTAGTCCAGTTGTGGTTTCTTTTCCACTCCTGATCCCACTACGAAAACCTGGGCGTGGTCTGATTAGCAGTTCAGTATCATCTTCATCTCCAGCACCCTCAATGTAAATGTATATCTTCATTACCAACGATTTCCACCAATTTGCCCCATCCGCCAGAGATCACCAAGCGTATACTTTTCTAACCATTTTTTCAATCTCTCAGGGTCCTGACGATGGAGGTGGCTACCTTTTTTATCTCGTTCACAAACTATGACTGATTCGGGATATTCACTCAAAGCCGAAACTAAAGCATCAGAATGAGTTGTCACTATTAATTGTGTTTTATGTGATGCTTCGATTAGCATTTCGGCAATAGTGGATAAAATATCTGGATGTAAACCAATCTCTGGTTCTTCAAGACAAATAAGTGGTGGTGGAGTTGGGTCAAGCAGTAAAGCCATTAAAAATAAATAACGAAGTGTACCATCAGATAACCGATTTGCAGGAATTGGTTGAATAAGTCCTTCTTCACGAATAATTATCTGTACTGTACCGCCATATATTCTTACATCCAATTCTTCGGCTGACTCATAAAATTTTCTCAGCTTTTCAATAGGATTTCTCCTACCTATTTTGGATTGTAAATCATTTAAAAATAAACCTAAATTGCTCCCATCTTCTAGTAAAGGATGTTGGGGTAAGTCAGTTTTTTGAGCATTTCTTGGTTCTGAATATCGCCCCATTTGCCAGTCACGATATAAAGCTATATTAGAAAATGTAGTGCTGAGATAAGAGAGTTGTGGATATAAATCTGGATCTGTTCGCTGAGAGAAAATAGATTGGTCTAGTTTCACATTGAGTGGGTTAACATATAAGTCTCCCCTACGCAAATCTGGATACCCACTGTTATAGCGATAGTAAGAAATGAGAATATTATCAACAGAATTTTGGTACTGATTTTCTATTACTTCGTCTATTAAATCTAGCCTTCCTCTAGTAGACGTGAAGCTCAACTGATAATGTAAGGGTTGGAATCCTTCTGGATAATTAACAATAGCTTCTATTTTGGCTACTGGATTTTCCTGTCCACCCTTGCACAGAAACTCATCAATCCCTCCCCCTTGCCGAAATGGGGCAGGTAAGTCTGTGGGTGTTGCCTTTAAAATTCCAATTGCTTCAATTAAATTCGATTTCCCAGAAGCATTAGGGCCAATTAATACATTCAGAGGTTGCAGTTCAATTTCTTCACCCTCACTTCCATAAGAAAGGAAGTTTTCTAATCGCAGAGTGCGGATAAATCTTTTACCTTCCATTATATTTCCCTATTTAGTTAATTATCTATATTCTATTAATGTCATAGATACTAATAATTACGCACGGAAATTCCATAATATCTGATGATAGCTTGATGTTAGAGAGGAATAGCGATGCCTGCGGCGGGCTACGCCTACGCTCAATGATATTTTACCCTTCGTTATATTAGCTGTCATTGAGGGTATTGTAACAAACTTGGTACTAGCTTAAATCCACGTTCCTGAAGATGCTACTTTCAGACATTCTTTAAGAAACTGCTGGGGAATTTCTCTACTTTCTCCCCAATGTAGATGAACATAAGAAGCATGAACATTTGCGGGAAAACCCCATCCCTCGCATCCCATATTTTCCTCACAATCGTAGCGAGAAGTTTCAAATAGAGGCTGAGTGGGAGTTAAGGTTAAATGGGAACGATGAAACTCATGTCCGTAAACAGTTGTGCCTGTCTTAACTAACAGATTATCTTGCAAAGCTACTGCACGACGATAGCCCAAAGTTAAACCCCCACCCATCACAGCAGATGTTGGTAAAACTCCCGCCATCGACCAAGATTTACCCTCAAAATCGATAATTTGCTCACACAAATACATCAATCCTCCGCATTCGGCAATTGTCGGCATTCCTTTAAGTATTGCCGTTTTCACTGCATCACGAACGCGGGTATTTTCTGCTAGTTGCTGGGCAAAAACTTCTGGGAAACCACCGCCAAAATACATTCCCTGCACATCTTTTGGTATGCCAGCATCTTCTAAAGGACTCCAGAAAACCAGTTCTGCACCAAGCTGTTGCAGCAAATCGAGATTATCTTGGTAGTAAAAATTAAAAGCGCGATCGCGGGCTACTGCAATCCTAACTGGGGATGAGGGATGAGGGAGATGAGGGGGATGAGGGAGTGGTTTTGATTTCAACAAAGGTAATAAGCGTTGCCAATCAAAGCAAGTATCACCTAAATCGGCGAGGCGATCAATTAAAGCGTTGAGTTGGGGAAGTTCGGCTGTGGGTACTAAACCCAAGTGGCGATCGGGAATTGTGATGTTATCTTGACGACGCAGCACGCCGAGAATAGGTAATTGTAAGGGTTCTAGGGAATCTTTGAGTAGAGAGAGATGGCGATCGCTTCCCACGCGATTTAATACTACCCCAGCTATTTTAATTCGGGGATCAAAAGACTGGTAGCCGTGAGCGATCGCAGCTACAGAACCAGATAAACGACTGCAATCAATCACCAACACCACTGGTAAATCTAAAAGCCGCGCAATGTGTGCCGTACTCGCAAAGTCTGTTGGGCATTGGGCATTGGTTATTAATTCTTCTTCCCCCACTCCCCACTCTCTACTCCCCACTCCCCACTCCCTACTCCCCACTCCCCACTCCCTACTCCCCTTCACTCCATCAAATAATCCCATTACCCCTTCCACTAGAGCATATTCACTCAATTGGCTATGACGGGTAAAACATTGCTGAACGTAGGCTTCAGAAGTCAGTACTGGGTCTAAATTGCGACAGGCACGACCAGTTACGTGTTGATGAAACATCGGATCAATGTAGTCTGGGCCTACCTTAAAAGATTGCACCAGGCGATCGCGACGACGTAAAGATGCTAAAAGGGTCAGCGTGACTGTTGTCTTGCCCACTCCACTACGTTCCCCGGCAATGACTAAAGCCATAAATGAAACAAATAAGATTTTTATGCACTAACTATTATAAGTATTAGTTAAAATTTGACTGTTAAAATGATTCGGTGTTTGAGAACATCTAGCAAAAGAGGAACGTTTTATGATCGTTGTTCATCATCTTAACAACTCGCGATCGCAGCGTGTGCTATGGCTGCTCGAAGAACTAGGTATCGAATACGAGATAAAATTCTATCAACGCGATCCAAAGACGATGCTGGCACCAGAGTCGCTGCGCCAAGTCCATCCGCTTGGGAAGTCACCAGTGATTACAGATGCAGACCTGACGATCGCTGAGTCGGGTGCCATTATCGAATACGTAGTTGCTCGCTACGGCAATGGTCGGCTAGTTCCAGCATCCGGTACGCCGGAACATCTGCGCTATACCTATTGGCTGCATTATGCCGAAGGCTCTGCAATGCTACCCTTGGTGATGCGGACGGTCTTGAATAATTTCGGGGCAGGTGAGAGCAACGTAGTTAGCGGATTCGTAGCGCCCCAGATCAAACTTCACTTTGACTACATAGAAGGCGAACTCGGTAAAAGTACGTGGTTTGCGGGTGAGGAATTTACCGCCGCCGATATTCAAATGAGCTTTCCACTTGAACTAATCGCCATGCACCCCGAAGAGGTCGAGAGTCGGCCAAAGCTCAAAGAATTTATCGAGCGGATTCATGCGCGACCTGCTTACAAACGTGCGCTTGAGCGTGGAGGCACATACGACTTTAGATAGAAAAACCCTCCAGATTATTGAAATATCCAAAAATCTGAAGAGCTTGTGTGTAACTTTTATTCTTTCCAGGCGAAGTTAACTATTTGTTTCCAATTTGAAAATACTCGCTGTAATTCCCAGGCTTTCTTCAAAAAGTGACTCGCGGCCCCAACGTTGCACCTGCTGACTCAGCAATGCTTCCGCCTTTTGTTCCGAAAGTGAAGTCACTTGTTGAAACAAACCGGCCGATTGGGCACCACCGTGGGTTTCCATCCGCATACAACCACCAGTTTCCGAGCAGATTACTGTACCACAGTCTGCCTGCGGATTTGTCGAACTGAGGCGCAAGGCAATCAAGTCTCCCATAATCTCACCCACATCAGCAACCGGGACACCCGCTAACTCGGCTTCGACTTGTCGTTGATCTTTGGCCACGAAGGCAATGCGAGTGATGTCATAATCTCCGATTTCCTTTTGATAAGAAACTGGCAGCCATTCTAACCGACTTGCCAGCCAGCCCAAAAATAGCAAAGCTTGGGCGGGGTTGCCTTTTTCGTAATCAATAGTTACTCGATCAACTTCTCTAAGCGCCGCGCGACGGTGGGGTGAGTCGTAGGCTTCAGCTGTCAACTCTTGCCATGCTGAGAGGCGACGCCAGTTCAAGTCAGCCAGGGGAACACCACTTTCTACCAACTCTTGTAGACGGAGTAAATCACTTTCTGGCTCGTTAAAGCGGCAAGAATCCACAATCACATTATTGCAGACTGCTGCCAGCCGCTTGAATAAACTGTTGTTTGGGTCTGGTGTGGCTTTCCACCAGAGAAACTTTGGTAAGCCGCCAATCAACAATGCTGGAATCATGCCGCCTATCCGTTCTAAGGCAGCAGCAGTTCCACTGAGAGTTATATATTCGCAACAGATTAGTGTGCTTGACGATTGCTTTTGGATGGGGCAATAGGCAGAAACTTGAGCCTTAACTCCTTCATCTTCGCCAGCAATGGGAAACAGCGCAATGATGCGGCAGGGGTTGCGGAGGGCGATTTCATCAGCAATTCTGGGGCTTGGGGCATTTAAGCTGGGAATACTACCAGAACCATTATCCCCCGTAGCCCCGTTTCCTTGACGTTTGGCAAATTCTTCTCTCAACACAGTCAGGGTTTGAGGTGTTGCTACTCCACTATCTGGCAGTGCATATTTTCTCTGCACTTGCCGCAGCGCAGTTTCCATCTGAGGCCCTAAAATTCCGTCAAGCGGGCCGTTGTAAAATCCCAAAGTGGCCAAAAGATACTGGGTTTCTTCCGGTTCGTAAACCACTAAGGTAAATGTCGTAGCGCGAGTAGCAGCAGGAAGCCCACCGTTATCGCCATTAATGCCGTAGCTTTGCCAAATTTGACTCAGTTCCGCATCTAATTCGTTAAGCGAAATATCTTTTGGTGCCTGAAGTGAAAAAATTGTAGAAGCTTGGGGAGCCATAAGGAATTTTGGATTTTGGATTTTGGATTTTGTCATTCGTCATTTGTCATTTGTTTTTACTAGTGACTAATGACTAATGACTAATGACTAATATTTAGAGTCTGCGCCAGCGACGGCCATCCTGGTTAATTAAGAATTCTGCTTCTGCTGGTTCCCAAGTACCTGCTTCGTACTGGGGAATAGTATTTGCGTCGGCGGGTGCATCCCAAACGGAAAGGGCTGGATTTACTACCTGCCAAGCTGCTTCTACTTCGTCGGCCCGTGTGAACAATGTTTGATCGCCCATCATACAATCAAGGAATAGGCGATCGTAGGCATCGGATGTTGCTTGGATGCCAAAGGAACCATAACTAAAGTCCATGTCAACGGAACGGGTGCGGAATTCTGCCCCCGGCATTTTGACATCAAAACGCAAGGAAATTCCTTCATTCGGCTGAATCCGCATCGCCAAAATATTGGCGTTTACCTGTTGGGCGGCAGATTGGAACATCCGAGACGGAACTTCGCGGAAGTGAATCGAAATCTCACTGACTTTTTTCGGCATCCGCTTTCCGGTACGCAAGTAGAAAGGAACACCTTTCCAGCGCCAGTTGTCTACCAAAAACTTCATCGCTACGTAGGTGGGCGTGGTGGAGTTGGGATCAACGCCTGGTTCTGTCCGATACCCTGGCACTGCTTCACCTTTCATCCAACCAGCACTATACTGACCGCGTACTGCTGACCGTGATAGATTGTGAACATCAGCTAAACGAGTAGCTTGGAGTGCCTTCACTTTTTCTGTGCGGATGCTGTCGGCATCCATTGCGTTGGGTGCTTCCATCGCTGTTAGGCAGTAAAGTTGCATGAGGTGATTTTGCAACATATCCCGCAGTGCGCCGGCACTTTCATAGTAACCAGCCCGGTCTTCCACTCCCACGGTTTCTGCCACGGTAATTTGTACGTGGTCAACAAATTGACGATTCCACAATGGCTCAAAAATCGCATTGGCAAAGCGAAACACCAGCAAATTCTGGACTGTTTCTTTACCCAAGTAGTGGTCAATGCGGTAGACTTGGTTTTCTTTGCAAAATTTCTGTACCACTTGGTTAAGACTCTGGGCAGAAGCCAAGTCCCGACCAAAAGGTTTTTCAATTACTAGACGATGTTTGTAGGGATCTTCTAGCATCCCGATGCTTCCTAGCTGCTTAATGGCTTCGGGAAAGAATGAGGGGGCGACTGAGAGGTAAAACATCCGATTCCCTCGCGTGCCCCGTTTTTCGTCTAATTCAGTCAATAAGGTTTTCAGTTTCTGGTAGCCTTCGGGGTTGTCTATATCCCCAGGACTGTAGAAGAGTCCTTGAGAGAAGTCTTGCCAGAGTTCTCCTAAATCGACGTCGGGATGTGCCTCTTCCATGCCTTTTTGCATCTGTTCACGGAAGTATTCGTGGCTCCACTCTCGACGTGCCACACCGACAATGGTAGTTTCTGGTGGAATACGCCGTTCTCGCCGCAATTTGTAAAGTGCTGGCACTAGTTTGCGCCAGGTGAGATCACCAGAAGCGCCAAAAATAACTATAATCTGGGGTTCGGGCATCCCTTGTTGTTGCAGACCAACGCGCAAGGGATTTTCTAGCAGACTAACCATAGGAATTTTGGATTTTGGATTTTGGATTTTGGATTGGGCATGAGAAGCGATTTTAGATTTTAGATTTTGGATTTTGGATTGGACTTCAATCTAAAATCGCAAATCCAAAATCTAAAATTCCCACTCCCCAGCCCCTACACTGGTGACAATACCTTGATCTTTTCTTCTAAAGAGTTCATCAAGGACTGGAAGGGTTGGATGAATTTGTCAATACCTTCAACTAACAGTTCATCCATTACGGCATCGAGATCGATGTTAATGTCGGGATCTTTGAGGTTTTCGATCAGCGTGTAAGCTTTGTCTACATCTGTTTCTAAGCGATCGCCTACGTTACAATGATCGGCACAAGCTTTAATCGTCGCTGGTGGTACGGTGTTAACGGTATCAGGGCCGATCAACTCTTCGATATACATCACGTCTCTGTAGTTGGGGTCTTTGGTGCTGGTGCTAGCCCAAAGTAGCCGTTGTACTGTCGCCCCTTCTGCTGCTAAAGCTTGCCAGCGCTCGCTTCTAATGATTTTCTTGTATTCTTGGTACGCAATCTTCGCGTTAGCGATCGCTACTTTCCCTTTCACAGCCAAGAGCTTTGCTTCCACGGCAATATCATCAACGCCTTTTTTCAACTTAGCATCAATTTTGCCGTCAATGTTGCTATCAATGCGACTGAGGAAAAAACTAGCAACTGAAGCAATTTTACTGATGTCTTTACCCTCAGCCACCCGTTTTTCTAAGCCTCGAATATAAGCCAGTGCTGTGTTGATGTAGCTCTCTACAGAAAACAGTAGCGTAATATTCACATTTATACCATCAGCGATCGCCTGTTCCACTGCTGGCAAACCAGATTCTGTACCGGGAATTTTAATCATCAAATTTTCCCGACCAATTTCTTGGAAATAGCGCCGGGCTTCGGCGATTGTTGCTTCCGTATCTTGGGCAATGGTTGGGGGTACTTCCATACTCACATAACCATCTAGTCTATTCGAGGCTTCATAAACAGGGCGTAAAATATCACAGGCATTACGGATATCTGCAAAAACTAGGGATTCGTAAATTTTCTGTATCGGTAAGCCAGCCCGGACTCCGGCTTCGATATCGGCATCATAAATGACATTACCAGCGATCGCTTTTTCAAAGATAGCTGGGTTAGAGGTAATCCCAGAGATCCCTTGATTTTCAACCAGGTCTTTGAGTTCGCCTGATTGAATAATGTCACGGGTCAAATTATCTATCCAGATACTTTGACCATATTCCTTAATTTCTAGTAGATGATTGGTAGCCATAGCTCTAATTTGTTTCACTCCTGTATAGTGATATTTCTAAGTGAAGTTGGCAAAACCCATCAAATTTTGATGGTGACTTTTGAATTGTGACGTTGCCAATCACTTATCGCATCGGCCAGCTGAGATAATCTTTAATACATCTTTAAGAAGTGCTATTCTCCATTTCCAATCCTAAATCACCATGATTAACTTTTAATTAATGCCATAGGCTAGACGCATCCTTGATGCTTTTGTCACCGTCTTCTAATGCAGTATGGCAAAAATAACTATCCAGTTGAAAAAGCTTGTAAATAAAGCTTTATTTTCTTTTGTCTTCTACCTTGGGATACTAATGTCCGTTTTGAGTAAAAGACTCCACCTTTGCAACATCCTCTTTGCTACCAATAATTAAAGGCGTGCGCTGATGCAGTTTTTTCGGCACGACATCCAAGATATCCATCTGTCCTGTAGTCGCACGACCGCCTGCTTGCTCAATTAAAAAGGCCAGAGGAGCGGTTTCATAAAGTAAGCGCAATTTCCCTTCTGGGTTTTGAATTGTGCCTGGGTAGAGAAACACGCCGCCTTGAACCAAAATTCTATGGATGTCGCTCACCATTGCGCCGCTATAACGAGCGCTGTAGCCTTCTGTGCGATGAACGTAGCGGATATATTCTCGAATCGATTCTTCCCACTGCCAGAAGTTACCTTCGTTGACGCTGTAAACAGACCCGTGGTTAGGAATGCGAATATTTTCTTCTGTGAGAATAAACTCTCCTAAGCTGGGATCGAGGACAAAGGAATGAACGCCCTTACCTATAGTATAAACCAGCATTGTGCAGGGGCCATACAAGATATATCCGGCAGCAATTTGCTTACGTCCATTGGTGAGTAGGTCAGTTGCCTTGCGATCGCTATCAGTTCCTTCTTGTTGGCGAATGGCGAAAATGGAACCTAAGCTGAGATTGTTATCAGTGTTGGATGAGCCATCAATTGGATCATACAGTAGAGTGTAGCGTCCAATGGGGCAATTTTCCGGGATGTAGTAGGGATTGTCCATTTCCTCAGAAGCGAGGCGACAAACTAAGCCGCTTTGCTTAAACACCGAGATAAACACATCATTGGCATAGACATCCATCTTTTTGACGGATTCTCCTTGCACATTAACTTCCCCAGTAAATCCGAGAACGCCTTCCATTAAACCGGCGCGACTCATGCGACGAGCAACCAGCTTCCCCGCCAGGGCGATGCGATTCATCAGCGCACTTAAATCCTGTGCATCTGGCGAAAAACTCTGAAGTTGTTGTAAAACGTGACGAGATAAGGTTGTACAATCACGATCTAGGGCTTTGTCTGTTGCTTCGTAGGTAGATAAGTCTAAAGATTCTGGCGCTTTAGTCATTTTTGTGTTATTTGCAGCCACTAGCTGTTAGTTGGGTTTTAGTCGTGTATGACAACTTATAGTAGTTGCTGCCTCTATCTTAGAAAGGTAATTTGAGAACTTAGATGCGACTTTAGATAAACTAAAGAAATCAATTTTTTGTGACTCCTGCGCCCAAAGCCTAAATACGTAATTGCTTGCCGTAGACATTGCCAATATTGAGTCAATGATTTACCTAAATCAAATGACTACAGAAAGTAATAAAGGATGATTTCTAAAAGCCTGAAACCACGTATTCTCGTTGATGCACAAGATATTACAGCTATTTTCAGGTAAATAGACCACGCGGTAGGGGCAAAGAAAAAGCTCATTGGTGTCAACTTAAGCCCAAACTCCTTTAAAATCTCGTTTCCAGCCTCTTGCTGGAAATGCAGTTCCTGGTGGCTCTGCCGCAAGTTACGGAGGCGGAGCCTCAATGAGGGGCATTCCCAGTCTCCGACTGGGAACGAGATAAACTTACGCACAAGAGATCCCCCAACCCCCGATAAATTGGGGGCTTTTGAGTTTCCCCCCAATTTATCGGGGGGTTAGGGGGGATCGAGGTTTCAAGTTTTTAGTGCGTAAGTACTGTTTAAGAAAAAAATCATGACTTTAAGAAAAAAATCGTGACTTTAAGAAAAAAATCATGACTTTAAGAAAAAAATCATGACTTTAAGAAAAAAATCATGATTTTAAGAAAAAAATCATGATTTTAAGAAAAAAATCGTGATTTTAAGAAAAAATCGTGATTTTAAGACGGAAAGCTTAGAGATAAGACGTAATGAGTTGAAAAAGCAACGCTAGGGCATATAAAATCGAAAATATTCCGATAAATGTAAATTTTTTAACTTAATTGCCATAACGCACGGCCTACGAAACTTAAAAAGCAAGATGTCAAGCCACCTTGCGGGAGCGGGTTGGGGGTGAGGTTCAATCTGTAGTAATGCAAATATGCAAACCTAGATTGTGCTTTTGGTGGAAACCATTTACTCACTGATATTAATAAGTGAGTAAAATTACGCCATTGTACGGTTGTCGCGTAAGATTTAATTTACGTAAGGTTGAATTTCAAATCAAATAAATCTAATACAAAATATATGCCAGTAGGACAAGATTTTCTAACACAGTTAAAAAAAGTAAGAGTTGTTAAAAATACAATAATTCGCACAGTCAGGGATTTAATGGAAGACTTTAAAAATGAGAAAATCCTAATACCAGATTACGAGCGAACTTTTGTATGGGACGACGCAAAGCAGTGCCGATTTATTGAATCTATTTTTATGGATATTCCAATTCCACCTTTATTCTTAGTAGAAAAATTCAGGAATGAGACAGGCAAAACAATCTTTGAAATAATTGACGGAGTTCAAAGAGTCGCTACTCTTGGTAACTTTATGAATGGAAGTCTCAAACTCTCAGGTCTTGAAAGTTTACCAGATTTAAACCAAACCAGTTTTTCATCACTTCCACCCAGTATAAGTAGTCTGTTTTTTGAACGCCAAATCAATATCATTATCATTGAAAGGGATACCCACCCAGAAATACAATTTGAAGTATTTGGAAGACTCCATAAAGGGTCAGTTTCTCTTAATGCTCAAGAATTAAGAAACAGTATAGGACTCATATTTGATTTTTGAAATACACGTAGGGGAGCCAGTGCGTTGCGGAGGCTACCAACGCTATCCATTGTAGCAACTGGCGTTGCGTTAAGCTTTATGAGCGACTTGAGATTCATATAGTAAATACCTTAACCTATAACCTTTTCTTAGCCTCTCGTTACAAGGCTCTGCCTTGTAATGCTCTTGTGGGAGGCTCTGCCTCCTGTCAAACTCGGAGGCAGCAGCCCTCCGAGTGATCACATTCCCAGGCAGAGCCTGGGAACGAGCCAGGGCAAGACTTTTATCTGAATAAGCTTGATATGCACATAATACTCAATTTATAAAGTGCGTAAGTCCTATATTTGTAAGCAAACGTAAAACCATAAATTTCTCTACCGATCGCCCCCAGCCCCCAAAATTACAACCAATTGCCAATCAACACATAGGCAGACCAAAAGCTTGGTGCTTTGTAATTAGGATGTTTTAGCAGTTGTAGCTGGGCACGGTGGACAGCTTCGGCTTTGGAGATTTTGCCAGTCTTGAGTTCTCGATAGAAGGCACTAACAAACATTGCCGTTGATTCATCATCAATCTGCCACAGGGAGGCGATGGTACTGCGTGCCCCAGCTCGTACAGCTGCTCCTGCTAGACCGAGTGTTGCACGGCTATCTCCTGTTGCTGTCTGGCAAGCACTCAAAACTAATAATTCTACTATGGTTTTACCCTGACTGCGGAAGAGAGTATCAAAATCCTTGACATTTATCTCACCATCGAAATCCAAAATAAAAGTGTCTTCCAGGCGGGAACTAAACTGACCGTGGGTTGCTAAATGCACTATGTTGAATGAAGCAGCACTAATTTCACTCTCTAAATTCTTTTTCTTAAAATCTTTATCTATTAGGCTAGTTGTCGAGACTCCTGCTTTGCTAATGCCCTCGAATTCAGATTTGATCGCCAGCAACGGTGCAAAATTGGAAAAACCTGGCGGTGGCTGAGTTAATCCGGCGGTTAGCGCTTTTAGCTGCTGTTGTACAAGCGGTTTGGGGTCGAGGAGTTGCAGACCAACGCTCAGTGCGATCGCATATTTCTCTACCAAATATTGCTTACCATCGTAGAGAGCTGCCATTGGTAAATTGCGTAACGCGCCATCCAGAACGAATACTAGGGTATCTACGCCACTTTTTTGCAATTGTGACTCAATGGGTTTGAGCAGCCAGTTGTAAACTTGGTGCGCCTGGGTTTGGACGGCTTTGGTAGCGGTGGGATTCACAAGATTCTTTCGCAGTTCTACTAAGAGTTTCTCTACTTCTGTGTGGGAAATCTGAGTAGTGTAGTTTTGCAGGGGCTGTTTGGGAATTTTGACAATTACCTGGAGTTGGTCAGGAAGAATAATCGGATAAAGGATGGCAGCCGTGGGATTATCTTGGTCTACGACTTGATCGAGGGCTATTCTTTGACCTTGTAGGCAAGCTTCCCGGAAGAAGTCATCTAACTCTGCTAGTTGAAGTGCTTCAATCCTCTGGCGGACTTTCTCCAATATTTTTTCATCTGGTTTTCCTTCTTGGGATTTCAGCAATAACTCTACTGACTGTCGGTAGATGGGTTCTACGCTGTCTCGGAAGTTGAATTGCACATCCTGGTTGACTATATCTTTATTGACTACTAAATCTTTGCGAAGAGACTGAAGAGTTTCCACAGCACCATCATAGGCCGCGATCGCCCCACTAATATCTTTTTGTGCCGAGAGCAATCTACCTAACTGCCACTCCAATATATAGCTAATTTCTGGTGCATTGCTGCTCTGTGCCAAAGCTAATCCTTTGCGGGTAAGGTCTTGCGCCTCTGACCACTGTCCGGTTTTTTCGTATAAGCCGCCTAAACTTTTCAGAGCATAGGCTTCTGCACGCTTGTCGCCTAAACTCTGGGATTGCTGGATGGCACTGGCGAGTAATAGTGCTGAGTGGGGAGTGGGGAGTGGGGAGTGGGGAGTGGGGAGTTGGGAGTGGGGAGTGGGGAGTGGGGAGTGGGGAGTTGGGAGTGGGGAGTTGGCTTGCCGTGAGCGTAGCCGAATGGGAGTGGGGAGTTGGGGCAAATAATTTTTATTGGATGCTTGTAATTCAGCACTATTGACTTTTTCTATACTTTGTGCAAAGTTAACCTGAGCGTAAATACTAGCGCGGCTGAGGGGGAGTTGGTCGAGTTGAGACTCAATTAACGGCAAGAGAGTTTGAATCTCTGCCCATTGTTGATCTTCAATGAGTAGACCCAGGTGATTCAGTTGGGCTTGGACTTTTGTCAGAGGTGAGGGAGATATTTCGACTGTTTGTTGATAATAGGCGATCGCTTTTGCTTTATCTTGTTGTTTACGGGCATTATTCCCCAGGCTGAACAGACTAGCGCCAATATCAGCGCTTGATTGCAGATTTCGAGCAATCTTCAGACTTTGTTCTAGAGCTTGGCGTGACTTTTCCAAATCGCCCAATACCAAAAGGGCATCACCGAACGATCGTAAACTCACTGTTTTTTCGATCGAGTCTGGCTGAGATTTTAATGTCTGACTAACCTGATCGAGTGTTTTGACAGATCGAGGGTAAAATCCTTGGGTTCGCCATGCCTGTGCTTGATTGATTAGCGATCGCAGCACGCCACTTTTATTATCTACTTCCTTGTAAATTTTTTCCGTCTGCTGCCAAGTTGCTAAAGCTGCCTCGGCCTTTCCCATTGTCAGTTGGAGACGACCTTGAATATCCAGTGATTGGGCAAATATTTGCAGATTTTGGTTTCCATCCTGTCCTTTGAGCATATTTAAGCTCTCTGTAATTGCCTGCTGTGCCTGACTCCATGCACCAAGTTGCTGATAAGCTAGGGAAAGATTACTCAGTGTCGCTGCCAGTCTCAGAGTCTTCCCTTGCTGCTTATATGCTTGGACAGCCTGTTGTAACACTTCTACAGCCTTAGCAAAGTTTCCGCCATTGTATAAAACTTTGCCCTGTTGTAGTAGTGAGGCGGGGTCAACGGCCAGAGTCAGCGACATCAGACTGTTAATTGGTAGTTGGGATGAGGAATTACTTGAGCCAGGAACTTTTGCCAGCACGGGTGAACCAAGGATGCATAACAAAGCGATTAGGAAGTACAAAGGCAAACGTAAAAACTGAGCCAGCCTGATCTTCTCCCAACGCGAAGGCGCGTTTTGTAGAGAAGGCGAGCTACGCCCTGGCTGCTTTTGCCTTTGAACTTTTACAGAATTCGCGCCAAAAATCTTAGTTGTTTTAGTCATAAGCATGGCTTGAGGTAAGTGATAACCAAGAACGCACAGGATTAACTGTAGGTGTTTGTGCTACCAGGGTAATGTTACCATTGCCATCCCTTACCAGAGAGGGGGAAAGATTAAAGAAGTCGGAAGTCGGAAGTCGGAAGTCGGAAGTACAGTTCTCAATACTGCTCGGGTTTTGGTGCATAGTCATTTGAGATCCCCCTTAGTCCCCCTTAAAAAGGGGGAAAAATAAGGCATTTTTAGCCCCCCTTTTTAAGGGGGGTTGGGGGGATCGACTCAAAACCTACGCAGTATTGGTACAGTTCTGACTCCTGAATTCTGACTCCTGACTCCTGAATTCTGACTCCTGAATTCTGACTCCTGAATTCTGACTCCTGACTCCTGAATTCTGTTTTGATAAAATACCAAAAACCTGGTCAAGGTTGACCAGGTTTTATCGAGTTCACAGGTTTCAAATTGTTAAACTAATTAAGTAGTTGAAAGTTAATAACTAGGTGGACTAAACAACGAACAAACTCAGCATCATTGCGTTTTTCCGCTTTGGGATTTGGCTTTGCCTTCTACATTAGGCTTTTTACCACTTCTATATTTGATATGCTGAAATTTGCTTGGGTTGATGACAGGGGACACTAAGTCATTGACCCTTTTAGTTTGGTTTCCTTTTGTTTGGTGTCCTATTATTTAATTTACCACTTAGTTTGTGAGTTGCAACCCTTAGTTTACTAAAGTTGACCTTTTGTTAGATTTTGCAATCTAGAACCAGAAGTTTGATCCCCAACCCTCTTTTTAAGAGAGTTGAAGGCATCTTGAAGAGATCAGCATGGCTAACTAAACAGCATTGTCACCAATTCCACATAATCTGACTGTTATCCAGATGGTCAGTGACAATACGTGCAATGGCATCAATTTCTGCTAATTGGGCGGCTAATGCGTTGTCTAGTGCTTGTTCGGGATAACGCGCCCCGGCGATGTCTGACGACAAGCCGCTACGCCTCTACGCATTTGTTTGGGGTTGAGCAATTAACCACGCCAAAGCTAACTGAGCAAGGGTACAATTATGAACAAGGGCTATGGGACGCAGTTGTTGTAGCGCTTGTTGAGCACGTTCAAAGTTTTCGCCTTGAAACAGTTTATTTTTAGCACGGTTATCTGTTGGGTCAAATTTATGACCGTGAGCAAATTTCCCTTTCCTAATTCACTTCCTTGGATAGGTGCATACTTTATCGGTTTTAGATTGAAATTAAATCAGAGTTACAGTAGATGCTGATGGAATTGACTACAACTTTTCATGCTCTCAAAGAATGGGCAGTCGCCGTAAATGCCTTGGAAAGTGGCAAAACAATTATGTTGCTCCGCAAAGGCGGTATCCATGAACGAAATGGACATTTCCAAGTTGCCCACAAGGAAATTTTGCTTTATCCTACTTATGAACATCAGCAAGCTTTCATGCTAAAAGCTGAATATGCCAATCATGTTTATCCAGTCACATCAGGTTGGCATCCTGAAACAGTTCGCATCGGCAGTTGGGCTGAAATTACTGATATTTTGCCAGTGAGTGACGAGTCTATTGTCAACAATTTACTTCCCTTCCATATTTGGAACGAGCATTTTATTAGCGATCGCCTCAAATGGAAACCACGTCAACCCCTTTATATTCTCCTCCTGCGGACATATAAACTACCCCAAGAGCAAGAAATTCCCTATTACGCCAAATACGCTGGCTGTAAGTCATGGATTGATTTAGATCAACCAATTCAGTTGCAAGCAGCAAAACCAGTTTTATCTAACTTTGCATACAGCGAATTAGTAGAGACAATTCGCGGCATTGTCGGCGATAAGTTGTATGCTCCATCCTTCTGATAACCCAACTTGCTGCCCAGATTCCCGACAACTTTTACGAAGTCGGGGATCTAAATCTTATAAGCAATTCCCAAAATCTGAGCTTATATATGTAAGCAGAAAAACAAATAGTTTGATTGCAAACTCCAGTCAAAATAGTAGTTATTGCTACACACAGACAGAAAAAGCGCGGATAACATTAGAAAAATCTTCCCTAGCAAAGAAGTGAGGGAAAGCTGTTTATCTTTGTATCCGATACACTTTGTCTAAAGTATTGGGCAAAAAATTACCCTCAAGGATGATAATTAGCTTGACAAAAGTCTGCTATTATGCGTTATTAACAAAAGCAAAGGAGTTTGCAATGCATCGACAAATGTGCTGGTTATCTAAGTCTGGTGGCGACGGAGAGAAAATTTTGTATTTGCAGACAGAACCCAATCAACCTTGGCGTCCCTACACAGCTTTTGGACATTTTGCAGTCCCAGATTATAAAATACAAGGTGGTTCTAAAGGTTGGGCAACTTATCAAAAACTTCTCAAAGCAGGTTGGACACTAGTACCTAGCACACGGGCAAACGAGTTTGGCAGCACCAGCAGCTACGCAGAGTCAACAGTCCAAAATCAATAAGGGCATTGGGCATTGGGCATTGGAAAGAGGAGGCAGAAGTTCTAAAATGTTTGAATTTTGAATTTTGAATTTTGAATTGATTTCTCCCTGATCCCCTTCACCACCCTCTGGGGGAACCTTCACCGCGAGGATCAGCCGCCCCTTCTAGAGTTCCATCGGGTGTGAGTGCGATCGCATTACCATTACCCCAAGGAGGAGTTTCCTTAATTTTATGCCCTCGACGGCGTAATTCTTGCATAGTCAGAGCATCCAAACCCCAAGATTCTACGCGCAACTCATCTGGAAGCCACTGATGATGTATGCGTGGAACAGAAACAGCCGCACCAACATCCATGTTGTATTCCAGCACATTCAGGATCACTTGCAAAACCTGGGTGATGATGGTGCTACCACCAGGGGCACCTGCTGCCATGCGGAAATGACCATTTTCTGTGACAATTGTGGGAGTCATGCTGGATAGAGGAGTTTTACGGGGTGCAATGCTGTTGGCATCATTACCAACCAAACCAAAGGCATTAGGCACTCCTGGCGCAGAAGCAAAATCATCCATCTCATTGTTGAGGACAATTCCAGTTCCCGGTGTCACCACACCAGCACCAAAAATGAGATTAACCGTGAAAGTCAGACTCACGGCGTTGCGTTCTTCATCCACAACAGTAAGATGACTGGTTTCGGGAGATTCATGCCGAGTCGCTTGTAGTTTGAGAGATTGTGAAGATAACGGGATGATATTTTCTCCCCATTTCTGATTATTGGCTTGACTAAAACGTTGTAGCGTCTGTTTATCTATTGGCTTTACCTCAGTCGAAGGTCTAGCCACTTGCATATTAATTTCTTGACGGCGTTTTTTGGCGTAAGCTGGACTGAGCAGTTCTTGTACAGGGACTTTGACAAAATCTGGATCGCCTAAATATTGGGAGCGATCGGCGTAAGCAATCTTCATTGCTTCTACCATTAAATGTATCGCGTCGGGATGATGCCATCCTAAAGATTTTAAATCAGTGTCACCGATAATATTTAAAATCTGCAATAGATGAACGCCTCCTGATGACGGTGGAGGCATTGAGCAAATTTTAGCTTTGCGAAAGTTTCCACAAACGGGAGTGCGCCAGATTGGTTTGTAGGCTTTGAGGTCTTCTAGAGTAATTAAACCACCATTTTTTACCATATCAGAAGCGATCGCCCGCGCAATACTTCCGGTGTAAAAACTTTGGGGATTTTGGGCAATAGCGGTTAAGGTGCGTGCCAAATCACGCTGCACTAGCTTGTCCCCTGGTTGATAAAATTTGCCGTTGTGAGTGAAAATTTCTCGCCCTGCTGGATTGTTGAGAATTGCTTGGTTGGAGGATTGGCTTGTTTGCAGAGAACGCCAAATTGGGGCATCACCAATAACAAAGCCAGATGCAGCGAGTGCGATCGCAGGTTTCATCACCTCTTGCCAAGAAAGTTTACCATAGCGACGATGCAATTCATAAAGTCCCGCCACCGTTCCTGGTGTCCCTACTGCCAAATAACCATTAATACTTGCATTCGGACGCACCTTTCCTTCTGCGTCAAGATACATCTTTCTTGTCGCTTTCAGGGGTGCGCGTTCCCGGAAATCTAGCGCTTTCATCTCGCCAGTTTTCTCAGAGTGCATCAGCAAAAATCCGCCGCCACCAATTCCCGCCGAAAAAGGCTCAACTACAGAGATTGCAAAAGTTGTGGCTACGGCTGCATCTACTGCATTACCACCTTTGCGTAACATCAAAATTCCCGCTTCACTTGCTAGGGGATGGGCTGAAACCACCATTCCTTTTTTGCTGCGTAGGGGTAAAGTTAAGGCAGCTGATGCGACTTGGCTGTAAAGTAAGACGGTGAAAGAAAAGATTGCGATCGCAACCCGCTTAGGTTTGACAACAGTAAGCATTTTTATGCCATTTTATTTAATATTTCTTAGCCTACCGTTAAGGTGTGTATTTGATACACATTTTTATCGAAACAGAATTCATTCTGAATTCTGTACGACTTCCTAACGTCAAGAATTCTGAATTCTGAATTCTGAATTCTGCATTCTTCTTCAATATTAGTCTTCTGGGTGCAAACTGTACCAGCCATACCAGTGACGAACTGCTAGCCAGACGGCAGAAAGCAAACCTGCTAGGCTGAGGGTGAGGCCGCTGAACGGTACTAATAATCCAAAGATAGGTAATACTGCTCCAGCAATAGTGGCGATAATCGCAGCCAGGGAAGCGCTGCGGCTTGCTCCCAATCCCCATGTTAAAATTAGTAAGATGATGGAAATTAAAGTCCAAGCCAATTGAGCATTGATCACGCGAGCTAGATAGGTCAAAGTCAACAGACAAGCAAAGAAAATACTACCTGCGATCGCAATATTTCTGAAACTCATTGGCAGTGACAAATATAACAACAATATCCACCACAAAAATATTGCTGGTGCTAGTAATAAAAGCCGAGGAATAACGCCAGTGTGACGAATGGGATCGGTGTTGGTAAACACTCCAAATGGATTTTTGACTGAAACATTATCGTCAAACTTCCAAGTAAACTGAGTAGTGCGTCCATCAACTTTAATCTCATTAGGTACAACACCACTAGCAAAATCAGCCGGCGCAAAGTTAGCAATTGCCGTGAGGCGAAAATTAGAAAGCAACTGTCCTGCTGCGCTATAAACCCAGCGAGGTCCTCCTTGAGCCTGATAGGTGACTCGAAAGGTGGTTTCTTCCCCTGGTTGCAGGCGGAAGGGAAAACCATAATCTCCCGGATTGGTTTGTTGTAACCTAGTACCGTCACGCTCGACTTTGTAGCTAGCAAGCAGCGTGTAGCCGTTAGGCGGCGGTGCTTCAAAAAAGAAATTATTAATATCCTTGAGTTGGTTAACTACTTTATAATCAGCAGTGTATTCCACGCGATAAATTGAACTGCGCCCTGGAACATCTACGCTTTGGTCAAGCTTGACTTGAATTTGCGAACCACCCAACGTCAAGAAGCGGTTGATTTCTCGTGTTTCATTTACCTTGACAATTTTGCCATTGACTTGGGTGTTATAGGAGTATGGCTCTTGAATAGAGTAACGCACTTGCGGGGCAGATTGTTCGAGCTTCTCACCTGCGACACTTTCGGCCACTTGAGCCACCCTTGCTTGTTCCCAATAGTGATAGCGATTGCTCAAAGTTGAACAGAGAAAAAATCCAGGTATTAACAGAACTAATATTAGAGTTAAATGCTGTAATCCGCGTAACAGTTGGGAATAACGAACAACCCATTCGCCAATGATTATCACTTGTTCCGGCTGGTTGCGACGTAGAGAAAAACTTATCAGAGTGATCGCAACTCCCAAAGCTACGACCAAAAATACTAATAATAGTGAAGCTTTGAGCGCCTGGGTTCCAAATTGGACAAGCTCAATCGGATGCGTCAAATCGGGTAATCCGGGAATACCTTGAGCAGAAGATGACATTGGTAGATTTTTGCAGAATTTGGAGAACCAGACCGATAAAATCTCTCAAAGGTTTCTGGAAAACAGTTTTATTTTATACGCGGACAATTTCAAGAAGTGCTGGTGCGTAGCTTAGGGACTGACAACAAATAAATTACCCAATCTTGTGGGGTGGGCATCTTGCCCGCCTTTGGCTACGGGCGGGCAAGATGCCCACCCCACAAGAAGTAGAGTATTTTTTTATCTGTCAGTCCCTAAACATCAAAAAACCGGTCATGAAGACCGGTTTTTTGAGGAGAAATAATGGGGCTATATTCCCCGAAGGTTAGTTATAGAGGTTCAGTATAATATCGATGCTCTGATATGTACTACCACCCCGTTGCGATCGATTCCGGAAAATTAGCGAAGAATTTTTGAGTAACTTTGCTTTATCTCCCAAAATACAGCAAGGGACTGGCAGCATCAGCAGCTAGTATCAATAGCAACATAAATATTAAGTATTTAATCCTGTTCATAAAAAATTGTTTAACATTACATTATTTGGAAATATGATCAAATTTTTAAACCCTTTGAGTTGAGTCAATTACTTTTCCTATGACAGACCACAGACCAGCGATCGCAACTCCCAAGCACATAAAGTATGAGAGCAGTAGCAAAAAGTTCACAATACCATAAGTGCTATTTTTCACGAAAGTTTACTAAACTAAGTTGAATCATGCCCAAACAGCTCCTCAACTTTGAAGGTAAACATCTAAACATCTAGTGCGTCTGTTCATGTACCATACCCTAATACCAATTCGTAATATCCTGCGGGAAGCCGCACTTCGTGCGTCTATATAATTGAGAAACTTAGATTACATCTGGCTGGGTTTCCACCATCTGTATCTGTAGTCTTATTTTGGAGAATTGATATCACATATGTGCAAAAAAGTCAGTCTTAAGGACGATAAAATTGCGATTAAAAACAAATTTTGAGCAATCTGAGATTGCACGCTTTTTTGCGGCAGTACTGCTTTTCGGTCAAGTGTGGCTACATTTTCTCCAAGGAAAAACGTACTACCGCAAGATTCTGCAACATCTGGTGACTGCTGGGCCAGTTTCTATCTCTCCAGTTCTCCTTGTCAGTGGTTTTGCAGGAATGATTTTTACTATTCAGACGGCGAGGGAATTAGTCCGATTTGGGGCTGTCAATGCTGTGGGAGGTGCTTTCGCCTTAGCTTTTTGTAGAGAATTGGCTCCAATTTTGACCGCTAGTATTATGGCAGGGCAAGTCGGTTCTGCTTTTGCCGCAGAAATAGGTGCAATGCGGGTGACAGAGCAAATTGATGCACTTTATATGCTCAAAACTGATCCAATTGATTATCTAGTACTTCCGAGAGTAATTGCTTGTTGTTTGATGGTGCCTTTGATGACGATTTTGGCTTTAGTTACGGGCATCTTCGGCGGAGTTTTTGCCGCATCACACTTTTACCAAATTATTCCCGAAACATTTTTAGAATCAGTCAGAGATTTTTTAGAACCGTCAGATTTATTTATTATTTTGCTAAAAGGGTTTATTTTTGGAGTGCTGGTTGCTGTCATTGGCTGTAGTTGGGGGTTAACTACTAAGGGGGGAGCAAAGGAAGTAGGAGAATCTGCAACAAAAGCAGTTGTTACTAGTTGGGTCTCAATTTTTATCATGGATTTTTTCCTCTCTCTACTGCTGTTTGAACAGCCTGTATTTTGAACCCAAGCAAGTATTAAATAATTCGTAATTCGTAATTCGTAATTCGTAATTCGTAGAGACGCGATTAATCGCGTCTCTACTTTTGTAACGAACCCGAACAGCGTCTCTAAGAGTTGAGTGCTGTTGTGGGGAGGGTTTTCGAGTCGCATTACTTCGGGGGATTTAGACCTCGCCTAACATACTTGCGGCTTCTCTTGTAGCCGGGGACTTAAACCCGCCGAAGTTTGTTGAAGAACAAGATTTCCGACTTTTTTAAGAAGTCGGAAATCTTTCGGTAAGCAATATCAATTCTGAAGTTTTGGCGCAGCCCACTTGATCACATTAGCGGAGTTTGGGAATATATTAACTTGTAGATTAGCGCACCCAAAGCTAAACCTCCCAATGAAAAGATAGACGCAGTTGAAAAGGCTAGCCCTTCCCTAAGACCCGCTCTTTGAAAGTCTATCCTAACTAATATAGTCGCTGAAATGATGAGTAAGGTATCAAGAAATACCTGAAACCAGGCAATCATAATAAAAAACAAGAAAGCTGCTAAGACGGCAACGCCGAAAGTCCTGATATTTGATTTAAGCAAAATACTGTAGTAATATGTCATCTTCGGCCAAGGAGCAGTCACCGTTACTATTAACAACAAGATAGCAATCACAGTTGCCAGCCATACAAACTGACGAGCATGTGTTTCAGATATTACCCAGCCCAAAGTACTGTAACTAAGCAGCACTAGCGCCAGGGACACCCAAGGAACTCTTTTCAAAATTGACATGGGTTGATATTCCTAGTACAGGGTCAAGGTATTATTCCATTACTGAATATACAGCAGATTTCAAGGAAGGTGAAGTACACAACGATTCGTCTCAAATCTAGGTATAAAGCCTGTTTTACTTCTGAATTCTGACTCCTGAATTCTGAATCCTGAATTCTGAATTCTGACTCCTGAATCCTGAATTCTGAATTCTGACTCCTGAATCCTAAATTCTGACTCCTGAATCCTAAATTCTGACTCCTGAATTCGGAATTCTGAATTCTGAATTCTGAATTCTGCTATATAACTATTGACTAATAGCTAAACAATCATTTTCTGTCCACCAAGCGTAGATGGGTGTATCGCGGTCTGGTAAACCGCCAAAAGTATTAGGTTGCAACACATTGATGCTAATGCCATTTGTTAATTCCACAACATAATTAACGTGTGTGCCCAAATACATAACATTCACAAGCCGTCCTTCAAAACAGTTAGCTGGCAAATTGGGTGGATAAAGTGAAAGCTGTATTTTTTCTGGGCGCACACTCACTACCACCGCTTGTGATAATTCAGTTGGGGTATCTTCAGCGCGGCTAATGACAATTGAAAGTCCCGTTTTTGTCGAAATTTGCACATTCGAGGAGTCTACCGCGACAATTTCACCACTGAATAAATTAGTATCGCCAATAAAATCAGCAACAAAAGCTGTGAGGGGACGTTCGTAAATTTGGCTGGGAGTGCCAACTTGTTCAATTTTGCCTTGGTTCATCACGGCAATGCGATCGCTCAAACATAATGCTTCTTCTTGGTCGTGTGTCACCATCACAAAGGTCACTCCCAAGCCTTTGTGTAAATTTGATAACTCAACCTGCATTTCCTTACGCAGTTTTAAATCTAACGCCCCTAAAGGTTCATCCAGTAATACGACGGTGGGACGGTTGACTAAAGCCCTTGCTAAAGCTACACGTTGCTGTTGACCACCAGAAAGTTGATTGGGAAAGCGCGATCGCAAACTTTCCATTTTCACGAGTTTTAAAGCTTCTTGGACTCTAGCTTCAATTTCCGATTTGGGTATTTTTTTTAACCTCAGTCCAAAGGCGATGTTATCCCAGACATTCAGGTGGTTAAATAAAGCGTAACTTTGAAATACAGTATTGACGGGTCGGCGGTAAGGCGGCACATTAGTCATAGACTGACCCTGAATCAACACCTTGCCAGCGTCAGCGATTTCAAACCCAGCTATTAAGCGCAATGTTGTTGTTTTACCACAACCAGAGGGGCCTAAAATACTAAAAAATTCTCCTTGTCTGACATCCAAATCGATTCCATGTACTGCTGGTTCTTGGTTAAAAAACTTGAAGACGTTACGCAGTTCAACATCAAGTGGCTGAAAAGTTGTTATCCCCCTCTGATTCTGCATGACAATTTGAGCCATAATCCTCAGTAGAATGCCCTGATCTTACGTGATTGTGTCAATTGATCTAGTCTATTGATCTGACTAAATTTGACACTTTGGTTTATTGTATCCGCCAAAAACAATTGTTTAAGAATATACTCACCCGATTCTTTCATACTCATTACTGAGTATTCCCCTACCATAAAAGTATACACTTGTGAGACATTCTTTGATCAAGCTAATATGCGTTAAAATTACATCTTAGCAATTGCTAAAAAGCTAGCTGTGATTGCGTTTATTCATTTTAAATTTTGAATTTTGAATTGTTTATGTTCCCATCATTTGGCAGCAAAAAAGATACACGTACAGTTGGACGTGGTTTTCAATCAATATTTTTAATCGTATTTACCCTATTAATGACGGTTGGTATTGAGGCACGTTTGGCATATTTGCAAATTGTTGAAGGGCCAAAACTCCGCCAAAGAGCCGAGGCGAACCGAATTCGGATGATTCTCAAACAACCAGAACGGGGCAATATTTTTGACCGGAACGGCAAGCTTTTAGCCAGTACTCGCTATCCTAGCTCTGTATATTTGTGGCCAATGGCACATACTAAGCCTTCCTGGTCTGTAGTCGGCCCGCGTCTAGCGCAAATTCTCAACATTCCGCAAGATGAGATGGAAAAGAAATTAGAACAAGCAGGTGCTAATTCTTCTTCACTCATCCGAGTTGCTCGTGATCTAAATGAAGCAGAAATCACGGCATTAAAGGAGTATAAAAATGAACTCCCGGAAGTGGAAATCAATACAGATTCTGTGCGTTATTATCCCCACGGCAAGGAATTGGCGCATGTACTAGGTTATACGCGGGAGTTGACCGCCGACCAGTTAAAAGACAAGAAGGAGTCAGGCTACCGACTGGGAGATGTAATCGGTCAGATGGGGGTGGAAAAGGCTTATGAGAAAACTCTCCGGGGCGAATGGGGCGGTCAGCAGGTGGAAGTAGATGGTGCGGGTAGACCAATCCGGGTTTTGGGAGAGAAACAGGCAAAAGCTGGCAACGATTTACACCTGACCATAGATTTAGATGTGCAACAGGCAGCAGAAAAAGCTTTGGGAAATCAGCGAGGCGCGATCGCGGCAATTGATCCAAAGAATGGTGCGGTTTTAGCAATGGTATCTTACCCCACCTTTGACCCAAATATCTTCTCCAAACAAAAACTCTCCCAGAAAGATTGGGAAAGCGTGCAAGGTAAAGAGCATCCCTTGATCAATCGTGCCTTGAGTGCTTTTCCACCCGCCAGTACTTTCAAAATTGTCACCACAACAGCTGGACTGGAATCAGGTAAATTCTCTCCAGACTCAGTATTACAGACCTTTGGCTCCCTGACTGTTGGGCGGGTGACTTTTGGTGAGTGGAACCACGCCGGATTCGGGCCATTAGGATTTCCCAGAGCGATCGCTATGAGTAGTGATACTTTCTTCTATCAAGTTGGCAGAAAAGTTGGTGGCCCAACTTTAATCGAATGGAGTCGCAAATACGGATTTGGTCAAAAAACTGGCATTGAATTTCCCAACGAAGAATCAAAGGGCTTGGTTCCAGATGAAACATGGAAGCTGAAAGTTTTGAAAACGCCTTGGACTGTCGGCGATACCATTAATATGTCAATTGGTCAAGGTGCTTTGCAAGTGACACCCCTGCAATCGGCGATTATGTTTTCTGTCCCTGCTAATGGCGGGTATCGAGTTCAACCGCATTTACTCAAAGACAACGAAGAAGCAAAAAGTTGGCGCTCATCGTTAAATATGAAGCCGGAAACTATCAAAGTTCTCCGTGAGGGACTGCGGAAGGTGGTGAGTGAGGGTACAGGTAAAAGTTTGAACGTACCGACAATTCCCTCAGCGTCTGGAAAGAGTGGCACTGCTGAAGCTGGTGGTGGTCGCCCAAATCATACTTGGTTTGGTGCTTATGCCCCCAGTAATAAGCCGGAAATTGTGGTTGTGGCCTTTGGGGAAAATACTGGCGAGCATGGCGGTACTATTTGTGGGCCGATGGTTTTACAAGTATTGGAAGCTTATTTTCAACATAAGTATCCAGGTAAGTATAAAAAACCTCAGCCTGAACCATCAGAAGCTAAAACCCCCAATTCAGGACATGTGACTGGAGACTAGTACCGCAAGGCGGAAGTGAAAAGTCAAAATTCAAAAGGAGCCAGTGCGTTGGCGGTGCCGTCGGCTCTGCCTAGTCTTGGGCAACCAACGTGCAGAAAATTGTTTGTATTTTTCAAATAGCGATTCAATAACATCAGAAGTCGCTAAAAATATCTTCTTCAGGACTTACGCAGAAGAGATCCCCCAACCCCCTTAAAAAGGGGGCTTTCAAGTTCCCCCCTTTTTAAGGGGGGTTAGGGGGGATCGAGGTTTCAAGCTTTGATTGCGTAAGTTTTGTTCTTCAATATGAGAACTTTGAGTGACCACGGAATCACAAATATGTTGCTGAAAATTTAATAGTTGACTATCGACTTCAAACTTCAAAACCTAAAATTGTCAGTCTTTGAATTTTCGTGTGTGATTGAATTTTGCAGCAGCACGAACAATTCTATTAGCATCTTTTTCTAAATCTTCCAAAACATCAACAGGAGTATTTATATTTTGAGCGATCGCATATCTTTCCAGCCAAGATAAAGAAGAACTGTTTGATACTAGAACTGATTCTTCGGCATAATCGCTGAGAAAAACAGCTAAACGAGCTGGACATGGTTTTTCGTGAATCTTAGCTAACCTATTTAAAATTGCTTTTTTCTTTTCCAAACTATAATTAGCTTTGCTGGTAGCTGCTCGGAATTGATTCCTGAGTTTACGAATATTTTCAGAAGCAATTCTGCGAACATCTCTATGTTCATCTGAGGCTAGCTGTTGAAGTAAAGTCATAGGTGTATTAGGGTTACTAGCGACACCCCAACGAATTTCATAACTTTTTTCAGTGGCTTGCGATCGCTAAAAAAATTGCTGAATACTACTGTCCAGTTCTTACGGAACTAGTGCTTCAGCCTCCATTAGGGGAGAGGGGGTAAAACTAATGACTCCTGACAAGAGGCTTATTCATTCATCTCCTATTGAACTTCCTGCAACTTCTGTGTACCTTGAATTTCAGGTAATGGTTCCAAGGAAGTAGTTACAGGAGAATAATGGCAGTAGCAAATAACTATTGCTTCAAAATCGCTTATCGGCAGTTCTGAGGAATACTCTTCAACCCTCGTTACTTCCCAATCCCCTACTCTACTGTGAGTACTAGCACCTGGAAACCGAGAATCAACGAACTGTTCAATTTTGTGATATTCTCTTAACCTGTAACCGGGTGTAGGCAAGGCGCGTGAGGAAGAGTCAAAATGTTCAGCAAGGATGTCGGTAAGCGCTCCAGTGTGAGTAAGTGACCTTTTTTCAGCTTCATGTTCCTCAGTCATCTCAGCACGGAAAATGATGTATTTTCGTCCCATCGGTTAATCCTCTATATAGTTCGGGAATTCGGTTTTGCCCTCAAATACACAGTTGTATTTCAGAATTTTGTCTCCAGTTGGTTCTATCCGTAGTAGTTTCCACCCATACTTTACTTCTATCTCGTAGCATTGCCGACGTTCTGTAGCTGCGTGTCGAGAGATTTCTTCTGGAGTTGCACCCTCATTGTCTGGCTTGCTACCCTTGGTCATGCTGCACCCTTGTCGTCAGTTTTGCTGGAGGGTTCATTTTGTCTCAAAAATTCATCGACGATAAAATCAACCAGAATCTCATTCATACTCTTTCTGTGTAAAGCGCTGTTATTGAGGTATCTTAGCGGGTTTCAAATTTCTGGCTTTGTAGAACATTTCCAAACTATTGCGATCGCCTACAAAACGCCAATGCCAAGGCTCATAACTCACACCTTGAAGATTATCTTTAGGAAATGACATTTCAAAGCTGAAACGCGCTGCATTTGCTTGCATCCACTGATAAGCCTTGGTATTGTCAAAGTTAGTTTGGAGATTAGTTGCTGGTACTGCTCCGTCTCCAATATCCACAGCATAACCTGTGTGATGTTCGCTATGACCAGGAGGAGCGCTGAGAGCAGCTCGTTGTGCTGGCGTCTGATTTCGTTGGGCACCGACAGCAAAAAACAACTGCTCTTGGTCTTTGACTGAGCGAAAGCCAGAAATTGGTACTAAAATTACACCTGCACTCCGCGCTGCTGCTACCATCTCCTCAAACTTTTGGGCAGCAGCTTTTCGCATTCTAATGCCCCTATTTGCGGAGATGGTTACTAGTTCTGACTCAGGCGCTTCTGGATATGGAAAATGCCCTAACACAGTATTGACATTACCAGATTCTGTAGTTGGTGTAGGTGTAGAAGTAGTGACCGAGGGTTGAGAATCGGCGGTTTTTTTGGGTGCAGTGAGGAAAAACAAAAAACCGCTAATTAAAGCCAGCAGGACAAATACTGCAACTCCGCCAATCAGCACAATTCGAGTTGGCAACCAAATTTTAGGTGTTGCATCAGGGGTATCGCGTACAGCCACTGGAATATCATCACCAAGGTCATTCGATGAGTTTTGCGGTTTTCCAGAAAACCCAGCCTTATTCAAGGGGAAACTCCTGTTTTTGTGGGATAGCCATAACAGATTTTGTACTGGACAAAAGTAGACGTAACAGCTAGCATTTTACATCTGTGGTTTTTAGGCGCAATCTTGATAAACCTTTTAGAACTATACGTCAAGCTGGGAGGATTAGTCCTGCTAGGTTTTATTGTGGGACGCAAACTACCTGTGACAGTTCCTACACGTTTGGGACAGTTTCTGTTTTGGGTGGGAGTACCCATCAGCATAGTATCGTTTTTGCATCAATCCAGCTTGTCGGGACAAATTTGGATTGCACCTGCGATCGCTTACCTAGCCATTTTACTAGGAGGATTTTTAGCTTGGTTAGCCATTAAAGGACAAGCCTATTTTAAAAATACTGTCCCCAAACAATCGACTCAGGCTAGCTTGATATTAGCAGCAATGCTGGGTAACACCGGTTATCTTGGCTTTCCCATTACTTTAGCAATGGTAGGGAAGGAATACTTTGCTTGGGCGCTATTTTACGATTTGTTAGGTTCATTCCCAGGAACTTATGGCTTGGGTGTGTTACTAGCAGCGCGTTTTGGCGGTGGTGTACATAATCATTGGCAGATTGCTAAGTCCATCTTAATTAATCCTGCCCTGTGGGGTTTCGGATTTGGCTTGCTGTTTCGACAGGCGACAATTCCCACAGTCGCGGAATTCTGGTTAGAGAAATTTGCTTGGAGTGTCGTAACTTTATCTTTGATGTTAATTGGGATGCGACTGGCGCTGCTGAAATCTTGGGGTAGCCTACCACAAGCAGGGATGAGCTTGGGAATCAAAATGCTGCTAGTTCCCTTGATATTGGCCAGTATTTTACCACTGTTTGGATTAACTGGGGCGATCGCAAAAGTCATTGTCTTACAAATGGCCATGCCTCCAGCTTTCGCCACACTGGTAATTGCAGAGACATTCAATCTCGATCGCGATCTGGCGGTAACTGCTTTAGCTGCTGGGGCTATAGTATTGCTGGTGACTCTCCCAGTTTGGCTGTGGCTGTTTTGATTTTGGATTTATGCGGTGTGATGCGATCTCCTCTTTCTTGACGAAAGGCAGCACCCCTCTCGGAATACATTCCCAGTCTTAAGACTGGGAATGAGGCAGCACAAACCTTTGGGATTTTCTTAGTGCCATTCAATTCTTACACTTTAGATGCGTTTGCCCTAGATTTTCTTTGGCTTCCTTGAGAAGAATGCAACTCTATTGCTGCTGAGTGCTACACCCAACATCCCAACTAGCAGGGTTCCCAAAACAGTTGTTGGTTCAGGAACCGCAGATGCTTTAATCAGATTCGTACTGGAGTCGAGTAATTGAGCATTATCTGCTGTAATATTTCGGTAAAGATAATAGGTCGCTCCCGGAGAGATAAAGATACCGCCGGGAGCCTCAACATTGCTGATAAAAACATCACCAATACCAGTACCAGTGCCTAGATCAAAAGCCCCAAACAAATTGCCTGTAGTCGTGTTAAAGTTAAAATTTAAAAACTGATTGCTTGAGACACCATTAACAACCTCGTTTTTAGTACCAATCAACTCGTGTGATGGATTGAAAAAAGAAACAGATAGTGACTGCAAGGCTTTTGTAGATCCCGCACCACTTTCGGAAATTATGGCTGGGGTAGTGGTTTCATCGTAGCTGAACGAGCCATCAGCCGAATAACCAGCATCACCCTTCCAGTTAAATGTTAAATCAGCAGCTTGAGCTAGATTAGTAGAACTAATGATGGAAGTCGCACAGAGTGCGAAACTGGCCGCTACCTGCGCTGCGGCTAGGGCGAAAAAGCTTTTCATTGATTAAATAGTCTCCTATTGACAAATTAGTACAAGTCGGTATACTTGTGTGCCACGGTAGTAAGAGGATGTTTGAAAAGTATTTTTCGTAACACCAAAGCCTCCGAAACCTAACGCACTGGGACCCCCTTCCCTACGAGGGAATGGGGGTTTCAAAGCCTCTCTCCGCTTCGGGGAGAGGTTTGGAGAGGGGTTTATAGTATACTTTACGACTTTTCAAACAACCTCTAAGAGCCGAATTTCTGATCAAGAAATCAAAAACTGCCAAAATCGTAGATTTGATCAAAATTGCAGCAGTAAAAGAACATAATCTTTTCGTCAATAGATTTTATACCAGAATAGTTCACAAATTATCAAAAAATACTAAGTTAGTAAAATCTAATTTTACAAGGACATTAAAGCGCCAAAAAGTAGTCTAAGCAAGAGATGTAGCCGTTAATTAGATTGCCTTTAATGTTTATAAACTTATTAGAGCGTGGCGAAGGAATTGACGCATATCAGTTAAACTTCTACTGGATGCTGCCCATAATATGGCAAAGCCTCTGACCAATTAGGACACTTGCCCTCTTGCCAATCGAGATTAGCAAGTTCCAAAATACTTGTCACCGTTGCTGCTAACCCAGATTGGGCTTGAATCAGCTGATAATTAGTGTTCCAATTCACTAAAGTTTCCTGCCATGCTTCTGGTGTCAACACTCTATCTGACAAACACACTCTTAGCTTAGAAGCATCTGGCTCAAACTGATAAATAGCAGCAAAAATTTGACCTCGTTGTGCTGGCATTTCCACAGCGATAGTTTTGGGATTTTGACTTTTGCCTGCTTCTGACCAAGCTACCGCCGCTAAAGTTGAAATCGCAAAGACAGGAATATCTAATTGTTGCCCCAAAGTCCGAGCAGTAACAACACCAATCCGAGTTCCGGTAAAGCCGCCAGGGCCTTTTGCAACTGCGATAAAGGACAAATCTGCCCAAGTTTGCGGTTTGATAAATTCAATTAAATATTGATGTATTAAGCTAGATAAATCACGCCCCAAATTCCAAACTTGAGAGCGAGTCTCGCCTGCAAAATTACTAATTGCCAAACCCAATTCGGGAGTGGTGGTGTGTAGTGCCAAGGCGTATTTATTTATTGCAATGTCTTCTAGTTTCGTTGTCAAAGTTACTTAAAATATCTATTTTTATAGAGTTAACGTGATTTATTTAAGCATATAACATAGTGGTTCTCGGTTGAGTAGGTACTGAACCCCACCCCCAACCCCCTCCCCGCTTGCGAGGAGGTGGCTAAGAGACTACACTTCTTTTGTTGTGCTATGCATAGAAGTCTCAGGGGAAACACACTTAATTTTAAGATTTTTAAATGTTTTGCTGCTTTAGCAAAATTAGAAGGCGATCGCAAAAGTCATCGTACTACAAATGGCTATGCCTCCAGCTTTCGCCACACTGGTAATTGCAGAGACATTCAACCTCGATCGCGATCTGGCTGTTACTGCCTTAGCTGCTGGGGCTATAGTATTGCTGTTTACTCTCCCAGTTTGGCTGTGGCTGTTTTGATTTGGGATTTATGCACTGTGATGCGATCGCAATAGACCCCAATGAAAAAAACGGCGTTACAAGACGCGATCGGTGAGCAAATTACTTCTAGTGGTGTCTCCAGTCTCAAGTTAGTTTTGCTAGCGTAGTAATATAGAGTTTATCGCTCCCCAGCAAGCGCCTGGAAGCAAAAGGATTAATATGGCTCATTTAAATCAGCGTCGTCCCCAAAATGTCAACGGCGATTTTTATGTAGATACTACCTGTATTGATTGTGATACCTGTCGCTGGATGGCTCCTGAAGTATTTTATGATGTTGATGACCAATCGGCTGTTTATCATCAACCATCGAATGAGGCGGAAAGATTAGCAGCGCTTGAAGCACTTTTAGCTTGTCCTACTAGTTCTATTGGCACAGTTGAGAAACCCAAAGATATCAAAGTTGCTCAACAAAAGTTTCCAATATTAGTAGCGGAAAATGTTTACCACTGCGGCTATCATTCTGAAAAATCTTACGGTGCTGCTAGTTATTTAATTAAACTTCCAGAAGGTAACATTTTGGTGGATTCCCCCCGGTTTACGCCGCCTTTAGTAAAGCGTTTAGAAGAACTGGGACCAATTCGTTATATGTACCTAACTCATAAGGATGATGTAGCAGATCATCAAAAGTTTGCCGAGCATTTTCAGTGCGATCGCATCCTCCACATCGATGATATTTCTGCGGATACTCGCAATGTGGAAATACAGCTAACTGGTTCTGAACCATTTACTTTGACTCCAGATTTATTAATTATCCCAGTTCCTGGTCACACCAAAGGACAAACTGTTCTACTTTATAAAAATAAATTTATGTTCACTGGCGACCATCTTGCTTGGTCAGAAAGCTTGCATCAACTGGCTGCATTCCACGGTGCCTGCTGGTATTCTTGGTCAGAACAGACTAAATCAATGCGGAACTTGGCTAATTACTCTTTTGAGTGGGTGCTACCAGGTCATGGACGAAGGTTTCATGCTGATAAAGAAACCATGCGTCAGCAGATGCACAAGTGTATTGAGTTGATGGAATCTTTGAATTGACATTAAAATAATTCGTAATTCGTAATTCGTAATTAAATAACTGACTTTTCATCTGATATGAAAAGTCCACGAAAAACCTAACCCCCTAACCCCCTTCCCAACGCGGGAAGGGGGAAAATTCAAAGTCTCTCTCCTTTTAGGAGAGAGATTTAGAGAGAGGTCAGACTATATTGCATACAAACGAGCGTAGGCGTAGCCCGTCGTAGACATCGCTATAATCTGGGTTTTACCACCCTTTTAACCAAACACGGATTATGAAAAAGCTGATCAACAAGCCAGAAGACTTTGTGCGGGAAAGTCTAGAAGGTATGGCGGTGGCTCATTCCGATTTAATTAAACTAAATTATGATCCCACTTTTGTCTATCGAGCCGATGCACCTATACAGGGTAAAGTAGCAATTATTTCTGGTGGTGGCAGTGGACATGAACCAATGCACGCTGGCTTCGTGGGCAGAGGAATGCTTGATGCCGCTTGTCCTGGCGAGGTTTTCACTTCACCTACTCCTGACCAAATGCTAGCAGCTGCCAAGCAAGTAAATGGAGGTTCTGGTATCCTTTATATCGTCAAAAATTACAGTGGCGATGTCATGAACTTTGAAATGGCGACGGAGTTAGCCCGTGGTGAAGGCATTCGATCGCTAAATATTTTGATTGATGACGATGTGGCTGTGAAAGATAGCCTTTATACCCAAGGACGCCGGGGTGTGGGAACAACAATACTGGCGGAAAAAATTTGTGGCGCCGCCGCAGAGATGGGGTATGATTTGCCACAAATAGCAAATTTATGTCGTCGAGTAAATCTGAATGGGCGGAGTATGGGAATTGCTCTAACATCTTGTACAGTCCCCGCTAATGGAACCCCGACATTTGAATTGAGCGATCGCGAAATTGAATTAGGTATCGGTATTCACGGTGAACCAGGAATAGAACGCACAGCCCTAAAATCAGTAGATGAGATCACTGAAATTTTGACGCGATCGCTTATTGAGGATACAGCATACAGCCGCATACTACGCGAGTGGGATGAAGACAAAGGAGAATGGGCAGACGTAGAACTGATAAATCTCCCATTTGCAAAAGGCGATCGCCTGTTAGCTTTTGTCAATAGTATGGGTGGAACTCCGATTTCCGAACTGTATATTGTTTACCGCAAACTCGCCCAAATTTGCGAACAGCAAGGATTACAAATTGTGCGAAACTTGATTGGGCCTTATATTACATCTCTAGAAATGCAAGGTTGCTCCATTACCCTGCTGAAATTAGATGATGAGATGATCCGGTTATGGGATGCACCAGTAAAAACACCAAGTTGGCGCTGGGGAATTTCTTAATTACGAATTACGAATTACGAATTACGAATTACGAATTACGAATTATGTTGAGTCAGGCGCAGATATTACAATGGTTGCAGGCTTATGCAACGGAGATAGAGCAAAACAAAGCATATTTGACAGAATTAGATGCTGCGATCGGAGATGCAGATCACGGGATCAATATGGATCGGGGCTTTAAAAAGGCGATCGCTCAGTTACCAACTTTTGCAGACAAGGACATCGGCAACATTTTCAAAGCCGTGAGTATGACCTTGATTTCTTCTATTGGCGGTGCTAGTGGCCCTCTTTATGGCACCTGGTTTTTGCGAGCAAGTACAGCAGTAGTTGGTAAGCAAGAATTAACAGAACAAGATGTTTTAGGAATACTCCAAGCAGGCTTAGACGGGGTACTGCAACGTGGCAAAGCGCAACTAGGAGATAAAACAATGGTAGATGTGCTATCTCCGGCTGTAGCCGCTTTTAGGCAAGCTGTAGGAGAAAGCAAGGGAACCCTGGAAGCTCTGCAACAAGCTGTAGCAGCAGCCCAAATAGGCTTGCAGGAAACTATACCGATGCAGGCGAAAAAGGGACGCGCTAGCTACCTGGGAGAACGGAGTATCGGACATCAAGATCCCGGAGGGACTTCTGCTTATTTGATGTTGAAAAGTTTGTTACGGGTGTTAGAAAGCTCTAATACCATTTCTTTGTGAGGCTGCGCCAAACCCTTTTAACTTCTTTCTTTCTTTGTGTCCTTTGCGTCCTTTGCGGTTCGTTTTTCTTTCTTATACTTAAATATGCTTTAGCGCATCTTCATACAGAATTGGTATAAGTAATATCAAGCTTTATTTTTACGAGTGTGATGCGTAATTTTGTTAAATACGCCCATCATGCTCTCCGAGGAATATTTAGGTTTCCATTTATAGTATTCCCATAAAATTTCGTAGAATCATCATGATCGGACGACGATTTTTTGAAGTTGGCTTTCCAAACTTATCTGATTTGATTAACAACAGATATACTCTGGATGCGCCATTTACCCCCTTGTCGAATTAAATCATACCGAACTCGCAAATTATCGTTAGAAGAGTTTTGAAACTGACCATTTTCATATAACTGCGACCCTTCCTTAACCGTAGCTTCCACTGCGGCACGATCTGCAAATAAATCAATTTTCTCTACAGATTCCACCTTCAGGCTATGGTCATACTTGCGGTAGAGATTGTCTGACCTATACTGTTGAGCAGTTTGCCGCAATTGAGACAAAGCTGAACCAGTTAAAATCTGCTCTAAATTATTAATCTGATGATTCGGCCCGAAAGCTGCGGCTTTGGTAGATAGCCAAGTCCGAATGACTTCCTCTGCCGTTGCATCTGTTAAAGGACTATCTGATGATTGTGGTTTCTTGTTTGGATCAGGAGGAATAGATATTGGTGGTTGATTTATCTGTACAAACAACTGTGAAACGGGCGGAGTTCGTGTAGGGAAAAACAAATTTTTTAACCATCCAAAAGTTGTTGTAACTAACACCCAGAAAACTAATATACTCACCAAAGAAATAAACACCCTCCAAACCACCCGTGTTTTCCCTTCGATGGTGTTAGCAAAAGTTCGTCGCCGCCGGGGACGACGAGCATGAGGACGATTATCTGGTACACGCTCTCGGCTAGCAGATGGAGTCGGTTTTCTCCGCCGACGCTTTTGGTTATGAGCGGGTGCAGCAGTCTTTCCTGAACCGTTCAAATGGTTATTAGTGCCTCTGCTCATCCGTTCGGCAGTAGGAACATCTGATTTTACACTCCCCGATGAATTCCACATGGGTGATAACAAGTTTGAATATTCGGGTGTTTCTTTTGTTGGTGTTTCTGGCAAATCTAGATCAGGTGTTCTGCTGTGATTAAATTGTCCAGAAGTCTTAGTTGAATTGTTGTGGAAACGAGGATTATTTGTCTGCGGCTGAGGAAAATGTTGGGGGTTAATTACAGCCCATTCATTAGTTGTTTCGGCATCCGTTGGCAGTGCTTCTAAATAAGCTTGCACCTGTTGGTTAGCAAAGTAATCTTTTAGGAAAGCTTGCTGGTTTGCTAAATCTCGAAAATGTGGAAATACTTCGTGTTGCAACCACTGTTCTGCATATAGACACAGCCCCGGTAACAAATCTGGAGAGTCTTGAGATTTTTCCCGAATAAAAGCTAAAGCTTCGTACTCCTGACTAAGTTCTAAAACACGAGTTGCTTCTTGGGTTTGTCCCAAGAGTAACGCACATAGCGACTGTTCTAAATGTACATCTTGGCGCTTGCCCAGACGCATGAGCATTTGTCTTGCTTGACGAATTAAAGCCGGTTGCCGTTGAGCAAATCCCCGTGCTATCAAGGCATAAACAGCTAAGTAAGTGGCAACAGCAGAAGGACGTTTGCTTTGGGCTTCAAATAACTTGTGCTGCTCTGTGACCGTTAAGTGGTTGCGTAATTGCTGGATAAATCGTAGAAAGTCATCTATATTTAAACCAGAGTCATCATTGTTCGTGCCATCAATCCCACCACGATCTTCTAAGAGGTTTTGTAATAATTCCAAACCTTGGCGTCGTTCGGAAGTCTTCTCTTGAGGTAGTGCCAGCAACTCCAAAATTCGATATGGTCGCAATTTGTAAAGATCCGCCTGAATTTCCGCCTGGACACTGGAGAACAACCCTTCGCGGGCTAGCAGTTCTTGACCAGTTTCTAGGGATATGGCGGCATTTTCATAGTGACCTTGCTGCCACTGTTCACGACCTAATTCTAGACAAGCAAGGGCTACAGTGAGAACAACATTTGGATGTTCAGCACTTTCGTCTATTTCTTCGTCTACTAAATTATGGCCTTTTCTTGCACTTGCACTATTTTTATTTACTAGGTAGGGACGACCCAGTTTTAGTACAAGTTCGTATTCCCCCAACTCTTGCAAAATTAATAAAGCGCCAACTAATTCGTCTTGGGTAATTTCGATGCCCAGACTCTGGGTACCAGTACCCCTTTTGGTGCTTTCGGTGCGATTTTCCAGTGCTACTGCGGCAGCAGCAAGGTTATCAGGGTCATAAGCGTGGGCAAGATAAAGCTGATCGTAGGTACTGCGTTGTTTTGGATCTGATAAAACCACGTAAGCTTCTTCTATGAGTTGTTTACGAGAAGAAATTGCAGCCTGAGAATACTCACGTCGTGGCAATTGGACAATGCGATCGCTGTATGCCTGTCGCAATTGTTCATCACTTGCCGCTAACGGGAGTCCTAAAATTCGGTAGTAATCTAGCGGAATTCGCACAGCCTACTTCCCCTGCACCGTGATCAACATAATTTACCTAGAGCTTTCCAGGCGTGTAAAACCGTGCCATAAGAACGCAGTGTAGAATTTACTCTATAAGTGTATATTGCAACAACTTGTTTTGTACCTTTCCGAAATTTTGAGTCACATTCTAGTACTAATTTTTTGCTTTCGCCTAGAAAGCTCCAGCTTTTTGTCTTAATTCTTAGTATTTTTGTTTAACACAACTATTATCAGCCTTCGATAGCACAAACCACAACCACAGCTTTTAGTGAGGACATAAATGTTGTGGTTGCAAGAATCTATTGATGATTGATTTTTTCAGGACTTTCCCAGTAGGCGGTAACAAAAATACCACTATTGGGGGTTTGACCCTGATAACGGGAGAAAAAAATCTTATCATAATTAACCTTTAATTACAATTACCTATTTGGGTATAGAGATTTTTGCGTCCTTTTTTTTAAATTGTTAATGGATATGCAGAAAGCAGTCCATGTTGATTGCTAGTCTATGAAGGGGAATCGTGAGAGAAAAAACCCAAAACGGTAGATGTTGCCGTTAGAGTCAAATCCTCGCGGGGCATGGGCTGAAAAGTTAAAAATCAAAAATTAAAAATTCAGCTATTCCCTAAGACCCTTTTTTGGTGCATAAATAAAGTTTGATTGTTGAGTCTCACAAACGCTAGCCTGTTAAAAGCTGAGGTGTTATCAGACCAATTTATTAAAGACCGTAACTTTAAGTTGTACAACACGGATACTCAAAAATAATGGTTCAAGAGCGTACTTTACCCACATTTAATCCTGCTACTACGCATATCACTAAGGAAGAAGCCTTACGGTTTTATGAGGATATGGTATTAGGGCGCTTGTTTGAAGACAAGTGCGCTGAAATGTACTACAGGGGCAAAATGTTTGGTTTTGTCCATTTGTACAACGGTCAAGAAGCCGTTTGCAGTGGTGTTGTGCAGTCAATGCGACCGGGTGAAGATTACGTTTGTAGTACCTACCGCGACCACGTTCATGCTCTGAGTGCGGGTGTACCAGCAAACGAGGTCATGGCAGAATTATTTGGCAAGGCCACAGGTTGCAGCAAAGGGCGCGGTGGTTCGATGCATATTTTTTCTGCTGAACATCGCATGCTAGGTGGCTATGCTTTTGTGGCTGAGGGAATTCCTGTGGCAGCTGGAGCGGCTTTTCAAAGCAAATACCGCCGCGAAGTCCTGGGAGATAAAAATGCTGACCAAGTGACAGCTTGCTTTTTTGGCGACGGTGCAGCTAACAACGGTCAGTTTTTCGAGACGCTAAATATGGCAGCCCTATGGAAACTGCCAATTCTGTTTGTAGTCGAAAATAATAAGTGGGCCATTGGGATGTCTCACGAGCGAGCGACTTCCCAGCCAGAGATTTATAAAAAAGCCAGTGTATTTAACATGGTGGGCGTGGAAGTAGATGGCATGGATGTGCTAGCAGTACGAGCGGTAGCCCAAGAAGCTGTAGCCCGTGCCCGTGCAGGTGAAGGCCCAACATTAATTGAAGCACTTACTTACCGCTTCCGGGGTCACTCCTTAGCAGACCCAGATGAGATGCGAAGCAAAGCTGAGAAAGAATTTTGGTTTGCTCGTGACCCAATTAAGAAGTTTGCAGCTTATTTGCTGGAGCAAAATTTGGCGGATGAGGAAGAACTCAAAGCAATTGATCGTAAAATTCAAGGTGTAATCGACGAGGCGGTTAAATTCGCCGAAAACAGTCCCGAACCAGACCCCAGCGAGTTATATCGTTTTGTTTTTGCAGAAGACGAGTAATAAAGTTAGGAGTTAGGAGTTAACAATTCATAACTCCTAACTCACAACTCCTAACTCACATCTTGCACCTAGCCCAGGCGATTAGAAATCGCACGCCAGTTGCTCATGGGGGAAACCCCCAAGAGCGCACTGGCTTGGCTATACAAACGAAGTCCACCTCCGTGGACTAAGAGAAAATCAAAGGTTTTTAACCCACGGAGGTGGGTAAAGTCTCGTGTAGCCGCGACTTGCAGTCGCCTGATGCAAGATATAAGCTAAGGGACTTCCAAATAAAAAAATACTCAACAACTTCTTGTGGGGTAGGCGTCTCGCCATTGGTGTAAACTTAAGCCAAAACCCTTTTAAAACCTCGTTTCCAGCCTCTTGCTGGAAATGCTCTTCAATTGCGGCTCTGCCGCAAGTCTTGAGGCGGAGCCTCTCGGAATGCATTCCCAGTCGGAGACTGGGAACGAGGCAATCTCTAAATGCTGCTTCTAGACTAACTTTCACCTGAAGTTGACACCAATGACTTTTCAGCCCACCCCACAAGATTGGATAATTTATTTGTTGTCAGTCCCTAACTCCTAACTATCTTTAAACTCAGGACTAAAATTTGTGTTTACCATTGCAGTTCAACAGCAACAGTACAAGACCTACATTCTTTCTGACGAAGCCGCTAGTTCTCAACTGGAAGTCGTACCCGAACGCGGTGGTATCATCACCCGTTGGCGGATTCAAGGGCAAGAAATTTTCTACCTGGACACTGAACGCTTTACTCACCCTGATTTGAGTGTCAGAGGTGGGAATCCGATTTTGTTTCCTATTTGTGGCAATCTACCAGATAATATTTATACTCACAACGGTCAGAGGTATACTCTCAAACAACACGGTTTTGCCCGTGAATTACCTTGGGAAGCAACAGAACAAAAAACTGAAGATAAAGCTAGTCTGACTGTTGTCCTCAATAGCAATGAGCAAACAAAGGCAGTTTATCCTTTTGATTTTCAACTGGCTTTCACCTACGAACTCCAAGGTAATAGCTTAGAAGTTCATCAGGTGTATAAAAACTTGTCATCCATACCAATGCCATTTTCGGCTGGTTTCCATCCCTATTTTCTGTGTGGTGATAAAACTCAGTTAGAGGTTAATATTCCCTCTGGGCAGTATCAAGACAATAGAACTAAGGAAATTCACTCCTCTAACGGCAATTTTGACTTTAGCCAAGATGAAATTGATTTTGCATTTGGACAGCTAACTAGTCAATCTGCGGGTGTAATCGATAACAGCCGCAAGTTAAAGCTTCACCTAGACTATGATGATTTTTCTACCTGGCTGGTGTTTTGGACAGTCAAGGGCAAAGAATTCTACTGTTTAGAGCCTTGGAGCGCTACCCGTAACTCCCTGAACACTGGTGAAAATCTGACTGTATTAGCGCCTGGAGCTAGCTATTCGGCATCTATCAAGTTAACGGCAGATTTTTTCTAAACTTCTTTACAAATCTACAGATGTTTATGCTATGATGGCAAAGTTGCGAAATGCAACGAAAGGGTCGCTAACTCAACGGTAGAGTACTCGGCTTTTAACCGATTAGTTCCGGGTTCGAATCCCGGGCGACCCATCTAGAAGTTTATTAAATGACATGAGAGGCCGATCGCTAATCTTTTTAATTAAGGGAAGTGCGATCGCCTCTTGATGGTAAAATTTCACTAATTCCGTAGGCTACCCATAATCTAATCCCAAATGCAAGGGTAAACAACCGTTAGTAAGCCAATGGGCATTCAAGTTGTCTAATTAGGGCGAGCAAGACTTCGGCGTGAGCGCTACTTCGACCCAACTCTACCAGACGCTGCACTTTGACCTACCCATTGATAGCACCGCTATTTCCGCTAATTTCCAAAGAATAGTAATTAATTGCAGGTTTAGATGACTTTTATGAAGAAATCTACCGCGCCTCCATCAACAATTAACTACCACTGGGAACCTGGGGAACACCCATTGTGAGAGTCATATCTAAATTGTAGTCTTTGTAGATACCCGTGGCCTAGGCGCAGCCCGCACTTCGGCCGCGCTCAGTGACCATCGTAGACATCGCCTGGTAAAATCGATCTTGTTCTGCTGATGCTAAGTTGATGTGCAGCTAAATTGTATAACACGAAAACCCAAAAATATTGTAGTGCGGGCATCTTGCCCGCGTCCAATATACAAATTAAATACGCAACAGCTTATCCAGCTTCTACCAAAGGTAAAGTTATCCAACCGAAAACTCCTATTTGACGGTTGGTTGCTGTTAGTACAAGCAGCAATAACGCTACTACCAATCCAGATAAAACTGTATTGAATAAAATTGTGGCAACTAAGGCGATAAATCGCTGTTGATAAGAATGGATTCATAAGACAGTATAGTTGCCTCTTTTAACTGTCTTTGCTTGAATTCGCATCTAGGCAACTATCAGGATGCTTACCCGATAGCATTTCTTTTGTAACAGACGCTAGGCGAACATTTTGAATTTTGAATGCCTGAATTTTTAATTGCTTATCTGCTGTTGTAGCTGAATCTAAATGTACATTCTAGAATCAACTTTTGATTCACTAGTGAATAGGGCTGAATTTCTAGAGCGCCTTGAAAAGCTCGGATCGCTTCACCATACTCTCCTAGTGCTGCATAACACAAGCCCATACCATGAAGCGCCCCAAAATGTATTGGATTTATCTGCACAACCATCTGACAATCTGTTAGAGATTTTTGATAATCACCAACACTGTAATAGAGAAAAGCACGGCGATTCCAGGCTTCGGCAAAATCTGGCTGTTCTTTGATTAGTGCCGTCAGCGCTGTTTCGGCTTGAGTAATTTCACCTGCATCCAGTAACTTTTGACTGCGATCAATTATTTCCAGCCCATAGATTCCCTTTTGCTGAAACCAGATTCGCCAGATTTTTCTAGTTGCCTTTTCGCGGACTGTGGCATCCGGGTTTTTCAATTCTTCAAGTAAGGAATTAATAGATAAAGAATCCATGAAGTTGAGATCAGTGAATATACCTTTGTTTTAACTTTCTCACAAAATATATCTATTAAATCATTTTTAAAGTCATCTTTAAATTTGCGGCGATTAATTACTAATTATGATGAACTTCCTGTGTTATTTATTTTATTCAGTAATAGTACTAATATCACACTCGATATCTAGAGTCATAAATGGTTGGTCATGAGGATGCTAAACTTTAAAAATAAAAAATGACATCGGTAGTTGACAGATCTCTAGTGACTAATAGCTCATAAAAACGGGAGCATCTCAATGAGTGTAAAAAGCCTTATAAAACCTCACCCCAACCCTCTCCTTAGTAAGGAGAGGGAGCAAGAATCTTGTTTATGATCTGGTATATTTGCAAACGGAGATGCTCACATAAAAACATCACAAAAAACTGATGACTATGCCAAAGCAAAACGACGTTTGCAGGAGCAAACCAACCTGACTGCTGGCAATGTTTGGCACAAAATAAACTCAGGTAGCATCACCAGAAATTGATCGGGTCTTAAGTAACTGACGTGCAAATGCGATCGCCTCTGTTGGTGTTGAAACTTTCCCCTCAGCTTGTGCTACACCAATTTCTGTCAACAGTTGGCCGATGATTGCTGAAGCTGGAATATCTAATGCTATAATCAACTCCTTCCCGCTCACTAGTGCAGTGGGATGAGCGACCAGATCATCAGGGTTCAAGTAGCGGTTGATCAAAGGTGCCAAGACTTGGCAACCCCTTGCTTTGGTTTCCTGTGTTGTAGCAACTGCGGTGTGTAGTGGCTTGTCACCAGACATCGCCTCTACAAAATTATCAAGTGCTACAGCTAGCACTGCCGCAGCAGGAAACACCATATCTGCGTCATGGAACAAAAAGTATTGTTCTCGCAACGACATATCGACTACTTGAAACTGCGGTAAGAGTTTCAGAGCAGTGGTTACACCCCGGATTTCAGCACGACTATAAGTTAGTTCCTGTAGCTCTATTTCTGCTAATTCTGGATTTGGGTTGACAAGACAAGCAAGTTTGGCAATACCTAACCAAGTGGTTTTGATGCGATCGCGGATATACTCTTGTAGTTGTGTCCCTAATTGTGGCCAATTTTGGGTGAGTAAGGCAGCTGCATTGTCAACTGCTGCTAGTTTGAGCAAGCTTTCACGGGTGGCGTTTTTGAAGAAAGGGGCAATTAAACCATCTTCCCAAGCACTTGTAATCCAGGGAGTACCCTGAGAATTTGCCAGCAGATAACCAATTTCTACCCTAACTCGTTCGGCTGCAACTTTGCTGATATGTGATGCCAAAGAACGAATTGCGGCTTGGGTAGCTGGTTCAATCGTAAAACCTAGTTGGGCGGCTTGGCGATAACCTCGCATTAACCGCAAAGGATCATCTTCTAGGTTAGATGGTGATACCATTCGCAAAATGCCCTGTTGTAAGTCTACAGAACCTTGCAGAGGATCGATGATTTCTTGCGTATGGGGATTATAGGCGATCGCATTTACTGTAAAATCTCGTCTGTGCAAGTCAACTTCTAAACTATTTCCTTCTTGTTGGGCAAAGTCTGCTGTAGCGTGGGGAAAAACCACACGAGCAATTTGTCGTTTGGCATCGAGTAACACAAAACCAGCTTTGTAATGATGAGCGATCGCTCTTGCTACCTTTACTGCCTTAGATGGTATAACAAAATCTAAATCCAGATATTCACGAGTTCTGCCAAGGATAGCATCCCGGACAGCGCCACCTACCATGTAAGCGGGTTGTGGCAGCCATTCTAAGCTAAAAGGCCAATTTTCGGGAGCTAAGGTAGAAAGAACTGATTCGTGCATTGTAATAAAAATCAACCCAGCAACTCATGAATAACAGTTGGGCTTAAGCTAGATTAACAATAAAGGCGTCTGGAGTTGGTTCTATTATGTGTATTTGCGTGAACTGCCACTATGTAGACAGCTGTTTTACCTATCATGCCGTAGAAGGGCAGCACCAACAGCCTCACTTGACCGAAACACCAAATTTTGATCCGAATGAACCTTCGATCAATGTCAACATTCGGACTAAAGAGGATGTAATTGAAATGGAATGGGATGTTGTTGGTTGTCTCAGCTTTAAGCGCGAAACGGGTAAGTGGTCGAAATTGCGTCCTGGTGAATTAGTGCCGACTTGACAAATCAACAGTAATATGTTATGTGGATGCCCATTAATAACAGAACCTTGACAATTCAATATCAAGTTTCCTAGTGAGAGCAAAAGTATTTATTTTGACTTTGCACACATAAGTTTTGCGAGGGGGTGTAGCGATCGCTCAAACCCTGATTCTTTCGTTGACCCCCTCGACAAGCTGGTGTGTAAGCGTTTGAGCGGATGTACTATTACATTTTTGTCAATAATTTAGGCTTATTGACAAGTAAATTAGACCCCCTCGAAAATGACCTTTCAAAAGCAGTCACAGTAAGGGTTCTAGAAGGGTGGGGGTTTCTAATCACTTTCCCCTCACGGGAATGGAAACTGGTCATACTCAGGGCTTCTATTGACTTGAATATACTCTGAGGTTTCTAATCACTTTCCCCTCACGGGGATGGAAACTTGTATCTACAAAATTGTCTGCTCCATTTTCTGTGGGGACTAAGGTTTCTAATCACTTTCCCCTCACGGGGATGGAAACCATAATGTTATTAAACATTAAGTAACCTACAAAAGATGGTTTCTAATCACTTTCCCCTCACGGGGATGGAAACTTACCACAACCCATTTTATACGGAATGTATATAAGTAGTTTTCTAATCACTTTCCCCTCACGGGGATGGAAACTTCATCAGCCCTACTCATTAATCCCATAGGGAAGGTAGTTTTCTAATCACTTTCCCCTCACGGGGATGGAAACGCCTCCTCTTGGTATAGAGCAATCAGTACCTTAGTTAATGGTTTTCTAATCACTTTCCCCTCACGGGGATGGAAACGTTAAAGGATGATTTCTAGCAATGGTTTCCCCAACAGGTTTTCTAATCACTTTCCCCTCACGGGGATGGAAACATACTTAAATGCCTCATTATAGAGGAAGTACTATCTAGTTTTCTAATCACTTTCCCCTCACGGGGATGGAAACATCGTAATCTTTAGGATGCCCCCAATCTTCATCAGTTGAGTTTTGTAATCACTTTCCCCTCACGGGGATGGAAACACTTCAGACTTGGCTTGGGTTAAAAAGATGTTCATGTGTTTGTTTCTCAATCACTTTCCCCTCACGGGGATGGAAACATTGAAAGCGACTTAGACGTAGCTAGCTTATTGACTTTTTTCTCAATCACTTTCCCCTCACGGGGATGGAAACTTGAACTTCATTACTGAAAACTTAGGAGCGATCGCACCATTGATAGTTTTCTAATCACTTTCCCCTCACGGGCATGGAAACTTTACCGATATAGGCTTTTCTGTATTACCTTCTGTATCTAGTTTTTCAATCACTTACCCCTCACGGGGATGGAAACTTATAGTAAGCAGAGTGCTTGTGCCAGAATCCATCTTCAGCTTGTTTTTCAATCACTTCCCCTCACGGGGATGGAAACTATAACTTAATTTACTGTAGGGGCAATTCATGAATTGCCCCTACATTTCGTACTCTCGTTTGCCTTCTTCTACCCCGTCCACAGCCCCACCTGAATCAGCCATTCCTGCATTAACTTTTAATTAATCTTTACTTAAAAATAGCTTAATCATTAGGTATAGATAATGAGGAAGTAAAAAAAATACAATATCTCTCAGTAAATATTGTACCCTAGTAGGAATACTGATATGCTTAAGACAAATCTCATTCTGTTCTTATTAGCGTCATTTTTTGTTGCTCCTGCCGCCAACGCAGAGGTTAAGCTGGTCGCAATTGGGAGCCTGAGTGGTAACATCAGCGATCTCTCCAAAAAAACCTCCGCTCCGCTCGAAAGCGGTGTTCCGGGAAACCTCCTCGGTGGTTTTGGGTCAGGATTAGCCTACGCTGGCCGTAACACCTTCATCGCCATCCCAGATCGGGGACCGAATGCCAAGCCATACAATAGCGCTGTGGATGAGACAACATCCTATATCAACCGCTTCCAAACCATCAGTCTGAAACTCGTACCAAGCCGCCTTGGTTCAGCGTTGCCTTTTACTCTTACTCCTTCTCTAATTGATACAACCCTGCTATCGAGCAAGAAACCTCTCTACTACGGTACTGGGGTGGGACTGGGAGTGCCTAGCGGTGTCCCGGCGCTGAATGCCAAGAATACCTACTATTTCACTGGACGCTCAGACAACTTCGACCCCACCCAGATATCGACCTATCCCAATGATGCCCGCTTCGATCCTGAAGGCGTGCGTGTATCCAATGATGGTGAGTCCATCTTTATCTCTGATGAATATGGCCCCTATGTGTACCAATTCAACCGCGAGACAGGTAAGCGCATTAAGGTCTTTACGCTCGACAGCAAGTTCGCAGTCAAAAAGCTAAATCCTGTTGGTGATACAGAGATTAGCAGTAACACATCTGGACGTGTTGCGAACAAGGGTATGGAAGGTCTGGCGATTACCCCTAATGGCAAGACTCTAGTCGGCATCATGCAGAGTCCGTTGCTTCAGGACGGTGGTACTAATGGCGCTTATACGAGAATTGTTAAAATCGACATTGCAACAGGTGCCACCCAGGAATACGCGTATAAGCTAGATAATATCGGCACCGCAGCTAAACCCAAATACCTTGCAGTAAGTGAGATTTTGGCCATCAGCGATCGCCAATTCCTAGTAGACGAACGAGATGGCAAGGGGTTGGGCGACGGCTCTCAAGCTGCCTTTAAGAAGATATACCGTATCGATCTGACTAATGCTCAAGAAGTAAGCAATATCACCGGGGAAAAGAACCTTGCTGGTAAGGCAGTTAGCAAAACCCTGTTCCTCGATGTAGTAGCTACGCTGACTAAGAATGGGATTAAAACAGAGGACATCCCTGCCAAGCTTGAAGGTTTGGCTTTCGGGCCAGATGTGGTTATCAATCGCGTGATCAAGCATACGCTTTTTATCACCAACGATAATGACTTCATTGGTACCATCGCGCCCGACACTTACCATCCAGCAGGCATCGACAACCCAAACAAGTTTTTCGTCTTTGCAATTGACACCACCGACCTCCCAGGCTTCGTACCCCAGAAAATTAAAGGAGGGGGATGAATATCCAGGGTTCCGGGAAAGAGAATGGTAGAAGTTGCGTCCTGGTGAATTAGTGCCGACTTGACAAGTCAATAGTAATATGTTATGCTCATGCCCATTAATAACAGAACCTTGACAATTCAATACCAAGTTTCCTAGTGAAAGCAAAAGTATTTATTTTGACTTTGCACACTTAATTTTTTCGAGGGGGTGTAGCGATCGCTCAAACCCTTATTCTTTCGTTGACCCCCTCGACAAGCTGCTGTGTAAGCGTTTGAGGGAATGTACAGTTGCCTTTTTGTCAATAACTAAGGCTTATTGACAAAAAATTAGACCCCCTCGAAAACGACCCTTGAAGAGCAGTTACAGTAAGGGTTCTAGAAGGGTGGGGTTTCTTCAATCACTTCCCCTCACGGGGATGGAAACGTTTTAACTTCTAATCTTTGCTCGTCATTTTTAATATCTAAAGTTTCTTCAATCACTTCCCCTCACGGGGATGGAAACATTAAACTCTCTGTAGGAAAGGTTATCTTAGTAAAGTTTCTTCAATCACTTCCCCTCACGGGGATGGAAACTCTACAGTTTCCCAGAATTTAAGCGATCGCTCATTCTCTTGTTTCTTCAATCACTTCCCCTCACGGGGATGGAAACAACTTGACACGACTCGCTACGCCTTGTAATGTTTCTGTTTCTTCAATCACTTCCCCTCACGGGGATGGAAACCCATTAATCATTTCACTAAAGTTGAATGTATATTTTGTTTCTTCAATCATTTCCCCTGACGGGGATGGAAACTAGTCTTAATTTGCAAGTTCCTCAAGTTTTAATTCTTCAAAGTTTCTTCAATCACTTCCCCTCACGGGGATGGAAACCTTGATCTTCTTCTCTTGGGGCATGATTAATTCCTAAAGGGCATCACCGTGCCAAAACGGGTTGCATTGTAGGCTTATATATTGAACTGACTTTTCACGGTATGTGGAAAAGTCAGAGGGTGTGGGGTGTTTGCTTGTTGCGATCGCTTGCTCAATAGCAGTTGCTGGTATAGCTGTCTATATCGCTTTTAGCGCATCGTTGCTTTGTTCTGGCGATCGCACTGCCTCTGCCATTTGAGTAAAAGTTTCCGGCAGCACACCACACAAACGTTTGAATTCTTCGGTTTTTTTCATTGGGGTCTATTGCGATCGCACAATAACGAGTTCAAGCGTGAGACATTCAACATTGGCTATTGCAATGCTGAATTATTAAAACCGTAAAAGTACTGATGACTTTAAATATTAATAAAAGCTAATTTCAGATGAATAAGTTACAATAGTAGTTAATAAATATGCCTAGTTTTACTGATCCAGTCGATTATAAAAAAAGAGATAATTGGTCTGTAGACCGAATTAAATTTGAAATTGAAGAAATAGATAAAGTATATCCATTGTTAACTGAAAAATATAAAAAATTAGAAGAAACGAGAGACTGGTGTTCTAAAATGATACAAGAACATAAAGAAGAGGGATTAGATATTAGTCGTGATTTATCAATAAGAATGGAAAATATACAAGATAAAATGAACGAATGTGAAAACCTAATTAGAATTAAATCGGAAAAAAGAGGGGCACTCGTAGATATTTTAAGAAGTCGATTGTAACGCTAGAGTATAAATTAAGAGTATTTGAAAAATCCTTTTACCCTCCCTTGTCTCCAGGGCTAACGCGTCTAAATATTATTGTCTCATGAACGTTCGGGCATATAATTTATAACGCCTCCCATTCATCTCTGCTTATATTAGCTTGACGGAATATTCTATTTAGTAAGCGTGAAATTCAGGTCAACACCATCGAGGATCGGTAGAGTATGACCCAAACGCAATCCTAAAATAATCCATCCTTCAAGAGTATCTTGCAAATCTTCGCGGCAAGCTTCTAGTGTTGCAGCATTTGCCCACACTCCTTGACACTCTGGAATTTCGCCATAGAAAGTCCCATCCTCAAGCAACTCATAAGTTGCTTTGTGCATTGCTGTACGAATGTAATTTGTCAACATTGCCAAGACATCAGCAAGATTAATGAACTTTGGCTAAAGTATAGCAACGGGCGTTTTGGCTTTAGTGTCCAAAGACAAATTTGGTTAAAATTAGGCTGTGATTGAATTAAAGTAGGCGATCGCATCGGTTGACGTATGAACAATCACTGGAAAGAATACTCTGAACTACTATTTAGTATAAATGCCCCACAAGGAGCATTTCCCACTTTCTGGGGTGGAGAGCGAAGAAGTTGATCTTTAGTTATTCTGGCGCTTGGGGGATTTTTTCTCTCTTGTCAGGTCTTGTAAATTGTAAAATTTAGTAGTTAAGAAAAGATTCGCTATGACTGAAATTGTATTTATCGTTGAAGATGATCCAGATGGTGGTTATACAGCAGTAGCTCTAACCGAGTCAATTTTTACTCAGAGGATGTTTGAAAAGTCCTCTTGTCGGTATCAAAAGTTTTAGATCCCCCTAAATCCCCCGATAAATTGGGGGACTTTAAGAAGTTTCCCCCCCTTTTTAAGGGGGGCTAGGGGGGATCAAGAGGTGCTGAAAATCACAGCTAACCACTTTTCAAACAACCTCTCAGGCTGACGATATAGAAACACTCCGGGAAATGGTTCTTGATGCGGTTCACTGCCATTTTCCTAATGAAGAAAATCGTCCCCGAAGAATCTTACTTAAATAATAAGGTATTAAAAATTTTCAGTTTTGGATTTTAAATTTTAGAGATGCGACGCCGAATAGCCCGTCGTAGACATCTCTGTTCCCAATTTACAATAATTAGATATCAGAGGAATAGCTATGAAATGGCGCGTGATTCTTGAATCAGATCCAGAAACAGGCGATTGGGCTGTATGGTGTCCAGAGCTACCTGGCTGTACTTCAGCAGGAGAAACTGAAGAAGAAGCCTTGGAAAATATTAAAGAAGCAATTCAATTGTATTTACAGCCGGAATCACTTGAGTTAGCCCCTGGTGCGATCGCACGAGAGATTATTGTCTCATGAGCGAGCGTATCCGGCGCATGACATCTAGAGAAGTTGAAACTATCCTGAAACAATATGGATTTCAATTGATTTCTCAAAAAGGTAGCCACCGCAAATGGAGAAGTGAAGACCTGGGACTACAAGTAATTGTCCCTGAACATCGAGGCGCACTTTACCTATCAGTACATTACGGAGTATCTTCCAAGGGGCGAAAATTCCTGAATCTGAATGGAAATCTTAAAATGCGATCGCGCCCTTTTCCCAACGCGATCGCTAAATTTTGCATCCCCTAACCAATAAAATGCAGCTGATTAATCACTGCACTAATTAGATTATGGGTGACAGGAAGACTATCTACTACCATCCCCAGACACAACAGCATCATGTAGGAAATGGAATAGAGAAACAACTCTTTAGCGACAGTGCAATCCTCTGGATTTTGCAACAACCGCCAAGATTTGTAGATAAATAATCCTCCCAGAATTAGGGCGATCGCAGCATAAAGAATTCCACTCGCGCCCAAGGGATAAACTAATAACCCGGTTGCAACTACCGTAAGCAGGGTATAGTACCAAATCTGCTTCACTGTTGCTGTGTCACCTTCAACTACAGGTAGCATTGGTATCCCAACCTTTGCGTAATCGTCCCGAATCATTAGAGCTAAAGCCCAGAAATGGGGCGGTGTCCACAAAAAGACGATGGCAAAAATTAACCATGCTGACCAGCTTAATGTTTTCCGACTTGTCGGTTTAAGTCCCCCGGTTCAAAAATCACGCAAGTATGTAAGTCTTGTTCTGTCTTGCTTGCGTTGCACAAGCTCTTAGACCCCAAGACCGCAATGCAGCGCTGTCTTGAGAAATCGCTCCACTTGGGCAAAGCCCAAGACCGCGTTTCTCGCTAAATCCCCGTTGCAAAAATTAATTACGAACGCGAGTGCGTGCCGGAGGCTCTATTACGAATTACGAATTACGAATTATTTAATACACCGTACCATGTTCATTTAATCTTCTTTTAATTTTTCTGAAATTACTATTAAAATACGGTTAGTTGATTTACTTATAGTCTCTTTTTAAACCTTGGAAAGGTAAGTGTGCTGATGCTCAAGACTCACGACCCTACACAAATCCTGATTCTGTTAATTGGGGGTTCCACACTGCTTCTCTATGGTGTGAAACAAGTTACCGATGCAATGGAGCGGGTCTTGGGTTCACGTTTGCGGCTTGCCATGATGAGGCTGGCGAAGCGACCAATAGCAGCTTTTGTGTCAGGTATGATCGTAACGATGCTAACCCAAAGCTCCACAGCAACTGCCTCGGTGATCGTGGGACTAGTCAGCGCCCAGTTGGTGCCATTAGCAACAGCAACGATCATCCTACAGGGATCTGCCGTTGGTTCTACATTGGTAGTACAATTACTGGCTTTCCACATCACTGACTATGCACAAGAGTTCCTGGGTTTAGCGGCAGCGTTTGCTTTGTTGACCCGACGCAAGGCTCTGCGGGATCTTGGGCGTGGCGTATTCAGTTTTGGATTGGTGTTGCAGGGTTTGGCGATGATTGACGCCAGTAGTGGCTCTATTGCCGATAGTTCCATTACGAATGAGATTATGAAGGTACTTTCCCAATCTCCTCTGGTGTTGATACTACTAGGGATGCTGCTGGCAGCTGTGTTTGTCTCCAGCATCGCGGCGATTGGAATCGTAATGGTACTGGCTGGGGCACACGCCCTCCCACTGGAAGCTGCTCTGGCAGTAACACTGGGTGCAAATATCGGTACAACACTGATGCCGTTACTCACTGCATTGAACCGAGGCAGCATCATCGCACGCCGACTAGGATTCATCTATGTTGGCACCAGGCTGGCTGGGGTAGCATTGGCGTTGGCATTGTTAAATCCCTTAGCGGTGTTATTGACTCGTCTGCTACCCAATCCATCAACACAAGTAGCATTGGCACACCTGGGATTCAACTTGATTTTGGCGATCGTTTTTGTCCCACTAGCAAATTCACTTGCAGACTTCGCTACTAGACTGCTACCAGAACCTGAAGCCGAAAAGAAACTGAGTGTGCGCTATCTTGATCCCAATGCATTGACATTACCTGCCGTCGCACTCGGTCAAGCAATGCGCGAAATTCTGCGGATGGCAGATTTCGCAACAGAGATGCTACAGCTTAGTATTCAGGCGTTTGAAGACGGGACGAAAGATTTGCCTAAACAAATTGGGGCACTCGATAACCAGCTTGACGATCTGGAAACTGCCATCAAGCATTACCTAATTCAACTCAATGATGAATTGCTGACGGAGGAACAGTGGCAACGGGAGTTGACATTGCTTCATATCAGTACGGAGTTAGAGGCAATTGGCGACATCATCGATCGACAAATCATGCGATTAGCTAGACGCAAACGACGCAAGCAAATTACTTTTTCTCCGCAAGAGTGGAACGACATTGTTGCTTACCACGGCGATGTGCTGGCACTGCTGCAACAAACACTGACAGGGCTGGCTGCACAAGACGCAACTATCGCAGATGCAGTCTTGTCCCAACGCCAGTCGCTCAACGAAATTAAACGGGAAATTTATCTACGGCATCACCAGCATCTGAGTTCAGGAAATTCTGTGAGTCTTAATGCCAGTTCCATTCATTTGGAGATGGTTAATGCGATAAGTCGTATTCTCTCCCATACCTGTAGTATTGCTCGTGTTATCGAAACAGAATTCAGGAGTCAGGAGTCAGAATTCAGAATGAATTTTGTACGACTGGCGGATAAATAGACGGTTTTAACCGAGTACCGTGGGTTTAAATCCCCCGGTTCAAAATCGCGCAAGTTTTGGGTCGGGGTCTGTCTTGAGAAATCGCTCCTCTTGGGGCAAAGCCCCAAGACCGCGTTTCTCGCTAAATCCCCGTCACAAAACTTAATTACGAATTACGAATTACGAATTACGAATTATTTAAGACCCCCACCAAATCTACGATTTGGTGGTATTCAATCAGTGGTGCTAACAGAGCTTGCCCTTCGGCAGGCTCAGGATAACACCTGCCCTGAGCCTGCGTCGTACCCTTCCCTACGGGACGCCAGGGGCGAACGGGATCTTGCTACGCGTAGCCTCTCCAAGAGTTGGGTCGAAGTGCGAGTCCCAATCCCCGACTGATGGTTACGTAGCTCTGCCGAAGTATTGATTCTGAATTCTGAATTCTGGATTCTGCATTCAGAATCAATCAGGAAGAGTTGTAACTTGTTGACAGGTTTGAGCCGAAGAAGGAGCGATCGCCTACGCGCCTTTGAGAAACCGGATTTTTCCCAAACCCGATTTCTTTTGGCTTAAATCCCTAGCTAAGAATTAGCCGATTATTAGATACAGCTGATTAATCACTGCACTAATTAGATTATGGGTGATAGGAAGACTATCAACTACCATCCCCAGACACAACAGCATCATGTAGGAGATGGAATAGAGAAACAACTCTTTAGCGACAGTGCGATCCTCTGGATTTTGCAACAACCGCCAAGATTTGTGGATAAATAATCCTCCCAGAATTAGGGCGATCGCAGCATAAAGAATTCCACTCGCGCCCAAGGGATAAACTAATAACCCGGTTGCAACTACAGTAAGCAGAGTATAGTACCAAATCTGCTTCACTGTTGCTGTGTCACCTTCAACTACAGGTAGCATTGGTATCCCAACCTTTGCGTAATCGTCCCGAATCATTAGAGCTAAAGCCCAGAAATGGGGCGGTGTCCACAAAAAGACGATGGCAAAAATTAACCACGCTGACCAGCTTAATGTACCTGTGACAGCAGCCCAACCCACTAAAGCCGGAATTGCCCCAGCCGCCCCACCAACAACAATATTCTGGGTGGTGTGGCGTTTTAGCCAGTGGGTGTAGACCAAAATATAAAAGACGATGCCAGAAAAGGCTAATAGGGCGGCTAACAGGTTGGCAAATACTGCTAGGAGTGTAAAGGAAATCGTTGCCAGTGCGATCGCAAAAATCAGAGCATCGCGCGGCTGCACCTTACCGGAAGGCATCGGACGATGGCGCGTCCGCTCCATGTCATAATCAATATCCCGGTCATAGACACAGTTAATCGTCTGGGCGCTTGCAGCAGCCAAGGTGCCACCAGTGAGAGTTACTAGCAACAGCAATGGGTCTACTTCTCCCTTAGCAGCAATCCACATACTCCCAGCCGTAGTAATCAAAAGCAACGGAATAATCCGAGGCTTCGTTAGCTGGTAGTAACTTTGAATTACCTGTAAAAATGTTTCGTGGTGGCGAGAGACATTAGTCTCAATCATTTTGGCTCTGGTTCCTTATTTTTCAACAACTTATATGCAGCCCCCGCTCAAGCTGGCTCTTTCAGGCAAACGAAAACACAGATTTTCTGCACCTGCGTGGGTCGCAATACTCGCCGTTGCGGCCATCATCAGTACTCAGTTATGAGTTATGAGTTATGAGTTATGAGTTAGGAGTTATGAGTTATGAGTTAGGAGTTAGGAGTTATGAGTTAGGAGTTATAAGTTAGGAGTTATGAGTTATAAGTTAGGAATTCTTCCCCCACTCCCTCATCTCCCCCATCTCCTCCATCTCCCTACTCCCCACTCCCCACTCCCCACTCCCTACTCAGCACTAACTGAGTCACGCAGTCCAAGAACTGTGAAAGCCACCAAAGTACCCAGCAAAGTAGCTCCTATAGCTTGGTGAGAGACGGTGAGAGGCTCGACTTGGAGATGTAATTTGAAAGTGGCGACTCCCAAGAAGATTTGTAAGATCAACAACCCACCAGCCATATTTGCCAGTCGCCGCAAAGCTGGATGTAGTGCTGGTGTCCGCCAACACATAAATACCATTGCCAAGGTTGCCACTGTTGGCGGCACCAAACCAGCAATATGACTGTACATTACAGTACAAAGTTGAGAACCGCCGAGGCATTGGTGTAATGCCCAGCGAGAGCCGACCAAAGCACCTAGTAGACTTTGCAGGTAAACCAGAACAGCCGCAGTTAAACCGACCCAAGGCAACTTACCAACGGTTCCATTCCCCTGATAGGGTGTGAGTGCGGTGCCGATAATCAGGAGGGTGGTAAAAAACAACAGTGCCGTCCCCAAGTGGGCGGTAACAATATCAAACCGCAACAGTTCGGTAACGGTGAGTCCCCCCAAGATACCTTGAAAAACGATTAAAAACAGGGCGAATGTGGATGCCCAAGGTAGCCAAGAGGGTAAGAAACGACGATGCCACCAGGACAAACCGAAAAGTGCGATCGCGCTTACACCAATTAAAGCTGCATCCAATCTGTGAAACCATTCCAAGAACACTTGGAGATTCATTTGCTTGGCTGGCACCAGTTCGCCATAACATAAAGGCCAGTCTGGGCAAGCAAGTCCAGCATTCATCACGCGGGTGGCACTGCCTATTGCCATCAAAATTAAGGTGGCTATGCAGATTTTCCACACCAAGCGCCGAATCATTTCCTTGGGCTTTTGCTGCTGAAGTGCCGCTTCATTTTGTTGTTGGAGGACAAATTCGCTCATGAACCATACCTTCTGCCCGCTCTTGGTGGATCTCTTAAAATTTTCAATTTTCTTTTAGCGTCCCATCTACACCCTAGCGTATAGGCTAAAGGTTTATAGATTGGCACTCACTTATACTTTGAATCACTCCAGCAATGTTTTGCCTGAAGCTTTAGGTATTTTTCAAGATGTGAGAAATTGATTAATCACCATTAATTTAAACATTCTAAATTTTTCCTTAAGTTTTTACATTGATTTACATCTATTTTTGGCGTTACATGATATTAGACTCATACTCAAGATTAGTAAAATAGTCAAAAAAATTAATAAAAATTTCAGACCTTTGGACTCTATCTCTTACAGCCTAGACTACCTTAGTAAGTGGGTAGCTTTGAGCTAACGTAGTAAATTCAATTAAGTAAGCCGTGAAGATTCCAAGTTCAATCTGGACATTACTCATTGGCATCGTGCTAACATTAGTCAGCCTTTGGTACGGTCAAAATCACGGTCTGTTGCCAGCAGCAGCAACGGATGAAGCCGTATTGGTGGATGGTCTATTCAACGCGATGATGATCGTTTCTACAGGTATATTCCTGCTCGTAGAAGGTATTTTAATTTACTCTGCTATTAAATACCGTCGGCGTCCAGGCGACAATGAAGACGGTCCACCAGTTGAGGGCAATATACCTCTAGAAATTCTCTGGACGGCAATCCCAGCAATTATCGTTTTCGGCATTTCAGTTTACAGCTTTGATGTGTATAACGAAATCGGTGGCTTTGATCCCCATGCTATCCATGAAGCACCGATGAATCAGGAGTCGATGAAAATGCCAGGGCATGGAACCGCGATCGCGGCAACTTTAAGCGATACTCCTGGCAGCAGCGAACCCAACCTCAATCAAGAAAAATCTGATCAGGCAATGCAAGACCCAGCTACCGCAGAAGTCCGCAATGCTGACCAAATTCCCCAACTGCGGAATGCTCCAGGTGTAGGTAGTGTTGCCCCGACAATTGGCGGCAGTCCTGAAAAAGCAGGCAAACCAGCAGAATTACAGGTCAACATCACTGGTCTACAATATGCTTGGATTTTCACTTATCCTGAAACTGGTATAACTACAGGTGAAATGCACGTCCCTATCGGACGGGAAGTGGAAATCAATATGACAGCCAACGATGTCATTCATGCCTTCTGGGTGCCAGAGTTCCGGCTGAAACAAGATGCGATCCCCGGTAGGCAAAGCGAGATTCGCTTCACCCCCAAAAAAGCAGGCGATTACGTCCTAATCTGTGCTGAACTTTGTGGCCCCTACCACGGAGCGATGAGAGCGCCAGTAGTCGTTGAGACAGAAGAAGCCTTTGAGAAATGGGTGCAAGAACAGTTAGTTGCCAGCAAAGAAACGCTAAATCAAGCCGTTGCTGTTAACCCTGCCGATCTATCCCCAAATGATTTTCTTGCTCCTTACATCAAGGACATGGGAATTCAGCCAGAAATCCTGCATCAAGTTCACCATTAGTCAATATGTTATTTAGTCAAAATCCAATGACTAATAACTAATGACCAATGACCAATGACCAATGACTAATGACCATGACACAAGCTCAGTTGCAAGAAACTGCCAATATCCCAGTCCTTGTTGATGAACCAGGGAGCAGAAAATGGCAAGATTACTTTGGTTTTCAAACCGACCATAAGGTGATTGGGATTCAATACTTAGTCACTTCGTTTATTTTCTACTGCATTGGCGGCGTCATGGCTGAATTGGTTCGCACAGAACTGCGAACCCCAGAGGTAGATTTTGTCACCCCAGAAGTCTACAATAGTCTGTTCACGCTGCACGCCACGATCATGATTTTCTTGTGGATCGTGCCAACAGGGGCAGGGTTTGCTAACTATCTAATTCCCCTGATGATTGGGGCAAAAGATATGGCATTTCCGCGGCTGAATGCTGTTGCCTTTTGGATGATTCCCCCTGCGGGTGTGTTGCTGATCGCTAGTTTAGTAGTGGGCGATGCACCAGATGCCGGTTGGACTTCCTACCCTCCCCTAAGTTTGGTAACAGGACAAGTCGGTGAAGGCATTTGGATTATGAGTGTCCTGCTGCTGGGTACATCCTCAATTTTGGGGTCGATAAATTTCCTTGTCACATTGCTGAAGATGCGTGTTCCCAGCATGGACATACACAAAATGCCCTTGTTCTGCTGGGCGATGTTCGCTACTTCGGCGCTGGTTTTGGTATCAACCCCAGTTTTAGCAGCAGGTTTGATTCTGCTTTCCTTTGACTTAATTGCCGGGACAACATTTTTTAACCCGACTGGCGGTGGCGACCCGGTAGTATACCAGCACATGTTCTGGTTTTACTCCCACCCAGCCGTTTACATCATGATTTTGCCCTTCTTTGGCGGAATTTCAGAAATTATCCCGATTCATTCCCGCAAGCCGATTTTTGGCTATAAAGCGATCGCTTATTCCTCTCTCGCTATCAGCTTTTTAGGGCTAATTGTTTGGGCGCACCACATGTTTACCAGTGGTGTCCCCGGTTGGTTGCGGATGTTCTTTATGATCACCACCATGATCATTGCCGTACCCACGGGAATTAAAATATTTAGTTGGTTAGCAACGATGTGGGGTGGAAAAATCCAGCTGAACAGCGCTATGCTATTTGCCATCGGCTTTGTTGGCACCTTTGTAATTGGCGGGATCAGTGGCGTGATGTTGGCAGCAGTGCCTTTTGATATTCACGTTCACGATACCTATTTTGTCGTTGCACACTTGCACTATGTCCTATTTGGTGGTAGTGTTCTCGGCATTTTTGCGGCGATTTACCATTGGTTCCCGAAAATGACGGGACGGATGCTGAACGAATTTTGGGGTAAGGTTCACTTTGCCTTGACTATTGTGGGTTTAAACATGACCTTCTTACCTATGCATAAGCTAGGTTTAATGGGCATGAATCGCCGGATTGCCCAATATGATCCCAAATTCACCACACTGAACGAAATTTGCACGTATGGTTCTTACATACTGGCAGTCTCGACATTACCCTTTATCATCAATGCAATTTGGAGTTGGTTGTATGGCGAGAAAGCTGGTAATAATCCTTGGAGGGCACTTACCTTAGAGTGGATGACAACCTCACCGCCTGCGATCGAGAATTTTGCTCAAACTCCAGTACTGGCTACAGGCCCCTATGATTACGGTTTGGAAAGGGCTAAAGAAGGTGTACCTTTGTATGATCCCAATCCAATCTTATCTGGCGGCCCAAACTCAGTATTAAGAGCAGAACCCGATCCGGCGGTTGCCGCCAATCCCGAAGACCGCAAATAAACAGGGTATGGGGAATTGGGCATGGGGCATTGGGCATGGGGCATGGGGCATGGGGCATTGCTCAATAATTAATAGTTCTTCTTCCCCATCTCCCTCATCTCCCTCATCTCCCCCACTCCCCCACTCCCCCACTCCCCCACTCCCCCACTCCCCCACTCCCCCACTCCCCACTCCCCACTCCCACTCCCCACTCCCCACTTATCAAAATTCATGCAAAGTCAAATAATTGACCCAGCTAAAACCGAACTAAATCATCATCAAGCGGCGGAAGCGTCCGTTGGTCATCATGAAGAACATCCAGACCATCGGCTGTTTGGGCTGTTTGTCTTTCTAATTGCTGAAGGGATGATTTTTATGGGACTTTTTGGAGCCTATTTAGCTTTCCGTGCTACCTTACCTGTGTGGCCTCCAGCCGGTACCCCAGAATTAGAACTATTGCTACCTGGAGTTAACACCATCAATCTAATTTCTAGTAGTTTTGTCATGCACAATGCTGACACTGCGATCAAAAAGAACGATACGCGGGGGGCGCGAATCTGGTTAGCAATTACCGCTATCATGGGTGCTATTTTCTTGATAGGTCAAGTATATGAATATACCCATTTAGAATTTGGTTTAACTACCAATTTATTTGCCAGTGCATTTTACGTTTTGACTGGTTTCCACGGATTGCACGTTACCATCGGCGTTTTGGCGATTGTTGCCGTGTTATGGCGATCGCGCGTTCCGGGTCACTACAGTAACGAAAAGCACTTTGGTATTGAAGCAGCCGAAATTTACTGGCACTTCGTTGACGTGATTTGGATTATTTTGTTCGGATTACTGTATCTACTGTAAGTATTAATTATTAGTTGTTCACTCCACGCGAACAACTTAATCAGCCTCCATTAGGGGGCTTTTTTAATTAACAAAAACGGTTTAGTTTAAGTCCCCCAGTTCAATACAAAAGCAAGTATGTAAGTCTGGTTCTAAATCTCCGTTACTTTCATAGCATGGGTCTAATACCAATTCACAATTCGCTTTTTCGCCCATTCGCAATTAAAAAACTTAGATATAACAACCCTTTCAGGGTTTACATCTGTTTCATAATTTTAGTGAATTGGTCTAAAGCCCCCGCCTTGAGGCGGATTGTTTTTAAGGAGGGGTTTAAATCCCCGAATTAAAAACTTCGTTGTCAACTGTCCTGACTTTTCACGGTATCTGTAAAACCTCACTTCTATTTCTCTCTTCCTTTAAGGAGAGAGACTTTGAATTTTCCCCCAACCCTGGTAGGGAAGGGGGTTAGGTTTTTCATGGCTTTTCCACATAACGTGAAAAGTCAGGTCAACTGTCAACTGTCAACTGTCAACTGTTTAAGAATTACGAATTACGAATTATTTAATCTGACTCCTGAATGTTATTTTCTGCCCACAGTTCTAAGGAATGAGGACTAGTGTTAAATTTATTTAAATGATAAAATTATTTAACTATTCCAGAAATAAATTTTAGATTAGAATACCTATGAAAAAAAGGTATTAAATTAACCAGTCAAGCGGCTAATGAGAAAACTACTCCAAAGCATAGGTAGCCTGAAAAACCGACTGCCATCAAATACTAACAAATGTAGCGGCAGCTATTCATAACCTTACTCAAGCTCTGAATGGTCAGCAAATTAACAAGTAGTATACGCCACATGAGCCAGAACCCTCTAGTCAGAAAAACACTTCGGAGTCGCTTTGAGACTGTCAAACTGGTCGAAAGCAGAGAATCTGGTAATACTTACTTGTTAACAGGTGCAAGACGTAACAGACATCAACACTATCTCGCCAGAAAAACACTTCGGAATCGCTTTGAGATTGTCAAACACTTAGGAAGCGGAGGATCTGGTGATACCTACTTAGCCGTAGACCGGGATTTACCAGGACAACCCCATTGTGTCGTCAAACATTTGCACCCAAAAGATCCCAATCCTGCGGTTGTAGCGATCGCTAAAAGGCTATTTGATCGGGAAGCGGAAGTTTTATATCAGCTAGGCAACGAGCACGATCAAATCCCTAGACTGTTTGCCCATTTTAATGAAGATGGGGATTTCTATTTAGTCCAGCAATTTATTGACGGTCATGCCTTGACTCAAGAAATTGTACCAGGTCAGCGTCTTAGCGAGAATGCAGTTTTAAATTTATTAAGAGAGATCCTGGAAGTGCTGGCCTTCGTCCACCAACATAATATTATTCACCGAGATATTAAGCCCCAAAATTTAATGCGGCGGCACACCGATCAGAAGATTGTGCTAATTGACTTTGGGAGTATTAAGAAAATTAGTGCTTTGGGAGCAGGCTTAACAATTGCTGTTGGGACTCCTGGCTATATGCCAAGCGAACAGGCTAAGGGAAAGCCAAAACTTTGCAGCGATATTTATGCAGTCGGGATGATTGGCATTCAAGCTTTGACAGGTTTAATACCTGAGCAACTACAAGAAGATCCCAATACTGGAGAAGTTATCTGGCGCGATAAAGCACAGGTAAGTGGCGCTCTTGCAAATGTTTTAGACACAATGGTTTGCGATCGCTATAACCAGCGTTACCAATCTGCTACAGAAGCTTTGCAAGCGCTTAATTCTGATCTGGTGTTGTCACAGTCCTCACAATCTGCTGACATAAACCAAAATACTGATGATAGCTATTTGCTAACTTATAGAAACTTTCTTTTGCTGCTGGGAATAGGGCTTGGTGGGATCACTAGTTTGATAGTAATAGTTTTAATCTATACATTTATTAGTACAGGTACATCGCATCCAAACCAACCTACTCAATTAAATAATCTTATAGAAAAATTGATGGGTAGACAGTTGACTAATGTTAATGTGAATAGCCTAGTAGCCAAATCAGCAGCTAACAGAGGAGTCTATAAAAGTAATTCCACCATTACAAAGACTACCAAAAAGCAAATTGAATCTCAACATTAGAAATAATTAATCATCTACCAGCAATCATCTAACTGTCTACCAGCAATCATCTAACTGGCTTATTCCAGATTTGCTTTCAACCTAAATATTTAGAGATTCCTGTAGGATAAATATAATAAACAACATTTAAAGATATGGACAATACAAATCAAAAAAAAGCTTTAGTTAATACGGAAATCGCCGTGTTTCTGAGAGGTTTGATTATTGGTAAAGTGCTGACACTTATAGTTATTGGCGGATTGCTTTGGTGGCTACTGAAGCCGAATTTATTGTCCCGCAACAGCGTTAACTCTTCCTCTAATCAAAGTTCCAACACCGTTTCTAGTACTGCATCTACTTTTCAGACAGTTGCTGATGTCCCCACTGCCTCATTTAATTACGGAGGCAGTACAGCTTGGGCATCTATCCGGCAATTGGTAGATTCTCAGATCCAGAGCGATCGTCCTGAACTACAATTACGTTACGTAGACCCTGTGAATGGTAGCCCTGGTTCTAGCTCCGGTATTCGGATGTTGCTTGATGGGAAACTAGACTTTGCTCAGTCCTCCCGTCCCCTTACAGATGAAGAACAAGCGATCGCAAAAGAGCGAGGCTTCACCCTTGAGCAGCGTCAGGTGGGTATGGATGGGATAGCAGTGGTAGTCAACCCATCACTCAATGTGCCTAGTTTAACTGTTGAGCAATTGCAGCAGATTTATTTGGGGAAAATTACTAACTGGAATCAAGTAGGTGGGCCAAACCTACCCATCACGCCTTTTTCCCAACAACCAAAGGACGCAGACACAGTAATATTCAGCAACAGCGACTTGAAGGGGCAAGCACTTGGCTCGAATGTGCAGTATGTTTATTCTACTACAGAGGCAGTGCGCCAACTCAGTAAAAACCCTGGTGGTGTCTATTACGCTTCTGCGCGTTCAGTAGTACCTCAATGTAGTGTGAAAGCTTTGCCATTGGGTCGGACTTCTGGTCAGCTAATTCCCCCCTATCGGGAACCTCTGGTGTCGCCTGAACAATGTCCACGTCAGCGCAACCAGCTAAATACTCAGGCGATCAAAAATGGCAGCTATCCGATTATTGCTAACTTGTTTGTGATTATTAAGCAGAATAAAGGTCGGGAACAGCAGATTGGGGATGCCTATGCCAAACTTTTATTAACTCACCAGGGGCAAAAAGCAATTCAACAAGCTGGTTTCGTCGCGGTTCGCTAGTAGATTTGAAGAACAATTAAGCCCCCTAACCATAGATCCCCGACTTCTTTAGATCCCCGACTTCTTAAAGAAGTCGGGGATCTTATCCCAGGCTAATCATCCAGCAGCAGTCTTTTGAAACCAGCGCTATCAGGTAGATTATGATCCGTTAAAAATTGCTGATAAGCTAATTCTGACTGAATTTGCATCTTGATATACTCTGTTTTGGGTAGTGTTCCTCCTCGTAATCCTGCATATTCCAAATAGCTGGAAAACTCCCATTCTTCAGGTTGCTTTACCAGTTCTGCTTTCACTGGATTTAAATGAATATAACGTGAGAGGTTGAGAAGATAATCAGTTTGTAAAATATGAATACTTTGAAACCTTCCCTGAAATAGCACCCCAGAACGATTAAAACGCTTATTAATTGCCTTTGTGTAGGAAAGAGAGAGAGATTTCATTGCATCAGACAGAGTTTCATCTCTCAGATAGACCAAAAAATGATAATGATTGGGCATTAAACAGTAAGCAACAATATCTACTGCATTGCTGATGAGATGTTCCCTTATCAACCGGAGAAAATAAATATAGTTCTCACGCTCAAAGAAAATCTTTTGGCGATTGTTCCCCCGATTATAGACATGCTAAAAGTTGCCAGCTTGCAGGGGGGTTTGTCGTTGCGGCATAGGCTTTGAATATGAGATTTTGCTTTTAGTATGCCCTTTTAATCCAATCAGATCCCCGACTTCTTAGAGAAGTCGGGGATCTTGGGTAAATATTCATGTATTTATCACTCGATTTGAAAATATTTATTCACATTCACTCGACAGCTTGACTCTATCCGTGTTAGTTCTAATTTTTTGTGCATGTTCTGTCAATATTTGTTTTATTAATTCTCGATAATGTTTTATCTTATCCATTGCCGAATCTCATATGCCATTTTTTATTGTATTTTAGCGTTTAGCTTAACCCAAAATCATATTTTGCTTTATACAATGCGTTCCCCGAAGGGGTTGTCGTTCGCGCAGCGTGTCGTAGACAAGACATCGCACTCTCCATTATTCTCCATTGCTGCGGCAAGTTTTTCTAGATTTTCACGAACAGTGACGCTACGAATATGATTAACACCCCAGACTCGTTCACAAATATCTAAAGCTTGCAGATAAAGAGGTTCTGCTTCACTATAACGCCCCGTCTCACGATATATTTCTGCCAAATTATTCAGACTTTCAGCAACATTGGGATGATTTTCTCCCAATAGCTGCTTGTCAAGTTCTAAGGCTTTTATACATAAAGGTTCCGCTTCATTGTAACGCCCCTGTTCCCTGTACATATAACCAAGAGCGTAGATAGTATCTGCTAAAAGCGGATGCGCCTTTTGTAATAGACGCTGCTTGAGTTCCAATGATTGCAAAAACAAAGATTCGGCTTCGCTGTAGCGTCCTTGAGCGCGATATATTAAACCTAAATTGTGCAAATCTGTTGCAATATCGGGATTCTCTTCTCCCAAAAATCGCTTATCTAATTCTATTGCTTGTTGCGATAACGGTTCTGCTTCACTATAACGTCCTTGATGATAATAAAGTAGCGCTAAATTATTCAGTATAAGAGCAAAAGAAGGATGATTTTCGCCAAGCAAATGTTTTTCTAGTTCTAATGATTGCAGATACAAAGGTTCTGCTTCCTCATAACGTCCTTGTTCATCATATAGTAGTGCTAAATTGTTCAGACTGACGACAACATCAGCATGATTTTCTCCCCACAGGCGTTTCCTAAGTTCCAAAGCTTGTTGATATAGGAGTTCCGCTTTACTATATTGTCCAGTAGATTTGTAGAGTCCCGCCAAATTATTCAGGCTAGTAGCAAAAGAATGATGGTTGTCTCCTAAAAGGCGTTTCCTCAGTTCTAAAGCTTGTTTATATAAGGGTTCGGCTTCGCTGTAGTGTCCTGTTGCACGATATATTCCTGCTAAATTGTTCAGGCTAGTAGCTAAGTCTATCTGCAAACCTAATTCATTTTGCAATTCACTCGCCCGACGTAAATACTTAATTGCTAATTCCTGTTCTTCTTGATAATTTTGAGATTCACCCCGTTCTAATCTGCTGCGGTAAATATCACCTAAGCTTGAATATAAAGTAGCCAAAGTGGGGTTTTTCGTTTCCCCTTCCTGTTCTAATTTCTCGATTAGCCTTTGTAAATCTTGGATGGGCAAGAAAAAGTGATTATTTTCATTAGTATTTGTGCTGGCTAATTCTGTGTCTCTAAAAACAAAGCGTATATGTTCTAGTTCTTTACCAGGAATAGCATTTGTCTTTTTAGATTCAAACCGGAATACACCGTTGCGCCAACTCCAAAAGTCAGGGGCTTTTTTAATCAGGTTGACTAAAATTTGATTAGTTACCCAAAGTACAATCGCAAAAGGAAATTCGCGCAATCCTTCTCTTGTCCACTGTAAGTAACCAAAAAATTTCTCCTGTTCTGATTGCTCATTTCCAAGTCTGAGAAAATAAAGTTGTTCAGCACCCGTTACAGTAATCACTGTTGGATTCTGCTGACGGAGATATTCTTCTTGTTGTACCAGTTGGTTAAGAGCAGCTTTTAGGCTCGGTTCCTGACGTGCTAAAGTCACTCGATATGGACGAAACTTAGGTTGTAATTCGGCTTCATATTGGGCAATAATCTCATCACGAAAGCTAGGATCATCGCAAACTGCAATCAGTAAATTTAATCCCCGTTTTTGAGCTTCAATAGAAACAATTAAATCATCATAGGCATCTTGATTTTCTCCCTCCTCATCTAAGGATTCTTCATTTAACATTAATAGCTCCCTTTATTCTCAAGGTTTCGATAATAATTGGATGAACATCATACCAAGTTTCATCAGTGCGATATTCTAGAACATACAGCCCATGTAGCAAATCCAAAAACTCTGCTTCTTTAGGGTCATTGGGCATAAATTGCTCATAAACACTCTGTAAAATGTCTATATCAAGTTTTCCTAAACGTATGGAAAAATCATTGCGGATTTTATTGATTGCTTCCAGGAGAATTTTATCATCAATGATAACTTCTGCTGAGGGATTTCGCCGGATCATCCGCAAACAAATGCGGCAACATTCCTTAGCAATCCGAATTAACTCTCGCAATACGCCACCACTATAAATCACCATTTTTTCAGCAGTTTGTGCCGCAATTAATTCACTGGATATCCGCTTTTGTAAGACTTCACCGAGAATCTTTGTTGCTTCCTGGCGAGGTTGGGCGTTAGGGAAACGATTTTTACCTTTCTCAAAGATTTTTAATACAGGCATTGCCACAACTTGGTCGTTGGTTTCAGTGGCAATTATTGTGCTGATAAATGTTTCCCGAAGGACTGCGATCGGGATGGTGTAGATAATTTGAAAGTTAGGTTGACAAAGGGCTTTAATGTTATCTCGATAAATTTCGTTAACTCTTCCTAAGTCAAGTTTATCTAAATCATCAATAATTACTAAAACGTTTTGTTTAGTTGCAGTTTGAATAAGTGCAGCAATTTCATTAATTCTGGCAACTAAATCTGATAACTTGCGTTCAAATTCTTGTTTAATTTCATCTCGAACGCTAGCATCAGCTTTTAATTTAGAGCTAATCAATTTTAGGAGGTCAAAACCTATGCTAGCTTCTGCCTGCAAATTTAATTCTTCAGTGCGAGTGCGGGTAGCAAACCACTTATAAAGAGCTTCTTTAGTAGATTGAGGAATATCAACTTGTCGGGCTTCCGCTTCTGTCATTAAATTAACTGCGATCGCAAACAATATATTAATATGATTAACCGCCGACATTTCAATTTTGTCAGCAATAGAAAATAGTACTACAAAATATTTATTTTGAATTTGTCTGCTAAACTCAGCTAACAAAGTAGACTTACCACATCCTCGATGTCCTGTAAAGACAATTTTGCCATCTCGATTAGGGCTATCTTCCACTAATTGGTTAAGGTCTGCAATCAAATCATCACCATATTGGACTCTAAATCTTTCCATTTCGTTCCGTTCCATCAACGGAAACAGTTCGAGATTGCTGTATGCTTCTTGAAAGGAGTTTAATAATTCTTGAGACATTGGATAGTGCCATAAATATGGGAACTATTCATATAATGGCTCATGGTTTTTGAAGTAGAAATTAAGGTAATTACAACTTTCCTAACTCTATCAATAAATGACTACTAGGTGATACTGCCTTATATTTTAAAAGGGGATACTGTACCTTACACAATCTAAACCAATAAACAAGTAATAAAGGTGAATATAAATAAGAGTAGATAATAGATTATACATTGGATAAATATAAATAAATAATAGATTATACATTTGAAATGGTAAAAGTTACCTAACAAATAAAATTAAATTTTCATTTCATTTATAAAATTAAATTGTGCAACGGTACGCTTCGAGAGAAACACCGGGCGATTAGAAATCGCGGCTACACAAACAAAGTCCGCCTACGCGGACTAACGTCAAAATAGGGTTTCAAATTTAATCTGACGAGAGTAATAAAAGAGCGTTAAGAGGGGTACGAAAGGTCGAGAGGCTTTGATTCTTGCTCCCCTTCCCTTGCAGGGAAGGGGCTGGGGGTTAGGTTTCCGAGGCTTTGATGTTACAAAAAATACTTTTCAAACATCCTCTAAACCAGCTTTTGCGACTTTTAAACCAGCTTTTGCGACTTCTAAACCAGCTTTTGTAACTTCTAAACTAGCTTTTGCAACTTTTAAACCAGCTTTTGTAACTTCTAAACCTGCTTTTGCAACTTCTAAACCTGCTTTTGCGACTTCTAAACCTGCTTTTCTCAACGAATTTCAGCAAATATACCCACATCTATCTAGTAATGCCATTCAATGCTCTTAAAATTCTGTAACTTCACTGTGGCTGGTGCATCTGGTTATTGCGTATTTTTATGATATATAAATAACTCAGTGTATAAGATCAGGGTTATTTATAAATTAATCTAAACAGGAAAATTATATGACGCAACGGAAACGAAATTCCATGTCACTGACCAAAGCTGAACGACGGATTGAAGGAATGCAGACAATTAACCCTGAGTTAGACTTTAGTAATGGGTTTTCAATTACTACTTACAACACTAAAGTAATTGAGTTACGAGAAAAGCTAGGCGCTTATAATCAAGCACAAACAATAGTAGATAAGACACACAATGCATTAATAGAAGCAGAACGAGAGTTGAATACTTATTCTGAGCAAATGCTGTTAAATGTTGCATCTCGCTATGGCAAAAGTAGTGATGAATATGAGATGGCTGGTGGAACGCGCAGGTCAGACCGTAAAAAAGCACGTTCAGCAGTAAACTAAACAGTGACATCTGTGAAGTGATTGTTTTGACTCGCGTTGTCCAGATCCCCGACTTCTTTGAGAAGTCGGGGATCTAATTTTTCACAAATGATTTAAGACTGCTATAGATGGTTTGATATTTTCCCCTTACCAGCTATTCTGATTCCAAGCTATGCGGTTATGAGGTATACAAATCTTGCCAACTGCTGAACAAGGCATCAGGTGTGTCATACTATGTCAATCTTTGACCAATACATTCACTCCTATTTACATTGTCCGCCTCGATGAACAAACAGGTAATGTGTTTATTTTGGCAGGAGATAACATAGAGGTAGAAATCTATCGCAATGGTTTTTGGAGGTTCTTGTGATTGAGCCAGACTTTAGCAGCATGAGCAAAACCGAGTTAAGAGCCTTCGTCATTGCTCACCTCGACAACAAAGCAGCGTTTCGTGCTTTTGTTGACCGCTTTACATCTGAAGCGTCTCCAGAGACTTTTGACATCCCAAAATCGAATGCTGAGATTGAAGAAGTTGAAATTTTGATTAGACAAAAATTAGAACAATTAAAAATGAGCTAGATTTTAGGGTTTTAATCAGTCCAGCGATGTCTACGACTGGCGTAGCTGCGGCACCAACTACGATAGAGATGCTGAGTGCGATCGCACTTTGCGTATGAATCCGTATAACTCTATCCTGGTAAACATTTATAATTTGCGTATGGGTCTATTAGCCCAGAAGTTAACTTCTGGGCGGAATGTTAAGACTAGTTAGATTTTAGGGTTTTAATTAGTGCAACGATCGCACCAATTATGATAGAGATGCTGAGTGCGATCGCAAATGGGCTAAAAGGTTGTTCCAACAATACAGGTGTAACATCAACTGGGTATGATGCATGACCAGCATCAACCACCTTAATAGTCTGCTGTGGTTGCACGGCTATTATTTGATGTTCTATTGATGCCTTGATAGACATCTTTGTTAGCACTTGCTGATTGCCTAGTGTTATCTGACTCAGATTGAGGCTTTCCGGTTGTAAGTTTGCATTTGCGCGAGAAATTTGTATCATAGGAATGTTAGCCCTAGCTAAAAATTCAGGGTAAAAAAGCGACAAATTAAAAACAAAACTAAGTGGATTCTGCTTTCTGAGTGGCTTCAGGTTTGCAGAATCACTTGGGGCATAAATAACCCCTAGTAAGCTGGAGCTTATTGGGGGTTTTGTGCCTTTAATAGATTCTACCGACAACTTTTCTGTTTGGCAATAGAATAGTTATAATAAAATAAATAATGTCAAGGACATTTAAGGTCAGATTGAAGGACATTTAAGGACAGATAAGAACAGAGAAGTTATCCTTGATTGCCTCCTAGATGAAAAATAAACATGACAGAGCTAAGATCCAGACGTGGTATTCAAGTAACTGAACAAGGTCTTCAGTTACTCCAACAAGCCAAGGTTACAAAACAGAATGATGAAGGCAGGCTTACGACTTATTTAGATATTGCAACAAATGCCGGAGTGAGTGAGAAGACGGTTCAGCGGTTTTTCCGTCGCGAAATTGTTGACAAAGGGGTTGCGATCGCGATCGCCAGAGCCTTAGATTTAGAACTAGCAGACTTAATCGATGTAAAAGCGACGACTACTCCCATTGACTGGCAGGAGGTGTGCAGCACTATGCTGGAACCGCAGCGGCGGATAACTAGTAATCCTCTAATGCAAGACGAATCTGCCAGAAAAGACAAAGAACAAATTTATGTTCCCCTGGCACTAGTGCAACGCACAAAAACAGATAAACGCGACAAGGGTAATTTTTCCCCAGATATGGGAACACGTCTTTATGAACCGCAGTATGAAACACAGCAACGATTTGAGCATGAGGCTTTCTTAAGTCAGATTCTAGAAGGCGGCGAAGGTAAAACCAAACGCCAGCAAATAGCTGTGATTGGAGAACCGGGTGCAGGAAAAACAACACTCCTGCAAACTATAGCTTTTTGGGTGTTAGAGAAAAACTTAGGTTTACCAGTCTGGATTTCTCTGGCAGACTTAGGGCGAAATGGTATTTTGACAGATATTCAAACATATATATGTAATAGTTGGCTAGAGCAAGCAATTCCTGCAACACAATTAACTCAGGAAGTGCGGGAAGAGTTTACAAACCAAATTCAGCAGGGACGAGTATGGCTGCTATTAGATGGCGTAGATGAAATGTCTGAAGCGTCTCACCAGCCATTAGAGGAAATTTCCCGTCAGTTGAATGGATGGCTACGTTCATCACGAGTAGTGTTAACTTGTCGGCTGAATGTTTGGCAAGCGGATGTCAACGCCCTAGAAACCTTTGAAACCTATCGCCTACTGGACTTTGACTATCCCCAACAGGTGCATCAGTTTATTGATAACTGGTTTGGGAAGCTGAGTGAAAAAGGAGAACGGTTAAAGACAGAATTAGACTCTGCCGAACGGCTACGGTTGCGTGACTTGGTGCAAACTCCCCTGCGGTTGGCGTTGTTGTGTGGTATCTGCCAGACTGAGGAGGGGAATTTACCAAAGACAAAAGCGGGATTGTATGAGCAATGTGTGCAGCAGTTCTACAGATGGAAACAAAACCGTTTCCGCACCAGTAAAAAAGAACAACATGACTTAAACGAGGCTTTGGGACGTTTAGCCTTGCGGGATATCAACGAAGGTAGTTCACGATTTCGCTTACTGGAAAGTTTTATCAGTGAAGAACTAGGCTATCCAGATGATGAGAATTCGCTGTTTTACAAAGCTTGGCAACTGGGCTGGCTAAATCATGTAGGGATTGCGGCTGAATCTTCTAGCAAAGAAAAGGTTTATGCCTTCTACCATGCCACCTTTGAAGAATATTTCGCCGCGTTAGCTGTTGACGATTGGCACTATTTTCTAAAGCACGTTCCTGAAAACCCAGAACAAGGAATATATCGCATATTTGAACCGCAGTGGAAAGAGGTAATTTTGTTGTGGTTCGGGCGAGAAGATGTAAAAGAGCAACAAAAGAAAGATTTTATCAAAGCGTTAGTAGAATTTGAGGATGGCTGCAACAGTCAGAGTCAAATTCCTGACTGGAAAGGATTTTATGAATATCGAGCCTATTTTATAGCGGCAGTCGGTATCGCCGAGTTTAAAGATTGTGATTTAGCAGATGCGATCGCAAAGCAAATTGTCACATGGGGCTTTGGTTATTTCAACATTGAAAAACAGAAGTGGCAGACATTTGACGAACCGATAGAAGAAAAGGCTAAAGCTGTACTGGCAGAAACGGATCGCAAAAAAGCGATCGCGGCATTAGTGGAGTTAATTCATAATTCTCAATCTGAATCTACCCGTAGGCAAGCGGCATCAAGTTTAGGGGAAATAGCTGAAGATAATCCCACTGCGATCGCGGCATTAGTGGAGTTAATTAATAATTCTCAATCTGAATATACCCGTAGGCTAGCGGCATCAAGTTTAGGGAAAATAGCTGAAGATAATCCCACTGCGATCGCGGCATTAGTGGAGTTAATTAATAATTCTCAATCTGAATCTACCCGTTGGCAAGCGGCATCAAGTTTAGGGGAAATAGCTGAAGATAACCCCACTGCGATCGCGGCATTAGAGGAGTTAATTCGTGATTCTCAATCTGAATCTACCCGTTGGCAAGCGGCATCAAGTTTAGGGAAAATAGCTAAAGATAATCCCACTGCGATCGCGGCATTAGAGGAGTTAATTCGTGATTCTCAATCTGAATCTACCCGTTGGCAAGCGGCATCAAGTTTAGGGAAAATAGCTGAAGATAATCCCACTGCGATCGCGGCATTAGTGGAGTTAATTCGTGATTCTCAATCTGAATCTACCTGTTGGCTAGCGGCATCAAGTTTATGGGAAATAGCTAAAGATAATCCCACTGCGATCGCGGCATTAGAGGAGTTAATTCGTGATTCTCAATCTGAATCTACCTGTTGGCTAGCGGCATCAAGTTTATGGGAAATAGCTGAAGATAATCCCACTGTGATCGCTGTATTAGAGGAGTTAATTCGTGATTCTCAATCTGAATCTACCCGTTGGCAAGCGGCATCAAGTTTAGGAGAAATAGCTGAAGATAACCCCACTGCGATCGCTGCATTAGTGAAGTTAATTCGTAATTCTCAATCTGAATCTACCCGTAGGCTAGCGGCATTAAGTTTAGGGGAAATAGCTGAAGATAACCCCACTGCGATCGCTGCATTAGTCGAGTTAATTCGTGATTCTCAATCTGAATCTACCCGTAGGCTAGCGGCATCAAGTTTAGGGGAAATTTTAACAGAATCTGACAAGATGACGGCAGTTGTCACCGCTTTGAAAAATGACTTATCAGATGAGGCTTACAAAGTTATCTGGCACTGCACCCAAACTATGACTTATCCAGTCTTTTATCAAGCTTGGCATAGTGACTGATTCCCACTTCAAAATTGAAAAACTCAACTTACTAATATTTATTCAATCTTTTTATTCAGTGCTATTTAAAGCCGGATTAATGAGATTAAGTGAGGGATTGAAAAAGCGATCGCATAGTCTCAAATTATCTCAGATTAGGTGCGATCGCTTTCTCTAAGTAGTCCAATAAAAAATCTGAATATCTGTAATCCAGTCTTAAGTATAATTATTTTATAACTTTCAGTGCGTTTACAACCTAATGATCAAACCCGCCGATGTCAGCACCAAACGCTTAATCAGCCTTGCACCTGATAACTGGGTAAAATGGGTAACACAAATTCCTGATATTGTTGCTGGGGAAATTCTCAACTCAGAATTTCAGTGGATAAGCCGAGAAAGTGATGTTTTAATCCGTGTCGAAAGTCCCCAGTATGGAAAATTTCTAGTTCTTAACGAATTACAACTCCGCTATAAACCAGAAATGCCGCGCAGGATGCGTGCATACACAGCACTTGCAGAAGAAAAATATAATTTGCCCACGTATCCAGTACTAATTAATATCCTCAAGGCAAGTGATGCTGAAATACCGACAATTTATGCATCAAATATTGCTGGTTTACGTGCTATTCAAGATTACCGTGTCATTAACCTGTGGGAAGTTGATGTAAATATTGCCTTTGCACAACCATTACCATCACTACTTCCATTTGTACCCATCCTCAAAGGAGGTGATAACGAGTCTACGATTCGGGACGCATTGCGAATATTACGTGCAGATGAACAATTGAATCAACTAGAAACAGTATTAGGATTTTTTGCTACGTTTGTATTAGATAGTGCAATAGTTCAACAAATTATGAGGTGGGATATGGCACTCTTAGAGCAGTCGCCTTGGTATCAAGAAATTTTTAGCAAAGGGGAAGAACGAGGAAGAAAGGAGGAGTTATATTCAGGGATTGAATTGGCATTAGAAATTAAGTTTGGCAATCAAGGTTCAGAATTGATGCCGATAATCTCTCAACTTACAGATTTGCAGAAATTAAAAGCAATTCAACAGGCAATTAAAACTGTAAATACAGTCAATGAATTACAGCAAGTTTTGTCAACCAACTTTACATAAAACACCAAAAACATAACCCCTCTCCGCCACCGGAAAGGGGTTAATCATTGCCGAATATTGTACAGACGCGATTCATCGCGTCTCTATTCGCGGATTCATCGCGTCTCTATTCAGCAATCTCTAATAAGCGTCTTGCAACTCGTAGAAATCAGGCGAGATATAATCCTTCCGCAAAGGCCAACCTACCCAATCTTCCGGCATCAAAAGCCGCTTGAGATTTGGGTGTCCTTGGTAGACAATGCCCAACATATCGTAAGACTCGCGCTCTTGCCAATCTGCCGTCTTCCAAATCCAGTACACAGAAGGCACTACAGGATTTTCCCGTGGTAAGAACACCTTTAAGCGTACTTCTTCCGGGCGATCGCTATTATCACCCACTTTAATCAAGTGATACACACTCACCAATTCCTGTCCTGGCCCAAGGTCAATACCACCTTGAAACTGGAGATAATTAAACCCATAAGCATAAAGGGCTGTAGCAGTGGGAAGCAAGAAATCTGGCTCCACCTTAATTATCTCTACACCATTCTTATCTGGTGCCAAAAACTCATGGTCAAAGCCATTTTCCGTCAACCACTGGGAAACTTTACCGGCTTGTACCAATGACTCTTCTTTGGCTGCTACTACTGGTTGAGATTCTTCATCAGCCACGGGGTTGTTCCTCCTTTTGCGCCTTTGCTGTCAGTAGTGCAGGTGGTATTGGCATACCGATCGCTTCCGTCAATTCTTTCGGTGGTGCATAGCGAGTTTCTGACTGCAAATACTTACCAGTTAAGATTTCCTCCACTGGTTTAAAATTATGAGTCGTGCTGTAGTAGCGGTGAGTTTGCTTAATTTTATCCCGCTCTTGCATCGATTCATTGGCGATTTTCTTCCGCAACTTAATGATCGCGTCAATAATTGCTTCTGGACGGGGAGGACAACCAGGCAAGTACACATCCACAGGAATCAGTTTATCGACTCCGCGCACTGCCGTAGGGGAATCAACGCTGAACATCCCGCCCGTAATTGTGCAAGCACCCATCGCAATGACATACTTCGGCTCTGGCATTTGTTCATAAAGACGCACCAATTGCGGAGCCATCTTCATCGTAATCGTCCCTGCCGTAATAATTAAATCGGCTTGGCGGGGGCTAGAACGGGGAATTAGTCCAAAACGGTCAAAATCAAATCGGGAACCAATTAAAGCTGCAAACTCAATAAAACAGCAAGCAGTACCAAACAGCAACGGCCACAGACTAGAAAGCCGCGCCCAGTCATAGAGATCATCAACCGTAGTCAAAATGATGTTTTCTGACAGGTCTTGAGTGACATTGGTACGCTCAATGGGGTTGATGATTCGCTCTTTGTCCTGAGTTGTTAAGTTAGAATTCAAGACCATTCCAAAGCTCCTTTACGCCATGCGTAAACTAAAGCGACTACAAGAATTGCAATAAAGACTAGCGCTTCAATAAATGCCAATAGCCCCAAACGATGGAAAGCTACCGCCCAAGGATACAAGAATACAGTCTCCACATCAAAGACGACGAAGACCAAAGCAAACATGTAGTAGCGAATGTTGAACTGAATCCAGGCTCCGCCGATGGGTTCCATGCCAGATTCATAGGTGGTGTGCCGTTCTGGGCTGTAACCACTGGGTCGTAAGAGCTTGGATGCTGAGAGCGCTAAGGCAGGAACTAGGCTACAGATGATGAAGAAGCCTAGAAGGTACTCGTAACCGCTGAGGACAAACACAATGAGTATCTACCGCTTATGGAGTATTTTAAGTAGGGAGTGGGGAGTGGGGAGTGGGGAGTGGGGAGATGAGGGGGATGAGGGGGATGAGGGAGAAGAATTAATAACTAATGCCCAATGCCCAATGCCCAATGCCCAATGCCCAATGCCCAATGCCCAATCCCTTAACTGCGTAACTTTCTTTTACATTATATCTGTTTGATATTTCTGAAATCTGGGAAACAGACGCACTTCAGGTATTTGATTCGTTTTTGGTAGCGATAGAAAAGTCTAACAATTATGTCATAATTTTTAACGTATATTTAAGATTTCTCCTCCGCGAGGACTTAGCCATGAGCGAACCAGCTGTTGAGACTACGGCGTTAGATCGCTACGAGTGTCGCGCCTGCGGTTATGTTTACGAACCCGAAAAGGGAGACGACAAGGATGATATTCCTTCCGGGACACCCTTTGCAGAACTGCCCATAAATTGGCGCTGTCCAGTTTGTACTGCTAAGAAAACCGCTTTTGCCAACATCGGACCTGCGGGTACTGCATCCGGCTTCAAAGAAAATCTCGGTTACGGTTTGGGTGTCAACAAGCTAACGCCAGCCCAAAAGAATATCTTAATTTTTGGCGCTTTGGCTCTTGCCTTCTTGTTTTTTATCAGTCTCTACGGCTTACAATGACAGCCGTTAAGCAATTCAAAATTCAAAATTCAACAGGACTTACGCAAAAAATAGCTGAAACCCTTATTTTTAGGTAGGGGCAATTCATGAATTGCCCCAACAGCGTGTAGTTTTGTGTAAGTCCTATTCAAAATGAAAAACTTTAGAAACAAATAAGAGATACTGATGCATTCAATTGTGAAAAGTTGGCAACGAATAGCTGCCTTGTTGATAGTAGTCCTGATGTGCATAGGTTGTAGCAAAATTCCTTCTGTTAGCTACAACCCCTGGAAAATCATTTCTGTGCCAACAGACTCGAATCTATTAGATATTGCTTTTACTGATAACTCTGAGCATGGCTACTTAGTAGGTAGTAATGCCACTCTGTTGGAAACCAATGACGGTGGTAATACCTGGAAACCAATAACACTGCAACTGGATGATCCAAAGTATCGCTTTGACTCAGTAAGTTTTGCAGGTAAAGAAGGCTGGATTGCCGGAGAACCTGGACTATTGCTGCACACTACCGATGAAGGTGGTTCTTGGTCGCGTATTCCCCTGAACGAAAAGCTACCAGGTAGCCCGATCGCAATTAAGGCACTGGCAGACAATACAGCTGAAATGGCTACTGATGTCGGAGCCATATATAAGACCACAGATGGCGGCAAAAACTGGAAAGCCCAGGTGGAATCAGCAGTCGGTGTGGTGCGTAACTTGGAACGTTCTGCTGATGGTAAATATGTTGCGGTTTCTGCTAAGGGTAGTTTCTACTCGACTTGGGAACCAGGGCAAGATGCTTGGGTACCCCATAACCGCAATAGTTCTCGGCGGGTAGAAAATATGGGCTTTGCTGAGAATGGGCAATTGTGGTTGCTAGCTAGAGGAGGTCAAATTCAGTTTAGTGACGAAACTAAACCTGAAAAGTGGCAAGAGGCACAATATCCAGACTTCTCCACCAGTTTGGGTTTACTGGATTTGGCATATCGCACACCCAATGAAATTTGGATAGGTGGCGGTAGCGGTAATTTGCTACGGAGTGGCGACGGTGGCAAAACCTGGGAAAAAGACCGTGCGGTAGAAGAAGTTGCTGCTAATTTGTACAAGATTGTGTTCTTAGAGCCAGACCGGGGATTTATAATTGGCGATCGCGGCGTTTTGCTCAAATATCTACCAAACCCTGAAACGACTTCTCCAGCAGAGGCGGCTTAGTTACTAAGAGGGAGTGGGGAGTGGGGAGATGAGGGAGATAAGGGAGATGAACCAATGACAAATGACAAATGACAAATGACAAATGCCCAATGCCCAACACTTAATTTCTGAGAAGAACGTTGCAACTTGTAACTCTTTCTTAACTTTGTAGGATAATAAATTCTATAACACTCTATGTAAAGGCAGGGATCTAAATGTCAGGTACCACTGGAGAACGTCCGTTTTCGGACATCATTACCAGCGTTCGTTACTGGGTAATTCATAGCATCACCATCCCAGCATTGTTTATTGCTGGTTGGCTATTTGTCAGCACCGGGCTGGCTTATGATGCTTTTGGCACACCTCGTCCCAATGAGTATTTCACACCAGCACGCCAAGAAGTGCCAATTGTGAAGAACCGTTTTGAAGCTAAAAAACAAGTTGAACAATTTATTGGAAAGTAGTTTGAGATCATGACTAGCAGCAATAACATCAATCAACCAGTTACCTATCCAATTTTTACCGTTAGATGGCTGGCAGTTCACACATTAGGTGTACCAACTGTATTCTTTTTAGGCGCGATCGCCGCAATGCAATTTATTCACCGTTAGGAGCAATTATGGTCGAAAGATCGCCCAATCCCAATAATCAGCCGGTTGAACTAAACCGGACTTCGCTATACCTGGGACTACTACTAGTTTTCGTTCTGGGGATTCTGTTTTCCAGTTACTTCTTTAACTAAGTGGAAGTACTGTTGTTAATCTTTGCTTATTAAACGTATGTTGATTTGTTGTTAAGGGAGGAGAGAAACTGTGTCTGAAAGTGGGAGAATTCCCCTGTGGGTCGTCGCTACGATCGCAGGATTAGGTATAATCACAGTCCTGGGCATTTTCTTTTATGGTGCCTATGCCGGAATTGGTTCTTCGATTTAACCGAACACTATAAGTGAGAATTTTCTAGCATTTGTTGAGAAATCAACGTTAAAAAAACCGCCTATCTCTATGAGATGGGCGGTATTAATTTTGGCTAGTAGTCATTTGTCCTTTGTCATTTGTTTTTTGCAAATGACTAATGACTAATGACTAATGACTACATCAGTATCAGTTAATATCGCTGATATCGTCGCTTTCAATGTATAAAAATAGAAACGCGAAGATCACACCGGGCAAAACCCAACCAATTATGGGAACGAAGATAGAAGACAAGTACGAAGTACTAGCCAAGATAGAAGGCAAAAAAGAAGCTGCCATAGTAAAGGTTCCTATGAAATGACACTACAATTCAAAATGAGCTTACTGCAAATTCTGCCAGAATTTTGAAATTCTTTCATATTTTTAACACAGGCAATATTGGGAATGGGGAGTGGGGAGTGGGGGGAGACAAGAGAGAGATTTGTTGAATAATTCTTCCTCATCCCCCTCATCCCCCTCATCCCCCTCATCCCCCTCATCCCCCTCATCCCCCTCATCCCCCTCATCCCCCTCATCCCCCTCATCCCCCTCATC
>NZ_JBALBY010000126.1:0-3408 GCF_036919575.1 Nostoc sp. | reverse complement strand
CCTGCTGTTTTCTCTGATACCAAGTATTTACGGAAATAGTTATTCCACAGATGTTGCAGAAAATCTTCAGCGAATTCGTCAAAAGGAATAATCCAGTTATAGTCTTGGTCTAGGAATACCCGATAGGATGCAACTATCGGTAGTGCCAAGTCGGTTGGCGCACCAAACCCGAAAGAGTACTTACTGTCTGGCAACAACGTTGTTTTACGTATATCAATTGATGCTAGGTCGTTGACTCCCTTTCTTCTGGGGTTGCTGATATGTTCTTGGATTATTTCGTAGAATCTTTGCTCTATCCACAGAGCTTTGGGAAGTAGAGGCAAAAGTGCAGTTAATCTTTCCCTTTCCGTGTCTGTAATATTACTTGGAATATTCATATTTGCTGGATGCTTGGCTCGTTTATTGCCGTCGGGATTGTATCTATTCCTGTCGAGGCAGTTGAGTAGTTTCAGCAAATGAGTGACGTTGCACTGGGCGTTTCTGGGAGCGCCGCTTTGGTTTTGGTAATAGGCAATGCGGAATTTTCTATCTTCTTTCTGTTCTAACTGGGCTAAATACTGCTTGATGAATTTGTAATCACCTCTGGCGTTGACTTTGGAGCGAGAATCTACTGGCGTTGTGGTGTTGGAGGCCAGGGCTATATCTTTAGCCTCGTCTTCCGAGAGTCCGATGTGGATGGTAACTTTTACTCTGGCTTGGGTTAAATTGTAGTTGTAATTTTTAGCTTGCTCAAACCCTAAGACTGTGTGGCCACCGTTGATAATGCCATCACTACCTCCCTCGTTTGCTTCTTTTACTTCTAGTTCCAGTGAGGTTTTGCTTGGTTTAACTTTATTGGCTGACAGGACGATTCCACTGTGACGGGAGAAGAATTTTTCGGGTTGAGTAGTCAGGGAGTCGAAGACTTGTCTGTAGGTCGCGCTTTTACGGTTTGGTTCCCTGATGTTAGGTTCTAGGGGTAGGTCTGTGGGGAACGAGTCTACATGGGCTGTGGCAATGATGCAATTGGGGTTGGCTTGAAAATAGTTATCTATCTTGATGTTCCAAGTCTTGGGCATAGTTTGTTTTTAGCCGAGTGTCAAATTTCATGTTAACCCTACTATTGGGCTACAGATACCGGATTTCTCTGGAGGGACGAATAAAATATATATGAGATTGCCCAAGAAGAGTACATCAAATATACGCAAACCACGGTATTAGGGATAACATTGTATAAAAATTGAAAACTCTTTTTAAATGCATTACATGAAATCCCAATTGTTATTAAAAGCTTTATTTTCACAGATAAAAGTAGGTCATTGGTGGGTAAGTGCCTTATTGTGGATGAGTTTAGCTACCCCAAGTGAAGCATCTGTAATACTGCGAATAGCAATTGAGAGGGGAGTTAATCAGGTAATAGTTGGCAGTTCTACGACTGCGTTAGTCAAAGATAGTACTGGTCATACTGTGGGAAAATTACCAGCAATGAGTTCATTTTATGCCCAAGCTATTCCAGGCGGTGTAGCTTTAGATAAATGGCAGTCTGGTCTATTTTGGATTGAACCCACAGGTAAGGGATTCGTTTACATTGGCGAACATTGGTATCGAGGCAGAACTCTCGTTGTCCCAACAGGCAAAGGACTAACCGCCGTTAACTGGGTTGATGACCAAGAGTATCTCTACAGTGTTGTTGGTGGCGAAATGGATACTGAGTGGCCTGCTGAAGCTTTGAAAGCACAAGCAGTTGCTGCCCGGACTTTTGCTCTCTATGAGCGAGAAAAACAACGCAATAATCCTATTTACGATTTAGGTGATAGTCCAGATCACTGGCAAAATTATAAGGGAGTAATCAATGAAAGTCCTAGTACTTATGCCGCCGTCGATGGAACCGATAAACAGGTACTAACTTATAAAGACAGTATTATTCTCTCAGTTTTTCATGATTGTTCTGGAGGACATACTGAAAATGTTGAAGATGTTTGGGGAAGCCACGAGCCTTACCTGCGTGCTGTTGAAGATTACGATCAAAATGTTAGCGAGTGCAAATGGGAGAAAGTTTTCACCCAAAAAGAAATTAGCGCCAGGATTTCTGGTGTCGGCAATGTTTTAGATATGATTGCACAAACCTATTCACCTTTTGGTAGTGTTAAAGCCTTAAAAATCGTTGGTGATAAAGCAACCATTGTACTGCGTGGCGAAAAAGTACGTACAGCCCTCAAAATTAAAAGTACCCACTTTATCCTTACCAAAGCAGCAAATGGTAGTTTTGTACTTCTTGGACTTGGCTACGGTCATGCTTTAGGTATGAGTCAATGGGGGGCATACAATTTAGCTAAAAGAGGAGTAAACTATCTGCAAATTTTAGGGCATTATTATCAAGGTGTAGCTTTAATTACAATCAAACCTAAGTAATTTGGGATATTAGTCATTCACAGCTAATCTGTAATGATGATTAAAAGACTATTACACACTTAATTGACAAAAATGTTACAAGGTGATGACGAAAATGTGTTTTATTTACATAATTGTATGAAACTCAGCCAAACCTGGTTTTTATTAGAGTCTTCAACAGAATAAATCTTAACCTAATAAATTAGATCGTAAGCAATCACACTCTTGGCAATATATAAACAGATCGCTATACTTTGTCTGAAGTTAAGCAAATAAAAAGTTTAACTTCCGATGATCATGGTGACTGATTATTTGATTATTTAAGGGAATTTTATGTGATTAATAATAAGCAAAGTCTTTGGACTCAAGGCAAATTAATTGGGCTGCTTATCTTATGTGGTGCTTTTAGTCTGAGTTTAATCATCTTGAGCAAAATAAATCGTTTTCAGTTGGGATCAAAACAAACTCTAGATGTAAATAATGTCGCAGCAAATCTCGTCACTCAGCAGCGAGTTGAGGAATTCAAGACAGCGATGCTTAAAAGTTGGCAGGGGGAAGCAAAAGTAAAGGGTTTTTCTGACTCTATTCCATCAAGTTTTCAAGGTGCGATAATGGAATCGGCAAAACTCTCTCCCGAACAGAAAGTCATTGCTCTCACCTTTGATGATGGCCCTTGGCCTGAAAGTACAGCACAAGTATTAGATATCCTGAAAAAAAAATCAGATCAAAGGGACATTTTTTGTGGTTGGAGAGAATGTCAAAAATTTTCCCAACTTACTCAAGCAGGAGATTGCTGAAGGTCATGTCATTGGCAACCACACTTGGCATCATTGGTATCAATTCTTGAATCCACAAGCCGCCGCTTATGAAATTGACCACACCGAAGATATTATTTTTAAAACTACAGGCTTAAAAACCAATTTATTTCGACCACCTGGAGGAGTTAGAGTAATCCAAGAAATAAATGATCCAAAATGCTGGGATACTGGAGAAATAATCAGTATGCGATCTGTTCTATGTTTCCAGAATCTCTTATCC
>NZ_JBALBY010000125.1:0-36150 GCF_036919575.1 Nostoc sp. | reverse complement strand
GCGGTGAAGAAACTAAACGCCGTGCTGTCCAAAAGTTGATTATTCCAGGTTCGCGGAAAAAGTCTTGGGGGCTTCACTAGTTTCTACACCGTAGGCATTGGGAGCTAATCACTGGTTTTTCTGATTGATGCCGGAATTGATTTTTTCGGGATCATTATATTAATATGCGATCGTTTTGGCACTGGGTGAGCAGGTAAGTGTTTAAACCTAACTACCAAAAAACCAAACCTCCAATGTATTTTTAGAGCATTCGGCGATCGCTCTCACTGCTCCTGCCACAATCCCTACAGTAAGTTTGGGATAACATTCCACAGGCAACACTCTACAGCCAGCCGCCTAGAATCGCAAAATTAACCTTACCTATAAGCTAAGTGGGGTATTGGGGAAGTGCGATCGCTATTGGGAAAATCAAGCTTTTTGGCTCATCCGAGATTTGTTGGGCGAAGGACATTTAAGCCTGAGATAATTTGCGTTCCTCAGCAGTTCTTGATGGGGTTATCTCTCTCTGCCCCCTTCCTCTTCGTTGAGAAATGCGCTGACGATGGTAGCATCAAGGTAATTATCATGATGAATAACACGATTAAATGAGCGCGGACAGTTACGGTTTACCTAGATGATACGTAGAGATGAGCAATACAGGGCGTAAAAAAAGTTAGCATCTTTCAACTGTGACGAAAAGATGTGGTCGCAGTTTATCGCCCGTTGCAACTCCAAAGGGACGACGGCAACAGCCACGCTGACCGAATTTATCGAACTTTACTTAGATGATTCCCTAAATAACCTTGATGCAATTGGTGACAATGATTTAGATAAACGCCTCGACTCTAAGATTAAGGCAAGTATTGAGGAGTACTTGGTTGCTGGTAACAATAGTAACACCAGCCCTACGAATGAAACGATATTAGCTATTTGCTCACGACTTGATCATATTGAGTCAAAGTTTTCAAATGAATCTAATAGCAACGAAACCGGAACAATCGACAATCTCGCCGATTTATCACAAAAAATTGAACAGATGACAGCCCGAATGACACAGTTAGCTGAGGCGATTATCAAAATTCAAAATTATCTGAATAACCAACCGAGACGGACTAAGAAATCGTACTACAATAATTCATCCTATCAAGGGCAAGCTCCTCGAATGCAACCATTAACAGAAGAAGGTTTAGCTTCAAGACTTGGTTTAGCGATAGAAACTGTACGTGAGCAGAGAAATAAGCTGCACTCACCGCTTTTTGTGGCATGGTGCAAGGGTAAAGATAGAGCAGGGTTAGGGTGGGAATTTAACGAAAATACGGGACTATATCATCCGGTAAGTTAAAGAAGTCGGAAGTCGGAAGTCGGAAGTCGGAAGTACAGTTTTGTAACGGGGATAAAGACTCATTGCCACAAAACTTTCTGGCTGTCTTGCTGGGGAATTAAACCCCCAAACTTTGTTAAAACAAGTCGCTATGAACGCAGTCGCAAGTAAGTTTTGTGACTCTTATTTAGACCCCAACCCAAAACGTTCGGCAATTGATGCTATGAAACTTAAACCCCTAAACTTAGTTAGTCGGGAGCATCCAAATATTTTTTCAACGTGTAGGGGCAATCTGGAGCTTTGATTCCACTAGCATAAGGCAATTTATAAGATGCCCAAAGTTGCCAGCGCAAAACATCAATCCCAATGGTTGAACTACCGAATTGTACACGACAGTCTTTGTCTGGGTTTTGTATAACATTTTTGATTATGGTGTTTACAGCCTCCATCTTCAAATTATTGGTTATTCCCATTGGGAGTTTGGTAAGCCACTGTTTGATTTGTGGTGACTGTAGCCAATCTGTTATTTGTTCCTCGGTAGGAGTTAGGCGATTGGCTAATAGCACCGTCCTTTCATCATCTTGATTAACTTTGTTTTTGGGTTGGAAGAGTTGGTGAAAATGAGCATCTATATTTGACATAACTGTGATGACTTATGAATATGGATTTTTCGGGTTAATGGCTGAAAACTTTTAGAGATTGTAAACCGTACTATTATAAAACCCTCGCGTTATTATGAGGGTTATTGTAAAGCTATATAAATAGTTGCCAATCAGCTAGGAGTTTTGCAGTTAGCAATAATTTCCATAGCTTGCCTTTGATGTTCAGGAATGGCATCAAGGGCAGAGACAACCAATTCCCGCAGAATTTCGGATCGGTTTTTACCAATCACTCTTGAATATAAGTGTAGATCACTAAGATATTCTTTTTCGACGCGAATCGTCACATTAACTAAAGGGAGCGATGCGATTTTGTTAGATCGGACTCTAATTCTCATTTACAGAGCTATATTCTCAATAAAATCAGTTATTTGGCTGCGATCGCACCCCTAAATAGATGATTTAGCACCCAAATTTTAAGCACCTCACAAAATCGCATTGCTCCCTAGTAGGAGTGGGAAGATGACTGCTAAAACCTCTACTGAAGTGAACCCAAATCAATTTATCCCCCCAGGACTGGATTCGGCAGTAATTTCTCCGGCGGGACTAGGATTACTAGCCTATGGTGCAGTAATAGTGGTAGCTAAATATATTGATGCCAAAGGGGGTATTGCCAAACTAGCGACTGCAAGGTGGGGCGGAACAAGAGAAAAAACAGCAGCTCGTAAACTAGCGTGTAAACAAATTTTGAGCCGCAAGCACAACCGGGTATCTTTATATGTTGGCACTCCTAAGAATACAAGTAGTGAAGTTGTTAATGGCATTAGAAAAACGCGCATTCCCGAAGATGCAACAACCCTTTATTTGCCAGAAGCACAACGGGGAATTTTAGTTTGTGGTGGCCCAGGGAGCGGAAAGTCATTTTCAATGGGGAGCAACGCGATTTGGTGAGGTAGGATCAAAAACCAGCGATCGCTAACAACTTTCTTCAGTACTGCAAAATATTCGTCACATCAATAGACGTATTAATACATAAATTGGGAATAAATTTTAAGTGTGGTGATGTGTACAAAAATTTATGAGGGTCAAAAACAAGGTAGGATTCCCGTTAAGTAATTATTCCAGGCTTTTAACGTCTACCTTTTATGACAAAAAATATAAGTGCAACTCTTGATTTAAACAAGTCAGTTAAAAGTTTTCACTCACAGGTCACAAAACTTTTACTAAAAAAATTAAAATGCCCACTTGAAACTTATCAATTATTAGACTTTTATCACGCAGCATCACATTTACAAGACTTTGCTGATGCTGCACTTAGCATAAATAATGAGCAACAACAATGGTTTAAAAAGGCGCGAAAAACTTTAAAGAAAGGTCAAACACTAAATTTAATCAGAAATATGGATGAATTTATCTCCGGGGCAAGCGGAGAGCGCCTTCAAACTTTGGTACGAGAGCGAAACTATATTTTAAAAGCTTACCGGCGGAGGCTTTTAAAGTATAACGAAGTCGCGTCTCGAAAATTACCTCTTGGTAGTGGTGCTGTTGAGAGTTTAATTCGTCAAGTTGTTAATTTACGCATGAAAGGAAACAGTAAATTTTGGTTACAAAATAATGCAGAAATTATGTTACATCTGCGTTGTCAATGGATAGCTAAAAGTTGGGATAATTTTTCTGATTCTATCTTTAATTCTTTTATCAAACCCCAAACTGGTTGATAAATTTTATACTTTACTCTTGCTTTAATTTATTTTCTGCCGTATTTGATACTAAGTATCAGAGATTTGTTGCAGAGATTGTTGGAAATAATCGTCAAACGACTTGCTAGCAATCTTTTTGAGATACCTCATCAAGATGATTCTTCGTGTAAACCAGTATTTTGTTTGTAAATAAAATCACCATTAACTTAAATATCATTTTTAGCGATCGCTTGTTTTTGATCCGACTTCATAAAATCGCGTTGCTCCCGATAAGTAATACCAATTCAAAAAATGTTTGCGACAGATAGGGCATCCAAAATGAAATCATAGCCAGTCAGAGAAGCCACCACTTTTTTTGTAAGTTGAGTGAGCAGTTGAGCAACCTTGGCTCGTAAATGTTCGAGATTGTCAAATAACTCCCACTTCAAATCTTGTTTAAGATGTTCCCAAACTCGTTCAATGGGATTAAGCTCTGGCGAATGGGGTGGCTGGAATAATAAAATGCCCAGTTGGGTATTACTCTTGTTCGACCTGGACTTACCCCAAACTCAAGCATCCTGTCCATTCCTGCTTCTCGGTAATCTGCTAACCACCTTTGTACTGTACCTCGATGCTTTCCTAATATTTTAGCGATCGCACTGACGCTGATTTTTTGAGTTTTTATCATGTACAGCACTTGTACCCGTTGTTTAAGCCTTGCATTATCCTGTTGACGTAGCAGTGCCTCTAGTTCATCTGCACTCTCTTGTATCTCGATATGCGTTATCCCTGTCATCACACACCCTTAATACCACCTCTCTATATTTTTACCATCTGTCACATTCTTTTTTCAAATCGGTATAAGGTGTAGAGGTCTAGATTGCATTGTCCTGTCGATGGTTTAGTAATTTCTCTAATTGTCCGATACCTGGAAAGTAGACGACCCTTATTTATGAATTCACTATTTTGTTATTCTGTCAATGCGTAAGTCCTAGTAAAGTTTTCTAATTTATGCAATCGGTAAATAGTGGTTATAACAATCTGAAATTTCTAATCCTTGAGTCTTTAAAGTTTGTATTCGGTGTAAATAAGTTGCCCCTATCATTATGTGATGAGCCACATCAACAACTCGACGATTATTTGGTTCAGCCAAATAAGAACCACATACCCAGTCATTAAAACTACCCATCGCTGGACCGCACCAAATTTGATAATCGACTTCTCGACCTTTTTCTCCTGAACTAGACCACCGGGAGGATAAACCCAAATACCAACGGAAAATTAAAGCCATTTTTAGTTTTGGGTTAGTTCCTGCTTGAGCTAACTTTTCCGGATTTCGTTGCAATAAAAATGCAGTGGTTTTTTCCCATACTTCATCTATACTCTGACGAAAAACTTGTTTTTCTAATTTGTCTCTTTCCGGAAGCGGGATATCGTCAAGGGAGTTATAGTTTCTGTACAACTCATATAATTTCTGCCCTCGCAGCCCAAACATAGTCCCTCGTTTGAGAACTTGCAGTTTAACTCCCATTTCAAACATATCTGCGGCTGGTGCCATCATGACATCAGTCATTTCGGCTTGTGCTAGCAATTGTTTGGTATATTGAGAGGTTCCAGCTTCAACACATGACTGATTGATTGAACCAGTCACAATATAAGCAGCACCCATCATAAATGCAGCTAAAGCCGATTGTGGAGTGGCAATTCCTCCTGCTGCCCCAACTCTGATTGGTTGTTCATATGCGTATTTCTGTTGTATTTTATCGCGCAATGCCATGATGGAAGGCAAAAGACAAACCAAGGGACGATTGTCTGTATGCCCACCTGAATCTGCTTCTGTTGTAATGTCATCAGCAACAGGAACTCTAGCAGCAAGGTTTGCCTGCAATTCGGTAATTAATCTTTGTGCAACCAGTTCTTTAAGAATTTTAATTGGTGCTGGTTGCATGAATTTGCTAGCAACTTCGCTACGAGAAATTTTGGCAATTATTTTGTTTTTGATTTCAATTTGATTTGCTGCATTCAAACTAAGTCCGGCAGCGCGATAATAAACGATATTAGGAGTCAAATCCAAAAATGCTGAAGCTTCTACAATTCTTACTCCATATTTTAGATACAGATCCACAGCAGCACGCTCGATTTCAGGTTCAGCAGGACTATGAATTAAATTAAATGCATAAGGACCATTAGGTAAGGCTTGTTGAATATCGTTAATTGCAGCTTCAACGCGATTTGGACTTAAACCACCTGCACCAAAGGAACTTAATATCTTTTCTTTGCCCAGCGCAATGACCATTTCTTCAGAAGCGATGCCACCAGCCATCGCACCTGTAGCATAAGCAAATTTTACGCCATAAGAGGACAGAAAGCTTGCATTTCCTAATTGTTTTGTTGAGATTGGTGGAACAAATGCTAGTAGTTCAGTTTGTTGTGATGTTGGCCTACTAATTGTAGATAAATAACCTTCATTAGTAATACCAATTCCATCACCTACTTTAACAACATAGCAGGGTTTATGTAGACTAAGGAATCTACTTTTTATTTCTGCTTGGTCATAATATATGCTATTTAAGGCTCCTTCCCATAATACTTGAGGGTTTGAGTTCGATACCTCAAATTTTAATGTATTTTTACGCCCATTTATTACTTTATCTCCTATTATCACAATTTATTACTCCATTTTGAAGTTAATTTTTTAGAATTGCCGAGTGTCTGCATTAAGATACTGCTGTTATTGAAAAAGTTAAAATAAATTATATTACTTATTATTATGATTCAATAAATTATGAACCAAAGAAATTTGTAGCTCAAGAATTTTATTCATTTGTTTGCTGGACTCATCCCGTGCTTCTAAGAAAGCAGCATGAGCTTGAAAAACTTGTAAATTACTTACATCTACATTTTTGTAAGGAGATTGCGTAAAGCTTTGATAATTGCGATCATCAATATTATTCAATTGAGCATCTTCCGCAAGGGTTTCATTCATCTTCTCTTCTTCTGGGATTATAGTCATTGAAGTATTAACGAAACCTTGTTCTTCCTTCAAATCTTGAACATATTTTTCGTGTTCCAATTCTGGATATAAGTGTTGCTGCTTAGAAACTATATCTTGAAAAATTTTGCGATTATCTTCACTTAAGATCACATCAAATATTCTGTGCCCACCTAAACTAAGAGTTTTAGACATTGATATTTTACGAGTCAGGGTTTCTTCTGATTGTTTATAGAGTAGAGATAGATTTAAAGAAACCTGATGGCTGACAAGTTTTGCAAGTGCTTTAATAATTGAAGTTTGCTCATCAATACCTTTTTGGCTCAAAGATACGGTAATGTGTTCTTTAGTGTCGAGAATTTGATGAATTAACCGAGAGCTTTCACTGCTAGAACCTACTCCGATAAATATTCTTGCTCCATCTTCATAAACTCGATTAACTAATCGGGGAAAATCAATCTGATGACAAAGCATCTTTGCAAGACTGTGAGCAATTTCATTACTTTCAAGTTTTAGTGGTGCGTAATCGGCGGCAGAGTAAAAAACAATATTTGAAGTCTTTTTAGTAACGTTGGTATACAACTGCACTAGTTGTTTATATTCTGAGTGCATAGGAGGGCAATGTATGACTAAATCAAGGGGAAGATAGTGAGCATTACAATTTAATTTTTTAATAACTCGTTGACAAGCTTGTTTTTCGCCAGCAATGGTCACTTCGTTTGGAGAATTAATTAGAGCAATATAGGCACGATTTTCAGATTTAATACATTCCTGAACTGCGGATGGGTTTGCTAACAAAATATATGTACTCCAAAAATCGCTATCTTTTAAATTTATATTTTTTGATAATTTCCAATACTCATGCAAAGCTTGCTTCTGACCAGATAATGTATTCTTGAAGAAATAGGATAATTGTTTGGCGTAGTTTTCTTCATACAACAAATCGCTATCGCTCCAAACTCCTTGGGCAATTATCATAGTGATTTCACCCAGACTGATTCCAAAAGAAAAATTTGGCTGAATTTGGAAAATATCTTGCAAGATAGTAGTGTTAAAGCTAGCGATTTGAACTTCTATTTGAGAAGTAACTTCTCCATTCGCTAAATATTGATTTTCAAGTGCTTCTAAGTGACTTTTAGACAGTTTATTTAAACTTCTTGGGTAAACTAACTTTCCGTTTGCAGCAACACGGCTGTTAAGGTTGTTGGCATTTAAGTAATCGAACACTCCAGGTAATAAACGGTAAATATCTTTACCAATCCCTAGAAAAGAACTGCCCGAACGGGGATATACGTAAGCAACCTCTCCTCGCTTCCCTAATGGATTAGCAGTAAAATAACTACCAAGTGGTGTTTGCCAATCTTTACCAGTTTCAAAGGCATTGTTTATACCTTTGCGAGCAAATGTCATTTCTTTTGTTAATTCATCTTTGTTATGCCCTAAAATCACCAGAGTGTAGTTTGTATTTTGATGCTGTTTGAAGATATTGAAAGTTTGAGTTGCAGTTACTTCAAGTGAGGAAGAATTTTTGATAGTTTCTTGTAACTTCGCCAATTCTTCGAGTAATTCGCTGCGGTTATCGCTGGCGATTGGAAAAAGGTAAAAATGAGTTTTTTGGAAGTTATGGCTGCTGTGTGCTTTTTGGTTGGATTCTTCAGACATAATAATGTGGGCGTAACTCCCATCAATGCCAATACCATTTATCGCAGCGACTCTCTTTGCTTCTTCTTTTTCAATAAACCAAGGTGTTGAGTCAGTAGCAACATAAAAGCGACTATCCTTCCACATTTGCGGTGCTTTTACTCCTGACCAGTTGGGGGTAGGAGGGATATACTTGTGATGTAAACAAAGTGCTGTTTTAATTAGGCTAGCAATACCTGATGCAATGAAGGTATGACCGATATTGGCTTTGACGCTACCGATCGCACAGTCTAAACCGTTTTCGCCATGTCCGTAAGCTTGAAGCAATCCTGCAATTTCCGCTTCATCTTGCTGTTGTATGCCACTACCAAATACTTCAAGATAATCAATATCACTAGGTTGAATACCTGCAAGCTGGAAAGCATTTTGACAAGCTTTTGTTACACATTCAGCATCAAAACTAGGTAAACCAGTTTGTAATTTATCTAAGTCATATTTATGGTGTGCAAAGCCAATTGCATCAATCACTGCGTAAATGCTGTCACTATTTTTTTGAGCGATATCGTGACGCTTGAGAACAACTGCACCAGCACCTTCTCCAATACTCCAACCATTGCTGAACTCGTCGTAACTTAAAGTATGTGTACCTGTATTGAATTTCGCAAATTGATTTTGTAACCAGACATTTTCTACCTCACCAGCTAAATCAACTGCACCAACGACTACAGCATCAACCTCTCCAGCAGACAGTAACATTTGTGCTACTTCTAAGGCTTTAAATACCGAATTTTCACCTGCGCTGAGACTAAAGGAAGCACCACTAAAATTCCATAGCGAAGAAATCCGTGTTGCCATAATATTTGAGAGATAGCTCAAAATTTGAATGCTTTCAACTGGTTTTGTTAAACTGTCTTTGAGAATCTTTTCTAGTTGGGTAATTTGTTCAGCAGACAAAGTAATTTCCCCATTACGTAGACCTTCTTTTATCTGCCAAGACAGATGCCATCTTTGATATAATTGATGCACTGTTAATTGAGTATCGGCAGCAATAATTATTGCCACATTACTTCCTTCCTGAATACGTGCATCCGCGATCGCCCGGTTTGCTACCTTAAGCATAAGCATATGCTGCGGATTTAACTGTTCAACTTCATTCGGAGGAATTCTGCAAGCGATGGTATCGATTTCAAATTCCTTAATATATGCTCCTATTGCTATTTCAACGTTACCAATACCCTGTTGTGTGAGTATTTCTTTTCCGTCTTCCATTCCATGCCATCTGTTTGCTGGGATAGAAATAAAATGCTGCGTTCCATTGTAAATAGTGCGTTCAAATGCATCTTGTCCATCACAATTACCAAAGATGGCATCCATACCAACTATTGCTAGCTTGGCTGGTTGAATTGGTTTTGGTGTTTTACCCAGAGCATCAATGACTTCTGATTTCTCTGCCTGTTCTAAAATTAGGTGAGAATTATTACCTCCAAAACCAAAAGCACTGATAGCAGCACGTTTTACTGATGATTTGCTTTGCCAAGCGGTTGGAGTTGTCACAATACTTTGCGATGACACTAGACCTTGTTCGGCACCTACAGGTTCAGTGATATGAATTGAAGGTGGAATTACTCCATGAGACATACTCTCAATTACTTTAGTCAAACTCACCATCCCCGCAGCAGTTAGTAAGTGACCGACATTACCTTTTGCTGCACCAAGCGGTGGAATCGCTTGATGTTTACCAAAAAAGCTTTCTATCGAATTGAGTTCGGTAATATCTCCAACTAAAGTACCTGTTGCGTGACACTCCAAATAATCAATATCTTTTGGACTAATTTGCGCTTCTTTGTAAGCACGCTCAAATGCTAAAATCTGTCCTTTTGAGTTGGGAACTAATAAGTGTTTTCCTCGACCATCATTCGATAATCCATTTCCGCAAATAGTCGCAAGTATTTTATCTCCATCACGAATTGCATCGCTATATCTTTTTAAGACCACCATCCCCACTCCGTCAGACGTAATTACTCCTCGGGACGATTTATCGAAGGGACGGCTAATACCATTATCTGGATATGCTTGAATAATCGAAAAACCCATTCGTAAAAATAAAGGATATGTGCAGTTAATAGCTCCTGCTAGCATTAAATCAGCTTTGTGTGTCCACAAATAATGTGATGCCAGCTTAATGGCATAAAATGATGAAGAACATGCAGCGTCTAAACAGAAATTAATATTATTAGATAAAGAAAATGCCTGAGCAACTAAAGCCGCAGGAAAGCTTGAAATCATCCCATTATAAAGAGAAGCTTTTGCTTTGATTGCCGCAGAGGGTAAATTAAAAGTTTCTTGCTGTAAAAGCTCCGCAGTTGCAGCTTCTATCACTTGCTGATACAATGGTGCAAACAATTTCTGCGAATATTTAGTTGGTATTGAGAGATTACCTAAAATTACACCACATTTTGAAAGAACAGATTGATTTGTTATATAACCACTTTGTTCAAGTGCTTGTTTAGTAGCATATAAAGACCATTTGTAAGTGTCATCAAGACTATCGATTAATTCTCCTGGTAAATTATATTCAGAAGCATTAAATTCAAAGTCACGAATAAATCCTCCTTGATGGGAATAAAATTTATCTGTTTTCCCTTTAATTGGGTCGTAAAATACTTCGGGATCAACACCTAATTCTGAGAATGTAAGTTCCGATGTAGAATCTTTACCAGCAATTAAATTCTGCCAAAACTCATCACTGTTTTTAGCACCAGGAAAAAGACAAGATAATCCAACAATTGCAATTTTATCCACAAGTATCTCCTTTTATTTGTACTAGTTACGGCTGATAAATTAGTATGATTAAGATATTGAATATGCTTTTGACTGTGACTTACTCGAATAAGTCATTGACCAACCCAACGTATAAATGTAACTCCAAATAAACGTGCACTTACCTTTCCTTGGGAATTAAATATGACGAAATCAGCCAATACATTAAAATCTGTTTTAGACTTAATTTCACCAGATACATAAAACTCTTCATTATATGGTATAAGTGCAAATTGTTCGTACTTTTCCAATGAGGCAGGTAGAACATATTCTTGATAAAAATGTTCCAACCAGATTCCTAAAGGATGAGTACTGATATCAAGAGCATAGGGATTGAACCACTGCACAGGAAACTGCCCTTGTTGTTTAGCTTCTATTTTTTGCCAAAAACACTCAGCAGTAAATTTTTCTCGACTAAAAGTTCTAAAATTTTTTATTCCTTGAAAAGAGGGACCATGAAAAAGCATTCCTACCCAGCTTTGATAAGAATTATTATTATCCCAATACGGAATTGTAACTTCTTGCGTTTCTGGAAAACTATTAAAGGGTGCAGGAGGTATTTTACCCAATAATTTAAACTCTCCACTAAAATGATATCGTATTTTATGAGATTTTTCGCTACAAATTCGCGCAAAAACCTCTATTTCTTGAGAGTTATTATTCTTTGCTCTTTCTTGAATTTCCAAAATGTATTCACCTACAAAGTTTTCATCAAAAATAATTCCTTTCAAGACTTTGAAATTTGTACAATTAAATAATCGATATCCTGGATAAAGATTTTCACAGGTGTTTATAATCCACGACATTGCACAAGTTGTAGGTAATACAGGCTTGCCAGCAATAACGTGATCTTGTAAAAATGGGTTTTCTTCTAAAATTAGCTGACGATGAATATGATACGTTTTTAATTCGGAATTTAGTTGTGTTGCAGGTGGAGTTATTGGACTAGCAATTAAGACTTGTGCTGTTGCTTGATTGCCAGAGTTAAGTTCTTTAACTAACATTTGCGTTCCAATTTCTATCGGAATAATACCAATATTTCGTTCAGTGAAAGCTTTTTTCACTTCCGGTGTCACCATGCCACTTTCCCAAGGTCCCCAGTTGATGGCAACTACATGACAATTTGGATATTTTTGCTGAATTAAATGAGCCGATTTATTCAGGATTTCGTTAGCCATAGCATAATCTGTCTGACCAACATTACCGTAAAATCCTGATGTAGATGAAAATAAAATAAGATGTTGAAGTTGAGGGATATTTACGCAAGAAAGAATATTTTCTAAACCTTGAACTTTTGCTGCATAGACAATCTCAAAATCTTGTTCTGTTTTCTTTTCAATTAATTTATCTGCTAAATTTCCTGCACCATGTATAATTCCCGTAATTGCACTAAAATGTGTAACTTTTGCCTGTAAACTCACATAATCTGTGACATCAATATTAAAATATTCTGCACTACCTCCTGCTTGCTGAACGCGAGAAAGTGTATTTTTAATTTCTCGACTAGCAGAAATTTGATTAAATACCTTTTGTACGCTAATTGGAGTTGGCTTTTGTGCTTGCGAAAGCTGGTACTCCATAATGCGTTTTTTTAATGCAGATTCATCAAAACAATTTTCAACATACTCTGGTTCAAATTCGATAATGAGTGAACGACCAAGTAATATAAACTTGCACTGGTATTGTTGCGCTAATCTAATTACACATTCACTTGTCACACCTCTTCCTCCTCCACTGACAAGAAATACTGAGGACGGATTAATTCTATTTGCTAATTTCATAGATGCTCCAACTCCAATTTTAGTAATTTACTACAATATTGATAAGCTCAAAAATAACGTTATTCGCCAAAATTTCTATAGTTTTTTTACTTATAGATGGTACGACATATGAAAAATTTAAAATCATTGTTCCTTGAAAAGTTGAAACTGCTACATTTAGACCACTTACTCCTTTAATTGTAGGAATAAAGCTAATTTCTTCTAGTTCAAATAGTCCATAGTTTTTGGGAATCGATACTTGTCCAATATTAGTTACTCCAATATTAGTTCCAATTACGCTAGCTCAAGATTTTTCATTTTCTATGAAATAACTATAATATTTATCAAATATGAAAAGTTTGCTAAAAATGTCATCCTTTTTTAAATCTGTTTCTATCTTTTGCTTAAGTTCTCTTGCTAAATACCTTTTATACGACTAATTGTTACTATATTTTATGAGTCAATGTGGCGATTTAGAATCTCAAAAGCTTTCTTATTAGATGAAAGTTTTCTGTCGTAAAGCATAGGTTTTTTGAGATGGATATTGGGTGTAAGGAAAAGTTAAGTTCCACTTAAGTTCCACACTACATGAACGAAAGTAATAAGAGCTTGTTGCCGTTTTTGCGTAAGTCCTGAATAATTAAAACCTCAGCAGGTATTAGCTATCTGCTGTACTAATTAGAGTTGTTCGTCCTTGTGAACCATAAGCAACTTCGGAAATATAAAGATTTGGATCATGCAGTTCGGCAATGATGTGATGTGCTGATTGTTCAGCATCAATACCAGGACTCAGGTCAATTGCTCGACAAAATACATTTTCCCATTCCCATTTCAAACTTTTGGTTAATCCAAACAAGCTACCACCGATGACATTGAAATTAACTTGACCTGAAAGTCCAAAGGCTCCATCAAGACGAGCTACAGTGCAAAAACAACTGCGTCCGTAGCTTGCAGCATCTTTGAGAGATTTTTTCAGATGTTTTGCTATCAGGAATATATGTTTAACAATCGCCTTTTCTTCTTTCAAATAAGTCATTTTATCGTTATCGTTTGCTACGAGCTTAGGATGGAGATGAATAAAAATGCCAACTAGTCCGTAATTTGTGGTAATTTCACTCAACTTTTCCTGTAAATGTTCTTCGCTCAAATTTTCCAACATAATACGATTTATGCTTTGGGGTAATGGCTGTTGATGGAGAAGTGATTGAGGAAAACTTAAAACAACAACTTTAAAACCTCGATCAATAAGTAACTGAGCTAGTTTGGTAGTCGTAGGAGAACCATCATCGGTAAGTAAACTGATGTATCCCTGCGGTAGTGTAAATCCTAAAAAATCTGGTCGAGGAAGAAATTTGAGTTCTACCGGACTACGAACAATATTGTGGTCATTATGCTCTAAAAGCTGTTGCTGGTTATTAGACTCATTGAATAACTTTTTTTTTTCACCGGCAGCTAGCTGTTGAATATATTCGACTATTTCACGGATAGTACGTTTTTCTGCAAGTTGTTCCAAATTTGGTTGTGGTAAATCAGGATATAAGGCTTGCATCGCGGCTAAAATTTCCACGCGCTTGATAGAATCGATTCCCAAATCTGCTTCCAAATCCATGTCAAGTTCCAACATTTCTACTGGATAACCTGTTTTATCGCTTGTAATTGCAAGTAACTTATCGCTCAACTCCGTAAAATCAATTTCGACCCCTAGTTCCTGGTCTTCAGATTCTAATTCAAATCTTGTAGTAGCTATTTCTGGTAATTGTTCGGATTGAGTAAGTGCCGATTCTCTATTTTGAAAAATATCTTTTTGAGGATTTGCTAATGTTTGCAGATATTCTACTATCTGAGCGATAGTACGTTTTTCTGCAAGTTGTTCTAAATTTGGTTGTGGTAAATCAGGATATAAGGCTTGCATCGCGGCTAAAATTTCCACGCGCTTGATAGAATCGATTCCCAAATCTGCTTCCAAATCCATGTCAAGTTCCAACATTTCTACTGGATAACCTGTTTTATCGCTTGTAATACTTAACAAGTCATTACCTAGTTGCTCAATATCAATATTTACGGTTGGAGTAACAGCAACTTCTGCCTGAGTAGAAAAAGTAGATGCTAAAGGAGTAAATGTTTCTTGATTATTCCATTCTTCAATTTTTCTCTCTTCCCATCCCTTAGCAGTTTCAACAGCAAATCTTTCTTGATTATTCCATTCTTCAACGTTTTTATCTTCCCATACCTCAGCAGCATCATCGGCTATTAAGTTGCTGTTAACAGCAACCGCAGTTTCAATAGCAAATGTTTCTTGATTATTCCATTCTTCAACTTTTTTATTTTCCCATACTTCAGGAGTATCAACCGCAGTTTCAATAGCAGGCGATTCAAAATTAGCGATATGTTTACCATTTGATGCAATGGATTTTGCAGATGAATTTGCTGATATATCATTTGGCAACTGAGAAAATTCAATTACTTGCTGTTTTTGGGTATGAAAAACTAAATTAGAATATTCTTGTTGTAATCTATCAAAAAACTGTCTGCTGTTTTCTACCTGATGTTGAAGATATTGCTCGTGAACGCGTAGGGTTTCACTATGATGGTTATGAAACTGCAACATACCACGTTCTAAACTTCCAATTATTTCAGGTGGAAGTTCTCCACGATTGTCTGTAAACTTACCATTAGTAAATAAATTATTCTGTTGCTGTATCAGTTGGAAAAACGTTTTGATGTAATCCTGCTGATGGCTAAGATACTGCTCATGCAGTTGTAGATTATTGCTTTGATGTTCCTGAAATTGGTTCAGCAAGTATTCTAAACTTTCTAAAACTCGTTGATTATTTATAGTTTTGTCTGATTTAATAGACATATTTAACCCTGGTACTGGAAGTTTTTTTGGTGTAGAAATATTAGTTACGGACTTACCATTATCTCCATTATCATGCATATTACTTAGATTAGTTTCAAGCACTTTTGAAATCATCGGTGAATTTAAAGAACCATTTTGATGTGATTTGACCTGATGACCATCAATTAACGCATTTTCAAATGCTTTTTTCGTTTTTTCAGAAACATAGTTTGTACTGCTCAAACGTACTTTAAAATTTTCCTTTTGCGAAATTACAGGAAGTTCAGAAGATATTTGATAAGGGTCAATATGCTTTAATTGGAGTCCGGCTACACGCAATTGCACAACAGCTTCTCGCAATGAAAGGTCACTATCTTTTTCGTTGCTAGGGTTCAATGCTACAGCTATATGTGGACGATGACCTAAAATATCTTTTATAAAGTTAGTTAAAACTCGTTTTGGGCCAAACTCAACAAAGCAATAACCTCCATCTGCATAGATATTTTCAATCTCTTGATGAAACAATATGGAGTTTGAGAGATGATTTTCTAGTGTTTTGCTAATTAGTTCCGTTTCACTAGAATAAAGCTTACCTGTAACATTTGTATAAACTGATATTTTTGGTTTTCTAAAAGTTACACGCTTACAAGCGCTAGCAAATCCTTTGCGAGCAAATTCAATCAACGGTGTATGGAAAGCAGCTGCAACAGGTAATAGTACCGCAGTCGTACCTTGATTTTGTAAAATCTGCTGTATTTTGGTTATCTGAGCAGAATTTCCTGCCAGGACAACTTGATGTGGAGAGTTAAAGTTAGCTACTTTAACTTGCGGAAATTGATCAACTAATTCTTTGACTTTATCAATGTCTTCTTTAACCGCAAGCATTTTCCCAGCATCACCATTCTGAGAAGTTGCCATCGCTTGTCCTCTAGCTTTTACCAAGAAGCAATAATCTTCTTCACTCAGTACACCCGCAGCCCACAATGCGGTTAATTCTCCAAAGCTATGTCCGGCAGCAAAATCAGCTTGAAACCCTGCTTTTTGCAAAATTTGATACATTCCTGCACTCAAACCTGCGATCGCAGGTTGAGCATACTCTGTTCTTTGTAGTGCAGTAGCTTGGGCATCTTTTTCTGTTTGGGTAAAAACTGGTGATGGAAAAACAATCTGCGACACCGACTGTAAATTATCTTGGCGCAATAGGGCATCCATACGCCCGTAAAGTTGTTGTAATTCTGGAAAATTGATTACCAATTCTTTACCCATCTCTAAGTATTGGGAACCTTGTCCAGAAAATAACGCTACTACTTTTCCTGATAAATCCATCCCACAACTACGGTAATAAATTCCTTGTGGATGATCCCAACAACTGAGGTTCGATTTGTCTTTTAAAGAATCAATTATTATTTGCAGAAATTTACTAGCCTCAATACGAGACACTACAACAAATCCTACTCTTGCTGCCGAAAGGGGAATTTGAACTGATTTGCAACCTTCTATTAATTCTGTATAATATCTATCGCATAAATTGGACTCAAGCTGATTGAGAAGTTCTTGACACTTACTTAATAATTGGACTGGGGTTTCGGCAAATAGCAAGACTGTATCTGGAGTCGGTTGCAAACGATAAGCTTCATTATGCTTGCCTAAGTATTCTTCCAGAACAACATGATAATTACTGCCGCCAAACCCAAAAGAACTTACACCTGCTCGTCTTGGCGTTTCATTATCATGAATCCAAGGTCTAGTTTCGGTATTTAAATAGAATGGTGAATCTTCTATATTGAATTTTGGGTTTGGCTGAGTAATGTTGATTGTCGGTGGTAATATCTTATGATGTAGCGCTAGAGAAGCTTTTATTAGGCTTGCTGCACCCGCAGCTGCTTTAGTGTGTCCAATTTGGGATTTAACACTGCCAAGAGCAATGTGTGGCAAACCATTGCGTTCTCCAAAAAATTCCTTCAAAGATGCGAATTCCGTAAGGTCACCAGCTAGAGTAGCTGTACCATGCGCTTCTATCAAACCAACAGTTTCACAACCAAAGCCTGCATCTTCATATGCGCGTTGTAATGCTTTGACCTGCCCCTCTTTTCGCGGTGCATAAATACTTTTAAATCGTCCATCACTAGAAGCACCAATTCCCTTGATGACCGCATAAATTTTATCATCATCCCTTTCCGCATCTTCAAGGCGTTTGAGTACTAACATCCCAATACCTTCTCCTAAAAGCATCCCATCAGATTGGGCATCGAAAGGGCGGATATTTCCACTAGCAGACATCGCAGGTGTTTTACTAAAAGAAATATACATAGTGATTGAGTTATTAGTATCTACCCCACCAGTCAATATCATGTCAGATCGATGTTCGATCAATTCACTAATCGCAACCTTCAAAGCACTCAATGAACTGGCACAAGCTGCATCAACAACACAGTTTATACCTCCAAAATTAAAGCGATTGGCAATTCTTCCCGCAACTACATTTGCCAACATACCAGGAAGAGCATTTTCGTCCCACTCTACATATGCACTCTTGATTTTCGCAATGATTTTCTGCGTATCTTCATCAGACAAACCACTGCTTTTTAAAACTTTTTCCCAAACAGGATAGTGAAGCCTTGCAGTAAGTGGCATACCTAGCTGATTGGACTGTTGAACCCCTAAAACAACCCCAACTGTTTCACGATTAAAATCATGTTTTTCATTGTAGCCAGCATCCTCCATTGCTTCTTTGGCTACTACCAAACTCAATAGTTGGGAAATATCAGTTACTTCTAAAATATTAGGTGGAAGTCCAAATTCCATCGGGGAGAAATCGATATCTGGTATAAAACCACCCCTTTTACAATATGTTTTTTCCGGTGCTTTTGGGTCTGGGTTATAGTAATCATCGATGTTCCACCGTGAGAGCGGAACATCAATAATACAATCAACTTTTTTAATAATATTTTCCCAATATTCTCGCAAGTTTCTGGCTTTGGGAAATAGAGAAGCCATACCAATAATGGCAATAGGAGTATTATGTAATTTTTTATTAATTGTTGTTGTAGTTTGCATGGATTTTTGCATTTGGCTATTTTGGCACGAAATCAGTTTCAACAAAGTTTTTTCACAATGAGTTATCTCATGAGATAACTTTGCTATAGCTAACTAAGTAGGCGGGAAAAATATCAAGTATGTAACGAAAAGTTAACTAGAGGGACTAGAGTTAACTTTAACACCTTGTGTACTGTAGTTTCCTCTTTTTCTCCTAGCTTGAACTATGACTCTTTCTGGCTCGTTTCCAAATGACCCCCTTTTTTTTAAGTACCCGTCTTAATCTGTCGGGACTCAGTTGAATTTGGCGGTAAGCGAAGCTATGCCGAAGGCTTATCGCTCTCTAACTTTTCAGCTAATTGAAGACTATTATATGTACGTGGTTCTTTTTTGAGGCATTCTTCCAAAAATACTATGTCCTCTTCCTTGTACTTTGTCTTTCCCCCTCGACTTGGTAACTCCCAAAGTCCTTCTATACCTAGTTTTTGCCATTTATGTAAAACCTCTCTGACTGTTTGTGGATTCCAGTTAAAGTGAGCAGCTATTTTCTCGACGTACCAGCCATGTGCATTTAACCTGATTATCTCTGCTCGGTCTTTGACTTTCTGCGGTGCATCCGCAGTTCTTAGGTTTAATAGAGTTTTATCTTGATCGCGAGTCAAAAACACCCTTAAACGAGCGCCCATATCTTAGTCACCTCGGTAGATGCATTCTCCGTATTTATCTTTACATAGTTTGGTTTTTTCGCGCCGACTTAGTTATGTCAACATTCTTAAAGTACATATATATACTTATCACTATATACTGTACATATACTCATCATATATACTGATGTTATGTGTACTTTTTGGAAATATTTCCTTTGGTATATTTCTTGCTTTTCATTTTTTCTAGCTCCCTAAAAAATGGGTGAACCGCGAGTAATCAGGTTTAAAAGCATTTGGTTGATGGTTATAATACATCTTAGCATTCAACCTTACTAAAAACAGGGAGCAACGCTCCAAAGTGAGATCGGGGTTTAATTCTCAGTTACATAGCTAGATTCTCAATAAAAACAGGTATTTGGCTGCGATCGCACTATTAAACAGGTCATTTATACGCCTAATTTTTTTAGCACCTCACAAAATTGTTACATAACTATAATTTTTTCCGCCGACTTACTTAGTCCCGATCAGCGTAAACTAGACCAAGTAGAGCGGGATAATCTTAAGTACAACACTGCTTATACAGTTTTAACGCTGCGCCATGATGAAGATTGGGGGGCGAAGTTGGTAATTTTAGCAAGTCTATAAACTGATAATTAGTAGACACGCCTCTCTCTAGCAGGTGTTTGTATTCTGGATGTACTGTTTCTAACTCTTCAAGCAGAGATTGAAAATCAGGCTGAGAACTGAATGCGGTGCAAGGGAATAGAACCACCAGAGCGACCTAAAGAGTGCAGTAATCTAACAGAGGTACGCTCCACATAGTTATCAACCGTCTTAGCCATTGTTTGCACCTCCAGTTATTATGCCTAACTATCTCGATAAATGGGTATAAATCTCCGGTGTATTTTTCTGGAGGTCATTCAACAATGCGATCGCACTCGTTCCCGCGTTACGTAAATACCTTTGTTGGGTATTTGGTTGTACTAACATACCACCGCTATGGTGAATACCAACCACCTGAAAATCATCATCGAAAACAGGCGACCCCGATGAACCTGGTTCTGTACTAGTAGTATATTGCAATACTTGATTATCGGCGTAAGCAACAAAGTTATTCTGTATGGAGATTTTCTTTAAATGCCCACCTGGATGCTGAATAATTGCTACGCGGTCATCTCGCCGCATTAGTTTACTTTTGAAGATTAAAGGCTTGCCGAAGCCGGGTACTTCTTTCAGGGTTACTACTGTATAGTCCAATGCTTCGTTAGTGTAAAAAGCACCTCCGGCTAAAGCTCCAATAGTCTGTATTGGGCATTGCTTACCTTTAATATCCAGTTGATAGTTAAAGCTAAAATCACTTTTCTCTCCTACTTCTTGACTATTAATAACGTGATTGTTCGTCATTAGTAAATCAGGGGCAATCATAAAACCTGTGCCTAAACCGTCTGGAGTGGCGATCCGAACCACGGCTTTTGAAGCTTCTAGAGCCAAGTTTAAAATGTAGATATCACGTAATGTATTTTCCCCAATAATTTTTTCTTTACAGCAATTTTCAGGTAATTGAACCACAAAATCGGTAAAGTAGATATGAAGTGATTGTTTGATTCGATGCCAGTATCTTACTCAGGGGATTTGCGCCGTCGTGTGATTGCAGGGTGGGAAGCTCATGTTGGCTCTCAACGCCACTTGGCTCAACAATTCAAGGTAAGCTTGTCATTTGTACGAAACCTACTGCGTCATTATCGTCAAAATGGAGAAATTGAAGCGAAACAACGTGGGGGACACCAAAAGCCAACGATTCAAAAAGCCATACAGACTTTGAAACACTAATTTCACAAAAAGAAATTACTGGCATTGAAGCTCAAGGAGTAAAATCAACTCAAATTTGGGAACAGCTAAAATGCGCTAGCCCAGAAGACTTAGCCTTATTTTGGGTTGTGGCCGAGTTTGGTGTCATAATTGAAGTCGCAAGTCGCAAGTCGCAAGTCGCAAGTAAGAACTCCCGGTTCGCCCATTTTTTTAGGAGTTAGGAAAATAAATATACCTAAAAGCGTATTTTCAAAAATGAATAAGTAGGTATAAGTTCGGGGCTATGGCAACAGAACCCATAATCACAAAGGAACGAGTCGATGATATACCCTTACTGCTGGCACAAATAGAGCGTATGGGGATAAAAGAATTGATAGACAAGCATTTCCCAACACATGGAAACTGGCAAGGTGAGAGTTTGGGTAGCGTAGTGGCAATTTGGTTGACACACATATTATCGCAAGCGGATCATCGTTTAAATCAGGTTCAAGGCTGGGCTTTTAAGCGGCTAGAAACCTTGAAAGCATTTTGTGGAGAAGATTTACACGAATTAGACCTAACGGATGACCGTCTAGAAGCGGTATTACGTTATCTCGACAGCGATGCCTTCGGCGGCAAGCTACGCAACTGGTACTCATTTGAGGAAGAACTAGGAGGAAGTTTACTACAAGTGTACAATATCACCCCTGAAAGGGTGCCTATGGATAGTACAACAGCTTCAAGCTACTGTGGGGTTAATCCAGAAGGGTTATTTCAATGGGGTCATAGTAAAGACCACCGTCCAGACTTGGCACAAGTCAAAATAATGTTATCAACATTAGACCCCTTAGGTATGCCAATTGCAACGGAAATATTGTCAGGAGAAAAAGCCGATGACCCATTATATATTCCAGCAATAGACAAAGTACGTTCAACGCTAAAACAGTCAGGGTTACTATATATTGGTGACTGTAAAATGTCATCAATAGCGACAATAACTCATATAGTATTAGGTGGAGATTTTTATCTATGTCCTTTAAGTGCCAAGCAAGTATCCTCAGAACAGCTAATAGAATATATTCAACCAGTTTGGGATAATCAACAAGAATTGACAACTATAAACTATGACTATGCGGATGGAAAAATAAAAGATATAGCTGAAGGATTTGAAAGAAAAATTCTTCAAGAAATAGAAATTGATGGGCAAGACATATCTTGGTCAGAACGACAATTAATTGTACGCTCATTTGCAATTGCACAGACAGAAGAAAAGTATCTACGCTCACGAATACAGAAAACTGTAGATGCTCTCTTGACGGCTCTTTCTCCCTTACAGCAGCGTATTCTTGTTTTACTCGGCTTTCCCATCAGTATTTATACTCAACTTGATGGTCAATCTTTTACCCCTGAATAGCCTTTCTTCTAACTCCCAAAAAAATGAGCGAACCGGGAGTTAATACTGACTAGATTTCTGGCAATTACTTGGAAATAAATACTAAGAGAGCGGAAATTATGCAAGTGTGTCTGGTTACAGGTGGTAATTCGGGTGTAGGTTTAATGACGGCTATAGGTTTAGCCAAATTAGGCAATCATGTATTTATTGCCTGTCGTTCGGCAAATAAAGCCGCAAAAGCTATAGACTACATCCGCCAAACCACCGGAAATGAAAATGTGAAATTTTTACCTCTTGATCTAGCTTCTTTAGATTCAGTTCGTAAGTGTGTAAAATTATTTAATGGCTATAATTTGCCATTAAATATATTAGTCAACAATGCGGGGATATTCAACAACAGAGGTACAACCAAAGAAGGTTTTGAACTGATTTGGGGAACGAACTATTTAGGTCATTTTTTGCTGACTTATTTATTACTAGAAAATTTGCAAAAATCTGCTCCTAGCCGCATTATTATGTTAGCATCAGATTTGGCATTATCTCCAAGTGGTATTGACTGGAATTTATTAGTTAAAAAAACACCTTTTAATTTCCTAAAATTATATGCCGTTTCAAAACTCTGTTTATTGCTTTTAACAAGAGAACTTTCTCAGCGATTAAATAATTCTCAAGTCACTGTTAACGCCATACATCCAGGCTTCGTACAATCAAATATTACTAGATGGCATCGTCTCAGTAAATATTTAGGTTTAGGTATTTCTTCGGAAGCCGGAGCATATAGTACCCTTGTTTGTGCTACTTCCCCAGATTATCAAAATATTAGTGGAAAATTTTTAGATAGTCACGCTCAAGAAATTATATTACCTGAAATAGCACAAAATCAAGAATTATCACAGCAATTATGGGAATGTAGTTTATTATGGGCTGGTTGCAACCAACAGCAGAATACAAAGAAAATTAATTATGATGGTACTGATGAAATATGGGGGCCAAATTCTCTGAGTTTAAGCAGTAATGAAATAGTTGATATTACCCAATACATTTTTGATAATATTATCCGAAAAATTCCAATAAATATATTATTAAAACAGGTGGTTAAATCATTTATTAGATTTGATATTGGTTCGTTATTCATTATATTAGTTCAAGTTTATACTAGATGTTTTTACATGGAAAGACATTTAGATTCACCTGTGATTTTGCAATTATGTGAAGATCAAAAATTATTAGAGAAGCTTAATGTTCATTTAGGGGATAATTTAGTATTATGGCGGTCAGAACTTTGGGTAAATTATCCCGCCCAGCAATTAATTCCTTTTTGGCATCAAGACTCTTATTCTAAACTTCTGGAAGGAGATGGTAAAACTATTTATGCTTATATAGCTTTGACAGAAGTTAATGAATATAATGGATTTGAGTATATACCTAATATTTACTTAAAAAATTGCCAAATAAAAGGAACCGATCCTTTTAGTGGTAATCACTTTTTTGAAATCACTGATGAAGTTGCAAAAAAAGCTATTCCTGTAGTGTTACGTCCTGGTGAGTTTGTACTATTTACTAATACACTATTACATCGTTCAGTACGTAATAATAGTGGTAAAGTCAGACTTTCTTTAACGCTAAGGTTGACTCAGCCAGGGGTAAAAGTTTTACCAGGTTATACTTCTAATTACCAGAAGCCTGTAGTTTTGCAATCACAAAATAGCGTTGATCCTAAGAGAATGTCTCAAAAGTAAGAAAGCTCACGTAAGTCTATTCTGTCGTGAGAACAAATACTTAAGTATTGAAAATAATTTTGCAAGAGGTCTTGGGGAAAATTTGGGAGTATCAAACTACGGTAATTCTGTAGATTTTTGGTACTTTACAAAACTTAAATACATCTAAAACCCTTACAGAGGAATGGTTTTTGTCGAGTGCAGTCGGTGGCTTGAATCTGTTACCAGATGTAATCGCCTCAAGGGTGGAAACATTCTTCAACTTTGTAGTGCCAAAGTCGCGTCACCCAGAAATAGCAATTGCTTCACCACTCACCAACATAGATTTTCCACAGGAGATTCGGAGATAGAAACTAATGATTAAGAGTCCAGAGAAACTTGCAGATACAACAATTCAATTTTCGGCTCGGGTGAGAGCAAATTCACCGGAACTCCAGCAGCTTTTTGATTTTATTGCTCTGGGAGCAAGCGATCGCGATCGCGATCGCATCCTTCCTTATAATGTGGTTGAATTTATCCGGCATTCTAGGTTAGGTGCATTGCGAATCCCCGTTGCCGAAGCTCCAACTTTGATCGTCATTGGCGCAACGCCCGTACCTTATCCTCACACAACCCAAATCGCTTTAAGGCTCGTGCGATCGGCGACTACGAGATCAACGGTACACCATTGCCGCAGCGAGGATTCTTCTAATTTTGTTCAGATCCCTGACTTCTAACCTATGGGAAACCACTTTATGAGCATTTATTAGAAGTCGGGGATCTTGCAGGCAACCGAAACCGTTGAGAGGAACAATGAGTACAATTGACACTACTTTTTTGAGAGCAAGTAAAGAGGCGATCGCCTCTCCAACAGACTATCCCCAAAGTCCATTATCCCAAGCTCTCCGGCAGCCAGTACTGCTAGGGCTGTTCTTACCGATTCATCACGGTGGTTGGAGTTCTTCTAACCTCCCGCGTACTACAGACTGGTCGTTTGATTACAATGCTAAACTGACCCAAAAAGCTGAGGAGCTAGGTTTTGACCTAGTTTTCGGCTATTCCACATGGCAGCCGAAGGGCGGACAAGGGCCAACTCGGACAGAAGCAGGTTTAGATGCCTTCATTGCCATTGCCTCCCTTGCCGCCATTACCTCACGCATTCTATTAATCTCAACAATTCACGTCCTCTACGGGCCTTGGCATCCCATCCATCTGGCTAAATTTGGTGCGACACTTGACCACATTTCTAAAGGTCGCTGGGGAATTAATGTTGTCACCGGACACCGGGCTTATGAGCATGAATTGTTCGGCTGGAGCCAAATCGAACACGATCGCCGCTATGAACTTGCTGATGAATTTGTCACCGTCCTCAAACGACTCTGGTGGGAAACGGAGAATTTTTCTTACAAAAGTCAGAGTTCTTGGCAGTTTAAGGATGCCTACATCAGCCCCCGTCCGCTTTATGGTCGCCCCATCCTAGTTAACGCCACTGGTTCGGATGCTGGCATCGAGTTTGCGGGTCGCCATTCTGATATCGTATTTATCACCAGTCCGGCTGGTGGTGACATAGAAAGCGCCTTGTCGTCGTTACCCGCCCATACAGCCCGTGTGAAACAATCGGCGATCGCTAATGGTAGACAAGTCCGCACTCTCCTAAATCCGCTTATTGTCGTGCGTGAAACTGAAAAAGAGGCAGAAGAATATGCTCAGGCGATAATCGACCATGCCGATTATCAGTCAATTGCTGGACGTTCAGGCGTCAGCAGCGATGCACACGCCTGGAGGGGACATCAAAAGGGAAATCTGCGTCATGGCGTTGGCAGTGCGATCGGCGGTAATGTGCAGTTAATCGGTTCACCCGAACAAATCACCGAGCAACTTTTGCAGCTGAATAAAGCTGGTGTCGATGGCTTCCAGCTTGCCTTCTACGATTTTGAGCCTGATCTGGATTTCTTCGGTAAGCGCGTTCTACCACTACTGAAACAGGCTGGACTTCGAGTCTAAGTTCTCCAACCTAGCTAATACCAATTCTCTAAAATCGGGCAACACATTCAAAATTTGACTTTCTTATTTCTAAATACTACGGTAAATCAATCGATTTAGTGTAATATAATCCTTATGATCATAGATATGGCTGCTTAAACTCCTAAAAATTGATATCAAGGAGTCAATTGTGGTGAATTATTTAAAAGAACATCGCTTTCAGTACAAACAAAAATGTTCTGCCAGTACAATCTTTGCGATCGCAGCGTCTTTTCTTGGTTTGATAGCTTCTAGTTGCAGTCAACAAACAGCTATCAATGCCACAGCTAACTCAGATTCCTCTTCAAAAACTCTCACTACCAAAACTACAGAGAAAAACAATGTGATTCGCTTGGGCTACCAAAAAGGTGGGATTATTCCCATTGCGCGTCAACGAGGTGAGTTAGAGCGTCAGTTAGCCACGCAAAATATTAAAGTTGAATGGAGTGGGCCATTTGACCGTTGCGCTACGCTTTTAAATGTTCTCAATGGTAATCGGGCAGATATTGGCGGATGTGGTGATATTCCTTCCATCTCTGGAATTGCTGCTGGACAACCTCTTTGTATTGGTTCTGTACAGCGTCCTAGTCCAAATTCTTTGAGTAGTGCCATCTTAGTTCGTGGTGATTCTCCCATTCGGAACCCGGCTGATTTAGTAGGTAAAAAAGTTGCAGTTAATCAAGGTGGTGCGGGCGAATATCTGTTATTAAAAGTTTTGGAAAAAGAAAATATTCCTTCATATAAAGTCCAGCGAGTTTATTTATCACCGAATGACGCTGCACCTGCTCTATATCAAGGTTCTGTTGATGCGTGGGCAGTTTGGGAACCTTATATTTCCATTGCCCAATTAGAACATAAGGCGCGAAGAATCACCACTACACACCCTGCTCCTACCTACGGCATTATGGTTGTTCGTGGTGATGCAGCTAAAGAAAATCCTGTAGCCGTGAAAGCTGCTCTTACTGCTTTGAGTGAGGATGGTGAATGGTTAAATCAACATACTAATGCTGCATCAGATTTTTTAGTTAAACAGCTAAAAGTCTCTGATGCGGTAGCCAAGCAAGTGACTAAAAATCGAGGCCCAGAGTCTTACGTATTTCCTAATGCTGAAGATATCGCCAAGCTTCAGAAAACAGCTGATTGGTTATTAGAGCAAAAAATTATTCCGCAACGAGTAGATATTACAACGGCAGTGTGTCCGTTAGAAACTACCGCCGCTAGGTAGCAAAGATACAGTATTCGATCCATCTATCTTAATCCATGTCATGGGTAACGATACTGATAGCATTTGGCGACATCATTGTCATCCCGAACAAAAGAGTCTGCGGTCTTTACGCTCTGGATATTCCAATGTACTTATAAAACAAGAAAGAGAGAATCATGGCAAATTTCACTAGACATTTTCAATTTGGAGGTCAACTTTCGTAGTGGCGGGTCTGAATCCCCCACTAATTGATTCTGAATTCTGAATTCTGACTTCTGGATTCTTCTTCAATTTTCTTCGTTGTCTTTTTATACCCAAAAATTAACGTGTCTACCAATTGGCTATCGCAGAATTTTTTCTTCCCTCTGGGTTGCTTATTAGCTCTAGCAACAACAGCTTGCTCAGAGGTGAAGTCTACCAGTCCGGCAACGATCGCTGCTAATCATAGTCCATCCCAAATCGCAGTGTCGAATACAACTCAATTGCATGTTGCTAAATATAAAGGTGGCTGGGACTTAAATTTAAAGTTAGCTGGACTAGATCATTTCCCTTATCAAACTCAATTTACTGAGTTTACTGGGGGTAATTTGATGGTACAGTCAATCAATGCTGGTGTGATTGACTTGGGATCTGCTAGTGAAATTCCGCCGATTTTTGCGATTGAATCGAAAGCATCTGTAAAAATTATTGCGACTCTCAAAGGTCCGACGGTTGGTCAAGTTGTACTCGTACCCAAGGACTCGACTGCCCAAACGATCGCCGATCTTAAAGGTAAGAATGTGGGTTACGTTAAAGCTACAACTGCCCACTACTTCCTGATTAAGATGTTGGAGAAAGTCGGGCTAACGATGAAGGATATCAATGCAATTCCTTTATCAATACCCGATGGGCTTTCGGCTTTTCGTAAAGGACAGCTTGATGCTTGGGCTACCTACGGTTATTCCATCCCCCAAGCCAAAAAAGAAGGGGCGCGGGTGCTAGAATCTGCAAAAGATATTTTGAGTGGTAACTTCGTGATTATTGCTTCACCCAATGCGATCGCCGATCCCCAAAAGAAAGTAGCGATCGCTGATTTTCTCTGTCGTTTGCAGAAATCCCAAACTTGGCGGGAATCTAATCTCAAGCAATGGTCGAAGAATTATGCAACTACCATTGATGTTGATGAAGGCATCGTTTATCAGGATGCCAAGCAAGGACAACAACAGCGTCGTCAAGAATTACTTCCTGTTTCTGATGCAGCTATTGCTTCTGAGCAAAAAGTTGCTGATACCTTTTTTAAAGCGGGTGTAATTTCCACAAAAGTTGATGTGAAACAACTTTGGGACAGCAGTTTTAACGAAGATATCGCCAAATGCCAATAATTGCAGCAAGAAGTAAAAAGCTAAATGTCAAAATCACCTATTTTAGAAGCATCCGCGATCTCAACAGCAAAATTCTCGCCCAATCTCTTGGATCTGGTCGATTCTCTTGCTGCCGATTTTGCCACCCGCGCCCCCATCCACGATCGCAATAGTTCGTTTCCATTTGAAAACTTTGATGCTCTCCACAAAGCAAAATTATTGAGTCTGACTGTACCAGTAGAGTTTGGTGGGCTGGCTGTAGGATATACCACAGCCTGTCGGGTGATTGAAAAGATAGCCACTGGTGATGCTTCCACTGCCTTAGTACTGACGATGCACTACTTACAACACGCTAATGCCGCCCGACACCGACGCTGGCATCCCACTGTCTATGAAAAGCTGTGTCGGGAGTCTGTGCAAGGTATAGCTTTGCTAAATGCTGCCCGTGTGGAGCCGGAATTAGGTACACCAGCCAGAGGGGGATTACCTGCAACGATTGCCAAACGTACATCTGATGGTTGGTTAATAACTGGCCATAAACAATACACTACTGGCAGTCCGATTTTGCGTTACTTCGTAGTTTGGGCGCGGACAGATGATGATGAACAGCAAGTAGGGAGTTTTTTAATTCCTCGTGACATTCCAGGGCTGAAGATTGTGGAAACTTGGGATCACTTGGGGATGCGGGCAACAGGCAGTCACGACTTGATTCTAGAAGATGCCTGCATTCCCACAGAGTATGCCTTAGATGTCTGCCCTGTAAAGGCTTGGTCACAACCCGATCCCTTAATGTTGGCAGTTGGTAGTTTGTTCTTAAGTGCGTTGTATCAAGGGGTAGCAACAGCAGCACGAGACTGGTTAGTTGATTATTTAAATGAGCGATCGCCTACTAATTTAGGTGCAAGTCTAGCAACTTTACCCCACTTTCAAACATCTGTTGGTGAAATTGAAGCATTACTATATGTCAACCATCGATTAATTTACAGTCTGGCAGCAGATATTGACAAAGGTGAACACGAGCCGAATGTTAATTTGCAAGCACAAACAGTGAAATATTTGGCTACAAGTAATGCCATTCGAGCCGTAGAAATTGGTTTAAAACTGGCTGGAAATCCAGGTCTATCTAAAAAAAATCCGCTTGAAAGACATTATCGAGATGTTCTTTGTAGCCGTATTCATACACCCCAAAATGATGTAATTTGTTTGTCTTTGGGTAAGTCGGCATTGAGTATTAAAAGTTAAAAATATAAAATATAAAATTAGAGGACAAATTTCCAGGGGCAACTTGGCTACCGATAATTTGTGAAAATCCTGCTGCCATACCGATGACTTGGCCAAAGCCCGGAATTAAATTTAACAGCCTACTCATTAGGGGATTGCTAATGAGTGTGATGCTCACCATCAGCGTGCTGGGAGTCCGGCAAATGGGAGGATTGCAAACATGGGAATTACAAAGAAAGGCAGAGGGCAGAGGGCAGAAGGCAGAAGGAAAGAAGTACTAATAAAAACTTTAGTTCTGGGTTATTGCCCAGTTTATAAAAAGAATTGTATCGAGACGCGTAGCGCTCTTCCACAAAGCGTCCAAGATCAACCCCACGTTTTTAAACGTGGGTTCCCTTCTGCCTTCTGCCTCCTGCCTTCTGCCTTCTGAAAGGCTTACGATCAATTGATGCGATCGCGTCCCCAAGAAAAGCAAGATCCGCGTCTGTTGATAGTCACTGTTACCGATGGATGCGATCGCATTGTCAGGCGATACAATGTCCAACCATGAGTCCGTGTCTGCAGCGGTTTTTTTTCGGAATTGCATTAGACTTTGGGCAAAGTTAATCCGGGCAGAAATTGCTGTCCGACTAACGGGTAAGTCGTGAAGCTGAGTTTTAATTTGGGAGGACAATGTTTGAAAAGCTGACAATTGCTCAGTTTTCAGCAGTAGTCTTAGTTGATTAGCTTCAGCTTGGATGCGTGTAGTGGGTGAGGTTGCAGTTTTGATAGTTTGTTGATAATATTTTATAGCTGTTTGCGTGTCTTGCTGAACACGGGCTGTATTACCCAGACTGAGGAGAATATCAGCGATCGCTTCCAAATCTTGCAACGATGAAGGTATTTCTAAACTTTGCTGCAATATTTGCCGAGATGTTTCTAAATCACCAGTGACTTGCACCACATTACCGAGACTATGCAAGGCTGCAACTTTAACAGGTGAGTTGGGTTGACTTTGGAGAATCTGGGTAGTTTCTCTTAACGTCTTCTCGGCTTGACGATAAAATCCTAAAGTTTGCAAAGCTTGGGCTTGGTTAATCCGATTTTGAATAGCTGCCCTTTCATCGCCTATTTTAGTATAAATGTCAAGTGATACTCGCCAAGTATCCAATGCATCTTCAGCTTTGCTTTGAGCCAATTGCAGGCGACCTTTGATATCTAGAACTTGGGCTAGAATTTGCGAAGAGTCTTTGGTGTTTTTAGTAGTTTGTAATAAGTTGAGACTTTGAGCGATCGCAGTTTCTGCCTCTGACCACTGTTCCAATTGCTGATAAGCTAATGATAAATTACCCAGTGCGAGGTCATGCGACGCCGAATAGCCCCTCGTAGACATCGCTCTCTCCAATGGTGAGGAAGCGTTGCCTATCTTTTTGACCTTGGCTCAAGGTTGGAGGTAGTGTCCAAACTCCGCCCGGATAGTCCTTGGTATCTTTTGGGTTGGCGTTAATCTCTGCTTTGCGGAAACACCAGATAAAAACTGACAGTAAGAGTGTGTATTATAATACGTTAATTTTATTAGGAGTGAAAATTACCAAACTATTGTTTGCTAGTTATAATTGCTCTCGCTCCGCGCGTATATAGCGCAAAATCAGAATGAACAAATAACTGTTCATTTCACTCCTATTAGTAACGTTAAAGTCTTAGCCAACGCAATGAAAACCATAAGTTCACTTTTTAGCGAAGAACGCAACCAACTTCAGACAGATATTGATAACACAACCAATATTGAGGAGATAGTTAAGCTGGTTCAGAACCGAATCGATCATCTCGAAAGAATTTACATTGAAAAGCTTAATCTGGCTCAAGTTCGTCTGGCTAACTTTTTTCTGGATACACTCCGACAATCCATTGCCACTCTCGCTGCGGCTAACTATTCTCAAGTCGCTCCAACAGAGCGAAAGCAATTTACTAACCCAGGTACAAAGTTTCTTCCCAACAAATTAATTCTGAAAGTACTACAGGCACTCATTTATATAGGCATCTTAGGTTCGTTATTTTCTTTAACTAAAAATACCCCAGGTGTTTGGATGGCTATCTTGTTAACCTCTATACTTCTGGGACTAGAAGTTGTGCTTCAACTTGACTTAAACAACCAGCAAAATAATTATATGTCTTTAGAAGTATTAGAATTACCTCAACCTCTTCTCAGAGTTGATAGCAAAGTATTTCTAGATCACCTTGGCGATGCTCTCAACACGATTGACCTAGCAGTGGCTAGAGTAGAAGAATCGAATAAACATGAAAGCGACCTAGCAATAGAAGAACTGCCAGAGCTATTGAATTTTCTGCAAAGGCTAATGGGCGCATCAAAACTTGATAAACCCCAAATGGCTCATGAACTGGCGAAACTTCTGCCACAGATTTTAATGTCTCAGGGAATTAACACTCAAATTTACCGACCAAATGACCCTGATAGCGATCGCGAGTATTTTGACTTTGAGCCAAGTATCGACCCCGATACCAAAGATCACGTAACTCTAACTCCTGCTCTGTTAAAAGGCGATCGCTTAATTAGGCGCGGTCGGGTAATTGAGCCAGCATATTCCTCTTCTAGAGAATAATAGACAATAAGGGTATGGAAATTTTAGAAACAATCGGTTTTGATTTGGGGCACGGTGAGACGGCTGTAGCTAAAGCTATAGTGGAAAGCATCGAACCCCCCCAGATGCTGGAGATTAATAACAAGAAGAACCAAATTACGGCTCTTGGTTGGCATCCTAAACTTGGTTATCTTGTCGGAGAACAAGCATTAATTCAAGCTGGCGTTACCCAACTGACAATTTCTTTTAAGCAAAAACCCAACAACGATCCCAAATATCGGGAAACAATTAGCACTTTTGTGGCAACCTACTACCGCCTTTTGAAAGAAAGCAAACAAGTTGAAGGTGGAGAAAGTAGCTATTTTTACATCGGTTGCCCTTCCGGATGGTCAGTTAGCGATCGCTTAGAATACCAAAAGCTACTTCTTGAAGCTGGCATTCCCCAACTTCATGTTGTACCCGAATCGCGGGCTGCTTTCATGCAAGCCAAGGAAGCCGGGAAGCTTGAGTATGACAAACTAGTTGCATCGGTGCTAATTGTCGATATTGGTTCTTCAACCACAGATTTTACTTTGGTTAAGAGCTTAGAAGAGATCCCGATAGATTTCGGGAGTAATACTTTGGGAGCATCCCTAATTGACAAGGCTATTTTTGCCCGGACTCTCGCCAACCACGAACAAAAAGCATTACTCGAAAAAGTATTTAAGGAATATCCCCATCACCAAGCTCGTTGTGAACTTGCTTGCCGCAAAGCTAAAGAAGATTACTTTTCTAATGAACAGCTATACAACGATCCCGAATCCTTTGCGCGTGGGTTTGAGTCTATTAACGAGCAAATTTATTTTATTCCCCAAGTAAATAAATTGATCATGGAGAAAATCTTAAACGAACCCTTACCTGAGCTAGGGCTTCATAGTTGGATTCAAACGTTTAGTGACTCTTTAAATGAGGCAAAAGAAAAGTTGGAAAAACTTGGAATCGTGCCAAAACTTGTGCTGATGACTGGCGGCGCATCTCGGATGAAGTTTACCCACTTTCTTTGTCAGGAAATGTTTCCCGAACCAGAAACGCTGCTCCGTCCTGATCCAGAACCGGAACGGTGCATTGCACTGGGTTTAGCACGAGTAGGAAGATGGGATCTGCGTGCTGCTGCTTTTAAACAAGAAGTCAACAAACTATTTACCTCGAATCAGCTTAAAGGTTTGATTGAGACACATATCCCGGAGTTAATCCAATCATTAACTAAGCCTTTGACTGATGGCTTGATTGTTAACGCAGTTAAACCAGGTTTAAAAGATTGGCAAAAAAACAAAATACGGACTTTAGCAGATTTGGAAACATCTTTAATCAGTGGTGCAGAACAGTGGCTCAAAAGCGATCTCGCTGTGCAGATAATTAATCATCAATGCGCTTTTTGGTTTAGCAATAAAATCCAACCAGATTTAGCTGCACAAACCGATCCAATTTGTCGAAAGTTTCAGATACCTAGAAGCAGCTTAAGGTTTCAGGATAGCATTGACCCAAATTTTGTTAACCCAGAGCTACGAATTGGAGATGCTATCCTTGCTGAAACAGTGGCGTTTATCGTCAATGTAGTAATTGGTGGAGGTACTGTAGCTAGCATAATCACTCTAATCCTAACTGGACACTTAACCTGGCCTATTGCATTAGTATATGGGGCTTCGGTTATGGCGGCAGGAATGGAGCTAAATCGCAAGAGTGTTCAAGAAGTAATCAAGACAAATGTGGATGTACCTAGTTGGGTTCGTTCTAGTTTTTTAAGTGACAAAAAAATTGAGGATATGTGTGAGCAGATAAAGCCGCAGTTAGAGAAAGTTATTCAAGAACAACTGACAGCAGATCAACAGGCTTTTGACAAACTGATTGTCAAAGTTGAGCAAGGGCTTCAAAAAAGCCTTTCCAACAAAGTGAAATCTTGCATAATTTTGATTCAATAGTGGTCAAACAACATTCCACCGTGTACTGAGCGTAACAATCGCCGCGTTCTTCTCCAATGTCTTGCCCAAACCGACATCATCGGCAATAAATAAACAAACCGACTCTCGGCATCAGCAAAGCTTTGCGTAGTGGTTCTAGCTGATACGCTTTGACTTCTATACCTGCTCACTTTGAGGTAGCTTCCTTGCAGTAGAGATCGCTTTATGGTTTCTGATGAAAATTTCTCTACTAATTTTGTACAATTGCCCCCAAAGTGCCATTGACCGCACGTAAATAATCAGATGGGTATTAGTCGTTAAGAGGTTATCTTTCTCTGTATTCAGACTCCAAAACACTCAACAGCTTCTCCTCCACCGCAGTCAAATACGGGCGCTTTAACTCTCCCAGGTACTTCAACATAGCACTTCGGGCATCTTCCAAGTTTTCGTTTTCCCGTAACTTATGAATGCGATCGCAAAGGAGCTGCATCTGCTGACATTCCGACTCCAGGTAGTTCAGTGGCTTCAGGTGGTCGATTCTCACAGTGCTGGTGCTGATCCTGATCAATTAAAAGCTATTGAAATTTATGATGCTCAACAATGCCGATATCCGTGATGTAGCAAATAGCCTGGGAAGTCTTGCACCCGCTGGCACGATTAAAACTATGGTACTAAAGGAAAAATCTCATTAACGCCAAAAGCATTTGCCCTTCTTTAAATCTAAAGAAGCTTGTCAACAGCGCTGAATCTAGCCTGAAGTAGAGAGTCAGGAGGCATCTTTATTCTGGCTCCTGACTCCTCAAAACTTTAAAAGTGAAACTTAAATGGCTATTGGCTTAATAACTAGTTATTGAACAAATCCAAATCTGTCACGGCCCCAAGACTGCTAGAAGATACCAATTTGGAATATTTCGCCAACACGCCTTTAGTGTAACGTGGTGCAGGAGGTTGCCAATTAGCACGACGACGAGCTAATTCTGACTCAGATATGTTCAACTGCAATAAACGAGCGGGTGCATCAATAGTAATACTATCGCCTTCTTCTACAAGAGCGATCGCACCACCAACTGCGGCTTCTGGAGCAACATGACCAACTACCATGCCGTAAGTACCGCCAGAAAAGCGTCCGTCGGTAATTAATCCCACGGCATCACCCAAACCAGCACCGATAATTGCCGAAGTGGGAGCCAACATTTCGCGCATCCCAGGACCGCCTTTAGGTCCTTCGTAGCGGATGACTAGAATATCACCAGCTTGAATCTTACCCGCCAAAATTGCATCTAAAGAGGCTTCTTCCGATTCAAACACCCGTGCGGGCCCAGTAATTACTGGCTTTTTCACCCCGGTAATTTTGGCGACAGATCCTTCTGTTGCCAGATTACCTCTGAGAATAGCTAAATGTCCTTGAGCATACATCGGGTTATTCCAAGTCCGAATAATATCTTGGTTGGCGGATGGTTCTTCAGGGATGTCTGCTAATATCTCTGCAATTGTTTGACCGCTAATGGTGAGGCTATCACTGTGTAATAAATCATGCACAAGTAGCATCTTCATTACTTGCGGAATGCCACCAGCTTTGTGCAAATCTGTAGCGACATATTTACCGCTTGGTTTTAAATCACACAAAACTGGAACGCGGGCGCGGATAGTTTCAAA